>NZ_JACYVM010000017.1:0-67733 GCF_014842355.1 Sphingomonas sp. CFBP 13706
GCTCTGTTTCAAACTACGGGCCTGCCCGCGGCCGATCCCAGCTTTTTCAACACAATCGGGCGTTAGCCGCCATTGGCCGTTAAACGCTGGTATGCCGGCCAGCGTCAGAGTGTCCGCCAGCACACGGTTTTGACGGATAGCCGGACAATCTCGGCGGGTAACGGGTTTGCGGACACGTTCTGTTCGCTCCTAGCGTACGCAAAACTCACTTTCGTGTCGTGACCCCTAGAATGCCAAACAAAGCCCTCAGCGGGGTTGTATAGGGCAGGGCAAGGTTGGATGCGACAGCGATCATCACACCCTCTTCGCCGAACCGGCGCAGCGTACCTAGGGTGTCAGAATAGGGCGCGATCGTCTCTAATTCTCGTTGAGCATCGTCGGCTCGGCGTTTAGGTACGGCAGCCCAACCGGCGTCATAGTCTGCGAAGTCGATCGGCTGGATCATCGGTGAGGGCAGGGGCCATGCCTAGTTCCGTGCTTGTCGGATCAGCCGCTCGAACGGATGCCGCTTGCAGCCGGTATGCACCAGCGTCCCGAACGCATCGAATGCGATTGCGCGGGTAATCGGAGGGGGAGCGTAGAAGAGATCGGTAGCAGGGAGCAGCCGGGCGTACGGTGCGTCGCTGACGCTGCGCGCATTATAGCATCGGCACAATGCTGGAAACGGTCAGCCGTCCAGGGCGCTCCGGTGAAGATGTCGGCGCGGGCCTCGGGGATATCATGTCTCTCTACGTGCCTGATGCAGATGCGGCAATCATGAGGCGCCGCTATAACCTGTCCGGCGTCGTGACGTTTGTCACTTGGTCTACACGGATGGGCCGCGCAGTCACGTTGCTGCTCCTTGCAAGCGCAGTCAGCTTACGCGTGCGGGACAGCCCCGATAATCGAGCTCCAGAAGCCGCATGATCCTGTAGGGAGCATTCGCGCCGACAACGTCGGCGCGTCCAGGGTTTTCCGCGTGTTATTCGTTTGTAAGTACCGGCTGGTTGCTCATGGTGGCTTGACCCGGTCCTTAGACAAAGCGCGTCTGATAGTTACCCATATTAATAGAACCGGTTAGTGGTTCTGAACCATTTTGAGCTTCACGCTCCGAACGATCGATCGCTTCACCCAGCTTAGCAAGAATTTTGCCCAGCTGGCCATCGACGGTAATCTGCGCGAGCTCCCGACAGGACAACGTGTCCAGCATTGCAGCGGTTTGCACCGCATGATCAGCGTGATGCTGGACAACGTCATCCGGCAACGGCGCAGGACGCATCCAGCGGGGGAGATAGGATCGGACGCTGCCAGGCAGCAGAGGCCGATAGGCATTGGATGTCTGAACGTATCGCGGCCCCGGTCCCTCGGTCTTCACGCGATTGAAACGCCGCTGACGCACCAGAAAGCCGATCGCTTCGAGGATCACGAGCGCGCGGCCAACGGTTGCACGACCAAGCCCCGTCGCCTCGGCAAGATAATCGTAGGAAGGATATACACGGCCGCGGTTCAACCGCGCGAGCGTGAGAATTTCCTCAAAGACCCGGACGGCGCTGCCGGTCAGCTTCGCGATACCTCGCTCAACGGCCGTGAGCGTTCGCTCCCCCGATCGCGCATCACGGCGCAAACGTCTTGCAGCATCGAGGGTCTTACGCGCGACATGCAGCAAACGGTCGGTTTCACCCTTTGCCGGCACTGTCCAGAACGCCTCCTCGAAGCTGCCCGCCTCCAAGCTGTCGCGCAGCACAGGCGCGCCCGTCCGGTGCGGCGCACCCGATCGCCCCCCGGATCGCCCTGCCAAACGCTCATGCGTCAGCCGGCCAAACGCCTTAAGCGCGGCGTCGCCTATCGTTATAGTCCCCATCGTCCGTTCCCTTTTTAGGGTGGCGGAAACAGGCAAAAGTCAGCCGTGGCACGAAACGCGCATCCTTGAATTCAATCTGAAAAGCCCGTATTTAGGGATCGTTGTTGAGGCGATCGTTTGTGCTTGCCGGCACGAACCTAGTATGTGCTTTCGGGATGCCCGGCCTTTGTGCCGGGTTTCCTTTTATCCGCTCACAGCCATTCCTTCGTCATCGATGCCAGGGGCAAGATAGGGCAGGGTGCCGATCTGAGCGATGTGTGCATCCTGCACCAGCGTAGGCGCTGCGCACGATGCGACTCAGAAACGTCGGCACTTGTCCTCCCTTGCCAATGATCTTTACGACCACGTCCTCGCTCATCGGATCCGCAAGAAACCGGATTCGACGAACGATGACCGCCGTTAGGCCACCCTTGCGGTTTATGGGGACAGGGCAAAGCGCCAAGGTTCGTGCTTTTACACGGAAAACCCGGGAAATGTTCGTGCTATTACACGGAAAACTCTTGCCGGGTCCGGTAGCTTAGCCGGGCAGGCCGACGGGTATCGAGTTTGCGTTCGTGCTATTACACGGAAAACCTCGTGCTAGCATGCAAACGGATTACGCGTCCGTGTCGTCGTCTAGGATTTCGAGTTCTCTTTTGGGTCGAAAGCCGATGGTCGTGTGCAACCGTGGCCGACCACCACGTCCCGACGGAATTTTTGTTTCAGCCACATCGAGAGTATATTCGGGTAGACTATCCTGTTCGGACACGTCGCGAAGCTGCTTCTTGAAATATTCGAGGCCACGTCGGTCCGAAGCGCAGCCTACGCGCGCCGCAAGCTCGCCAATATCAAGTGTGAATCCGTCGTCCTTGCAGTTGAACTTGGCAAGTTCGTAGAGACGCCGCTCGATGGGACCAAGCTTGAAGAAGTCATGATGGTATGCAGCGATCCTCTGATCCGTCAGGATCGCACGATACAGCCAATCGCACACCATGACTTCGACCCATTTTACCCTGCGCTCGCCCGTCGATGTCTTGATGTACTTGATGTCAGCCTTGAGCAGCCAGGAAAAGGAGCTGTCCGACCCTTCGCCGCCGGTTTCGATATTGGTGATAATCTGCGTCCCTTGCAGCCTATTCAGTGAGGCCTTGAGCGACGTATAGGACCGTGCCGACGCGTTCGTACCGGTGACGCGGAAGAGATCATTGGCGGTAAACGTCATGATCCGGTCGGCTTTTTCGCCTTTTTCGGCCCGCTCCGCCATCAGACTGGCGATATAGAGCAGGATTTCCTTGTCATAGATCGTTGCGACGCCGGTCTTGCTCGGATTGATCTCGATCCGGGCTTCGCCCGATTCAAAGACCATCGGCGTCATATGGGCCTTTTTCGACAGGGCGAAGAACGGAAATTCAGCCACGGTCCGCTCGCCCTGCACATCGCCGTACAGCGGGCTATGCACCGAAAACAGATCGCCCTGAAAAACCGAAACGTCGCTCATGATCCCAAACTCGCCTTTATCAGCGATCAACCTGTGTCGGTGTCTCACGCTTGTCCAACGGAAAGGGGGTTTTCCGTGTGATAGCACGAACATTGGCTGGGTTGGATCGTGGCACTAGACATATGGACAGCCCGCCTCCGGGAAAACGCTCCGATTTCAGGAATATGGTACCGCGACTGGTTTCGCCGTTCGTGATTTTACGAGGAAAACGCCGAGCAACGGCAAGGACCATACGGTGTGAAGATACGGCTTCGTGCTATCACGCGGAAAACCCGAAACCCGCCCTATCACGCGACCGTTTTGCGAGCAGGCGACAAGCGTCTTTAAAATGTCTGCCACGGTTCAATTCGCGATAATTGATCCCTCGGCCAATGTACCGGCATATCGGACCCTAGAAGTCCACCTGTAGACACATCGACCCGCGGAGCTTCGATATCTATGGTTATCGGATCCTTAGAGGAACCGCTGACCTGCATGATCCTTGAAGAGATCCGCATTCCGTACATAGTCAGCAAGAACCTGCACCGATTTATGTCGGCTAACTTCCTGAAGTTTGAAGATCGTCGCGCCTTGCGATGCACCCTCGGTAAGAAATCCCGCGCGTAGGGAATGCCCCGCAAATTGTTTCGGATCATAGCCCGCAGCGGCAGCATGATGCTGGACCAGGCGAGCAATCGCACGATCCGACATGGCGGCAGGGGTAAGCGCATCGAGCCGCGACAGGCGTCGAAAAAGCGGTCCTTCAATATGGCCGGCCGCAGCCATCCAGGCGAGAAGGAGCGCCTTCGGTCGAATACGCGAGCCTTCAGGAATGGCGATAACGATGCCTTGCCGGGTCTGATCAGTCTTCGAATGGGCGATAGTCAGTCTAAGCCCCTCGGGTACGACCCCGACATTTTCGACCTGAAGCGCGACGATTTCGGACCGCCGCAACGCTGCGGCCATCCCGATCGCCAGGATCGCGCGATCGCGCAGGGCCCGCAGACCTTCACCGTCGATCGCGGCCAGCATGTTGCGAAGCGCAGCCGCATCTGCGGGACGTTTCTGTCGTTTGGCACCGCCGTGTTCCGCGCGAATGCCGGCGAGTACTTCAGCCAGACGACCCGCGGTCGGCATCGCAGTCGGTGCCGGATACCCGCCAGCGCGATGATGATGTCCGATGGCTGCCACCCGCCGGTTGATCGTCGACGGATTGAGCCCGGCGGTCGCTTGGTCGCTGGCAAAGACCGCAACGATGTCCGGTGTGGCCGGGAGCGATGGCAGACCATGCCGCGTGCACCAGGCGGTGAAGATCGTCCAATCGGAATCGTAAGCGCGTCGCGTTGCACCGGCGCGGGCCGCTTTCGCATACGCGGCCGCGCGCTCGATCTTTTCATGCAGGATCGTGGGCAACATCGGTTCATCCGAGACCACGGTAACGAACGGTGTTTGCGACGATTTGATGTCCGGATCGCACGGCATCGGTCCAGGAGTGCGGGAAGCGACCATACAAGAGCGTGTGCCACGCTCGATTTCGCCACGCTACCCTCCTGTCCGAGAATGATACTTATCGGACATAGGGGTCGTTTGGAAATGCTATAACTTTGGCCGCCCTGAAGAATGTAGACATGAAATCCAAATCGGCGACGCGACAGCGTTTCAAGTGAAAATTACTCAGGCGTGTACTGTTAGCTGCTTCATAAGAGACGGACAGCACGGTTATTTCCCACCCAAGCGCTTACCGCCGTGACCGCCCAAGCGCTGCTGCTTGCTCACTTGCGACTGCAAATGGTGATGTCGCGTTGGCGCGCGGGTCGTAATACCGATCGATCCGGTTGCGGATACGCGCTTGCACCCGGTTCTGAATGCGCCCGTCGATCCGCCCCATCGGCTCGATGCCAGTGTCAGCTTGCACCTGTTCACGGCTCTGACGTAGCCCAACCTGTCCAGCCCCCGATCGCGCGGTTTCTCCCTGGCGACTTTGAGAGGGAACAGGGGGGGCAACCAGGACTTCGTCGCGATCCTGTGCTACTACAGGGACAGCCCATCCAAACAGGGCGAGCAACAATATTTTTCGCATCCTCACGCCTATAGGCTGACTTGCGCCGTTCGCCTAGCCACGGATGGCTGCAGCCAGCCGGCAATGGAAAGACAGAGAATTTTAAGCGGACGCTACATGGTCAAGAAACCAGCGATAGGTTTCACGTACCCCATCGGCTAGAGAAACTGACGGCTTCCAGCCCATCGCTTCGATTCGGCTTGAATCCATTAACTTACGTATTGTGCCGTCGGGTTTAGTCGTGTCGAACACGATCTCACCACTAAATTTGGTCACCCGCGCCACCAATTTCGCCAACTCGGCGATGGTCACGTCCTTTCCGTAGCCGACGTTGATGTGGCTAAGCATAGGCATGGTATTAGCCTGGTAGCCCTCGAGCGGCAGGTCAAGGACAAACAATGATGCTTCAGCCATATCGTCAACGTGTAAAAACTCGCGGCGCGGCGTGCCCGTGCCCCAGATCGTCACTTGCTTTGCTCCCACCTCGACCGCCTCGTGAAAACGCCGGATCAGCGCCGGCATCACATGACTATTTTCAGGGTGAAAATTATCGCCAGGGCCATAGAGATTGGTCGGCATAACGCTGCGATAGTCGGTGCCGTGCTGACGATTGTAGCTTTCGCACAGCTTGATACCGGCGATCTTTGCAATCGCATAGGGCTCGTTTGTAGGCTCGAGATTTCCTGTCAACAATGCATCCTCGCGCATCGGTTGCGCGACCACGCGCGGGTAGATGCATGATGAGCCAAGAAACAGTAGCCGGCGAACCCCACTCGCGAACGCCTGATGGATGATATTGCATTCGATCATCAGGTTTTCGTAAATAAAGTCAGCGGGATAGATGCTATTAGCATGGATTCCTCCCACTTTTGCCGCGGCCAGCACAACACCATCTATCGGCTCAGCGCTAAAAAATTCGCGCACCGCCCATTGGTCAGTTAAATTGAGCTCGGAGCGGGTGCGCGTTACCACCTGGGCGCCACGTTCCGCCAGCTTGCGCGCAATCGCACTGCCAACCATGCCGCGGTGCCCGGCCACAAAGATTCGCTTACCCGCCAAGCCGTAGCGCTTACCAATCATGTCAGACACCCTTAGCGATTGGAGCGTCGCGCATCAAAACAAGATCAGCCTCCACCATCTCGCGTGCCAAATCGCGCGGGCTAGTCTCGTGTGTCCAACCCAGTTTTACCTTAGCCTTGGTCGGATCGCCGATTAACAACTCCACTTCGGTTGGACGAAAATAGCGCGGATCCACCTCAACCAAGCAGCGTCCGGTATCGCGGCAATAGCCCTTCTCGTTCTCACCTTCGCCTTCCCAGCGCAGCATGATGTTCACATCCTCGAACGCCCATTCAACAAAAGTGCGTACCCGCGTCGTTTCGCCAGTCGCCAGCACATAATCGTCCGGGGTGTCCTGCTGCATCATCATCCACATGCCACGGACATATTCGCGGGCGTGACCCCAGTCTCGCTGCGCATCGAGGTTGCCAAGCCACAATTTGTCCTGCCGCCCAAGTTTGATTGCAGCGGCGGCGCGGGTAATCTTACGGGTGACAAACGTCTCACCTCGCAACGGGCTTTCGTGGTTGAATAGGATACCGTTCGACGCATGCATTCCATAGGCTTCGCGGTAATTTACTACGATCCAATACCCGTAGAGCTTTGCTACGCCATAGGGGGACCGCGGGTAGAAGGGGGTGGTTTCTTTCTGTGGCACTTCCTGCACCAACCCATAAAGCTCCGAGGTAGATGCCTGATAAAAGCGCACCGTCTTTTCCAGACCCAGAATTCGAATTGCTTCGAGCAAACGCAACGTTCCAATCGCATCGGCGTTAGCGGTATATTCCGGGGTTTCAAAGCTCACCTGCACATGGCTTTGCGCCGCAAGATTGTAAATCTCAGTCGGCTGTACTTGCTGTACCAAGCGAATCAGGTTGGTCGAATCGGTCAGGTCGCCATAGTGCAGATGAAAGCGCGCATTCTGTTCGTGTGGATCCTGATATATGTTCTCGATGCGGCCTGTGTTGAAAGATGAAGACCGACGCTTGACACCGTGAACCTCATATCCCTTAGACAGCAGTAGTTCGGCTAGGTACGCACCGTCCTGTCCGGTGATACCGGTGATAAGCGCAACGTTCTTCGTCATAATGGCCCTTCAAGGTTCTGGCGCAGACAGGACGTTTCCGATCAGGTCTGCCATCTCGCCGCGTCGGTTAGCGTAAAATCATACGAATTCGCGAGCATTTTATATGCTGATAGAGTCAGACCTAGTTAGTTCGACTCAGGACCAGGCATTTCCGGCTCTCGATTATCACCTGCTGCTACGGGTCGCGTTCAGGCTCTAAAAAATATCCGTCATCCGCCGATCGGACGCAATCGAACGCGATCGATTTGACCGATTGTGCCCGTCATCTGGTCGGTTGCGCGTGCCATCAGGATTAGATGCTGGACTGCACAATCGGCCGGGACGCGGAAACGGCCTGAAAAGCGGCCATTATCTCGCGTTGATGCGGGTACCACCACACGGCCAAGTTCTCGGCCCTCTCCGCAATGCAGAACCCAGTAAGGCAGTGTCGCATCAGGCTGATCGATCCCAATGCTGTGTCCCTCGAGTATATAACTTCCAGGTGGAAGCCACTGCATCTGTTCGAGCAGCGGCCCGCTCAAGCTCGAAGGAACCGAGAAATCGAATATACCACCCCGCTCACCTCGTTGAATCGTTGCTACGATCCCACTGTCGCTGACCAGGTTCCAATCGAAGGCGGACGGTGTGGCACGATTGGCGACAAATTGTGAATCGCGCGACTGCCGACGATCAACGCCGGGGGTCACAGAAGAATAGTAACGCCAAGCATCGTCGACATGCCCTTCCGTTAGCAGCCGCGTGACCAATGCGGCGGTCGCGCCTTCCGACTGGACGATCTGGCGCTTCTGCAACGCTTCGAACAAGCGGGCAGTGGCACGGGCATCGGGACCGTTACCAGATACATAGGCAATGAACTGATCACCCCATGCCGGCCGCGCTGCTAACGTACGAACGAGCGCCGCACGGATGTTACCGTCTGTAATCGCGTTGATCAGTACTGGAAACAATAGATCTGGCGCAATTCGTGACGTTCGTAGTGCGATATCATAGTTGCGTAATGTGCCTGGGATATCGCCGCGCGCGACCGCGTCTTCAATCGCCCATATTCGCGTGCGCAGGTCACGCCGTGACAGCATTTCTGAATAGGTGAATATTTTCCGTGCGGTCGCGGTATCTCCGCGAATCTCCGCATCAATGACGAGCGTCGCAACTGCAGGTACTGCAGTGGGATCCTGTTGCAGCGCCTGTCTAGCCAAATCATCAGCACGACGACGTTCAGCAACGCTCGCCTCAGGACCGGATAGCTTTGCAGATAGGAGTGCCGTAATCCGTCCATCCCAGGGCGCCAGCAAATGAGCATGCTCAACCGCAGCAATACGCATCATATATGCAAGGGAATGTGAGACTGAGACGGTGCCTAGAACGGCAGCCGCAATGGCCAGCATAATGCGTGCACGCCATTCAGCGGCGGAACGCTGCACGCGCGCGCCACGACGAGACATCAGGCCTTGGCCTTAGACTTATCGCGGCCATAGCCATAGCCATATTCGTAACCGTATCCGTAATGCGCTTTGCTTGCCTCAAACTTTGTCACCACACTTCCAAAGATGTGGGCGTTCGCCGCGGCTAGCCGGGCGAGCGCTGCCTTGACCAGCGTTGAACGAATTCCATGCGATTCCACGGCATAGACCACGCCCTCAACTCGACTTGCGATGAGCGGCGCATCGGCCAAGCCCATGACTGGTGGGCTATCAATCACAACATGGTCAAACTGTTCGTACAGCCTCTCGATAAGCTGTGACAAACGATTGCCCGTCAACAGCTCAGCAGCATTAGGCGGAATCGGCCCTGCTGACATGGCAGTGAAACCCAGATCGGTTATTTGGAAGGTCAGCGACGCGATTTCATCCTGACCGGTAAGGAAGTTACTGAGGCCGCGGTCGTTATCGACTCTGCCCAAGTGATGCACCGACGGCGAGCGCATGTCACCATCGACTAGAATTACCCGTTTGCCGCTACGCGCTAGCATGGTGGCAAGCGCTAATGCGGTTGTCGATTTGCCCTCAGCCGGGCGGGTTGAGGTAACCGAGAACGATCGCGGCACACCATGTTCAGTTGTGAAGGCAAGATTAGTCTGCACCGCCAGATAAGCATCAACCAAATCTGACTTGCGATCAAGTAACGCTTCGCGCGGAGTGACGCCATCGACCTTGGGCACCGAACCCAACAGCGGTAGGCCGAGGCGGCGCTCAACCTCTGCCGGATCAGCTATCGCCTCGTCCATCTGCTCAAGTGCAAAAGCAAGCGCAGCGCCAAGCCCCAGCCCGACAAGCAACGCGATTACAATGTTAACAAGCAGGCGCGGGCTCGACGGCTTCTGCGGCACATCGGCTTGGTCTACGACTGACACATTGTTTACACCAACGCCGCCAGCTATGCCGATTTCCTTGAAGCGCTGGAGCAGCCCATCGTATAATGCTCGGTTTGTATCCACTTCCTGCTGAAAGATATTGTACTGGATCGAACGGCGTCGCAGATCGAGATAGTTGTTCTTTAATTGTTCGACCCGCGCCTGGAGCGCCCTCTCACGCTCGACAGAGCCACGATAATCGGTTTCGAGCGAACCCGACACGCGCCGCTCCTCGTTGCCGATACTTCGGTCGAGCTGGTCAATTTGCGACTTGAGCGCGCGGGCAGCGGGATATCCCGGTTCAAACTGGATCAATAGCTTTTGATAATCGGCTGCATATTCGGCGCGGCGCTGTCGCAGCGAATTTATTGCCTGATTGCGCAGTGCTTCCGACGAGGCGCCCGCACGACCACCTTCTCTGTAGCGTGACTCCGTGGCAATTCGCTCGGCGGTCGCTTGGGACAGAGCGGTGTTGAGCGAGGCGAGGTCATCGGCAACGATCGAACGCTCCGAGGTTGTTCCATCGGCATTCGACTGAGCGGGCAGATTGATGATCCGCTGCTGAGATGCGTAGCCTACTAACTGACGCTGGCTCTCATCGAGCCGCTCCTTCTGTTGAGCTAGCTGCCGCTGAAGCAAGTTCCGGCCATATGACGTCGCCTGGACTTTGCGCTCGAGGTTCGTCTGGATGAACGCATCAGACCACGTATTGGCGACCTTAGCCGAAAGCTCTGAATTGGGGCTGGTGAAACGGATATCGACGAGGCGTGACAAGCGGGTTGGGGCTATATTTAGGTTCTTCAGCAACGTTTCACCCGCAACGCGCTGGCGAATAGCCCTCCCTGACGCCGGATACCGACCGTTGATCTGCTGAAATGCCGGCTCCTTGCGCGAAACACCGAAGCGTTCGTAGAATGAGGGATCATCGACCAGACGCAACTGCGTAGCGACCCGCTCAGACAAAGAGCGCGATTGCAGGAGCCCATATTGCGTCTGATAAAATTCCTGATCAGCAACGCTCGTCTCGCGCTCTACCCCTTGAAAATTGGTAACCTGATTGGCTTCGCGGGAAATCTCTATGGTTGCGGTCGCTGTGAATTTGGGGGTCATCAATAACGTGATGATCAATCCCGCGACGACACAACCAACCGTGACGCCTAGGATGACGTACCGCCAGCGCATGGCAATTCGAATATACTGCCGGATCATAGAAACGTCGTTAGCCGTTGTCGCGGCGAGCGCATCACTGCGATAAGGAGTCGAAAAAGTTGGGGTCATGGACGGCCGACCTTATTGCACGATTGCGATTAGCGGAGCCGCCAAGATTGGAGACAGAGAAACGATATCGCGGAACAGGCGACGCTGCGGAGAATCACCAACAACAATCACGTCGTTTGCGAACACCGCCGGATCGTCATAGGCACCCTGTCGGATGGCCGCTACATTGTAGAGGCCAGCCATGCGCCGGTTACCGACGGTACGCAGGATGACGACATCTTCTTGGCGGGCGAACTCCGCCAACCCCTTGGCCGATGCGATCACCCGCATCAAGGTCATCTCGTTTGTGACCGGGTACAGCCCCGGTTCGATAACCTGCCCATCGATTGTAACGACCTGGCTGACTGAACTCTTGATGTTAACGGTTACGCCAGGGCTGCGAACATATTTTGCACGTAGCGCCGTTTCTATCACCGTCGCCAGTTCCTCAGCGGTCTTACCTCGAGCATCAATAGTGCCTGCCAGCGGCATGGCAATACGCCCACTGGCATCCACCTGCATCTCGCGACTAAGTTCGGGCACATTAAAGACGTCGACCTGGATGGTGTCGAGCGGTCCAATCAGCGCAGGCCGGTCTGCCGCGGTCAGGTCGCCCCGGCCCGGCGGGGGCAGCATGTTGCCTCCCTCGACAACCGTCAATCGTTCTGTGGAGGACAACGGGCGACTGCTCGCGCAACCAGATAGAGCCGCCGCTATTGCAAGGGCGATATAATGCTTACGCATGCGGTTTCGAATTTCCGGAGAAGCAGTGAAAAACATGGGGGCCTATAGTTGGCCTGCCGCAGCGGGTAAAGGCGTACGCGCAATTCTCGTTCGCGGCGTTCCAAGCCAAATGGCGGCGATGACGATAATCGTCATCATTATCGGGGTTCGAGCCGCATAATCGAACGCTGCCGCGACAAAAACTAGAGCAAGCATTGCCGAACCGAGCTTGGCGACATCCGCGCCTCCCCGCCACGCCCTGATACTGGCTACAACCCACCATATTAGTACGGCAACCAACAGAACCAACGCGCCAAAACCGCCATCGAGGGCCACCTCTAAAAAATCATTATGGGCATGGTTAAAATAGGTAAGCTTAAGCATCGCCAACGGCTCGTGAATTCGGAAGACCGGATCAAAACCGCCGAACCCCGAACCTACGGGAAAATAGGTACCGATCATCCTTAGGACCGTTGGCATATTACGTGTGCGCAAATCCTCCCCTGCTTCCATTTGGAACAATCGGTCGACGGATATGGCACGATCAGCGCCGATACTGAGTAGAACGAACAATCCGATGGTCAGGACACTTCCCATTACGATCACGGGAAACACCCAACGTGGCAGATGTCGCCGTTCGCGCTGAATGGCGTTTCGAACTAGCAGCAAAGCCATTACAATAGCTAACACGCCGATTAAAAGGCCTGCCCGCGACCCGCTAGCCAGAATGAGGAGCACAAACAGTACCACCAGTCCCACGGCGACAGGCACTCGCCAACTCAAGCGCTGCCGAACCTGAAATGCCCAGACTGGCGCTACCAAGCATCCGACTGCCAACAGCAGCGCAAAATGATTGCGGTTAGCGAAATTCCCGCTGACCTGTCCTGGAGAGTCGTTTACGAAAGGATTGTTGAACCCGGCGCCCGAGAATTGCAGCAGCCCGAGCAACGCAGTCGCCGCCGCCATTCCTAAAACTATGGCAGGCAGCCATGCAATTTCCCGCTCGTCAAGTCCGGCGACGAGCAGCAGTATCGCAAAAGGAACGACAAGCGATGCAGCGGCATTAACCGCCGCGCCGGGCACGATCGCGATCGGTCGCCACACCTCGGCCATGCCTATCGCTTTGGTTGCGTTGGCCAGTCCAAGTCGGCCTGGCATTACCTGCCATATAGCAGGTGGCAGAGGTATAAGCTGCACCAGCACCAGAACTAGCGCAGCCAAGATAATCCACAATGCCGGACTAACTTTCGACAGCGATGGGCGGGCCCCAAACAACGCGGTAACGACAATCGCGATCCACGCTGCGGTTCGTACTATTGCCTGCCCTAGCTCATCGGCCCGCGACGCACCGCCCGCCACCCAGATCGCCACGAGGAGGCCGAGTACCAGGATGGAGTTCAAGCTCATGCTGGGTCTGTAACTGGATCGTACGGATGCTAACATGCCGATTGCCTGTTGAAAAACTGCGCCTGTTGCGCACCAATCGGACGCAAGATAGCCCCCTTAGCGGATCGATACGTTTCGCATAAGCTTTAGCTTTAAGATCGACAGCGGGCATGCCCGAGCAACCTACCGTTACCCAGATATCCGCCGCCACTCAATTCCTTTTGGAACCTCATCCTTATGCCTGACCGAGACTACCATCTTACCTCCTTGCAGAGCATGTCGCGTCGTGACGTCCTACAGCGGGCGCCCATCGCTGCTGCAATGCTCGGCTTCCCGACGGTCGCCTGCGCTCAGGAATCGGCAAATGCCGGTCTGTTCATCGACATCGCGACGTTGCAATGGCCGGCAAGCGTGACGACGATCGTCACCGAAGGCTGGTCACGAAAGGGGATTGGTGGCGGGCGCTATGTCTTCGATTCACGGATTGATCGCACTTGGGTCCAACGCTATCCACGATCCTCGGCGATCAGCGCCGATGGCCGCGGGTTCCGTCTTTACCAGATCGGCGGCGACGTTAGGCAGTATGGTGCCATCGGGGACGGTCGCCAAGACGATACTGCGGCGATCAACGAAGCCTTGTCGCGCGGCGGCAGTGTCACGCTGCCGGGTCCGGCCACTTACCGCGTCACCGGGCGCCTTCTCGTGCCAATCGACGCAACTCAGCTCCAATTCGACGCATCGGTGACGCTCCATACGACCGCCTGGCGATATCGCGGTGGCCAGATCCCATTCGGCAACGCCATCCACATTACAGGCGACGATTGCGAGATCGTCGGCGCGGGGCCGACCTCGGTGATCCGCAACGAGAGCAGCGATGCGAACGGTATTGGCTTTCTGCATTGTGGCGGAGGACGGGTCGCTGGCCTATCACTTCAAGGTGGTAAGGACCAATTGTCGGCGATCACCGATGATACGTTTCAATCAGCCATATCGATTGTTAATGATCCTGCCAGCAATCGGCACGGTCGACCAAGCCGCACGGTCGTTGAGGACTGCACAATCAGCAACTGGATGCAATACGGCATTAACCTGTACGGCGCGCTGGCGCGTGATATCGTGATTCGCCGAAATGTTATTACGCACTCCGGCGTGACGGATGACAGAGAATCGGTCGGCGGGGGCATTGCCGTAACACGTGGTGTCGGCCCAGTCCTGATCGAGCGCAATGTTATCGCTAGCAACAAGGGATGCGGCGTCTTCATTAGTTCCGCGGGCGTTCAGATTACAGACATCGTCATCTTGGAAAACCAGATTGCTCACAACGGTCGCGAAGGCATTTGCTGTAGCGAAGAACGGCAGTTCGGCGCGATTTCTTCAGTCGGCCAGCGGGGCGTCACGATTCGCAAGAACCGAATAAACAATAATAGTGCCGCAGGGGTCCGTGCCGGAACCTATGATGGCGTGGGCTCAATCGTGGGTCTGTCGATTCTCGATAACGATGTTGCTCGCAATAGGGGGTCGGGCGTCCTGTTGCAGGCCAACACCGACGCGACCCAAAGCGTCGATGCGGTCGTTACCGACAACCGGTTTGTCGCTAACGGAGATTATGGCATCGCGATCGGGCTGAATCGCATTGGTTTGCGCTATGGCGGCAACCGCTTCGATCGCAATCGACAAGGCGATAGTGTCGACCATCGAGGCGGGACGGCGCATCGCTTAATTGAACCCTGATCTTCATCGAATCATTTTCGTGACTGTTCCCCGCCCCCCGGGTTCTTTAAGGGGGCGATCATGACGACGACACAATTGCCTTTCCTCCCCTATGCACTCCCCGATATCGGTGAGGCCGAACAAGCCGCCGTTGGCAAGGCGATGGCTAGCGGGTGGGTCACCACTGGTCCTAATGCCCGGGCATTTGAACAGGAATTTTCGACCTACCTTGGCGGTGACGTCACTGCGCTGGCGGTTAGTTCGGCGACCGCGGGATTGCATCTTGCGGTCGAAGCGATAGGCATCGGCCCGGGCGACGAGGTGATCGTTCCCACGCTCACCTTTACTGCCACCGCTGAGGTTGTGCGCTACATGGGCGCTGATCCAGTCGTTGCTGACATTGATCCAGCAACGCTCAACATAGACCCCGCCGACATTGAGCGCCGCATCACTGAGCGAACCAAAGCGATCATTGTCGTTCATTATGGAGGACTAGCCTGCGACATGGACGCGATCTTCGAGATCGCTCAGCGGCATGGCCTACGCGTGATCGAGGACGCAGCGCACGCATTCCCGACAATGTATCGGGGAGCGCTGGTGGGCACGCTAGCATCCGACATCACCGTGTTCAGTTTTTATGCGAACAAGACGATGACCACAGGCGAGGGTGGCATGGTGGTCACTCGCGATTCTACGTTGGCAGAGCGGATGCGGGTAATGCGCCTCCACGGGATCAACCGCGACGCATTTGAACGGTTCCAGTCCAAGACACCTGCGTGGTATTACGAGGTTGTCGCACCCGGATACAAGTACAACCTCAATGACATGTCTGCCGCGCTTGGTCGAGTCCAACTAACCCGGATCGATGCATTTGCAGAACGCCGCGACACGTTGGCTCGCCGATATCAGGATGCCTTTGCTAAGCTGCCGATCATTGATGCCCCCCGCCCAGTTCAAGGGGATACCCACGCTTGGCACATCTATGCAATTCGACTGACGGTCTTGGATGACGATCTTGATACACGCGCTCGGTTTATAGAGACGCTGAGCGCTGCTGGGATCGGCACCAGCGTACACTACGTCCCGCTGCATCGGCAGCCCTACTGGCGCGATACTTATGGCCTGACGGCGGCGGACTATCCCCAGGGCGATCGCGCCTATCACGGGTTAGTGAGCTTACCGTTGTACACGCTCATGACTGATGCCGATCAAGATCGCGTCATCAATGCCGTCAAGGCCGCGTTGGGATAAACTGTGCTAAGCTTCCTGTTCCTATTTTTGTCGATAACGATCGTCGTTGGACAGGTCAGCCTTGACCGGCGGACAACTGTATTGACGCCGCACATTCTATTTCAGATTTATTTTATCATCCAGTTGCCGCTTAACCTATTCTTGGGGACGACTTACTATCTCCCCCGGTTTACCGCTTTATCTCCGCTGACGCCTATGTCTGACATCGTCTGGCTCGGTGGTTTAATGATCATAGCACAGCTGATCTTCGTTTTTGTAATACATGCGATTGACGCTCGCCCGGTGACTGGCCCTGTAGCAATACCGGTGACTTGGCCACGAACGCGTGTTAATCTGATCTGTGCTGGCATCTTCGTACTAGGTTACCTTGCCTTTCTCGGGCTGGTCTTAATTAATGGTGGCTTCGCGGCATTCGCTGTAACGCGCGAGGCGTGGCGGACCGAAGGAGTTGGGGGGCAGGGATGGGTTCTCTTTCCCGCCACGACGATGTTGGCAATCGGCATGTGCGCGACGATGCTAAATAACGTCAAACAGTTCACCGGACGTGCGGGCGCAGTAAAGCTATTCGTCCTTTACCTAATCGCTGCATTCCCAGCGAGCCAGCTCGGCTTTCGTGCGCTCATTTTCCTTCCGCTACTGCAGGCGGGTTTCTTCTATCACTCGTTCATTCGGCGGATCCCGGGAAAATATATATTGATCGGCTCGGTTGCGCTGATGATGGCCTTTACTCTGTACGGCATTCAGCGTGAGATTCCATATGCGGCGAACTACGGCAGTTATCTTGAATATCTTAACTACGTATATCTCACCCGCCCCGACATAACCTATACCGTCGCACTGCGTTCGATGGGCGCTGATATCGTCCAGCAAACAATCGATCATATGGAGACGTTCGCTGACTATGTTTTATTCTTTCCAATCTTTATCGAGGCGTTGACAATCGCCGTGCCATCTTCGCTATGGCCTGGTAAACCACAACCGCTGTCAGTGAAGTTTTCGCATGATATCTTTGGTATTGAGGGCGGCGTATCTCCAACAATACTTGGTGAGGGATATTGGCACGGCGGCATCTTAGGCATCATCGCTTTGATGACACTTGCCGGTCTTCTGCATGCCTATTTTCGATCACTTCAACGGAATAGTAAAATGAGCGCCTCTAGCGCGCTGCTTATGCTTTCTCTCTATCCATCGCTCATCATGATGGCAGAGGCATTCCAAGGCTATTTTAACGGCATCATCCTGATCTGCATCTCCAATTGGCTGCTTGGCCTTGCGATCGGCGCCAAACGGGTGCCATCGTCCGAGACTGCCGCCGCCATTTCCCATGATGTCACGCCTGATCGGTCGGCTACTGCTTCATCGCTCACCGCGCGGACTATCGTTCGTCCAGGATAAAATTACCATGTCCCCGCTTGTAATTTGCGCCGGCCCCCGCGCATTGCCGACAGCAGCCGTTGCTTCCCGCTATTATGCAGCGAATGGAATTCGGTCGATGGTTGTACGTCCTGCCGCATATGCGGATCACGACGTCCACTTCGCAGCCGGCACGCGCCACATCGACGACGAAGCACTCCCGGGTGTAGAGAAGGTTAGCGTCTATCTTCGAGCGCATTGCGAGCGGCTAGCTAGCTTCGACAGAGCTCCGGGTTGGTACTTACAGCAGTTTATCAAACTAGCTGCTGTAACGATGCTCAACACCGACTATGTCTTCATGGCTGATGGCGACACGATTTTTTCGCACCAGCTATTGCGCGAGGTGCTGGCCCGGCCGACCGTCCTAACCACCGGCGAACAGTTTGAAAACTACGACCGACTGCTTGTAGCCCTAGGACTTACCCCACCCAAACTAAGCTGCGTTGCGAACGGCAACGTCTTTTCGCGCGACCCGATGCTGCAGCAATTGGCGACCCCAGACGGCTTTATTTCTCTCCTTGAGGAGTATGTCTTACCTTCAGGTGGTACGCTCGATTTTTCTGAATATCAGATCACTGGAAGTCTGCTGCAATCGCGCCTAGCCATGCGACGTATCAGGATGTTCCGCCGCTTCGATCTATTGATTGACAGTCTCGAACATGTTTCTGACACGCTTGTTGAGCGTGCGCTTTGTCGGTACGACGCGATCGCAATCGAGGCAAACCATCGACGCTCGCCTGCGCGACGGATCGCAGCTCAGATTTTTTATTTTATCGGGCGCAGTTGGTAATCAAAGCGCACTAATAATCGATCAGGCGACACTATGAACGATAATCGACGCAGCTATCATGTTGTCGTGCGTACACACGGCGGGCTGGGTAACCAGATCTTCCAGATACTCTATGCACGACTCCTAGCAAACGGCCTGGAGCCGGAACTGGTTCACGATGCCAATTATCCACATGCCTTCAGCCTAAACACCGCCTTTGCCGGCCATCCGCAACCCGGATCGATCGCCGGGCTCATCTCACGGATACGCCTGCCTAAGCTACTTGAGCGGGCGCGTTTGTCATCGCATGGCACCGTTACCATCGGCGCTACAATCTTCGCCGACGCCTATTTTCAAGACACGCATTTTTATCGTGCTTTCAGTGTTAATGCGATTTCCCATGAGATTAATCGCATCCGTCGCGAGCTGCAGATCCATCCTAACGTGGTCAATGGTGACGAACTGCATCATATCCGGCTTGGCGACTTCTTTGATGACGAACAGTCGCAGCTTACTTACCTTGCTGAGCGCTTCAAAGAATTACCAGCTGGCGCGTTCATTATTACTAATCGCGAAGATCTCGTTAAGGAAGCGATCCGCAGCCCCTCACTCGTTGGACAAAATCTATCGATCGTACCTAGCGCATCAGCATCCGCCGATGAGACGTTGCGGTTGATGAGCGGGTATCGCACAATCATTTCTAACGATAGCACGCTTGCGTTCTGGGCAGCATGCCTAGCCGGCCGTCGCTTGGTTACACCCAGTCCGCTGCTTAACGCCCTGTTTGACCAACTTTGCGCCACAGACTGAACCGGCATGTGGTTACGAGTCTTCCGCTTGCTGATGGTAACTGGATGCGGCGTTGGCGGAAGCCTCGTCAATTTCGCAGCCCAGGCAATTATTGCATCCCGGTTCGGCGCCGGGCAGAATGTGGACACTTACGTGTTTTCACTGGGCTTGCCGACGTTCCTAGCTGGGTTGTTAGCCACTTGCGTCAGCTACATCGCAGTTCCGGAAATCACGCGTGCCACGGCCGACCCCGAACATGAACGCCGATTGTCGGGGAGATTGCTCCGTGGCATTCTTGTCTTAGCAGCAACGCTGGGACTAGGTGCGTTGCCTGCCTTACTCCTTCAACCTGCACTGCTCCTGCCGACTGGTTCAACCATTCGCGATCAACCGCAATTACCGCTTTTGATAATTCTCGCGTGGACGACTGGCGGGGTACAGCTCGTCAACGCGCTGCTGATCGCACGCCTTAATGCGGTGGGCCGGCAGATCACCGCCGCAATGCTGTCACTACCGCCTGGAATCGTCTCAATCTTAGTACTTCTTACGATTCCCCTCCATGCAATATGGGTCGTCGCGGCCGGCGTGCTGACAGGAACGCTGGCGGTCACGCTTGTTGGCTGGTGGGTACAGCGCGACCGCTTCTGCTGGCGGTCCGGGTCGCAAACCAGTGGGGCAGCTATAGTCGCGATCCGATCCTCGGTTTGGCTGTCAGTCGTGGCACTGACATGCTTCTCCAGCTACGCCGTCATAGACTCCTTCTGGGCACCGCGTACAGGCCAGGGAGCGCTCGCGGCATTGGGCTATGCGCAACGGATCCTCATCGGTGCTGGCAACCTCGTTATCTTGGGCCCATCCGCCATTGCCGTTCCAATCCTCGCACGAATCGCGGTGAACGGCGACGTCGTCCGGTTCCGCCAAACGTTGGCACTGATTGTGTTGAGCGTTGGCGGTGCCGCGGGCTTGATCGCACTAGGCATCCTTGGCTTTTCGGACGAGATCGTCTTCCTGTTGTTCCAACGCGGCGCGTTCGATGCCGCTGCAGCGCAGCAGGTGGCCTCAGCGTTGGCGCATCTGGCACCAGGTATGGCAGCAATGCTAGTGGGGGTCATGCTCATGCGAGCGATCTTTTGCATTCCTGACAGTTTTCGACACGCCGCAATAATCGGGCTGGGCTGGTCAGTTCTGTACTTCGCCTTGTCCGGGGTGTTTGCCAAACGCGGGGTCACCGGCATTGCCGATGCATATAGCCTCGCTTGGATAACGATGGCCGTAGTAGGGTCGGTGATCTTGTGGCAACGGGCCGGAGCGTTACAGAGTGCGGGCGGAGTAGAAACATCATCATGTTAAAGCGGGCAATTGATCTAACAATCAGCGGTATAGTGCTGCTAATCGCCCTACCCTTTTTGGCCGCGGCCGCACTGGCAGTTCGATTTAGTTCGCCGGGCCCAGTACTTTTTCGGCAACGTCGAGTTGGACGCAATGGTGATGTATTTGATATTTTAAAGTTTCGGACAATGCGAGTAGCTCAAGACACGACCAACGCGATTACGATCGGGCGCGATCCGAGAATTACTCAAATCGGCCATTTCCTGCGTCAGAGCAAGATAGACGAACTTCCGCAATTAATTAATGTGCTGCGCGGCGACATGAGCCTCGTAGGTCCGCGCCCTGAGGTGCCACATTATGTCGAACTTTATCCAGATGACCTGCGTCACAAAATCCTGTCGGTCCGACCCGGCATTACCGATCGAGCCTCGATCAAATATCGTAATGAGGCTGAATTGCTGGCCCGTCAATCTGATCCCGATGGCTATTATCGGTCGGTAATCATGCCGGATAAGCTGCGACTTGCGGCACAATATGCTGATCGTGTGTCGATCCCCGAAGATATACGGGTCATATTCGATACCCTAAAGGCGGTTTTTTGGCCGCAACCCTTAAACTGAACGGCCACGACATGGATATCTGGATCGTCAATCCCTACGGCACCTTGCCCAGCGAAGGGTGGCGGGAATATCGCAGCAGCATGCTGGCCCGGGCCTTGGCCGCGCGCGGCCATCATCCTACGTGGTTCCTATCGAACTTCGAACATCGATCAAAATCATTTCGCAAGGAAGTGCAGGCCGATCCGACATTACCAGGCGTGACGATCTACTGCCTTCCTGCACGCCCCTATGCCCGCAATATTTCTATTGGACGCGTTCGATACGAGCGATCTTTTGGTCAAGCGTTCGGCGCGGCGAGCCAAGTTTTGCCTAAGCCGGATGCGATCATACTTGCCGAACCATCAATATTTTTCGGCGGGCCGGTGCGACGTTACGCCCTAAACAATAACATTCCGTTGATCGTCGACATCCTCGATCTCTGGCCAGAAATGTTTGCCGTAGCGGCGCCGAAGCCAGTCCGCCCGCTTGCGACCCTGCTGCTGGCGCCGCTATATGCTCGTCGCCGCAAATTGCTACGCGAGGCAGCCGGCGTCGTCGGCTGTACAGCGGGCTATACCAATGTCGCGCGGGCGGTGACCCACCGCCCAACCGAGACCTTCTATCTCGGCGTTGATGTCACTGAAGTCCGTCGCAGCATGCTGGACATTCCAAATTCCTGGCGCCTGCCCCCTTATAGCGGGTTGACCTGCGTCTATGCCGGCACTCTTGGCGAAGCATACGACATTCCCTGCCTTGCCGCATCGGTCGAAGCATTAGCGCCGCTGGGGCGAGTGCGATTGGTAGTTGCAGGTGATGGCCCCGAGAGTCCCCGGCTTAAGCAATTATCACAGACCTACCCCGAAACCTTGATCTTTCTAGGAAAGATTTCACCGCAAGAACTCGGCGCAATTTATGCTCAGGCGCAAATCGGCTTGTGTTCCTATGCACCAGGGTCGGCGGTCGAGATGCCTGTTAAGCTGTTTGACTATCTAGCGGCAGGACTGGGCTTCGTTACCTCGCTCAACGGCGAGATCCACACCCTGATTGATGCGGGCGCGGGCCTATATTGCCGCCCGGGGGATCCCGCGGCGTTGGTTGAAATATTGAGCGGCCTTGCCGACGTGCCGCAGCGCGTCGCTGAAATGCAAGTGGTTGCGACGGATCATGGGAAGCGCTTCGATCAGCATTACCAGCATGCCGCGTTTACAGCTTTCATCGAAAAGTTGGTTAAGCCGCAATCTATCAGTCGCGACGCCGAATAGACCAGTTCTCAACAATCTGTGGGTCGAAATAGCTCTCGCGTACGTAGGGATTATTAAAGTGTGCCGCATCGCTATCGCGGACATCGCCGACTATCCGTGCAGGGACACCGCGGGCGATTGCAAAATCGGGAATATCGCGGGTTACGATCGCACCGGCATCGATTCGGCTACCGCAGCCTATTTTCACACCGGGCAGCACGATCGCCCCTGCGCCAATGAAGGCGAATGCACCTATTTCTACTCGGCCGAGCGTATAGCCAGGCCGTTTGGCCGCTTCGATTTCAATGTACCTGCGGCCGCACAGGCGGATTGCATCCTGGCTACCGTGCGAGAAGACTCCCGACCAAGTGGCCATCTGCACCCCTTCGCCGATCGTCACGCCGGCACTGCCATCGATATGGCAATAATGACCTATCCACACATTATCAGCAATCTCGATTGATCCGCGGTCGATGAACGTCGCCGATGAGCTAATCCGAGTTCGCTGACGAAACCGACCGCTAACCCGGTCGCGATAACCATAAACGACAAATGGTCGCTGCAGCCCGGCCAGTAGATTCATGACAAGCGATATCAATCGCCCTAGTGGAGAAAGATAGATTCGCCTGAACACCCGGCTTTTGCTCCTTTTATTCCTTGGTTCCGTATTAGGCAGCGTGCGGCACGTCGTTATTGGGCCGCCGCCCAACGAATTCAGGCACCAGAGCTTGTAGCTCAGCAATTAGCCCAGCTTCGTCGTTTTGATCGATCATCTCCTGCAACCGCATCAGGGCAGGTTCTAATTGCTCCCACGGAAGGAATGCTTCGCTTGCCTTCATAATAAGCGGGTGATCCGACGCCTTAGACGCATTCTCGATCAGTAGTTCTTCATACAGTTTTTCACCCGGACGCAGCCCAACTTCGCGAATTTCGATGTCGCCATCGGGATTGGCCTCGTCGCGGACGGTTAGGCCTGAGAGCGCAATGACGCTATACGCCAAGTCAATGATCTTCACCGGTTCGCCCATATCAAGCAGAAACACCTCACCACCGCTCGCCATGGCGCCAGCCTGAATAACCAACTGTGCAGCTTCAGGGATTAGCATGAAATAGCGGGTCATCTCGCGGTGGGTAATGGTCACAGGCCCGCCGGTATGCGCTTGAGCCCGAAACAAGGGAACTACTGATCCGCTCGAGCCCAAGACGTTGCCAAAACGCACCATGCTTAAACATGTATGCGTCTGATGCACGGCTAGCGCCTGCAGCACCTGCTCGGCGAGGCGTTTGGTCGTCCCCATAACGCTAGTTGGACGAACGGCCTTATCGGTTGAGATCAACACGACATGCGACGTCCCATGGCGCAGCGCCGCTTGGGTCAAGCGCAACGTGCCGATTACATTGTTACGAACTGCCTCTACTACATTTTGCTCGACTAGCGGCACATGTTTGTAGGCAGCAGCATGGAACACGAGTTGCGGTTTCCACGTGCTGAATACATGGTCCATCACCCGCACGTCAGCGACTGACCCGAGCAGGGGAACGATGTCAATGTTCAATCCGTCCTGCGCTACCAGCTCCGACAGCTCACGATGGATGGCATAGAGGGCGAATTCACTGTGATCGAGCAGCAGGACGGTTCTGGGCGCATTGTCAATGATCTGCCGGCACAATTCGCTGCCAATCGAACCGCCCGCACCTGTCACGAGCACCATCTTACCTGTCACGTTTCGTCGGAGCAACGTAACGTCGGGCGCCACCCGGTCTCGGCCAAGCAAATCGTCTATGGCTACCTCGTGCAGGTCAGACACCTTTACTCGGCCATGTACCAAGTCGAGCATACCCGGCAATGTACGAACATTGACCGCAAAACGGCGCAAATGGGCAATGATCTCGTCACGACGCTTACGGGTAGCTGAAGGAATAGCGAGTAGCACGTCGGAAATCTGCTTCTGTACGATCACCTGGCTTAATTGTGTTGGGCGATATACACGCAGCCCGTCGAGCGCTTGCCCCGACAATGTGATATCATCATCTACGAAACCGATGACCTTCATTTCCTGACTTTGCCTGAGAGTTATAAGCAATTGCCGCCCGGCTGACCCAGAGCCATAGATCAGTACGCGAGGTCGATCACTGCTGACCCGCTCTGACCCCATCATTTGCAGCAGTTGCGCCAGCAAAACTCGTTCAGTGAGGATAACTAATAGTAATATTGCCGGCTGTAGCAGCCCTAGAGTTCTGGGTACGCCGATGATACCGTAATATGTAAATATACCGGCATACGGCACTACATAAATCAGGATGTTCCGCGCCAACATCCGAACCGTTGATGCGCTAACATAGCGGAATAACGTTCGATAAGCGTGGCCGAGCGAAAAGACCGCAATGCACAACACGACCGACATTGTAATCGAGAATACCAACGGCCGCGTGGGTGATGGCAGATATCCCAAACGTAGATAGATCGCGATAATCGAAGCGATCACGCACGCGAGGGCGTCACTGCCGATAACAAGGGCACGCTTCATTCCGCGCGGCGCACCAATCAGCGACGGCGTGACGCCTTCTCGCACGATCACACCTGCGTTTGTCAGTATCCGTTGCATTATAGCGTCTCAAACTGAATAATATGCCCGACATGGGTTTGATGGATGAGCCGCTACTCTGATCCGTCAAATCGGGCAACCAAGCGGGCGCGCTTGCCCAGGTTAGATGAGAGCCCTTTAGCGTGACACGCGTCGCTCGAGCTGAGCGAGACCGATGTAGTTCGCGCATAGTTTTAGAAACCGTGAATGCAGCTGACAATGTCCTGCACGGCTTGATCACAGGTATAGCAGATGATGTGCGAGAAAATTTTTATAGCCTATAGTATCTAAGCACATCTCAACCATACTTCCTATACAATATTCACTTTCAACCTTGATATCAGTATCCTGTATTATGCATTATCGACTTGTAAGTAAACAATCATATTTTTGATATTACTATTAGTTGCAACTGTTTTACAAGGTTTATTTGGTTTGTTAATACATTATTTGCTAATTATTGTATTTGTCTATGGCATTTAGAATCGTTTTTCCGTAGCTTGTTTCTTTAAATCTTTCTCCCGCTTCTCTAGCCTTTTCAACACTAATAAACTTCTGATGAAGTGCTATTTCTTCTATGCAAGCTATTTGAATACCTTGACGGTGCTGTATTGTACGAACAAATTCCGACGCCTCTAGTAAGCTTTCGTGAGTGCCAGTATCAAGCCAAGCATAGCCACGGCCCATTTGTTGAACGAATAGGTCGCCAGCGTTCAGATACAGGCGGTTAAGATCGGTGATCTCGAACTCGCCACGCGCGGAGGGCTTCAGGTCGCGCGCGAACTGGACGACGCGGTTGTCGTAGAAATACAGGCCGGTAACCGCATGGTGCGACTTGGGCTTTGCGGGCTTTTCCTCGAGGCTGACCGCCTTGCCGCCCTCGCCGAACTCGATGACGCCGTAGCGCTCGGGATCGTCGACGCGGTAGGAGAACACCGTCGCGCCGCCCTTGCGCGCGACCGCGCTCGCCAGCAGATCGGTCAGATGCGCGCCGAAGAAGATGTTGTCGCCGAGCACGAGCGCGACATCGTCGTCGCCGATGAAGTCCGCGCCGATCGTGAAGGCCTGGGCGAGGCCCTCGGGGCGGGGCTGTTCGGCATAGGATATGGCCAGGCCAAACGCCGAGCCGTCCTCGAACAGGCGACGGTAATTGTCGATATATTCGGGGCTCGAGATGATCAGGATGTCGCGGATGCCCGCGAGCATCAGCACCGACAGCGGATAGTAGATCATCGGCTTGTCGTAGACCGGCAGCAGCTGCTTGTTCACGGCGAGCGTTGCCGGATGGAGCCGCGTGCCCGAACCGCCGGCGAGAATGATGCCCTTCATTGGGAGATGTCCTTCTTGGGGGCCCCGAGCAGTTCGTCGAGGATGTTGCCGAGCGCGGTCTGCCACGCGGGCGGATGGATGCCATAGTCGCGCGCGATCGCGTCATGGCTGAGCAGCGAGTTGGCCGGGCGCGTCGCAGGTGTCGGATAGTCGCTGGTCGGGATGCCTTCGACCTCGGCGCTGGCCCCGCCCCGCGCCGCGCTCTGCGCGAAGATCTCGCGTGCGAAGCCGGCCCAGGTGACCGCGCCGACGTTGCTGAAATGATAGACGCCGGTGGGGGCAGCGGGATCTTCGACGAGGCGCATCGCGATCGTCGCGAGCGCCGCGGCGAGATCGGCCGCGGACGTCGGGCTGCCATGCTGGTCGTCGACCACGCGCAGGCGCGGGTTGGTCGCGCCGACGCGCAGCATCGTCTTGACGAAGTTGTTGCCGTGCGCGCTGACCACCCAGGCGGTCCGGACGATCGCGTGACGGGCGCCCGAGGTGCGTACCGCGAGTTCGCCGCCAAGCTTTGATGCGCCATAGACGCCGAGCGGCGCGACCGGATCGGTGACCTCCCACGCGCCCTCGCGCGCGCCGTCGAAGACGTAATCGGTCGAGACCTGGACGATCGGGATGCTGGCCTTGGCGCAGGCCTCTGCGAACGCCGCGGGGGCCATCGCGTTGACCGCCCAGGCGGTGACGATGTCGCTCTCCGCCTTGTCGACCGCAGTATAGGCGCCGGCAGAGATCACCGCGGCCCAGGGCTCGCCGTCATGGCCGCCCGCGACCATCGCGGCGATCGCCGCGGTATCGCGCAGGTCGAGTTCGTCGATGTCGATCGCGGTGACCGCCCAGCCTTCCGGCCAGGCATAACGCTTCAGCTCGGTGCCGAGCTGGCCGTTGCCGCCGGTGACGAGGATCCGCTTCATACCGCCAGCTGCGGAAGCATCGCTCATACCGAAAGCCCGCGACGCTGGTCGGCCTTGTGCTCGGCGACGATCGCCTGCCACCAGTCCTGGTTGTCGAGATACCAGGCGACCGTCTTCTCGATGCCCGTCTCGAACGTCTCGGCGGGCTCCCAGCCGAGCTCGTCCTTGATCCGGGTCGCGTCGATCGCATAGCGCTTGTCGTGGCCGGGGCGGTCGGCGACATAGGTGATCTGCGTCGCGTAAGGCTGGCCATCGGCGCGCGGGCGGAGGCGATCGAGGATCGTGCAGACGGTCTTCACGACCTCGAGATTCTGCTTCTCGTTGTTTCCGCCGACATTGTAGGTCCGGCCGGGCTCGCCCTTTTCGAACACCGCGTGGAGCGCGCGGACATGATCCTCGGCATACAGCCAGTCGCGGACCTGATCGCCTTTGCCGTAGACGGGCAGGTCGGCGCCCGCGAGCGCCTTGACGATCATCAGCGGGATCAGCTTTTCGGGGAAGTGATACGGCCCGTAATTGTTCGAGCAGTTGGTGATCAGCACGGGCAGGCCAAAGGTGTGGCCCCAGGCGCTGACGAGATGGTCCGACCCCGCCTTCGACGCCGAATAGGGCGAACGCGGATCATAGGGCGTCTCTTCGGTGAACAGCCCGGTCTCGCCGAGCGAGCCGTACACCTCGTCGGTCGAGATGTGGTGGAAGCGGAACGCCGCCTTTGCCGCGTCGCCGAGCGACAGCCAATAGGCGCGCGCCTCGCTGAGCATCGTGAAGGTGCCGACGACGTTGGTCTGGACGAACGCGCCGGGGCCGTCGATCGAGCGGTCGACATGGCTTTCGGCGGCGAGATGCGTGATCACATCGGGCTTGAACCCGGCGATCGCGGCGCGGACTGCGTCCGCATCGCAGATGTCGCCCTGGACGAAGCGGTAGCGGTTCGAACTCGCGACGCGCTCCACCGTCGTCAGCGTGCCCGCATAGGTCAGCTTGTCGAAGTTGAGCACTTCATGGTCGGTGTTTTCGATCAGATGACGGACGAGCGCCGACCCGATGAAACCGGCCCCGCCGGTGACGAAAATGCGCATGGGTGTGTCCTTCAGGCGAGCGGCGCGAGCGGGCGGCCGTCATAGGGGAAGGGGCTGTCGAAATCGGCGAGCAGGGGCTGGATCGTGTCCTTGGCGCTTAGTCTGGGGACTGTACTGGCCGAGATAGGCCAATTGATACCGATTAGCGGGTCATCCCAGCGAATGCCGCCATCGCTTTCG
Source organism: Sphingomonas sp. CFBP 13706 (assembly GCF_014842355.1). Classification (NCBI taxonomy): domain Bacteria; kingdom Pseudomonadati; phylum Pseudomonadota; class Alphaproteobacteria; order Sphingomonadales; family Sphingomonadaceae; genus Sphingomonas; species Sphingomonas sp. CFBP 13706. The sequence continues at coordinate 28,403 of NZ_JACYVM010000017.1, forward strand.
GGTGAATAGGTGTCTGAGCACTTGTAGATGACTTCGCAATTATCCTCGAGCGTTACAAAACCGTGCGCAAAACCGATCGGAATAAAAAGGTGCCAGCCGTTCTCAGCAGAAAGCTCGGCGCCAACCCACTGGCCATAGGTAGGCGATCCCTTACGAATATCGACCGCAACATCAAAGATCCGCCCCCGAATGCATCGGACCAACTTGTCCTGCCCGCGCGGTGGTGTCTGGAAATGCAAGCCGCGTAATGTGAATGCTGGTACCGACAGTGAGTGGTTGTCTTGAACGAAGCTGCAATCAATGCCGAACTTTGCGAACGTAGGCTTGGCATAGACCTCCATGAACCACCCGCGATCGTCACTGAAGCGCTTGGGCACAATTAACCGGACTGGAGAATACGCATTAGCCATAGCGAGAACTAACTTGCCTTACGTCATACAACAACGCTGAGTTTCCCCACTTCGGCGGGATCGGCATCGGCAACCGTGACTGGTCGGTCGGTGCATTTGCAGGCTATCTCGACAGCCGCCAGCGGATCACTGCCCTTGGCGCCGCGGCCAGCACCGATGGTGTCGTTGCAGGCGTCCACGGTCGCTATGCGGCAGGCAACGTCCGGATCGGCGCGTCGATCCTTTATGATGGCGGCGATGCCCGCACCACGCGCGCTGCCGGGGCGAGCAGCGCAACCGGGCGTTACGGCCTGCATAGCTGAGCGACCGGCCTGTCGGTCGGCTATGCACTGGCCATGGCAGCCGTGGTGTCGATCGCGGAGAAGGTCGGGTGCGTTCCGCAGACGCTGCATGGATTGGGTGAAGAAGGCTGAGGTCAACAGCGGCAAACGTGCCGGTGTCCCGATCGAGGTTGCCGACAAGGTGAAGGCGCTCGAGCGCGAGGTCCGTGAGTTGCGGCAGGCTAATGAGATTCTGTGTAAGGCGTCCGCATATTTTGCGCAGGCCGAGCTCGACCGCCCGTTCCGACGATGATCGCGTTCATTGACGATCACCGCGATGCCTATGGGGTCGAGCCAATCTGCCGCACCACAAAACGCTCACCGGTCTTAAGCGCCTGATGGAGGTCGTCGCCGATGCTGGCGTGCTGCTTGTTGGCCACCCCCGGTTGCGTAACGACCTTTGTCGCCCACAAATCAAGGAGATCGGCTATCGCACCACCTCCTTCGACTATGAGGGCATCGGTGCCGAGCGTCGCGACTATGTCGCCTGGTTGCTTGGTGCGTACGCGGCCGAGGGGGTGAAGCTCGGCAAACTGATGGAGGAGGACGCGATCGACCTTATCGCCAACCGCCTGCGAACACCGCTCCAGATCGAGATGCATCTGAAGCTCGCCTTCGAGCAGGGGTTCAGGTTCGATACCAAGCCCGTTACAGTCGAGATTGTCGAACAGGTGCTATCGCGGGCTATCGATGATCTGGCACTTACATTGACGCGCAACGGGTACGATGCCGGTTCGCTCGCCAGACAACTTGGTGCCCGCCCTCCGATGTCCGGGCATTCCTCGCCGGCACGCTCGATTCTGAGCATACGCGCGAACTGCCCGAGCAGCTTCGCGCCGCGGGCGTTCAAATATGATCACAACCGCCCTGATCCCCATTGTCACAAAGTGTGAGCAGAAGCGCCGTCTCACTGTCAGATAATTAGAGCCGAATTCGGCTCTAATTGCGAGCAAGGGCGGCTACGATTGCAAGCGCCAACTATTAACTCTCCCTTGATATCGTAGTCGCCTGTGACGCTGACACTGCGTTCCACGTGCAACGCGAAGGTCCGAACTGGCGATTGCGAGGCCTTTGAAGGTTTTGAGCATTTTCGGCACAAATCACTTCATGGACACAGGTGGGGGACGAAGCTAGCGTTCGCCAACAGAAGACGGGGGAATGCATGAAGGTCGGGGAAATCACGTCGCGGAAGCGGCGCGTGCGCATGTGTGCGTTACAGACAAGCGCAATCGTGGCGACGTTTTTTGTGGCAGGCCCAGCATTCGCACAATGCGCGCCGGATCCCACGGTCACCAATGGTACGACGACCTGCACAGGCACTGATGCCGATGGGCTCTCGGTCGCAACCGGCAATAGTCGGATCGTCATTGCAAGCGGTGCGACCGTGCGCCCCGGCAGTGGCGCTGCCGCGATCATCAGTCGGGCCAGTAATGCGTCCTTCGACGTCAATGGTCTGGTCGACGGCGGGGCGGGCAAGGCCGGGCTGTTCGTAACCACCGGCACGCCGTTCACGACGATATGTACGGATCCCTATGCGGGCGCTTCGGTAAATTACTGCGTCATCGGCTCCACCCTGACCAACTATCCGTCGGCCAGTGCGATGGTGACGGTCGCGGCGGGCGGCACGGTGACGGGCGCGCAAGGGATCCTGTTCCAGCGCGATGCCAGCAACACCAATGGCTATATCTCGGCCTCGATCGACAATGCCGGGACGATCAGCGGCACCGCAGGCCCCGCGGTGGTTGCGAACCAGACGGGCTTCGGCTCGCTCTCCATCACCAACCGCGCGACCGGGACGATCGGCGGTATCGCCGGCACGGTCTCCTATGTCACGAACGCCGGAACGATCGACGGAGGCGGCAATGCCGCGCTCGCCTCGACGGTGTCCGGGATGAACGTCGTCAACACCGGCCGGATCGTGTCGAGCGGCTCGGCCGCGACGCTGAGCGATACCGGCAGCTATCTCTACGTCAGCAACGCGACAGGCGCGGTGATCGGAGGCAGCACGACCGCGATCCGGACCAGCGGTGCGCTGTCGCTGACCAATGCGAGCACGATCAACGGATCGGTGGTCTCGACCGCCGGGTCGGGAACGAGCAGCACGATCGATACGCGCCAGGGCGTGATCAATGGCGATCTGGTGCTGGGCGCGGGCAACGACACGCTGCGCGCGCGCTATGACGCCGCGACGGGCCGGATCGCCTCGATTACCGGAACGGTCGACGGCGGAGCGGGGAGCGATACGCTGGCGTTCGGCGTCGATGCCGATGCGGTGTTCACCCGTGCAGTGCTGCCGACCAATTTCGAGCTGTTCGGCTTCGACCTGAGCAACAATGCGGTGGCGACGCTGGCCGCGGGCTTTACGTCTGGCACCGGTATATCGGTCAGCGGCACGGGCGCGCTCGTCAACCAGGCCGCGCTGGTGACCAACGGGCAGGCCGTGATCGCGGCATTCTCGTCCTATGGTCTCGACTTCACCAACCAGGGGTCGATCACCGCATCGCTCAGCGGCACCGGCCTGTTTGCCGTGGGCACGCCCGCGACGGTGACCAATTCGGGCACGATCACCGCCAATGGCGGCTCGGGCGTGCAGGCCTATACGACGCTGACCAACAGTGGCGTGATAACGGCAACGGGGACCGGCGCTGCGGTCGTCTATGGCACGCTGGCCAATAGCGGGACGATTCGTTCGACCGCGGGCATCGGCGCGACGATTTCCGGCGGGGGTTTCAGCGGATCGACCAACGACGGGACAGTCATCGGCGCGACCACCGGCGTGTCGCTGTCGAGCGGGCGACTGGTCAACACGGGTACGATAACAGGCGGCACCACGGGCGTTTTGCTGGGATACGGCACCGCGCTGATCAACGCCGCGTCAGGCACGATCACGGGCGGGACCGCGGCGGTGAGCGGCACCGGATCGTCCGTCGCAATCGTCAACGCCGGCCAGATCGCCGGTACGGTGAACCTCGTTTCGCCCTACAGCTTCGATTCGAGCAACGATGTGTTCGTCGACGCGGGCGGCACCGTGACCGGCGCGATCCGGCTGGGTGGCGGTGACGATATGCTCGTCGTCGACCTGGCGAGCGCAGGCACGCGACCGCTGGCGGGGGCGATCGGCGGGGTCGATGCGGGCGCCGGCTATGATACGCTGCGCTACCGGGTCAATGCCGATGCCAGCGCGGCGCTGGCACTGACCGGCGGGTTCGAGGGTCTCGCCTATGAACTGACCGACGCCGCGGCGCTGACGCTGACCGCCGCGACGCCGTTTGCCACCACGATCGGGCTGACCGGCAACGGATCGGTGACGCTGAACGGGACGATCTCGGCGACCGATCGCACGCTGATCGATACCGGGATCCTGACGGTCGACCAGCTGACCATGGGCACCGCCGGACCGGCACAGGCGCTGACGATCACCAACGCGGGCACGCTGGCGCTGACCACGACCACGCAGACCAACTTCTATTCGACGCTGGCGGCGATCGCCGCAGGCACCGCCGACGTCACCAACAGCGGCACGATCACCGTCGCCAATGCGGCCGGCCGCTATTACCCGGCAGTCGCGATCCGCGGCGGGAACAGTGTTACCAACAGCGGCACGATCACCCTGAGCGGAGGCGGCACGGCGATCAGCGGTGCGCGCGACATCGTCAATTCGGGCACGATCACGGATATTTCCGGCACGGATATTTCCGGCACCGGTGCGGGCGCAATCGGCGTGACGGCCTTCACCACACTGGCCAACAGCGGCACGATCCGGGTCGACGGTACCGCCGTGCAGGGCAGCTATTATTATAGCCCCGTGCAGATCACCAACAGCGGCACGATCGAGAGCCGCAAGGCGACCGCCGTCACGCTGGGCTATGGCAGCGTACTGACCAACGAGACGACCGGGACGATCAGCGGGCTGACCGCGATCGACCTCTCGAGCGGCGGGACAATCATCAACCGCGGCACGATCATCGGCGATGTCGCGGCGACGTCGCCCTACGCCTATTCGAGCGCCGTCTACGTCGCGGATGGCGGCACGGTCACCGGCAACGTGACCTTCGGGTCGAGTACCGACATGTTTCTTCAGACCGGCGCTGCGACCGGGGTGAGCGGGACGATCGATGGCGGCGCCGGCTTCGACATCTTCGGCTGGTCGCGCAACGCCAGCGACAGCATCGCGCTCGACCAGCGGACGGGGATCAATTTCGAAGCCGATTACGTCGAGGCGCTCGGCACCGACACCCGCGTGACGTTGACCGCGGCGAACCCTGTCACAAATGACCTGTACCTTCGGGGCGACGGCACGATCGTCAACGAGGCGACCATCGATGGCGCCGCGTGGACCTATCTTCCGATCATCACGGCCGGGCTGGCCCAGACCAACGGGCTGGCCGCGTTCGTCAACCGGGGCACGATCTCGGGTGGCGTGAGCGGCGCGGTCTACGCCTTCACCAATAGCGGCACGGTCGGCGCAGAATCGCTTGTGTCGAACGCAGTCTACCAGGGCGTTTCGTCGGGAACATTGTCCTTCGACAACAGCGGCGCGATCGCCTCGTCGGGCGACTATTACACCGCAAGCCTGGAAGGCTATGGCCTCGACGGCCTCACCGCAACCAACAGCGGCACGATCACGGGCGGACTCGCGATATCGGCCACCACGGTTCTCGACCAGACCGCCCCCGTCACAATCGCAGTCGCCAATAGCGGCACGATCACGTCCGCCGCTGGCACCGCGCTAGTGATCTCGACCGGCAGCGATTACTATTTCGGCGGCCCGAGCGCGGTCACGCTGACCAATGACTGTACCGTCACCGCCAGCGGAGAAGGCGGCGTTGCCGCGCGGCTGTACATGCAGGGCAGGTTCGGCTCGACGGTGGGCTCGACCTACGCGATCGCCAATACCGGAACGATCGAGGCGACCGGCAACGGCCTGACCCAGACCTATCAGGATTGGGACGGCACGCGCTACACCTATACCATTCCGGCGGCCGGCCTGCTGTTGGATACCGGGACCAATGTGACCGGGACGATCACCAACAGCGGGACGATCCAGGCGACCGGCACGTCCGCAGTTGCGCTGCTGGTATCGGGCACCGCGCTCGACCTGACCAACAGCGGCACGATCCGGGGCGGCACCGGCAGCGTGCTGGCGAACGGCTACCCGCATGACGGCACCAGCCTGGCGGGTGCGATCCAGAGCTGGGCCGGCGGCGACGACCGGATCGTCAACACCGGTGCGATCTTCGGGTCGGTCGATCTCGGCGACGGCAACGACAGCATCGAGAACCGCGGCCGGATCGAGGGCAATGTCCTGCTCGGCGCGGGCGACGACAGCTTCCTCCAGCGCGCGGATGCGGTGCTGGTCGGCACCGTCGATGCGGGCGAGGGCAATGACGGCCTGATCGTCGATGCGACCGTGGGTGGCGCGGTCAATGGCGACCAGTTCGTCAATTTCGAGCGCTTCACACAGGTCGGCAGCGGCAATGTCGCCTATTCGGGGACTTTCCGCTTCGACACGATCGGCGTGTCGGGCGGCGATGTGACGGTCGCGGCCGGACAGGTCCTCAGCAGCGCAGGCACAGTGACGATCACCGGCGGAGAGGCGGCCGAAAGCGTGACCAATGCGGGCACGATCGCCGGCAGCGTCGACCTGGGCGCGGGCGACGACCGCGTCGTCAACACCGGCACGATCCAGGGCGCCGTCTTGCTGGGCGCCGGCAATGACCGCTTCGTCGAAGGCACCGGCAGCAGCGTCGCGGGCGGCGTTGATGGCGGCGCGGGCGACGACCTGTATGGTGTCACGCTCGCCGGCAACCGCAGCGGCATCGGCCAACGCAGCAACTTCGAGCGCTTGAGTGTCGAGGGCAGTGGTACGCTGGCGCTGACACTCGATCAGGGCTTCCAGTCGATCGCACTCGCCGGCACCGGCCTCAACCTCGCGCTGGGTGGCTTCGTCGTCGGCACCGTGACGGGCTCAGACGCGGCCGAGACGCTGGCGGTCGATGGCGATGTCGCCATGGTCTCGCTTGGCGCCGGCAACGACGAACTGGCGCTCGGCGCGACGCGTGCAGGCGGGCTCTACATGGGCGGGGCAGGCTCCGACCTGTTGCGCTTCACCGCAAACGCACCGGTCACGCTGGCGGGCACGGCAACGGGCTTCGAGCGCATCGCGCTTGCAGGTGGCGCGCTGACCGTGACGGGAACGCTCGGGACCGCCGGCACCGCGCTGACCTTCGGCGACGATGCGCAGAGCGTCGTCGTCGCGGCAGGCGGCACGCTGGCCGGGACGATCGATCTCGGTGCAGGCAATGACGGCTTCCGCCTGACGGCAGGCGGTACGCTACTCGGCACCGCCTCGGGTGGAGCCGGGACCGACACGGCGACGCTCGAACTGGCGGGCGACCGCACGCTTGGCGCCGACATGCTGCGCGACTTCGAGATTCTGAACGGCGAAGGCAGTGGCACGCTGACGCTGACGGGCGCTCAGACCTATGAGCGCGTCAATGCTGCGACCAACCTGACGATCGGCTCGGGGGCGTCGCTCACGGCTCCGGTCGTGTTCGGGGCAGCCGATAACCGCTTCACGATCGCAGGTCGGTTCGCAGGGGCGGTCGACGGCGGGGCTGGCACGGACACGATCCTGGTATCGGGCGGCAGCGCCGCGGCACCGGTTGCATTCGGCTCGATCGCGAATGTCGAGGCGTTCGGCATGACCGCAGGCTATGCGACGATCGCCGGCGATGCCTCGCTGAATAGTGTCGACATGTCGGGTGGTCGACTTGTCGGCCTGGCCGGATCGACAATCCGCGCGGCGCAGATCGCGGTACGCTCGGGCGCGACCTTCGGGTCGGCCGGGTCGGTCATCGGCAATATCGCGGTCGCGGGCACGCTCAGCCCTGGGGCTTCGCCGGGTACGATGACGGTGACGGGCAACGTCTCGCTTGCGAGCGGATCGGTGTCGCTGTTCGAGATCACGCCGACCGTGGCCGACAAGCTCGTGATCAACGGTGGGCTTTCGATCGCGTCGGGGTCGACGCTCCGCATCGTCGCGGAAGGTGCGATCCGGCCGGGCACGTCCTACGACCTGATCGTCGCAAGCGGCGGGATCAACGGTAGCTATACGACGATCGACAAGTCGGCGTCGCTGTTCGGCTTCGTCGTGCAGCGTGCCGACCGGATCCAGCTGCTCGGCCAGTTCCTCGGCGATCCCGCGTTCAACCCGCAGGTCGCGCGCAGCATCGACTATGCCAATGCCGCAATCCAGGTGCAGCCGGCGACCAGTACGCTGTTCGCCGCCCTGCCCGCACTGCTGACGGCGAGCGGCGCATCGAACAGCCAGGCGTTCGCGCAATTGACGCCCGAAGCCTATGCATCGGCGACGCAGATGGGCGTCGACCAGACGCTGAGCCTGACCGACGTCGCACGCGGAGCGGGCTTTGCGACCACCGACCGGGAGGACGTCGGCCTCTTCACCTTCGCGCAAGGGATCGCGCAGTGGCACACGCTCGGCGCCGATCGCGACGCGGGTACCGCGAAGGCCCGCAGCAGCGGTTACGGCTTCCTCGGCGGGGTCGGCATCGGCAACCGTGACTGGTCGGTCGGCGCATTTGCGGGCTATCTCGACAGCCGCCAGCGGATCACTGCCCTTGGCGCTGCGACCCGCACCGATGGTGTCGTCGCAGGCGTCCACGGCCGCTATGCGGCAGGCAATATCCGGATCGGCGCGTCGATCCTGTATGATGGCGGCGATGCCCGCACCACGCGCGCGCTGCCGGGGGCGAGCAGCGTAACCGGGCGCTATGGTCTACACAGCTGGGCGACCGACCTGTCGGTCGGCTATGCGCTGACCATGGCGAATGACTGGACGCTGACCCCCAAGGTCGGCGTGACCTATCTGCGCACCACCCGAGACCGGGTGGGCGAGGCCGGCGGGCCGTTCGCCCTGACCGTGGCGCGTGACCGCCATGTCACGGGCTTTGCCGATGCCGGCGTGACGTTCGCGCGCAGCGAGGCGTCCGACGCCGCATTCCGTCCCTATGTCGGGTTCGGCGCCCGCACCCGGATCGAAGGGAAGCGGGCCGATGCGGTCGCAGGCTATGCCGGTGCACCGCTGACGCTGACCGCGCTGGGCGCCCCGCGCGCGAAGGTGACCGGTACGGCGTCGGCCGGCGTCGCATACCGCCTGCCGAGCGGCATCGAGCTGTTCTCGACGGTCGAAGCGCAGACCGGCCAGGACGACCACCGCGAGAGCATCGCAACGGGCGTGCGGTTGCGGTTCTGAAGCAGAGGATGAGCTACATGTCGATGTGTCGACATGTAGCCATTTGCCTGCCGCTGCCCGCCGGGATCCAGCCTCAACTCTATAGTGGGCCTCAGGCATGGCGGACGGACTACAACACCGTGCGTCTGCACAGCAGCCTCGGCGGGCTTGCAACCGCTGAGTTTACTAACCGCCTCCGCCAAGGGCATATGGACATCGAAGCTAAAGTTATTAGCAGCATGAAAATGGGGAGCACGTCAGCAAGCCTCAGACCTACCGGCCGAGCTGCTGCACGGCAAAGGACGCGTCAGAGAGGTTACCGATAATCGCTGCGGCTCATTGGCCGCAGGCGAACGGCAAGGCTGATGACGAATGGCCAGAAGAACGTGTTGCCCAAGTCAGAAACCGTATCTGCCCAGCGCATACCGTAATTCAGGTAATCCATCATCTCATTGGCCAACTCGGCCACGATGACAAATGCGAACGGAATGAAGGTACCCAGCGATCGTCGGCTAATGAGCCTGACGACCATGAGGATCGTCAGACCAGCGTGAATGTGAAGTATCGCATCCGGAAGCCCGGTTCCGTCTCCAATCCATAGGATCATCGAGTGGTATAGCTGTGGTAAGTTCATACAGGTCGAATGCGTGAACGAGCCGTTTGGCACAAGGCATGGTTGCCTTAGATTACCCGCTCTCAGCTTCGAACTGTGATCGGATCGGATCGTACCGCTGCATCGGATCGTACCGCTGCATCGGATCATACCGCTGCATTGGCCGCGGTCCACGCATCCGACGCAATGGGTTGAAACCCGGAAATAGCCACAAAATCAATCGCCGCATCACCGAACCTCCCATCTCTCTGTCATATCATCGAAATATAGGAGCGTTTGATCAAGTTCGGGAGCAAAGTCCTAAAGAGGCACACAGATCGGTGTTCATTTATGGGTGCGCGGCGTCAAACTTAGCGGATTGCGACATGGGCAGCGTTCCGTTGGCCGCGGTCAAGACCATCGCCCCGCACCGCAAGGGCATGGCGGTCAAGCGTTCGATCGGCACGCCAGCGCACGACTTCCACGCTCTGTTCGGCGCGCTTACACAATAGCGATGCGCGCGGGCGAGAAGCTTTAGTCGAACGTTATTGAAGGGGCGTCAACGCTGGCGGTACTGGTGCGAGTAACATGGTGCACATCAAGCTTGAGCAATCGCCTGCCTGATACGCCATACTAACGATGGCGCGCGATCTGCTCGGTTTTTTATCTACATTCTTAGGCTGAACTCGGAAGAAATTGCTAATCTGAAAGCAATGCCACGCGTCTCTACCGAACCAATCGTGTCGTTAGCGCTTTGTCGCGGAAGTGCTGATTTTCGGACGTCGCGTATGTCGCTGCTTTTACGACAGAGAGGGCCGACGTGCCGTTACCTAGCGTCCCCAGCTTGCCCGGAGAGAAACGTGTTTTGGTAGGGCCGGCTTTCTTGGTCAGCAGCGCGGCCGCTTCCAGGCCATATCGCATTTAGCTGCTCTTCGGCCGTCTGCTCATTGTTTGCCAACTGCCTTCGTGACAAGCTGGGAACGGCCATTTGGGGGGTGATGATGAACCGGGTCCGGTTGTTCGGGGCAGCTTACTGCATCGGTTTCATGCTGGTGGTAGCCGTTGGCTATGTGCCGCAGTTTAACGATGCCAACGGCAACCTGTTCGGGCTGTTCAAGCTCGATCTTTATGACGACAGCCTTCACTTCTTCTCCGGCCTCTGGGCGGGGATCGCCGCTTGGTGGTCATACGGCGCGGCCCGCCGTTATTTTCGGCTATTCGGGCCGCTCTACTTCGCCGACGGAGTGATGGGGCTGTTCCTCGGCAGCGGTTATCTGGATGGCGGCATCTTTCTGTACGGACCGATCCAACAGTCGCTTTATGCGCATGTCTTCGCCAACTTGCCGCACCTGTTGATTGGCGGCGTCGCGATCTGGGTGGGTTATCGTTTGGCGCAAGCTCCGACGGGGGCAGCGCAGCGCGCTGTGGCGTGAAGCGCCGTTGGCGTCTGGCGGCCGTTGCCGGCGGGCTGATCGCCGCCATAGTGCTCGTGCCAATGGCGTATATAGAGGCAAGCTGCCGCACGCCGCTGCCCGGCCTTTCGGATGCGAGCGGCCGACGTCCCCTGCTTCCCGCAGCCGATCGGCGACCGGAGGCGCAAACCTTTCTAACCTATCCCGAATGGCACATCGTCTACGAAGCGGAAGCCTTTGCCCGCCACCTGGCCTCCGGTAAGCCGCCTAGCAGCTTTGCCTATGGCCAGCAGATCGGACAGTTCTGGACCAGCTACTGCACCGTCAACCGCATCACTCAGGCCAGTCCGGAAGCGGGCGCGGCCAAGGTGACGATCTACACGATCGGCATCAGCTACACCGTCGAGCTGGCAGTCAAATCGGCCTATGAGCGCACGGTCGGGCGGCTGTTCGAAGCGACAAGCGGGTGGAGGAGCGCCGACGATCGCCATGCCGCGCACGTCCAGCAACGTTATGGCGCCTTTTTGCACGAGACACCCTGGTATCGTTTCCCGTTCGGCGAGGCCCTGAGTGGCGTGTGGCGGACGCGGGAGCCAGCGCTGAATGCCCGGCATTGGGAACGCCGGTTCGCACTGGCTGCAGAATATGGCGTCAAGGCCGTCTACGCCCAGGCGATCGATGCAGCGACCGGGGCGACCGTCGGGCGTGACCAGCCGATGCTGCGGCTGGTGGCGTACGGCGATCCTGCCACTCTCCGCGCGGTCGATCCGCGGCTAAACGCGCTAGCCTCGTTGCCGGGCGGGCTGACGCTGGTCGAGGCGCCGCGTTACCAGCAGTTCAACGATCTGCTCGCAAAGCTGTCAGCAACCCGGGTCGGGTTGGTGGAGATCGCCGGCAACACGACGATCTTTGCCACCCTGCTCCTGCCAGACAGGGTACCGGCGCCAGGAAAGGCGGTGCTGGCGATGCCGCTCGACCAGCCCGGGTGGCGGCGCGTCGGCATTGCCGTACCGGTCGCCAAACTGCTCGCAACGATGCGCCGCGTTCAGGCAATCGGCGGCGTGGTCGAGCATGTCTACGACTATTAAGCGGATCACCCGCACCGCCGCTCAGCTGCTGATGGTGCTTGGCGCATGGATCGCCATCCTGCTCGCCATGCCGTTCGTTGGCCCCGCGGGGCGGCAAGTAGCGGTCATCGGTAACGGCTCGGCCGCCGTGCGCATTATCGCAGCGGCTGGCGGTCGCATCATCGAAGTGCGCCGCGGCGCCACGCTCACCCAAAGCGACGACCCTCGTTTCGTCCAGCGGCTCTACGCCAACGGCGCCCGCGCCGTAGTTGAGGGTCGCATCGGCGCCGGCTGCTTCGCAACGAACGGCGCGTAGCGGGCATACCAGGTGTTGCTGAACAGGCCCTGGGGATCCCAGTCGCGCTTGGCGGCGAAGAAGGCGCCGATCTCGGGATAGGCGCGCTCGAGTTGCGCCGGCGTATAATGCAACTGATAGGGGAGGAAGAAGCGGCCGCCATGGCTGGCGGTGAGGTCGATCAACTCACCGGTCAGTCGCCGCATTGCCGCCGTTCCCTCAGGCGTGGTCGGCTGGTTGATATAGAGCACCACTGAGAAGGCGGGCGCCGGCGCATAGCTCAGGGCGTTGTCCTCCGTGCCCACCGCGCGGATCGACGCGTTGACGAGGTTGGTGCGCTCCCGCTCGAAGATCGTGCGCATGCCGTCGATGAACGGCACGATCTGGACGCGCGGGATGAAATATTCGTGGAGGATGTCGGTTTCGCCCGGCAAGTTGTTGAACAGGTAGGCGACCGAGTCGTGCATGGGGTCGTTGCGCGCGACCAGGCACGCCTCGCCCGAGCCTTGGGCCTGTGCGCGGGTGATCGTGCACGTCTCGAAGCGGTGCTCGAGGTTCTTCTCGCTCCACCACTTGATCCGCTTGAACGTGTCGTTGCGCTTGGCGAGGTTTACCGTCAGGCGGCGGATCTTGGTGGACGTGACCTCCGACAGTGCGGCGCGGTTCAGCACCTGATCTTCAGAATGCTTGGTGTATGTGTAGACCAATGCCTCCCGGAGCAGGCTGTCAGGTGAGGTCGAGAGGTGGACATAGCTGAGCCCGACCGTCGGGTCCGCCGCGATCCGCTCGAAGGTCGCCGGGAAGTCGCGATAATCGATGATCTCGCGACCCGATCGGTAGACGTCGTTAGGGACCACATCCAGTGTCGCCGAGAGGATCGTGCCAAACAGCCCGTAACCGCCGACCACATGGCGGAACAGCTCCGGGTTTTCGGTTCGCGACGCGGTGACCACCTGCCCGTCGGCGAGCATCATCCGGACGCTTTGCAACGAATTCATCACCGCGCCCGCCTGATGATCCATGCCATGGGCGTTAACGCTGATCGATCCACCAACGGAGAAGATGTCGGTGGACTGCATCGCCTTGACCGCGAAGCGCGGATGCACGGCGAGCTGGATTGCGTGCCAGGTCGCGCCGCTGCCAACCGTCACGGTGCGGGCTTCAGGATCGAGCCGGATCGCGTCCATGCCGCGCATGTCGAGCACCACGCCACCGGCCCGGAACGCCTGGCCACCCATCGAGTGCTTGACGCCCGCCGCGGACACGGTGAGGCTGTGTGCACTCGCGTAGCGTAGCGCGGTTGCGACATCGGCTTCACCGCGCACGCGCACCACGCCGGCCACTGGCGTACGGCTTAGGCAGCTCGCGTCGTTGATGTGACCGCCGCGCTGCGCCCAGTTGGGCTCGCGCACGGCGGCCGGGCGAGGTTTCTCCTCGGCCAATGGTGGTAGGACGGAGGCGCAATCCTTCGGCCCGACCGGATCGGCGGCAAAGGGCAAGACATAGGCGGTTGCGCCACCGGCGGTGAGCGCCAGGACGGATGCTCCAAGCAGCAGGCGTTGACGTTTCATCGGACTGGCTCCGTGATGGCAGCGTCGAGCGCCGACAGGAAGTGAACGGGATCCTCAATATGAGGAACGTGACCGACACCCGGCAGCCGTGTGATCGGCGCACGGAACAGCTTGGCAAGCCGAAGGCCCTGGGCGATCGGAGTGACGGTATCGGCTTCACCCCAGATCAGCCGCACCGGCGGTTGCATTCGGCGCAGTTCATCTGCACGGCGACTCAACGCGCCGTCATCGGCCGCAAGCAGCGAGGGGAGCCAGGCTGCATAGGCGGCAGTGGTGCCGGGGCGGCGCATAGGCGCCCGCAGTGTCTCCTGCCACCGCGCCGCGGCCTCCTTGCGGGCCAGCATGGAGCGCGACATGGCGCCGATTCCATGCGGGTTGGTAAGCGTCGCCGCGATCAGCGGCTGCGCAAGCAACGATGACCGGAGCAAAGGGACGCCGCCAGCAGACTTGGGATCAAGCTCGCCTAGCGCACCGTCGATTAGCACCAGCCGTGCGACCTGATCCGAATGCGTCAGGGCGAGTTCGGTGGCCGGCCCACCACCGAAGCTGTGCGCGACTACCATTGCTGGGTTGCGTGTCGTTGCTGCCACCACCGCCGCCAGGCGGGTCGCCTGTGAACGTCGATCGTAGCGCGCGGCGGCATCGCGCTCGGAATACCCGAACGGCGGCAGATCCACCGCGACTACATGATAGCCGCGCACTGCCAGGTGGTTTGATACCTCCTGCCAAAATCCGCTCCAGCCTGCGGTGCCTGGTACGATTAAAACGGTTCGGCCGGTTGCCGGGCCGCGTTCGTCTACCATCACTTGGCCGAGCGGGGTGACTACTGCATGGAGATGCGCAGGAACTCGCCCATCACGTTCGCGCATCCCTGCCGCCACGCGGATCACAGCAAGCGCCGTTACTGCCACCAGCAGCATAACCAAAAACCAGCGGGAGGCGGCGCGAAGAAGCATGCCTCGCGTGTTAGCTCAAAGATCTTACCGAGCCGCTATCGATCTGATTGTCACGTCAGCGAGGTTTGGTGAACATGCTGCTTGGGTAGAAGGCAGCTTTTCGGCTTCGCCGGTGGAAATCTGCCCTTCGTCCGCACCCCCTATCACTGAGAGGCGGGCGTTGACGGACATCCAAGTGTCGCGGATGTGCTAAGTTTTGCAACAGAGCCCTCAGCGCTCGTGTTCTCTTGTGTGCTAATATCGCAAAAGTTTGTTGCAAAATACTTTTATTCTGATACAATTTTGCGACATGCTAATCGGCTATGCCCGTGTGTCCACCGATGACCAAGATCTCCGGCTGCAACGCGCCGCGTTGAAGGAGGCCGGATGCACGCGAACGTTTGAGGAAAAGATCTCGGGCGCAAAGCGTGATCGGCCCCAGCTGACCAAGATGATCGAGCAGCTGCGTGATGATGACACGGTGGTGGTGACCAGGCTCGACCGACTGGCACGTTCCACCCGCGATTTACTCGACATTGCCGAGAAGCTGAAAGAAGCCGGCGCCGGCCTGCGCTCACTGGCTGAGCCTTGGGCGGATACGACCTCGCCAGCGGGGCGCATGGTACTGACCGTGTTCGCCGGCATCGCCGAATTCGAGCGCGAGCTGATTCACCAACGCACCAGCACCGGGCGGGTAGCGGCCAAAGCGAGGGGAGTACGCTTCGGGCGCCCGCCCAAGCTCACCCCCGATCAAATCGCGCTAGGCGAGCGGCTGGTAAGCGAGGGTACGTCCGTGCGTGAAGCTGCCAAGCTGCTTAAATGCCATCATGCGACGCTCTACCGTGCGCTGGCAGCCGCGACGTCGGGAATGGACGTCTGATGCCGATCCGTCCCGAACATGTGTTCCTATATCCGATCGATTGGCCGCAGCTGTCGCAGCTCGTGCGCTTTGTCAGAGCGAAGGGACGATGCGAGCATTGCGCGCGTCCCCATGGGCAAAGGGTTTTTCACTTGGGGGATGGACGGTGGTGGGACAGGAATCGTCGATGCTGGCGCGATGGCAGGGGACGGCGCGTGCGACGACCGATGGAGAACATCCTGATCCAAGGCAGGTGGACACCGGTGGTGCTGGCCTGCGCTCACCTCAACCATGATCCTAGCGATAGCGCGCTTCACCAGCTGGCCGCACTCTGCCAGCGCTGCCACATGATTTACGACGGCCCCGAACATCGTCGTCGGCGCTGGATGAACGCGCATTACCGGCGCGCGCTCGGTGACTTGTTCCACGGACCATACCCAATGCATGGTGCCGACTGGATCACGCCCACCCCGATCAGCATGCTCGACGACAGCCGTTCGTTGTACGCTCAGATTCGATAGAGCCAGATCTTACCCCCGTACCCGGATTACGCCTTGGCCAGCGCACACTCCTGAACCAACACCTTCTCCGGCACGCGCCAGGCCCCGGGGATCTTGCGGATCATGGGAAGGGTGAGGGCACGGTGACGCGCCAGTATTTCGGTTGCCCGTGACTGGCCAATCAGCGCCGCCAGTTCCGCGCGCGTGTAACCGTTCATCTCCATTGCTGCCTCGATTGCGCGCACCGGATCTAGCGGCGCGATAGGCCAGCGACGGCTTTCATACGTTTCGACCAACGTGGCGAGCACGTCGAGCCGATCGCCGGCATCCGTACCTTCGTCTGCCCCCCATAGCGCCTCGATCGCCGCGATCGATCATATGCCCATGTCCATGTCGCGTGCCCGCGTTATGCCTGAGAGATCGATCTCGAGCTGGCGCTCAGGAATCTGCCTGTCCAGTGCGCGTTCGAGTGCTGGCTGCTCGTCCATGCGCTCGATCAGCCGCTCCAGCTTGCGTTCGGCCCGCCAGGTCGCGTCCTCGCCGGTCGCCGCGGCGCGCTCTCCCGACGCAGCACGCCAGTCGGCGACGAACCGGTCGGCATAGTCAGGTCCGCTGCTGGCGCGCGCACGGCCCTCGTCGGCCCAGGCCCGCCATGCCTGATCCACCCTGCCGGCCGCGATCTCGCGCGCCAGCTCGGGCGTGCGGTCTAGCACGGTCCTGAGATCCTCGGCCCCGCTTGGCTGTAGCTGGTCGAGCCTGTCGGCGCCGGCATGCATGGCGCGAACATCGTCGCGCTCCGGCCACTCGCGCTGCCGGCTCGCATCCTCCACCGCCGCGAATGCCCGAGCGTAGCGACCGATCGCATCAGCCTCGACTGGCGGCGAACCAGGCAAGCGGATCTGAGGGGTATCCGGGCTCCGGGGTGGTAGAGCCCCCTGCCCTGCGACCTCGTTCGCCGCTGTCTTCTCACCGCTTTGCCGTTCCGCCACCTTCTCCAGCCGCCTACCATCATCGACGACGAGCGTGACGCCTTCACGCACGCGTGTCGCCAGCACCCGCAGCAGGCTGGTGGTGATGAGCTTGCCCTCGCGGCTGTCGGCCGCGACGATGCCGTGATCGCTGGTCGCACCTTGCGCCGCATGCGTGCTGGTCGCGTAGGCGAGATCGAGCCGCTTGAGCATCGGGTCGCCGCGCTCGAGCCGCAGCGCGCGACCATCGGCGGTGGTAACGGTAAGCGCATCGGCGGCGATGTGCGTGAGCTGCGCGCGGTCGGCGTTGATCAGACCGCGCTCATGGTCGGTGCCGGTCCAGCGCAGAGCGTCGCCGACATGGAGCGTCAGGTTCTGCCGTTCGTAAACGCGCACAAAATCGTCGACGCGGTTGGCGGCTAGCCTGGCCGGGCGGAACCGCTCCTGCACGCCGCCCTGCCGGCGTAAGGTAACAACGCCGTCCTGCACGCCCACCACTTCCGCGAAGCCCGAACGGACCCCTTGCGTCGGCACACCGCGGCTGAACTCGACGATGCGGTTGCGGGTGTAATGCTCAGGGAGACGTTGCTCCTCGCGGGTCAGGTGGACCGGCGACAGTACGGTCATGTTCGCCGGCGCTCGGCCAAGTTCACCCGCCGCCATGCGCCGCTGCTGCACCGCCTCGTTGATTTCGCCGCGCAGCTGGCGGCCCGACGCGTAGATGCCGGTGCGGGAACGGTCCTGCGACGAAAGCGCCATCCAGCGATCGGCTACCACTGCTGCGGCAGTACCGGGGGCTTCGATGGTGTCGGCCTTGAGCAGCCGCATCAGCTCGGGCACATCGCCCTTCTGCGCCGCAGCATGGACGTCGCGCATTTGCGGCGTGGTCGCGCGAACATTCTCGTCCATGACCGCGGTGCGGCTACCGGCGCGCAGGATGACGTCGAACGGCTTGCCCGCCTCGACCGCGCCCAGCTGACGGCGATCGCCGACCAGCACCAGCCGGTCGACGCCGTGCGCGCTGGCGACATCGACCAGCCGCTCCATCGTGCGGTTGTCGATCATCGAAGCCTCGTCAACGACGAGCATCGCACCGCGTAGCGACGTGCCCGGGCGGTACTCATGCTCGTTAAGGAAAGACGCGATCGTGCGCGCCTCGACGCCGGTGTCGGCACCGAGCCGGCGTACAACGCTGTTCTGGATAGCGAGGCCGATGACCTGCCGCCCTTCGCCTTGCGCGATGCGAACAACGGGCTTGAGCATCGACGACTTGCCGGCACCCGCCACGCCCTGGACGACAACGACGCGGTCGCGCGTGGTGAGGATCGTGGTGGCGGCTGCCAGCTGGCCCTTGTTAAGTTTGCGGCCCATCGCCTCCACCGCCATCTGCTGGACACGCGTCTCGGCATCACCGGGGGCGACGATGGCGGGCACGGCGTCGCGACCAGCTAAAACGCTCGCGACGATGCGCTGCTCGATCTCGAGCGCCTGGGTGGTGGTCATCATCACGCCATCGGCGCCGGCAATCAGCAGTCCGCGCTCGGCGAGCATGGCGATGCGCTGCTCGACCGCCGCCACATTCACGGGAGCGCCCATGTCGAGCGCGGTCTTGAGCACGTCGCGCGCCGGAAACGCTGCTTCGCGTTCGGCGAGGTGGCGGACGGCGGAAGCAACTGCGTGCGCGGCGACGAAGGCGTCGGGACGCAGCCGCCCAGTGCGTTCCGGCACCAGCGGATCCGGCCTGGGACCGATTTGGAGCCCGAGCTTATCCGCGAGCGCCGCGCCTTGCGCGGCGATGCCGCTGATCCCCTTCACCAGCCGCCGCCATGCCGTTGGCTGACTGACCGCTTTCTCCTGCGCGATTGCCACCATCGCGGGTAGATCGACCCCCGCCCCTCGCGCCTTCTCACCCCATTCCGCGCGCAGCACGTCGCGGTCGATCTCGGCCGGCTTGGCGGCGCGCGTGCTCAGCGTTACCGCCGAGCGCGCTTCGGGGGTACGATGCTTCATCGCCGCCATGCCGGCATCGATCTCGGCCGAGCGCGTCGAGAACAATTCAATCACGTCACGGGGCACGCCGGCGATCTCGAACTGGCCGTGCTTGGCAACACGCTCGGTCGTGTAACCGAGCTGCTCAACCGCAGCCCTAAGCGTCGCGTTGTATACGGAGGCAGCCGCGGTGTAGCCCTCCCATAGCTTGTCGTTGTGGAGCGCACGCCAACTGCCGTCAGGCGCCTTGGTTGCATTGGCGATGATCGCGTGAATATGCGCCTGCGGGTCGAGCGCGCGGCTGGTGTCGTGCTGGAACAGGGCGACGACGAGGTTGCCACTCTTCACCGGCTCCTGCCTGCCGTGACGAGTGACCCGCGCCTCAGCGAGGTTGGCCTCGATCCACCCAATCGTCGTTTTGACCGCCGCCATGTGCGCCGTCAGCAGGCGAGCATCGCCGCCAACATAGGCGAGCAGCGACAGCGACTTTGGCGCGGAGAAGGTGAAGTCGAGCCCGGCGCGGTGCTTGCCACCCGGACCGGTCGGGATGGTGTCGCCATTCGGCAGCGAGCCCGCCAGCACCGCCTCGAAGGCGTCGTGGCTGACCGGACCGTTAAGCCCAAGCGCCTTGGCCCCCTGCCCCACCCACAGGCTTGCCTCGGTCGCCTGCCCATCGGTGTAGTAGTTGTCAGCAGCATAGTAGCTGGCGGCACCGGACGCAGACCGCACGACCGCCGGAGTCAGCATGGCACTTGGGCCATTGGCATCAGTCGACGATGCCCTGTCCGACCTCGATCGCGCGCCTGCGGCTGGAGACATGGATCTCGCATGGCGCAAGCCGGCGATAGTCGCTGAACCGGTCGGCGCGGTCCGCGCACGCCTTCACCCGCGCCTGGTTATCGGCGAGCCGCGTGGTTGCCTCCCAGTGGCGCAGCGGCCCTGCCCGGTGGCTGTAGTGTTCGAACAGCCGGTTGGACGCGGCGATACCATCGCCCGGCTCGCCGAGTACTGTCTGGCTGACCGCCGCGGCAACCATGCCGTTGCCGGGGACGACCATCAGCGCCAGCGCTGCTGATAGCACGCCGACCGCCGACCAGCGGGCCTTGTCTGATCCGACAGGTGCCTCACCAACAGGTGTCGGCGTCCACCGGGACTTCTGCCGCCGTTCAAAAAAGGAAATGGGAGCGTCCGTGGGAGTAGGCTTGATCACGGTCCGTGGCGCGGGGACCGGCGCAGGAGCAGACGCGATGACGCTCGTGGCCGCAGCTTGAACGGGCACGATGCCCGTGGAGGTGGGCACGGTCGCAGTTGCAGCGGGGTCAGCCGTCAGCAGCCCCACGGGCTCATCACGTGAGACCGCCTTGATAAGCGTTACCTTGCCGCTCTCGGCAGCAGCTTCGGCCTGCGTCTGATGTTCGAGGCCGAGCTTCGCCAGACGGATCATCATTACGTTGAGAGGCTCGTCGGTACGCGCGGCTTCCGCACGAAAAAGGTCATTCTCGTCTTCGGTCATCGATACCGAAATTGTTGGACGCCTGGCTTTCATATGGCTGCTCCCGGTGGCGACGCCCGTCCCCCATTGGACTGCGCGGACGCGATGCAGAGCTGCAACAAGACCCAAGGCGGCACGGAGTGCAAGGTCGTTTTTGCGTCACACGGCCATCATATCTCGTGTGACGTCATGCAAACAGAGCTTACAGCCGTATGACGCTATCATATCCTATGAATATCAATGCTTTATACCTGCTGTACACAGCGTGATGTGTGCCTCCTGAACCCCTGAAATCCCAGGTTTTGCTACACTGGCCTGTCCAGATTCGTCGGTTCATTTCGGGACGTCCAGGGGGGCATCCGAGCCCTTGGGCGATTGAACCTAATCACCCCTGTTGGCCAGAGATCCATCGCAAGTTGTCCCGGCGACTTTTCAACTTTGGTCCGCTTGCCCGGTGACGAAGCGGATGCATTTTCAGAGCGTCGGGTGCTACTCTCACCGGTGCTGTGCTAACGCGATCGCGCCGCTGCGATGAGCTCTCTTTGCTCCTCGTCGGTCGTATATCGGTCGGATTTGATGCCGATAATGTCATCCGCTGTACCGTGTCCGGCCGTCACGAGTGCCGCCCGGATGATGTTGCCAATTTTCGGGGATTGCGCTTCCGCCTCAAGGCTGGCGAGCATCGCATAAGGTAGATCGACGATGACCGGAATCATCCATTCTCCCGAGGTCGTGCGCGTCGGATAACCTGGCTTCGATCCATTCCACTCGCTGCCGATCATCCATAGGCGATAATCAGTCGTGGGGTCGGCTGATGGGTAAGATGGCTGATCGGACGGGGCAGTTGTAATCGGCTTACTGGGGTCTAGAGGCAACGACACAAGCGTCTCCTTTGGATGACGGGGATGACACGATATCGGGAGATAAAATCAAAGACCGTAGGTACAGGGGGCTATCCCGGGTAGCGCCAGAATATCGCGCTTTGACCAGAAGGTTGACTGGCCATTGGGTGGCAGCCGGACCGGCGGCACGGCGATCTCGACCATCGGTCCGCGGATCTGGATCACGATGCCACAGTTGGTTTCCGTGCCGACGACAAGGTCGTGGCGGAACGCTTCTTGGGTCCGCTGCTCAGCAACATTATCGGCACGCCGGGCGGCCTGCTGCGCTTGGAACGACGCGGCCGACCGAATGCGGTCTGGTCGATAGGCATAGACGGCGGTGCGGGTGGGCATGAGCGAGATCCGGCTGAACAACCGTGCACCGATATCGCCCTTGGTCGCCAGCTCGGTATTGTCGAAGGTGATGGCAACAAAGCCGCCCATGACCTCGGAGGGGCTGCGGACACACACTGCCGACACTCCGGACCAGAAATGCTTGAAACTTCCCCGTGGCGGCAGTCTGCGGCCCAGCACGCGGTCACGGAAGCTGCGGGCGACCTCGCCGTCTTCCGGCTCGATGCGGCCGCCCTTGGCGGCGCATTCTAGCGCGAAAACTCCCCGGACCCGTTCTGCAGTGGCGGAGCCGTTGGCGGTAAGCTTCTCGGCAAAGAAACGATAGCCAATAATCTCGCTCTCATCGCGCACCAACGGATAGATCTGCGGGAGCGGATCGGATGACATCGACCCGCTGGTCTTCATTGCGGTGTCCCCGCCTATGCTGGTCAGGAAGTTGGCGATTGCAGGCGCCGACGTCACATCGCCAGGCGACGCAACCAGCAAAGCTGTGACGATCATAGTGACCGTGGCTACAGAAATTAACATCATATCCACCTCCTCCTGTCGTCTGGAGGCGGTTCCCGGCCCGTGGAGCCGGGTGTTAGGAACCCTGCATTGCACAAGGCGCCGCCACCTTTAGGCGAGCCTTGGACATGCGTGACGGCCACCCGGCCGACATCTGTTGTCGACCGGCTGCAATGACCTGAGGTTCCTACGCCTCACCCCCCGGGACTGACCAGACGGCAAAGCTCGATTAACACGGCCGATCACCTGTGAGAATGGCAGTTCCTGAAATCCTGATGCTGACGGGTGAGTTTCGGACCATCCCCTCACCTGAGGGGGCTCGGGTGGGTCTGATCAGCTACCAGTGGGGCTTCGCGCTACGGTCGGACGATTCCTGCTTCGCCAACTCCAACCTGTCTCTAGGTCCGATCCATTCCCGATCGTCAGGCTGCGGGGGTTGCCTGAGCCTATCAACGGGGCACGAACGGCGTCGACGCATTCACGAACAGCTGGATTGCGGGTAGTGGCTACACGGAGAGTTACCCGACCTTAGGCGCTGACTGGATCACGCCCATGCCGATAAGCATGCTCGATGGTAATCCCCTCCTCATACGTCGTGGCGGTAGAAAGCGGCGATCGCAACTGCCGGACACGGCCACCTCAAAGCAGCAGCGAATTATTGAAATGTACGCCACTAAGGCGTACATAGGACCAAGAGCTAGAGGAGGTGTGCCATGCTAGGCTTCCAGGATCAGGTCGGCGCCGTTGACGAGCGCAGCAGCGAACGGATGAACTTCCGCACCAAGCCGCGCATCAAGCAGGCCATTCAGCAGGCTGCCGCGCTCTCGGGCGTGGACGACTCCGTCTTCACCATGAACGCGGCCTATCGTTCGGCAATGGAGACGATCGCGGCGCATGAACGCACCAGCTTGCAGCCGATCGACCATGCCGGCTTCTTCGCCGCGCTCGACATACCGCCGGCCCCCACCGAGCGACTGCTAACCGCCTTTGCGCGCCATCGCGAGATGATCATCAGTCGGTGACCGCAGCCGAGACTGCAAAACGCATTGTTATCGAGCCGCTCGATCCTGCCAGGCATGATCGAGCGGCTTTCTCGTGTGGTATCGACCAGGTCGACAACTTCTTCCGTCGTACCGCCAACAAACTCACCAAGGCGGGCAACATCCGCACCTTTGTAATGACGGGCCCCGAGAACGAGCTGATTGGCTTCTACGCCACCAATGCCCACGCCATCGACTATACCAAATTGCCCGAGCGGTTCGCCCGCACCCGCCCTGCCCATGGCAGCATTCCGGCAGCCTATATCTCGATGATCGGCGTCGACAGCCGGTTCCAGGGACAGGGTTATGGCGGCGATCTGTTGGTCGATTGCCTCAAGCGACTGGTCGTGGCGGCTGATGTGCTGGGTATCGCCGTCGTCATGCTCGACGTGCTGGACTGTGGCGACCCCGACACGGTGGCGAAGCGCGTGGCGCTCTATACCGGGTATGGTTTTGAGCCACTGGCGTCCAATGGCTTGCGACTCTTCCTTCCGATCGCGACGGTTCGAACGCTTACGCAGTCATGAGCATGAGGGGTCGACAGGCGGTGCAGGGGGCGTTGTTTATGGGTTTCGGCTCGACGACCATGTGCCTGCTGATCATCTGTTGCGTTTTTGGCGAGCAGCCGAAGCCTGATTTGCGTTCGCGGACCAGGGCTGGAAGCGCAGGCGCCTTCCCCTGAAACGCTTGCAGTTGGGGCGAGTAACTGCCTCCCCGAAATCCGCCTCCTATTAAGCTGGCATCTTCTGCCTCTTTGACGATGCCATTTGAAATCGTTCTGTGATGAACGTGATGCCAAGAAATCTGATCACAACACATGCTGCTCGGTAACGCACGCTGGTTGCGGGGGGCAAACTCGAAATAAGTCTTTTAGTGAACGCGCTCTTTCATTTGAAGCTTTTTACCTATAAAGACCTTATCAAAAGATTCAAATTAGCGATTGGACCGGTTTATGAATGCCCTCGTCAATCATATCGGCGAACTTGCGGACGCAGGCGAACGAATGATCGAACGCCTACGGCGTAAGGCGTTCCTGCCCGAAAGCCGGAAGGGACTTAACGTCCGCTTTGGAATCGCAGAGGCAGCGCAATTGCTCCACTGTTCGACCAACCGGATCCGTATGGCCGAGGACGACGGTCGCCTCCCCCCCGCCCCGGCGGGTGAAAACGGGCGCAGACTCGGCTATTCGGTGGAGAACTTGCTGCAGATGCGCGAGGTACTTGGCGCCTCTCCTGCCCGCGCGCCGCTTGATATTCCCGCAATCATCGCGGTGCAGAATTTTAAGGGCGGAGTCGGCAAGTCGACCGTAACCTGCCACCTCGCACATTATTTTGCGGTGCAGGGCTATCGTGTGCTGGTAGTCGATTGCGACAGCCAAGCGACAACGACGACGCTGTTCGGGTTCAATCCCCATTTCAATATTACACGAGAAGAGACGCTATACCCGTATCTGTCGATCGATCCGACCCAGGCCGATTTGCTTTATGCAGTCAAATCAACGCCGTGGCCCAACGTTGACCTGATCCCGTCGAACCTCGAGTTATTCGACGTTGAGTATGAGCTCGCCGCGGCGGGATCGGATGGGCAGTCGGTACTCGCCGCACGCTTCCGCAAACTTAAGCAGGGGCTGGCCGACCTCGCGCGCAATTATGATGTGGTACTGCTGGATCCTCCCCCCGCGCTCGGGACGATCAGCCTTGCCGTGATGCAGGCGGCGAATGCGCTGCTCGTCCCGCTGGCCGCAACAACGCCGGATTTCTGTTCGACAGTGCAGTTCCTGTCGATGATGGACCAGGTGCTGCAGCAGCTCGCGCATGCCGGTATCGAGGTGGAATACGGCTTCCTACGGTTGATATGTTCAAAGTTCGACTCCAACGACCCGAGCCACGCAATGGTCCGCACGATCATGGAACAGAGCTTCGGCCCTGCCCTGCTTCCGGTACCCATCCTAGAATCCGCCGAGATCAGCCACGCCGCGATGCGTATGATGACGATCTATGAACTCGAACGCCCGATCGGCACGCCCAAGACGCACAAGCGTTGCCGCGCCAACCTCGATGAGGCGATGGGACAGATTGAGCAGCTCGTCCGCCAAGGCTGGGGCCGAGTGGAGCCCGCACGTGAGGAAGATCTACTCCATGTCGCGTGAACCAGAATTGTCGCTGTCCGACACATCAGCGTTCCAAATATGTCTAATGCGGGAGGTGCCGCATGGCGCGTAAGCAATCCGATTATCTCGCGGCCTTGCTAGCGGATGAGCCAGCCGAAACCGACGCGGGCGCCCCCCCTGCCCCGCCCATACCCGAACGGTCGCGCGGCACCACGCTGCTCAACCGAGAGACCGCGCTCGCGCGCGTGACGAGCGGCGAAGTGCGGCAAGTGACGCAGCTGCTGCTGGATCCCACGCGCGTGCGGATCTGGCCCGGCAATGCACGCAGCTACAAGCATTTGACTGAAGATGGCTGCCGCGAGCTGATCGATTCCATCATCGCCGAAGGCGGACAGAAAGTCCCAGCGGTGGTACGCCGTGTTGACGGCGATCCGGCTCATGACTTCGAAGTGATCGCGGGCACGCGACGCCACTGGTCGATCAGCTGGCTGCGTGCGCATTCCTATCCCGAAATGCAGTTTGTGGCGCAAGTTGCCAGCCTCGACGACGAAGCAGCGTTCCGGCTCGCGGACCTCGAGAACCGGGCACGCAAGGACGTGTCCGATCTCGAACGCGCGCGCAATTATGCCGACGCGCTCAAGACGCATTACGGCAACCATCTGACGCGGATGGCGGACCGGCTCAAGGTGTCGAAGGGCTGGCTGTCGAAGATGGTCAAGGTTGCACAGATCCCCGATGCGGTGATCGCAGCCTTCGCTTCCCCGGCCGATGTCCAGCTCAAGCCCGCTTATGCACTGGCGCAGGCGCTCGACGACAAGGCTGCAACCAAGGCGATCCAGGGCGCGGCGCGCGAGCTCGCGCGCGAACAGGCCGCGCGGCGCGATCGGGGTGCGGCCCCCTACCCTGCCGCGGACGTATTTCGGCGGTTGCTCGACGCGCCGAACGATCCCGTCGACAGCGCTCCCCCGTTTACTTGGACCACGCCGCACGGCCGCCCCGGGCTCAGCGTCCAGTCGAGCAACCGCCAAGGCGTCACGATCCGGCTCCACGCCGGGTCGGGTGCGGAGACCGACGAGCTGGTCGACGCGCTGCGCCAAGCGCTCGCGCATCTGGAGGCCGAAGGCCGCGGGCTGAAACGGTGAACATGTTTCCCCGGGGAAACAGGCCGCGCTGCACCCCGGTGCCGACGGTTGCCCGCACCGGCCCGACGGTGTTTCCCCGGGGAAACACCCGGAGTCTGACCGCATGACCCGTGCCGATCGCCAGAACGTGTCCGAGCAGTTCGACCTGTTCCTCCCCTATCTCGCCGACATGCCGCTGCGCGACCAGCGCGAGATGATGGAACGCCCGTTCTTCAGCCTCGCCAAGTCGAAGCGCGTCAAGCCGATCGATTACAAGAGCCCCGACGGCAAGCTGTGGGTGCATGTCTCGGGCAATCCCGATTACGGCATGGCGACAATCTGGGATGCCGATATCCTGATCTATTGCGCGAGCGTGCTCGCCGACATGGCCCGACGCGGCGTCAACGACGTGCCGCGCAAGCTCCATCTGATGCCCTACGACCTGCTCCGCGCGATCGGGCGACCGACGACGGGGCGCGCCTATGAGCTACTTGGGCAGGCACTCGACCGGTTGGTGTCGACCACGATCAAGACGAACATTCGCGCCGAGAACCGCCGCGAGGCGACCTTCAGCTGGCTCGACGGCTGGACCCAGCTGGTCGACGAAAGGACCGAGCGATCGCGCGGCATGACGATCGAGTTATCGAACTGGTTCTGGGAAGGCGTGATGATGCAGGGCGGGGTGCTGTCGATCGACCGCGCCTATTTCGACCTGACCGGCGGGCGCGAGCGCTGGCTGTACCGCGTAGCGCGTAAGCACGCTGGCGGGGCAGGGGAGGTCGGCTTCGCGATCGCCATGCCAACACTGTTCGAGAAATCGGGCGCAGAAGGGCAGTATCGTCGTTTCAAATTTGAGATCGCCAAGATCGTGGAGCGCGACGAGCTTCCTGGCTATGCGCTCGCCTTGGAGACGCCGGCTGGCAGGCGCGAACCATCGCTGCGGATGCAACGTCGCAGTGATGCCGAGCGCCCGGTGAAAACCGTGGCGGCGCACAAGGTGCACGGCGCTAAACCTGCACCAAGGCCAGCGTCAACCAATCCCGCTGCCACGGCTGACGATGCGACTGAAACGATTGACGTGACAGCGTTGCTGCGACGGTCGCGCACCAGTCTGGCGACACGCGCGACCGCCGGCGAAATCACAGATGCGACGATGGCAACGTTGCGCGCAGAGTGCCCAGGCTGGGATTATCAGACGTTGCACCATGAGTTTCGCACGTGGGTTGAGGCGGACAACGCTCGCACGCCGGTGAGTTATCAGGCGGCGTTCATCGGCTTTGTCCGCCGCTATCATGAAAAGCACCGCCACGAACTAGGGCGCTAGAAGCTTTTTCGTCTTACGAACGGCCTTTGCCTCAGGAGGGCAGGGGACCCACACGTAAATCGAAACCGCTAAACTGGCGCCACCGTTCCCGAAGTGTCGTGCTCACAGATGTCTTTCCCGCTCAACGCTTGGGTATCTATCCCAATTGAACGTCCCTTCAGACAAACCCCGGCGAACTGATTCAATTGCTCTCAAAAAATTATCCGATCGGCCGGGGCTTCGACACTCCAGGAACAGCGTTCGGTCCTTCAGGAACGCAAGGTCGATCCTTCAGGAACTTAGTCGTCGACACTCCAGGAACGGATCGACGACACATCCGGAACGGCGGTGCCGATCTAACTCACGGAGAACAAGGCGTTTAAGCCCGGTAAAGAGCCGCCTAACTCTTTAACATCAGTTATAAACCCTCTAACCAAGGAGTTTCTATATCTTTGAGAAATGGATTAGGTCGTGCGTGTGTCCGCGCATGCACCATGCGACGTAGGTCACTCTCAGACCTGCTTCTGGATCAATAGCGAATGGTGTGAACTCGTCGTCGACAGCAAGAATCGTCCGATTGCAGCGTACGCAATTTCTAGCGGATGGAAGGCACCCGCGATTCAGAAGGTGATGCCCAACCGGCGAGGACATACCCGCCCCGTGAGCCATTTATGGCCGTCACGCATGCATCGTGCGGCGATAGTCGCAACCGCGTTTCACATTAGGGCAGCACGGTCGGTTTCGGGCTGTTCGCAACTATCGTAATGATCGTCCCGCCCTAGGTTGGTAGCCGCTCTTTCTGCATCCGGTGCATTCTTGAGCGTCTACCCTAATCGTGTCGCATGGCGCGCCACCCTTGGGCCTTAAGGTATTCGAGATTCCCATCGATAGAGTTGCAGGCGAGTTCCGTTCCCGTCATTTGCGGAGCTCTCCGCCAATAGGGACAAGCGTCACCGAGTTCGCGAACAGCGATAAACTGGCGGGCATGAGAAGCACGGCCCCAGCGATCGACCCGCTGAGCGCGATCTAGCCTCCACGGCGCCGTAAATATCATCGCGCCAGACATCTAACAGCATCAGCAGTACACTGGCGTCGCATCCTAAAAGAGCCTTCAGGCCGGCATAGAACGCTCTTTCAGGCTTGATCGCCCCTGCATCGAACGAGAATATCAGACGGCCATTAGAAGGGGTCACGACACGAAAGTGAGTTTTGCGTACGCTAGGCGCGAACGAATGCTGAACGACCGGGTTTGGTGGATTGCGGACCGTCCGCTATTGGGAAGCAGATGGCGTTAGCGAACGTCGCCTGATGCTGCGGCCTTTCTCAAAAAGGATCGATTCTGAGAAGGTCGATGCCGTCTCGACTGCCGTTCCTTTTTTTAGGAACATTGGGCTAGGCGCTAGCGCTCCTTACGGACGTTCAAGATCACACAGTCGTGGACAACTTCATCAAGACGAGGCCGCTGACAATGAGCCCGGCGGCTAGAAGGCGCATCGCGGTCATAGCCTCGCCAAAGACCATGATGCCGACCACGAACGTGCCAACCGCGCCGATGCCGGTCCAAATTGTGTAAGCTGTTCCAAGCGGCAGAACCCGCATCGCTGACGCAAGAAGGCCAAAGCTGACCAACATGCCGACCCCAGTGATGATGCTTGGCCAGAACCGTGTGAACCCTTGAGATTGTTTCATGGCCGAAGCCCAGACAATCTCGAACAAACCAGCAAAAACGAGTGCAATCCGCGCCACAGCAGTCTCCATCGGAGCTGCCGGGCCGTCCCGGACTTCTACCCCCGTATTGGGGTGGGAACGTTGTCGCCGCATATCTAAATAATTGTGCCCTAACGATATTTCAACGGCAGCTACCAGGCACGATGGAGAGTAGCGCCATCGTTAGTTTCGTTAATCGGCAGGAATGGCACTGAGCGCGTTCGGCGCAGAGCGGTATCGATGCTTATCCGGAACAACGGTGTAACGGTCGCTTTATACCGTTGTCACCGGGAGAGCTTCATGATCCGCCGTCGCATTGCCGTACTGTTAGCCGGCGCATTCGTACTTGCACCCGTTGACCCTGTCGCCGCCCAGAACACGGTCCGCTCGATCTCGGCGACCGACAAGGCGCAGGGCACTCAGGCTCATCCGCAACTGCTCGCGCAGTTCGGTGGTGAGTATAACGGGCCGCAAGCGACATTTGTCGAACGCGTCGGCAAGCGTGTGGCGGTACAGTCCGGCCTGTCGAATGCGGGCAGCGACTTCACCGTCACCCTGCTAGACTCCCCGGTCGAGAACGCCTTCGCCATCCCGGGCGGGTACATCTACGTCACCCGTCAGTTGCTCGCACTGATGACCTCGGAGGCAGAACTCGCCTCCGTGATGGGCCATGAGGTAGGCCATGTCGCCGCCCGCCACGCCGCCTCGCGCAACACGCGTGCGACGATCGGTGGTCTGCTCGCTCGTGGCGTCAGCCTGGCTACGAGAAGCGATCTCGCGACCCGCATCGCCGGCACGGGCGCGCAGCTGTACACCCTGAAATACGGACGTGATCAGGAATATCAGGCCGATGCGCTCGGCGTCCGCTACATTACCGCTGCAGGCTACTCGCCCTATGCCTCGGCCGACATCCTGGCGGCCCTCGATGAATCGACCGGGCTGACGGCGCAGGCCAGCGGCACCGCACGGTCTGCGCCGACATGGGCATCGACGCATCCAAATGGCGCCGATCGTGTGCAGCGCGCAGAGGCACTGGCGAAGGCCACCGGCAAGCCGGAGCTCGCAACCGCCCAGGATACGGCGTTCCTCCGCATGCTCGATGGCCTGCCTTATGCCGACGGCAAGGAGGGTCGCAAGGTCATCCGGATCGTCACTGTTGGCGCAAGGGACACGATCGATACGTTGAGCGAGCGCATGGCAGTAGCCGACAGCAAGCGCGAACGCTTTATTGTCATCAATGGCCTTCCGGCTGACGAGCCTCTGAAGCCCGGGACGCTCGTCAAGCTGGTCGTCGCTGGATAGAACCGCTGCCGTAGGAAGCCGACCTGCCCTGTTGCGGCGATGTCGCTGGCAAATTCTGGCTGCAACCCTAGCGTCCGCCGATGTTCATTCTCTACGCCCTGATGCTCGCCGCGGTGGTCCAGCAGACCGCCGCGGAGACCGACCCTGCTGATGCCTCCGAGATCGACGCCATTAGCTGCCGCCTGGACGTTCCCGGTTACATGCGCTTTGCCATGGCGATCGATGGCGAGGAGCAGCTCGCGCGGACGCGGGGATGGAAGAAGATCGCCTCGCCCAATTCGTTCATGGCCGAATATGACCTGCCGAAGCCAATTACCGTCGCGGGGTCATACAGCACACGCCGGATCGCCTTTACCGGTGACGCCATCCTCGCGGTGCTCGACGTCGCGGACCCCGCCATCGTGGCGCGCGCCGAGAAAATCGACAACAGCATGTCGGCCCAGCCGATGATTGACGCGATGGTGGCCTCGGGCAAGGTGACCCGCGCCCAGGCGGAAGCCGAGTTCCCGTTTCGCAAGTTCCTGGGCGAGCGGATCATGACCGACCTCACCGAACCCGCGGGCAAGGGCGGCTATGGCAGCCACATGGTGGTCGCCCGAACGATCTCCAACGTCACCACGCACCCCGGCAAGACACTCTACGGCTGCGCATATCGGTTCGATATGCTGGACAAGGGTGGGACATCGCTGTGAGACGGATTGGCACCGCGCGATCGTCGTCTCGCTGGCACTGGTCGCGCCGCTGCCGGCGTATGCGCAACTCTCCGGCATGGACAGCTTCATCGGTACTCTGTCAATCGAGCGAGGCGAGGTCATCCTTACGCGGTGCGATCTGGCGGCATCGCGCTACCTGCTGCGCGATGTGCCGGGAGGTCAGGCGGTCGCCCGCTATCGCAAGGATGGCCGGCGCGCGTCTGCCGACGTGATGGGCAGCTATAGCGAGGAGGGTGATCGTAACGTCCTAACCGTTGCTGAGTTTCTCGACTATCAACCGGGCAAGTCGTGTCACCTGAGCGACGCACTGGATGCGCTCGCTTCTGCCGATGCCCTCTCGACGCAGGGCACGCCTGCCGACGAGCGTGCCGACGGCGGCCACGATACACCTGCCGCGCTCGTTGGCCATTATTACCTCATGGATGTG
The DNA here is from genome assembly GCF_014842355.1 of Sphingomonas sp. CFBP 13706. NCBI lineage: Bacteria > Pseudomonadati > Pseudomonadota > Alphaproteobacteria > Sphingomonadales > Sphingomonadaceae > Sphingomonas > Sphingomonas sp. CFBP 13706. Next base: position 60,532 of record NZ_JACYVM010000017.1, read on the forward strand.
ATGGAGACCGGATCCGAGCTGTTGCTGCGGCCAGACGGCCAGTTCGACTGGGCGTTGAGTTACGGTGCGCTGGACCAGAAGGCGCAGGGCATGTGGCACGTCGAGCGCGACGAGGTCGTGCTCGTGGCGTCCGCACCAAGCGCGCAGAAGCCGCTCTTCTTCTACTTATCTACCGCGCCGTGGGATGATGAGACCGAAAACGAACGTCGGCGGTACCAGTGCAGCGAGATCGAGGCCGCACGTGCGGCGGGCTTGCCGGAACCCACGCTAGCCGATCCGACGCTGCCCGCGGCGTGCACCATACCGCCAGCCGACGCGGCCGAACGCTGTACCGCGCGAGCCTCTCCGGGCGTGGCGATCAGGATTTTCGATCCCGCGTCGGACCAGCCCGCGCGCAACCTCCCCGTCACGCTGCACTTTGCGAATGGCACGAAGGAGAAGCTGGTCACCGGCAGGAGCGGCTTCGCGTTCGCCCCGCACGGCGCAACAACGAAGGTCGTCAGCGTTACCGTTCACACCGAGGCGCCAATCGCGGGTGACATGACGATCACCTTCGCACCGCCGCAGCACGGGATCGTCCGGATCGGCTTCGATCGGCAGCAACTGATGGCGCGCCCGTTCGACACGTTGCGCCTGCGCATCGCGGGCACCGCGCTGGTTATTGAGGGCGCCAAGGGACGGTACGAGCGCCAGCCGTAGAGCAAGATGGTCGTGAATTGACCCGCGCCTAGCTCGGTTCGTGCTGAGCCCGTCGAGGATAGCGGACAACGCTTTTAACGCCTCGCAATGTTGCAAAGCGGCAGGATCTACACTCATGTTCAACCCGAAGGGCCGACGATTTGAACGGGGTTATGTCGTCTACTCGGATCGGGCTATTCCCAACGCGTTCGTTGCCAAAGTGAACGGGAGCTTCTGCCTAATAATATACAGGATGCCGTAGCCGGCCAAGCTAATCCGAATGGCTATCGCGAATAGGTACCTCAGAACCCTTCCAAATATCAAACGGATTTGACCGTATCCAGCGCGTGGCAATCCACTTGCTACCTTGAAGTACGGGGAGGCCAGCATGATTACTGGTTACAGCCATATTTCCATCCGGCGTTACGTTTGAGAATATTATGGCATCGCCCATCACGGGCGATACTTTCACGTTTAAAATAGGAAAGACCGTCTCCCCACCAATAAAGTCATTATTCAAGTATATAATGACGGTCTTGGTTCTCTGGTTCTTGGAAGCCGGCAAGGCGTCAGAATGCAACCGGAACTGTTGACCGACTTGGTATCGCAATATTGTGAGCGCTTCACCCGCAAAGACTGAAGTATCGCTTAGCTCGGCAATCCGCATATTAATCGCTCTGATAGCTAGGTCCTCCCGCAATGGTCCAATGCTTGCGGTATCGGATGTTCTAATCGGATTGATAATTTTGCGACCGCTTCGTGGATCAACGACCAGCGCCGGAGTCAAAAGATCCTCAGCGCTATGCATCAGATGGCGACATTCCGCTGGTGTCAGGAACGCAGACACACGAGAAACTGTGCCGTCTCCTGACAATGGTTCGGAAACGAAAGCTTGTGCGGGCAATCCGTCGGCGTCCAGCGTCATGTTGCGGATCAGTTCCAGGACCTGCCTGGCTTGATGATTATCTCCGGGCGTTGCTTCCAACAGCCGCCTAGCCGCCTTCCAATCCGGTGCCCCCCCGCTTCCGTTTGCAGTGAGGGCGATCTCCATCATCTGCGCTTCATGGTGACCGAGAGCCGCCGCCTGACTAAGTGCTGAGCGCGCCGCGATGAGATCCCGCGACACGACGTCTCCAACGATCTGCCAAAAGCCGAGTTGAAACAGCGCTTCGCGGTCCTGACGGGCTGCGGCGGCAACGAGCACAGAGATGGCTTCGGGAATGCGTTGATTAGCAACGAGGCGATCAACCGCCTGTAGAGATGCACTTTCTGACATCGCCTTCGCATAACGCAAAATGGGGGCCGGTGGAAACCACCGACCCCGAGTTATGCTGTAATTGGACGATCAGAACTTGGCGACTGCACCTACATAAAGATACCGGCCACGAACGTCATAGATACCAGACCCATCTGTAACACCGGTCAGGCCGTATGGCGGCTGCTTGTTACCGATATTATCGATGCCGATGTACGTATTAAACCGATCAGAAACGTCCGCTTCAAATCGGATATCGTGATACCCCACTGCAGGGTACTGCTTGATTGGCGCATAATCTGCATTCTGTGGCGGAACGCCATTCAAGCTGTTGTAGTCCTCATAAGTATTAAGATAACCGGGACCAATGTAACGGAATCCGTAATTAAACCCAACTTTCCCGACATTTACACCTGTGTTGAGGGTCAAACGATTCTTCGGATCGCCCAACTCCCCAAGCAACCGATCTCTGAACGATGGGTCAGCAGGATTGGTGAAGGTATCGTTCTGGATCGAGCGAACATAGGCTGCTTGTACGAAGCCGCTACCCCAAGAGAATTTGTGGTTATAGTTCACGTTCGCCTGAACGCCGCGGACCTTCAACTTCGCAAAGTTTGCCGTGGATTGAAGAAGGGACCCTTCCAAAACCTGGAAAGGCTGTTCACCACCAGGCCCGCCGCTTGCTCCTGCGCGCTGAAAGAGGCCGCAGAAGGGGTTATCCAAGGATGCTGCGTCGTAGCAGAGGTTCAAGATATCCTGCGCCGACCCTGTAGAGGTAATCACGTTGTTGACCGTGATGTCGTAGTAGTCGGCCGATATCGAAAGTCCCGGCACGAAGGATGGGGTAAGAACGAAGCCGCCGGTATAGGAGTCAGACTTTTCTGCCTTCAGGTTTGGATTACCACCGCTGACAAACTCAAGCGACGCACCATACACGAAGTCATATCCTGCGGGGCGACCTGCCGCATCACAATTTGCGACGCGATTAGCAGAACCCGTTGCCAAGTTACGTGCCGAACAGGGATCGTTCGGCGCCGGCGCATAGTTCTGAGACTGAGCTGAATAAAGCTCACCCAAGTTTGGCGCGCGAACAGATCGCGAGTAACTTCCTCGAATCATAAGATCATTCACTGGACGGTACTGAACACCGCCGGAGTACGCATAGACGGTACCGGCAGCGCCCTTGTAGTCAGAAACACGACCCGAACCGTTGACGGTAAGCTCACGGATCAATGGCAAATCCTTGAGGAGCGGTACCCGCAACTCGCCGAACGCTTCCTTTACCTCGAAAGCCGTCGGCGGATTGAGGGCCGGAATCGCATTATAGAAAGCGTAACCTGCCTGCGTGAAGTCATCGAGATCGTACTTGTTGGTCTCGCGACGATACTCACCGCCAACGACAAAGCCAATCGGACCGCCTGGGAGCGTGAACAGCTGACTCAGATCACCTGAGACAAAGCCAGTTGCATCGAACTGCGTGATCTTACCTTGTGCGCGTGATGCAACCGTCAGGTAGTCGCGGGCGGCCTGCGAAACAGAACCATCGCCGAAGGGGTTAATCGGCACGCATGCCGCGATGTCAGCTGCTAGCTGAGCTGGGTTCCCGCCGGCATCGCCACCAGCATAGCGCGGGTCGACCTGTGCCCGGCATACTACCTGACCAGCGGCATTCGTCGTCGAATCGAGGGAAAGCAGATATCGCTGGGTATTGATATTCCCCTGGATGAGGTTCCTTTCTTTGAATTCCCCATAGTTGGCAGAAAGTTCGTAGTTCCAATCATCGTTGAAATCGCCACGAACGCCACCGACGATCCGATAGGTTTCACGACGGATCTGTTCGTCACGAATACCGAGATCGAGCCAATTGCGGCGAAGACCGAAGCGATATGTACCGGCGGCAACCTGTGCCAGTGATGCATTTTGCCGCGCGATGCCTGCTGCCGTGGTACCAAATGCAGCGCCGGTATTGGGGTTCACACCAGAGTTGATGCCGGCCGTGAGCTGCGTGGCAAGCGTCGCGCGGGCTTGGGCAGCAAGGTACGGGTTATCAAGCCGGACGCCCTCACGATTAACGTCGCCGGTGGTAAAGTATGAAAAGTCGGAGACCCCGGTAACCGATGTCACGTCACCCAATGTTGTTCCGGTCGAGAAGAAAGGACCACTTTGGGATCCACGCGCGTCGCTGCGTGCGTATTTTGCTTCGACAAACGGAACGAACGCGGGCGAAATCTCATAGTGTCCGAGAACGTTGAACGAATACCGCTTCAGATCAGGAGAGAGAACCAAGAGGCGGCCTTGGCGGCTATTGTACCCGTTACCGTTTATGAAATTCCCGTTCGGCCCAAGGCCGACGCGAAGGCCATTCTGCTGAGCCAAAGCCCCGCCAGGCTGGAACAGATAAGCGCAGGTGAACGACGTGCCGACCGCATCGTTACCACAGGGTGCTCCTGCTAAGCCCGGCCGATACCGGATACCCACCTGACCACCGGTCGAGATGGTGGCCGACCTGATGTCGTTGAAAAACGCTCGGTCGATAACGTTGTCCGCGCCGTTCACCGACCCGGCTGGATCGGTATCCACGGTCACGAAACCATTTACCTGCTTCAGGTTCGGTCGTCCGCTCGCGTAGTAGTCTTCCTGATGGGCATATTCTGCGCTTACTGTGATATTGCCGCGTCCACCACCGAAGTTCTTGCCCGCGATACCGCTGATCAGCTGGGCACCCGCGTCGCCATATTTACTGATACCGGACTGCCCGCGGAGGCTCAGGCCATCATAATCATCCTTCAGGACAAAGTTGACGACACCTGCAACGGCATCTGAACCATAGGTCGCCGACGCGCCACCAGTCAGAACCTGGATGTCTTTAATCAGGTCCGAGGGAATCGTATTGATATCAACCGACACGCCAGTGTTCAGGATATCGCCTGCAACATGCCGGCGCCCGTTAACGAGCACCAGCGTGCGCTGCGTGCCAAGGCCGTACAGATCAACGAGGTTCAGACCCCGAGTACCCAAATACTGAGTAGAGTTTTGCTGGCTAAAGGTATTACGTAGCTGCGGCAGCTCGTTCAGGGTGTCGCCTACTGATACCTTTCCGGTCTGGAAAAGTTGTTCGCCTGACACAGTCGTGATCGGAGAGGTTGACTGGATATTTGGTGAACGAATGCGCGATCCGGTGACGACGATATCGCCCCGGTCCGTAGCTTCCGCCTGCCCGGTTGCTACCGCGGTTTCCTCGGCATTCTGCGTCGTCGACCCCACCGTGGCATCTGTTGCGACCCCGTTGGGCTGCGCCTGCATGGACGATGGTTCAGCCTGAGCCGACGCGATGTTAGGCATAACGGCAAGAACGCCGGCGAGTGCCGTAGCACCTAGGAGACGAGAGAATTTCATGACGCAACCCCTGTATTGCTTTTGCTTTTCTGAATGAATTAAGCCGCTTCGCACCTTTGTGCGCAAGGGAACGGGGTCATAAATTTCGTCAATATAGATTTCCGTTATCGAATGTGACAAAAATGATACATTCCATACCGCGCCTGCGCTCACGTCGCCAAAGCCGATTGAGCAATCTCAGATCGTTACGCTCGACATCGGACCCTCTCATGAATCATCATTCCTCAAATGAAACCGAAAAAGCGGGAGGCAGGCTTTCCTTATGTATACCACGATTACAGCTGCTTATTGGTTAACTCGAGTATCCTCATATGTCCGATAACGAGCGCACTGCGACCGCTGATAACAATCTGGCAAACGATAAGCTTGAACATAAAAAGCAGCGAATAGTTGTCGCCGGTTCTATTTATCAAAGACTTGCTATAATTAAAGCAATCTCGCAGAACTCGTACGAATTTGTCGAGACTGATACGGCAAGGGACTTGCTCGCTATTCTCAATCAAGAGAAGTATGATCTAGTTATTACTAGTACCAACCTGCCAGATCATGATAGCATGCAATTAATGCGATCTATTTCCAAAGTGGGCGAATCATTCGGTATTTTGGCTCATTCCGACACCGATGACGAAATAGACAGAGTATTAGCACTTGAATTGGGCGCGGATGATTGCGTACCGTTATCGTGTGGATCTCGTGAGCTTAAGGCTAGGGTCCGCGCCTTACTTCGGCGTCGATCAAAAGACACCACAAGGGCAATCGAAACCTATTCAAAAAGTGACAATGCGATAGGCTCAGATTTAAGTTATCGAGGCTGGACGGTAAACAAAGACAGGTGCCAACTTTACTCTCCAACTGGTATTGCCATTCCAGTTACGAATGCTGAATGTGGCGTATTAGTAAGTCTGTTCAGCAATCCTGGAATAATAAGAGACAGGTTAAGCCTAAGGAATATTGGCGCCTATTCTAAAGAATTTGATCCTCGTTCGCTTGACGTTTCTATAAGCCGTCTTCGCAAGAAAATGGCGCGCTATGGCGGTCATGGCATAATAGAAACCGTTCGAGGCAGGGGTTATCGTTTGATAACGGTTCCTCCCTGCACTGAATAATATGTGGAACTACATAGCTGCCTTGGCGATCTGGGCCGATGGTGCAGCCGGCATCCTCTAGCCTGCGTACTGGGATGGCGACTTTTCTCCAATCCTGGCCGCTCCTGAGGCAAAAGTCTTGATTTTTTAGGAACGTGCGGGGCTTGATAGATACCGAACGTTACCGTGAAAGCTCCCTATTCTGCCGGCTGACGGTATTCAAGCGGAACAGGTGCGAAGATAGCAGCTAACGCGCATCCTAAAACCAAGCCAGTTAGCACTAAGGGGCTGAACGTAGCGTTGCCTCGGACCATCTTGATCGCGCCGGTCACGACAAGCTAGGTAACAACCAGCAGAGACAGCCTGGCGAAGAACATTCTTAGCCGTGGAGGCATTCGGTTTTCAGCCGCGTGGTCCAATTCGACATCGATAGCTCCCGTCCATGTAAGGACATGTCATACGCCGGCTACGTCCACAATCCGGGCGATAGCGGAATGTCTGGATTGACGTGCTTTCTGTCGATCGCCCTTCTCGAAAAGCAAGGTCCAGCGGGAAAGGCGTGGTGCGGCAATGGTTTCGTCGTCCCCGAACGAGCCGCTTTCTCAAAATCTATTCCCGATTGGGTTTTCCCAAAATTGCTTGCCGGACATGGAAAAACGGGAATCTGATGATCGTTCGAACGGCAGGTTTCAGGATCGTTCGCGTACACACTGAACGACCGGATTTGGTGGATTGTGTTGAAAAAGCTGGGATCGGCCGCGGGCAGGCCCGTAGTTTGAAACAGAGCT
>NZ_JACYVM010000018.1:0-52611 GCF_014842355.1 Sphingomonas sp. CFBP 13706
CCGCTGTTGCCGCTCCCGTTGCTTCATCGATGTCGGTGACGATGACGACCGCACCTTCATTATGGAAGCGTGCTGCGATTGCGCGGCCGATACCACGCGCAGCGCCGGTGACGACGCACGTCTTGTTATTCAGTCTTTGCATGATGTTCTCGAAAACAGAGTCCAGTCGGCGGATTACTCCGCTGGCGTATGCTTTGCCGCTTTAGCGGTGACGCTGGATCATTTCGAAAGACTCCCGAGAACGTGACGATGCTACGTCAACGATCAATCGGCTGCAATTCCCAAAATTAGATAGAGTTTCGGGAATGCCCGCGACATTCCGCTTCGCGACCTGACATGAATTCCTGATATCTGCACCTTTGTCAGGGCCTCCGGCAATTACGTTTGCCAAGCAATCAAGCATTTACCGTTCACGCGCTACCTCAAGGGGCGATAGATCAGGAGCAGGTATGAACAAGGCTTATTTAGGGGCGACGCTGCTCGTTTTAGCGGGCTGTGCGTCTGCTAGCGCTTCTGCGATCAATCCTTCAGACGATCTACACTGCGCTGTTGTGATCCGGACATTGCAAAGGAACGCCGACCAGCTTGGAGCCAATGCTACCGCCAGAAAGGGGCTTTATGTGCTTCAGACCTGGTACTTCTCAAAGATAAAACGAGAGCGTCTTGGTGAGGCTCAAGGTGTTGTTGAGGCTATAAAAAAGTACCCGGCAGAAGTATCTTCCGCAGGTAAACATTGCTCGGATCGGGCGTTCAGTGATCCCGGGTTCTCCCGCTGGAAATCGTTCGCTTCGGACGATTACGATCGAAAGGCGATGCGGTAGATCGCTCCCCCCTCAAGTATGCATTCCTGAGATTTCATCATTCCGGGGAGCGCGCGGTCAGCTAGCCAGAGCCATATCGATCGCCGCTGCCGCATGGAGGGCGGTTGTGTTGAAGATCGGCACCTGGCTGTCTTCCGGCCGAACCAGCAGCATGATTTCGGTGCATCCCAAGATCACGGCCTGCGCTCCGCTCTCAACGAGGCGGGCAATGACCGCGCGGTAAGCTTCCCGCGATGCCGGCGAGATCTTACCAGCAACCAACTCCTCATAAATGATACGATGAACGGTAGCGCGGTCATCGTCGTCCGGCACGACGACGTTGAGACCATGCTGGGCGGTAAGCCTTCCCTTGTAGAAGGCGTGTTCCATCGTAAACGCGGTGCCGAGCAGTCCGACCTTCTTAAAGCCGGCCGCCTTGATGCGTTCGGCCGTAGGATCGGCGATATGGAGCAGGGGAATATCTACCGCGGCCTGAACGTCGGTCGCCATGCGGTGCATGGCGTTGGTGCAGATTAGCAGCATGTCCGCCCCCGCCGCTTCGAGGCGTCGTGCCGCATCGATCATCCGCGTCGTCAGACCCAGCCAATCGCCCTTGTGCTGCAAATCCTCGATTTCCGCGAAATTGTACGACCACAGGAGGCAGCGGGCAGATGCGGTCGGGCCGAGCCGGTCTCGCACGCCCTCGTTGATAATGCGGTAGTATTCGGCAGAACTTTCCCAGCTCATGCCACCGATCAGGCCAATCGTCTTCATGCCCTAGCATCCCCCGCTTTCATGTACCGTCTAATCACCACATATGAGTTGCGAAAACCCCGTCACGTTCTCATTTTTCGATCCCAATGAGAATGTCCCGGCCATCCCCATGCCCTTCCCATTCGGGGAGCGACCAGTTGCGCGATGAGCTTGGCCCGCTAACCTCCACTTCTGCAATCGCCTGATCCCACAGGAAGGTTGCTTCCTCAAAGCAGGAGATATGGTTTGTCGCGGTTCCGGTTCGTCGTGCCCTCTCTCCTTGCAATCAGCATCGCCGGTACGGCCTACGGGCAGATCAGCAAGGCCGACAATTTGCCTGCCAAGGTTGTTCTCGCCAAAAATGAGCGGGCGGGCACATGGCAGGCCCCTGAGGAGGGGGTTCAGGCGCCGCTCTGGCCTGCGAGCACGCCTCTCGCCAAACCGGACTCCGGCGATCGGCCTGAGGGGACCGGTAATGGGACGGGACTTGTGGGAGGAAGTAAATGGCATTGGGCGAGCTATGTCACCCGGCCCACAATGACCCTCTATCGACCGAAAGGGCGTAATGTCGGCACCGCAATACTGGTCCTGCCGGGCGGCGGATTTGAGGTCATAGCGACTGATTTAGAGGGCACCGAAATCTGCGAGTGGGTGGTGCAACAAGGTATGACCTGTGCGGTGCTGAAATATCGGGTGCCGCAAGCGTGGCCTCAGGGCCAGCGGCCGAAGGTGCTGTTGGGTTTGGAGGACGCACAGCGGGCGATGGGGCTTTTGAGGGAGCAGGCAGCATCCCACGGGTTCGATCCGCATAAAGTCGGTGTAATCGGCTTTTCAGCGGGTGCTTATTTGGCAGCGAACATGAGCAACACGGATGAGCGCACCTATCCGCTGACGGATGCGGCTGACCAGCAATCGCCCCGGCCAGACTTTGCGATCGTCGCCTACACGGCGCGTATGCTGAACGACAGCAAGGGCAGGAACAGCCTCGAACTCAAGCCATGGGTGACAATCAGCCCGAAAGCACCGCCCACGTTTATCCTTCACGCAATGAACGACCCTACGGACCCAATCCGGCAACCTATGGCCTATGCCTTGGCACTCAGTGATGCCGGGGTGCCGGTTGATATGCGGCTTTATGCCAAGGGGGGGCACGCTTTCGGAATGCGGCCCACGGCTGATCCGATTTCGCGGGAATGGCCCGGACAGGTCAAGCAATGGCTGCATAACATCGGCATGTTATGACCGAGAGGGAGCGGTAAGCGGCAGCTTACCGGCTGGATAGATCAGTAGGTACTTTCCCGAAACTCGATCCCAATCGGGACGGTCGGAGCGCTTAGCGTACGATTCCGAACATCCTCTTGCCGGTCCCCTTATTGAGTGGACCGGGCCTCGATCGCCTCCTGAAGGAGAAACGCCGAAACGCTTCCGCCTTGGTCTTCGCGATCCAGCAGGGCGAGCGCCATCTCCATCAGGTTCAGCGGGACATCCACCGGCTGCCGATTGGCAGAAGGGGAGTCCGGAAGTGCATCAGTCATCCAACCTCCAATACCTTGATCGAGATTAGACGGGGTATGATGAACGATTCCGAAATCGTGCGCTGGATCTGCGTCGCAACCTTTTGATTTTGCGCATATCGACGTCGTGTTGCTCAGTCGGCGAAGGTCCAGGGGTCAAGGAGTGTCACGCCGGTTCCCGCAAAGTCGGCGAGGTTCCTGGTAACAACCGTCAGATCGTGCGCGAGCCCCGTTGCCGCGATCCACGCGTCGCGCTCGCTTTTGGTTTCCGGGACGTGCAGCCGCGCGCAGCGCACCGCGATCGCCGTGTCCACAGGCAGGACGCGACCGGTAAACGCCGGCATAACCTTCCCGTGAAGCCAGAGCCGTAGCACGCCCGCCTGTCTAGAATCGCGTCGTTCGAGTAGCGCAATGCCGAGCTCGACTTCCATGATCGTAATGACTGAAAGGTACATGTCGGCTTGATCGACGCTGCTCGCCCATGCTTCCACAGCTGGATTGATCTTTCCGCTGCGGCGCTTGCGCAGTTCGGAGAGGACGTTGGTATCGAGTAGGTACATCAGTCGAATACTGCCGGCCGCGGGAAGGATTGCGGTCGCGTGAAGTCGACCTCGATATCGCCGACCTCGTCCATGTCCAGCGCGTCGAGGATGTTGCCGGGGGGTGCCTTTAGCCGCTCATATTCAGCAAACGGCATCACCGCGATGATCGGCCGACCGCGCTCGGTGATGATGACGGGACCGTCCACGGCAGCGCGCTTTATGCGCCCCGGTTCGCGATTAAAGTCGCGACTGGAAAAAGTTTGCATTTCTGGTTGACCTTGTTTGTCGTGACGTACAGACATTGCCGCAGGTGGCGGAATTGTCAATGTTCGTCATGCGGCCATGAAACCAGGCGCGTGACGGTCGGAGCAAGTCCGAGGCCTCACCCGAAGGAGAATATGATGAAGGTCCAGGACATGATGCGGGGGTACGATTACGACCTGCCGCTGCTCAACGTGCTGAACAACAATGAAGGACGACAACGGCGATCCGCAGATATCGGTCGATCGCAGAGTGCTTGCAGGCGCCACGGTCGGCATCGGCCTCGACGTTGCCTATCTCGCGATCACGGAGTTGCAGGAGGCGTTTACCGCGCTCGCGAGCGACGTTCGCAACACGACGGGATACGGAGAAGGCTACAAGGATATCGAGGAGATCCTGCGCGACAAGAACCCGTACCAGATGCGCCTTTGGTATCTGCTGTACGACACGCCGATCGAGCAGGCGATCACCGAGTTGGCCTGGCTGCAGAGCTTGACGTATCGTCGTGGCCGGATGTGCAACGTGATGCGTGAGCAGAAGCTACCGGTGCTGTACGCGACGAACGCTGAACTGTGTGAAGGCTGCACGGCTGCGCAGATCATAACCAATGTATCGAGCGCAGGCTGACAATCGACGCCCGGTCAGGCGACCAGGGCAAGAAGACTCTCCGGGTGATGTGGCCGGCACCGGGAGACGCGGAAGGGCTGGATGGGATTGTCGGTGCGGACCACGAACTGGTTGACCCCGGTATTCTCGCGAAGCTGAATGGCGACGGCGTAAACGTTCTCGAATGACGCGAGCGAGCTGCGGCGAGCCGAAAGTGCAATGACGGTCATGTTGATGTCCCTTCGGGGTTGACGTCCTTCGGGTGAAGTCCTTCGGGTGGTGTGCCGTATGGCGAGTGGAACGGCCGGAACGGCTCGTTCATGGAAAATTGAGGATGAACCGTATAACGGGGGTGGTGGACCGGAATCGTCGCTAATGCGTTGAGCCTGTCTATCTACCGTTTCGACGGGGGATCCTTCGATCGACGGGGTCGGGACCGCTGCTATCGGTTCCGGCCCCATTATCGTTTCAGCGCGTGAGGGCGTTAGCGCAACTCGGACAAGAGCCGCTGCGCAGCTGGGTAAATCTCTTCTTCCTCACGCCTGGTTAGCCGTTCGAGTGCAGCATGAAGCCGGCGTGCGCTGGCGGTATATCCTGACCAATCGGCTTGAACGGCTCGAGCATGCCAGTCGCCGATATGGGCAGAATATGCCAAGCGAAGATCACGCGTTTCCGCGGCGATATCGGCGAAAGCTGGGATCTGTGTCGTAAGCCTGCGCGCCCGCAAGGGCGCATGCAACTCTTCCTCTTCGGTCTTGAGGTGCTTTGCAATCAGTCGGGCTAGCGTTGTACGTGCAGTTCCGAGCTGCGGTACAGCGTCCTCGAAAGAGCCCGCAAACAGTTTGGTGAGCTCGGCAACGGCTGACAGGATTTCGTCATGCTGCTGCTTCAGCAGCGCGATCTTAAATTGCACCAGGGCGTCCTCGGGAGTGCGGCACACGAGAATGCCCAACATGCAAAGTCGGTTGCCCTCGGCCCGAACTTTAAGCTAACCACGGTGTCAAAAATGCAGATAAGCGTTTGATTTAACATAACACTTATTATCGGCCTTGCGTTTCTGTGTCTAGCCGCAGCTGGCTTGTGCTCGATCATCTGCGAGCGATGCTGAGGCCAGCGGACGACCGAAATCCAGTCCACACGTCGCGACAGCTAATCCAGACAAATCGCCGACGGTCGCGCCGGGCAGATGCGGCAGGATGAACCCACCCCAGAACAGCAGCACGCAGGAAGCGCCAGTGCTAAAACGGAACAAGGGCAATCCGCTGAGTGTCACTGCAATAAGGCTCGCCGGGCTGGCACAACCAAGCGAGCCGTCAGCTACCAATCCCCCAACACCGCGCTTTTGCTATGGCCACCGCCCCTTTGAGACATTAGAAAATATGCAAGATCAATGGGGGACTGGTAATGAATTATACCTTCCCGTTTCTGTTTGCTGGCGCGGTACTTGCAATGTCAGCACCTGTCGCCGCTGCGCAGGGTAATTACTCTGCTGCACTGAGGACGATCTTAACTAGAACGGCTACCGGTACCTGCCCCTCGGACATGATGCAGCCAAAACTTCTCAGGCGTGCAAACAGCAGATATCTAAAATGGGTCCTCCGCTGACAAAAAAGGGACCGATCAAGAAACTGACTCTCCTGAAAGCGGATCTGGCGGGCGGCCGCGAGGAGACTTACGTGGTGAAGTTTGAGAAAGGCACGCCGCAGACTTGGCTTATTGGTGGACTTAAGGACGGAAGGTTTTCAGGGCTTTACTCAGACGACGAATAGCGGGAACCTCGGAAATTCAGATCTACAAGAATAAGCAGAACGGCGGCTTCACGGCTAAATAGACCCACAAACAGACGCTTAGGAAGTCTTGTTCCCTCCTTGAAATCAGACGCCCGTTCAGGTTGACGCCGTGACGCTAAGCACTCGAGCAGACCGCCGCCTCGCTGTCCGCTATCGGTTCCAAGCTGTTACCATAGAAGGCCGATCTGCCTCAGGATTTGCGCGGGATCAAGAAACTGCCCGCCACCACTACCGCACCGGCAAGGATCCAGCATAGCGTTCTATATCCATGCTGGGGCACTATGGCCGTGCCAAGAGCGGCAACCGCAACCGCCGGTAACGTGTTTGCGAGATTCAGCAAACCTAGTCCTTTCCCGCTGGCCAACCCGACAGGTAGCCGGAGCATCGAATATCCCGAGTGAAGCGAGAGACTGATCGCTGCGGAGCTTGCGAACACGAGGTATCCTAATACTGCAGATACCAAGTCGCTTTGTATCGCCATGATTACCAACCCGCTCGCCATGACGGCGATCATTGCCAACAGCACCACGCGGTGGCAGCCGTACTGGTCGGACACTCGCCCCAGGAACAACGCGGCGGGCGGTGCGATGAGGGCGGCGATCAAAGTCAGTTGCGCGATCGCGGCTGGCAGGACTTGCCCAACAGTTTCAGCAAAATAATAGATGAGAAAGAAAAAGACTGCCTTGCTCGCAATTTGTAAGAGCAAGCGGACCAGCCATAACACCATGAAACTTTGCGCTTCGGCGGGTTCCCCCACAGTCGTTGGCGATTGCTGAGGCCCCCTCTGCACCGGGTACCGTTGTTGAAGAGCGTAGGGTAAAACAAGTATCGTGATCATGGCCGCGATCCAAAGCAGTCCGCGCTCAACCGACATGCCAGGCAACGTAGTGACCACGCTGACCAGTGCCCCGGCGGGCGCGCCGATGCACAGTACGCCCCCTAACAGTCCCTTGTCATGAACAGGCACCTCGTCCGCCGCGGTTGCGACCAGCGCCGACAACAAGAGGTTCAGCACGAGTTGAAAGCCGAAAAGCGCCAAGAGCAATCCCGTAGGCGTGCTGGCCAGTGCAAGCATGACATAGCTAAGTAGAACCCCAACCAGTCCCGCTAAGATCAACCATCGCCGCCCGCCGCCCCGCGCCACGACACGGTCGCCGACGAGCCCCCAACCTAAATTGGCAAACCCCGCAGTCACCCCGCCCAGAAGGACCGCCTTACTGAGCAATATCGGATCGGGATGCCCGCCGATCCCGATGATCTTGAGTGGCAGCAGGAACGAAAGAAATGGCTGATAGGCGATCGTCGCACCGGCCCATGCAAGACCGTGCCAGCCGAGATAGGCGCGACGATAGGGGCGAACGGCGTCACAGCCTTGCCATGCTTTGGTCACGGATTTGGCGCCGGACCGCTGGTCTCTCTCTCAATGATCTCATACGGGATTTGCTGGTGCAAGGGCACGTCACCGGCTCCCGCGGAGGGCCTAAGCGATCCTTCGACCAATAGCGCGATCGCGGCGCTACCCATTTCGTGAACCGGCTGGCGCACAGTGGACAAAGCCGGCCATACCGCGTTGGCGATTACATCGTCGTCGAACCCGAATACCGACAACTGGCTCGGCATTGCCAGCCCCAGCTTGTGCGCGGCCACCAGGATACCTGCCGCCATTTCGTCGTTGCTGGCAAATACGGCGGTTGGCACATCCTTGCCTGACAGCAATTCCTGCCCTGCCTCAAACCCCGAGCGAAATTTGTAATCGCCCTCGACCACCGTCGCACGTGCTTCAGGGAATTTGGCGACGGCATCTCGAAAACCGGCGAGGCGGCGGGTTGTCGTGGTGCGCCCCCCCGCGCCAGTCAGGAATGCCACGTGGCGGTGCCCCCATTTCAGCAGCCGCTCTGTGACCTCCCGTGCCGCGCTGCGATCGTCGATCGCGACCGAAGGATAGTTGGGGGAGATGTCACCCGGCGCGATGCTGCATGTCGGTAGCGCCAGTTCGGCCAGCGTCGCCAAGATAACAGGATCGTCACCCAGCGGCGGAGCCAGGATCATGGCATCAAGGTTGGACTGAATGACCAGTTGCCGTACCCATCTCGCGCGCTCGTCAGATGTTCCGACCGAGCATGCCTCAACGACAAGATGATATCCTTCCTGCCGAGCGCGTTCACTGGCACCCATGATCAGGCCGGACACGAACGTCGCAATCGGCGGAAAGTGGAGCAGGCCGATCAGGTACGAACGATCGCTGGCCGCGCTACGTGGCGCGGTGATCGGTCGGTATCCCAGTTCCGCCACCGCGCGTTCTACCCGCTCCCGGGTTGCCGCCGCCACTGGCTCGTGACGAATGACGCGCGATGCCGTCTTGATCGACACGCCCGCAGCCGCGGCAATGTCCGCAAGGGTTGACCGCTTTGGTCGACTGGACTGCGTCACGGTACCCCGATTCCTCTACTTGCACCGACAATATTGTCGAATACGAATTGGCCTGTTAGGGATGCGGGGCAGACACGCATCGGTCAATGCTTGAGCGGGGGGACGGCGTATGAAATCCGGTACATGCACTTGGCGCACGATGCGCAGCGCAAGTATTTTAGTGCTGGCGATGATCCACGTGCCGGCCCATGCTCGCCCATCAGGACCGGCGGTGGTACGCGCCGCGAAAGAAGCACCGGCGGCGCGCCATCCGAACATAATTTTTATCCTGACGGATGATCAGCGTTACGACGAACTCGGGTTCATGAACCGCGAGATCCGCACCCCGGTGCTCGACCGAATGGCACGGGACGGCGTCCATCTGAAGAACGCCTTCGTCACGTCATCGCTATGTTCGCCCAGTCGGGCGACCATCCTGACCGGCGAGTACATGCACGACCACGGCATCGTCGACAACAATGCCGGCGACGAGAGCGGCCAGATCTACTTCCCGCAATATCTGCAGAAAGCGGGGTATCAAACCGCGTTCTTCGGCAAATGGCATATGGGCGCACTGAACGACGACCCGCGCCCCGGCTTCGATCGCTGGGTGAGTTTCGAAGGTCAGGGTGTCTATTGGCCAAGACTGGCTGATGGCAGCACCGCACAGTTGAACGTCGATGGGCGGCACGTACCGCAAAAGGGCTATATCACCGACGAATTGACTAATTACGCGCTCGACTGGCTTAAGCAGCGCGACGCAAAGAAACCGTTCTTCCTGTACCTTTCGCACAAGGCGCTGCATGCCGATTTCCAACCGGCGACGC
The DNA here is from genome assembly GCF_014842355.1 of Sphingomonas sp. CFBP 13706. Taxonomy (NCBI): domain Bacteria; kingdom Pseudomonadati; phylum Pseudomonadota; class Alphaproteobacteria; order Sphingomonadales; family Sphingomonadaceae; genus Sphingomonas; species Sphingomonas sp. CFBP 13706. The sequence goes on from NZ_JACYVM010000018.1 coordinate 9,503, forward strand.
GGCACAAAGAGTTGTACAGGAATACTCCGATCGCCTTGCCGGCAACGTATGACGAGACAAAGTCACCAGACAGCGACGGCAAGCCCCGTTGGGTGCATGACCAGCGCAACAGCTGGCATGGCGTCGATTTTCCCTATCATTCAACACTCGATATCAAGGAATACAAACGCCGATATCATCAGACGCTGGCCGCTGTTGATGAATCCACCGGCCGATTGCTCGACCATCTCCGCAAGAACGGGCTGCTCGACAATACCGTCGTCATGTTCATGGGCGACAATGGGTTCATGTTCGGCGAACATGGGCTGATCGACAAGCGCAACGCGTATGAGGAATCGATGCGCGTTCCGCTGATCGCCTACGGCCCGGGTGTGATCCAGCGCGGCAAGACGGTGACGGACATGGTCGCCAATCTGGACATCGCGCCGACGATCCTCGATCTGGCCGGCGTCGCGCGCCCCGCGCAATTCTCCGGCGCGAGCTTCGTACCGCAGCTTGAAGGGCAAGCCCCTGCCCGCCCGTGGCGAAGTTCGCTGCTTTACGAATATTACTGGGAATATAACTATCCGCAGACCCCCACCACCTTCGCGCTGCGCGGGGACCGGTACAAGCTGATCCAGTATCACGGCGTCTGGGACACCGAGGAGCTTTACGACATTCAGGCCGATCCGCAGGAAACCCGGAACCTGATCGCGTCAAAGGATCTGCAGCCAGTCGTAACGGCGATGCGCCGCGACTTGTTCGGGCAGCTGAATGCACGCGGCGGCGGTCATCACGTGAACTTTACCGAACGCCTTGGCGAAGGATCTACCTTCCGCCGTCGCGATGGATCCACCGCAGCCCAGTTTCCCCAGCGCTGGCTGCGCAACGGTAAAGAAGCCGATCTAACCGACGCAACCAAGACAGAAGGCGGCCGGCGAACGCAATGACAATATTGTCATAGCGGTTCGACCACGGTATGGGCCTCCCCAGCATACGGCGAACAGCCGGTGGATAAGGGGGATGTCATCATGAGTGGTTCGACACTGAAACGCCGTTTGCGGGCTGCAATGGGGACAGGCGCGGCGGTATCGGCGCTGATCGCCGGTCCGGCGTTCGCACAGGAGGCAACAGTCGCCGCGCAGCAGCAGCCGGCCGCCGAAGCCGAAATCGTCGTCACCGGTATCCGGGCCAGCCTGGCCAGCGCCATCAACGAAAAGCGCGCGTCGGACACGATCGTCGACGTCATCAATGCGCAGGACGTCGGCAAGCTTCCCGACCAGAACCTGGCCGAAGTGCTGGAGAATGTCAGCGGCGTGCAGATCGACCGTTCGCAGGGTGTCGGCAGCAACGTGTCGATCCGCGGGTCGAACCAGAACCTCGTTTTGATCAACGGGCGCGCGACCACCCCGTCGGGCGATGCGCGCGGCGGCATCAGCTTCGACGACCTACCCGCCGAACTGATCGCCTCGGTCAGCGTGACCAAGGTCGCGACCGCCGATCAGATCGAAGGGTCGGTCGGCGGCATCGTCGACCTGCGCACCTATCGCGGGCTGGGCCTGCGCAAGCCGATCGCCTCGATTCGCGCGGACATGGAATATGCGGAGAATGCCGACGCGTTCAATCCGCGCGTGTCCGCCGTGTTTGGGCGTACGTTCGAAACCGGCATCGGTGACATCGGGGTCGTCGTCTCAGGGGCCTATGGCGAACAGTCGGTTCGCGAGGATGTGCTCAACGTACGCTATGCCGCGCGCACCGGGGTCGACCTCGACGGGGATGGCACCGCCGACCCCTATCTGCGGCCCAATTATGCACAGCAATTCTTCTCGACCCGGGATCGCCGCAACGCATCGGCCAGCGGCTCAGTCGAATGGCAGGCGGCCAGCAACCTGAAGCTGTTCCTCGACGGTACCTATGTCGACCAGCGAATCGTCGGCAACGAGGCCGGCGTGTTCATCCAGCAGACCGCCGATGTCGCCGAGCTGGCATTCCCCGGCGACCGCGTGATCGAAAGCCGCGACGCGAGCGGCTTCAGCTATGACCAGCTGGTCAGCGGCAAGATCGGCGGCACCCAGTTTCGGCCACAGAACAACAGCCCGTTGCGCGACACCCGGTCCTATCTTGCCGCCGGCGGCGCCGAATGGGAATTCGGCGACCTGACGATCAAGGCGGAGGCAAGCCGCGCCGGATCCGACACGACGGACGCCAATTTTCAGCTGGTCAGCCAGTACAACAGTCCGGCGAGCACCAATTTCGGCAACGCCAACGGCCGGATCAGCCCGCCCTTCCTGTTCGATATCACCGGCAAAGACCTGTTCTTCGCTCCGGATACGTCGAGCCCGTTGTTCGCGAACATCGGCAACCCCGCCTATTACCAGACGTTCATCGGCCGCGACAACGCCAGCTATTTCCGCAACATCGAGAATGCCCAGCGGCTGGACCTGGAATGGAAGGCCGATCTCGGCCCGATCCGATCGATCCAGGCCGGCGCGCGGTTCAACCAGACTGATTCCCGCCGCCGTCGCACGACCCAGGCGTCGCGCCAGTTCCCCGGCATCACCGCCGCCAGCCGGCCGGACTTGTATGCGACAGCCCCGACCGACTTCTTCAACTTTACCGGCGACCAGTATCTGGGTGGCTTCGTCGTGCCGTCGGGCCTGCTGACCCGGAACCCCGGCGACGTCCGCCAGGCGCTGGGGCTGGCGGCCGTGCCGCCCGAGGATCTGAGCGCGCGTTTCCGCGTGAAGGAAGAGAGCTACGCGGGCTATCTGCGCGTGAATCTCGACACGCAGATCGGCTCTATCGGCCTGCGCGGCAACGCCGGCGTGCGCGTCGTACGCACCAGCCAGACGGCATCGGGCGTCACGCTGGCGAACGGCGTCGCAGGCGACCTCGATGTTCGGCAGAATTATACCTACTGGCTCCCCAACGCGGTCCTGACCGCCGAGCCAGTTCAGTCGGTGCTGATGCGGGCGTCCTATGGCCGCTCGCTGCGGCGGCCGGACTTCGGCCAGTTGTCGCCGACCGTGCAGTTCCCGCTGCTCGACGTCTATGTCAGCGCCGGCAACCCCAATCTGCGACCGCAGACGGTCGATCAATATGACGCCGCGGTCGAGTGGTACTTCGATCGGAACAGCCTGTTGTCGATCGGCGGCTTTTACAAGAAGTACCAGAACCTGGTAACGACGGTCGCGGTCGCACCCACGCTGATCAATCCGGCGCGCGGGCCGTTCGATCCGAACAACTGCGCAACGGGGATTTTCAACCCGGTGTCGATCGACCAATCCGGAGCGGTCGGCGAATGCGTCGGCATCAACCAGCCCGTCAATGCAGGCGGCGCGACGCTCAAGGGGCTGGAGGTCAATTTCCAGCACAGCTTCACCTATCTGCCCGAAGGACTAGACGGCCTGGGGATCATCGCCAACTACACCTATCAGGACGGCAAGCGCGAGACGACGTTCACCGTGCCGGGGTTCGCGACAGGCGGGGTCGCCCAGCAATTCGAGCTGCCGCTGCGCGACCTTTCGAAAAATAACTATAACCTGACGCTGTTCTACGAGAAATACGGTATCAATGCGCGCGTCCGCTACACCTTTCGCGACCCGTTTCTGCGCGTCGAGGCGGTCGATCTGACCAACAACCTGCCCCTGTACCAGGACGAACGCAGCCAGTTGAACGCAACTGTATCGGTCGACATCAACCCGCAATTCGCAATCACCTTCTCGGGCGTCAACCTCACCAACCAGCCCAATCGCGAGCGGGCGATATTCATCGATGGGCCGATCGGGCAGGAACGGATTGCCGATCGCCGCTACGCAATCGGCGTGCGTGGCAAGTTCTGACGCGCGAGCAACCTTGAAGGCGAGACGCGATGACCGACATTGCCGACCCGGATCCGATGATGACCGTGCCGTCGGGCGTGTTCTGGATGGGCGCGGAGGATCACTACCCGGAAGAAGGTCCGGTGCGCCCGGTGGAAGTCGACGCGTTCCGCATCGACCGGCATCCGGTCACCAACCGACAATTCGCGCGGTTCGTTGCCGCCACCGGCTATGTAACGGTTGCCGAGCGTCCGCTCGATCCAGCGGACTATCCCGGCGTCGGCGCAGATCGGCTCGTGCCCGGGGCGCTGGTATTCCGTGCGCCCCGCGGTGGGGCATCCGCTCGGAACGTAGGTGACTGGTGGGTCTATGTCCCGGACGCACAGTGGCGCCGGCCCGAGGCAGCGACCACGGTGTTCGCCGGCCGCCTTGATCATCCCGTCACCTGCGTCGCCCATGAGGATGCGGCCGCTTATGCCGCCTGGGCGGGCAAGCGGCTGCCGACCGAGGCGGAATGGGAACGCGCCGCGCGCGGCGGTATCGAGAAAGCCACGTACGCCTGGGGCAATGAGATGGCGCCGGGCGGCAAGCGCATGGCCAATATCTGGATGGGCGAGTTCCCGCACCGCGATCGCCGTCCCAAGGGACATCTCACCACCCGCGTCGGCAGCTTCCCGAGCAACGGCTATGGTCTGGTCGACATGATCGGCAACGTCTGGGAATGGACCAGCGACTGGTATCGAACGGATTGCCACACGCGTCCCGCCTCCTCGTGCTGCCTGGCACCGGACGATAGCTACGACCCCGAACAGCCACACATCCGTATTCCAAGACGCGTTCTGAAAGGCGGCTCGTTCCTGTGCGCGCCGAATTACTGTGCGCGATATCGGCCAGCAGCGCGGCAGGCGCAAATGGTCGACACCGCATCGGTCCATATCGGGTTCAGGTGCGCGGTCGATGCTAACTCCTAGGAATGCATGACGCACGCCTGTTGAAAACCTCATCTTCCGAAAGGACCCACAAGCCGCCATTCAACGGTACTAAGACGGCTCCGATCTTTGGACGCTCATTCATCGGCCCGCCCTTTGATCTGGCTAGGTGCTTGGTGATCTGAGGGAGATGCGTTCGAGGATCTGCGATGTAATTGCGACCCCACGTTGGCCGCCGCAGTTGGTAAGCGCCGCGTACCCATGACCGGACTTCTGGTTCGGGTGAACGTCGAACTGCGGCGCCAGCTCGGCCAGCGTCTTCTTGCCCTTCACGGCAGCCAGGGCCACCTTCGACTTGAAGGCCGGCCTGTGGTTCCGGCGTGTTCGCTTCGTCATCTCATCTCCTGTTCGGCAGCCATGCTGGCTGCCTTCAGGCCGAAACTCCACTCAGCAGCCTGTCCAGATTTGCCGAGGCGCCTCTGCTTTCAGCCCGTCATGTAAGGTCAATCCTCTAACTGCGCCGGGCCGGGTTCACCAAAATTTAACCCCAAAACGGCAATTAATAGGGAGAGCTCCCGGGGGGAGATCCGGGAGTAATCGTGATGCCACAGGATGATGGTGTACTGCCGCGTTGGGCAGTCACGCGGTGGTTGGTTGAATGTGCTGGAGTTGTTCCAGCTGAGATCCGCCCATCCCTGGTTCAAGGATTGTACGGATCGCTCCCGATCTTCCTGGGCGGTGTGTTCAATACGATTCTCGTCTCCTCGATCGTTGCCATTAGAATTCCCACACCGGCGTTCCTGTTCTGGGCTGCGCTGGAGATTGGGCTTGCTACGCTGCGGCTTCCGCTGCTCGTCAAAGGGTCTCGCGCCGCGAAGAGCGGCAAACGAGCTCATATCGATCTCTATATATTGGCGGCGGTGTGTTGGGCCGCATCGGTAGGCTATGGTTGCTTCATAACGGTTCTAAGTGGGGACTGGCTTGCTGCCACCCTTGTCGTGCTCTCCGCTGCAGCAATGACTGGCGGCGTGGCATTTCGTAACTTTTCGGCACCTCGGCTCGTAATGGTGATGATCATGCTTAGCCTCGGGCCATGCGCCATGGCTGGTGTCATATCCGGTAAACTGATCATGCTCGCAACCGCGCTGCAGATACCGATGTATATCTATGCCATGACGCATGCCGCCTATCGGCTGAATGCGATGCTTGTTCAGACAATGCGATCAGAGCGTGAGAACGGACGTCGCGCATGTCAGGACACGCTTACCGGCCTGTTAAACCGTGCCGGTCTTGAGGACGTCGTTGCTCGTCGTGCAGACAGCACTGAGAGCGGAGCCACGCTTTTCTATATCGACCTCGACGGCTTCAAGACGATCAACGACACGCTCGGCCATGCGGCTGGTGATCAACTGCTAGTCGAGGTCAGCCAGTTGATGAGACAAGTAACGCCGACGATGGACGCCGTTGCACGGATTGGAGGCGACGAATTTATCATTCTTGCCAATGAGATGGATCCTACCACCGCTCGTCAGACCGCGCAGCGCCTCATCGACAGGCTACGCGGCACGTCGTTCGTGGTTAACGGCAACGTGGTGAAAATCAGCGCAAGCGTGGGCATCTCGATCCGGTCGCAAGCAGGCCCAGACCTCTCAACCTTGATGCTCGATGCAGACGGGGCATTGTACGCTGCGAAGCAAGAAGGGCGTTCCCGGGCTGTACTGGCCTCAAATACCTTGCCGAACCTGTACCTTGCTTGTGACCAGGGTTCGAGTTTCCAATCTGTAAGTTGCTTAATTCGCGAAAGCCGGACGCCCGGCGCTGTTGCCACCTAGCTTTGCTCAGTAGCTACGGATTGTAGCGCCCACCCATTTCCGTGCTTGCAACAAATTTTAACCTGCCATGGCAGCGGAGCAATTGATTATGTTTCAGCACGTTATGCAGAATTCCGAGGCCGAAATGGTCTCATCGACGCAGATCCTCGAATCGTTGCAGCACCCAATCCTAGTCGTTGATGCCAACAGTGAAATTACCTACGCTAATGCAACCGCTGCGGCCAGTTTTGGTGGCTGGATCGTCGGGCTGACACTGGCCGATATCTTTTCCGACTACCTGCGCCCTGCGTCGATCGGCGACGGCCCATCGAGCATGCGGCTCATGACGCGTCAGTCCGAAGCATACGACGCACTGCTCAATCCAGTAGGTGGGGGCAATATCTGCGTTAGTTTCTGGCCGGTTGCCCTAGCTCCCATTGAGAAGACGGAAGCCAAGACAGATGACCTGACGGGATTAGCCTTACGCAATACCTTCATGGCGACACTTGAACGTGCATTACCGGGCACCGCCGAGGGGGGGGAGCCAGTCGCGGTGCTTTGCCTCGATCTTGATCGTTTCAAAATGATCAACGACACGCTGGGCCACGGCATCGGCGACCAGCTACTTAAGAAGGTAGCGGATAGGTTGCGCAAAGCCTCGCGCAAGGACGATCTCGTTGCCAGACTTGGAGGCGACGAGTTCGTCATTCTTCAACGTGGGATCCGCTCGCCGCGCGATGCTGAGCTGCTTGCCGAACGTCTGGTTGACCTTATCGGCAGGACCTACGTGCTCGGTGGGCACACGGTGAACATCGGCATCAGCGTCGGTGTAGCGCTCGGGGTCGGTTCGATGCAGCCTCGCGACCTCCTTCGGAATGCTGATTTGGCACTTTATGAGGCGAAACGGGCAGGCCGCGGACGCTACCGCTTCTTCGAACACGGCATGGACACGCTTCTCCAAGAGCGCCGTGAGTTGGAGATCGACCTTCGCCGCGCGTTAGCGCTCAAGCAGTTTGAGCTCCACTACCAGCCGTTTCTCGATCTCTCGACCGATACCGTGATGGGCTTTGAAGCACTATTGCGCTGGCATCATCCTGTCCGCGGCAATGTGCCCCCGCTCGACTTCATCGCCGTCGCCGAAGAAAACGGGCTTATCGTGAAGATTGGGGAGTGGGTACTCCTGAAGGCATGTATGGAAGCGGCAGCCTGGCCTGGTGATCTCGTGGTGGCAGTCAACGTTTCGCCGCTACAGTTCAAGGCCGACACGTTGCTCGCGTCCGTGTCGTTAGCGCTTGCCAGATCAGGGCTGAAGCCAGAACGCCTTGAGGTTGAGATTACTGAAGGCGCCCTCCTCGCCGACACGGACAACGTGCTGGCAACACTGCACGCGCTGCGGGCCTTAGGTGTGAAAATTTCGATGGATGATTTCGGCACGGGCTATTCCTCGCTGAGCTACCTTCAGAAATTTCCATTTAACAAGATCAAGATCGACCGCTCGTTCGTTGCTGGCGACGATCCCGACAGCGAGGCCATCCTGAGAGCGGTTTCCAGTCTGGGAACTAGCCTCGGTATGGCAATTACAGCCGAGGGCGTCGAAACCGCCGAGCAGCTTAAGCGCATACGTGATCAGAACTGTACCCATGTGCAAGGGTACCTTACTGAACGGCCAATGGCGCAAGCTGACGTCCAGTCATTTCTTACTATCAAACGCAAAGGAGACGGCGATGTCCGCTAACATTTATCGTTTGGTATATTACAGCCGCAACCTTACAGCGGATGACGCTAACAGATTTGCGTTAGAGGTGGATGACATCCTCGCAACTAGCCGTGTTAACAATGAGCGGGACGGCATCACCGGCGCTTTGATGTTCAATGCCGGGTGCTTCGCCCAAGTGCTTGAGGGGCCGCTTGACGTGGTGGAGATCGCGTTCGAGAGGATTCAGCAGGATGATCGACATAGCGAAGTCTCCCTCCTTGCGATGGAGCCAATTGCAGAGCGCAGCTTCCCGAATTGGGCGATGGGGTTCGTAGGCCTATCCGACGCGAATGCCGCTCGTTTCGCAAATGTCGCAACAGCAAGCGACTTCGATCCGTCTCGGCTCAGCGGCGACAGGTTGCATTCGGTTCTTCGTGAGCTCGCAGTTGAAGAAGAGAATACGGTAGTTTAGTTGCCCACGAATATTCCTTGGTCGTTACGACTCTTCGACCGCAAGCGCTTCAGGTGCTAATGTCGCCGCGAACAAGCGTTCCAGCCTCAAAATACCATCCTGGCTAAGCTGAATATACCCCGAAGCATCGTCAATGACCTCCAGCAATCCACGCTGCGTCAGTGCCTTTACCCAACGGTCCATGGACTGGGCGGGAAGGCTTATGAGTTTGGCAACCTGGGATGCCGTGACCACTCGACCTTCTGCTTCTGCCAAATACATATGCAATAGGATCAGTCCGACATGATCACTAAACAGGTCCTTTCCAAGCTCTATTATTCGCGCATCATAAATATGCTTGACCCGCAACGCGGCTTTCCAAAGCTTTGACGGCGACGATTCTTGCGGCCCTTCTGTCCAAGACAGTGTCGCTATCAAGCGCCCTTCATTACCGAACTTTGACACCAGCAGATCCGCTTTGATCACGCTCCCATCCGGACGTACATATCCCTTGCGTATGTGCGTTGGCGAGGCTTTGTTAATCAAACTTACAAGCATTTCACTACTCTTAAACAGATCGTCAGGTGCAGTGATGGCCTTATACGACAATCCAACGAGCTGATCTGGTCGCCGTCGAACTAGCTGACAAAATCCCTCGTCAAAGTCCAAAATGATACCTGTCATACTAGATACACAATGAGCGACGGGCATTTAGCGCCTTCCAAATGAATATGCTGTGGTCCTGCCGCCCTTAAGCGAGCTCAACTTGGCTCGATCAGTTCGTATATTTCTGTTAGCCGCGGACACAGACTCCTTCTAGCACATTTTAGAAACCATCCAAAATGCACAGCAATTCTGTGATTGAAGCGGTGACGATCGGGCGCGTCCATCACCCTAGCGCTTCGCGCTGAGGCGTGCGCGAAGCCCAGACGACTTTTCGAGGCGCGGCAAATTGAACGGTTGTCGTGAGCTAGCGAGCGGCTATAACTGCCACCGACGTAGTCGGAGTTTCAATTGAGCCATATAAGTACGGCGGTTGAGTATGCGCTTCATACCCTGCTTTACATCATAGACTTGCCGGAAGAGGCAGCGGCGCCAAGCTCGAAGGATCTGGCTACCCTGCGCGCGCTGCCGGTGAAGTTCATGGCAGGCGTCATGACCAAGCTGAACAAGGCAGGGATTATCGTTGCAACCGAAGGCATGCGAGGCGGCATTCGCCTTGCCCGCCCGGCGGAAGACATATCGTTTTACGACGTGGTGGTCGCAGTCGATGGTCAAAAGGCACTTTTCGACTGCCGCAACGTCAGACATGCCTGTCCCCTGTACGGTCAAACGCCCCCTGCTTGGGCGACCTCAGGCGTATGCGGGATCCATGCCGTGATGCTGGAAGCCGACGCGCGAATGAAGGATGTTCTGAGAGCGAGAACACTTCGTGACATGGCTGATCAGGCCGCCAAACGAGTTCCTAGCGAGTTTCGAGCAGAGACCCGAATGTGGTTAGAAAACCAGGCTCAAACGCGAAGGCAAAGATCGCATATGCCGCAAGACATTTTGAAATCCGCTAAAGTGCCGGAGATACAAGGATGCCAGAAGTAAGAGTACGTTTGCAACAGCTTGCTTTGATAGAGCAAGCCGCTCAGCAAGCCGTGGATATTGCCGATCGATGCAATGAGCCTATCATCGGTATTAGAGCAGACGAATGCCTTCAGACGGTCCGTGAGCGCATTGCTGAAATATCAAAGGAAGGTCGACTTTAGGGCGTTCACGCACTGGCAAACATCGAATGACCCAATACCGATCGTTCGGACTGAACCCACCGCGTTCCAAACCCGACCGTTCTGTCAAGTCTACTCCAAGTTCTAATTAGGTGGCCAGCCGCGGCTTGATCTCCCAGGCTGACCTCCCTGCCGACCTGTTCAGGCGACGATCGCTTCAATTCCCTGAGCGGCGTTCGCCATCGCCGCTTGATCCTGCTCCGGTCCGTACGCGATGCCCTCCGCTCGGATCACCTCGACGTCCAGGATGCCAAGAAAGTTGAAGATCGCCTCGAGGTAAGTTGACAGATGATCGTACGCGGCGAACGGTCCTTCGGAATAAATTCCGCCCGATGAGAGGACGAGATAGACCTTGCCGTTCAGCAAGCCGCGTGGCCCCTCGGCCGTGTAGCTGAAGGTTTGCCCGGCGATCGCTACATGGTCGACCCACGCCTTTAACGTCGAGGGCACCGTAAAGTTGTACATCGGCGAGCCGACCACGACCACGTCCGCCGCCTTGAGCTCGTTAACCAGCGCCTTTGACCGGCACATCGTTTCGGCCAGCTTGGTGTCGCCGGTGTTCTCGGCCGTCCAGGCATGCCGGATCGTCATGTCCACGTGGGGAAGCTGGTTGGCGACGAGATCGCGGTACACGATTGTTGCGCCGGGATTGGCGGTTTTGAGCCGCTCGACGAGTTCACTGGAGAGGCGGCGTGTATGCGAGACAGCGCTGTCGCTCGCGCTTGAATCAATGTGCAGGATATTCATAGGGCAGCTCCGGTCTGGAAAAGTGACCAGGACCAGCTATGTGACCTCAAGCGCCCCGCCAAGAAGGCATTTTCGCAGGACCTAGTCACATGGAGCTGACCACCCCCGAACCAATTCACGTTGAATGCAAACGGTTCAGCAGTGTTCTCAGCCTGATTGGCGACAAGTGGACCGTAATGATCGTGCTTACGCTCACTGAGCGGCCGCGCCGTTTTAACGACATTAAGCGCACCATTGGCGGCATTAGCCAACAGATGCTCGCCCGCACGCTGCGTGCGCTCGAACGCGATGGCATGGTGGCCCGCACCGTCCACCCAACCGTGCCGCCTCAGGTGGAGTACGCCCTCACCGCCCTTGGCCGATCATTAGCCGATCCGATCCGCGAACTCGGATTTTGGGCCGGCACGAACATTGCGGAAATCGAGAGCAACCGGTTGGCGTTCGACGAGGCGAGAGACAGCTTGCCCGCCTAGAACTGCAAGGGCGAAGCCTTTGTGCTCTATACCCGTCAAACGACCCACAAACGGACGTTCACGTGCCCCTCGCCGCCTCCCAACTTCGGACGTTCGTTCATGGTGTCGGTCACTGGCAACGACCGAACAAACTGTTTGAAACGATGGTGAGGGGCAGGCGTGTTTCGATCGGCGGGCAGGTGCACGTCACGCGTGACGCCCTATCCTGCCTTCGGCTCGGCGAGTAGATACCGTTCGATCCGCCCTACGAGTAGCCAGTACGCGGCAACAGCCGCCAGGACGTGGCACCCGACATAGATCAGCGCGCCATCATACGAGCCTGTCCGGCTGACGATCGCTCCAATTGCTATCGGCGTGATGATGCCCCCGACGCTGCCTGCCGCATTGAAAAGCGCGCCCGTGACGCCGATCGCCTCCTTGGGCGCGGTATCGGCAATTACGGTCCAACCGAGTGCGCCGAAGCCCTTGCCGAAGAACGCCGCGCACATGATCGCGACCACGACGGCATTTGCAGCGGTATAGTTGCACAGGATGATGGTGGCGCTCAGCCCGAGACCAAGAGTGATTGGCAATTTACGCGCGATCGTCAGCGAGCCCGTGCGGCGGAGCAGCCAGTCCGAGAAGAAGCCGGCGGACACGCCGCCAAGGCATCCGCAGATCGCCGGGAGCGCCGCCACGAACCCGGCCTGGAGCATCGAGAAATGCCGGGCCTCGACGAGGTAGCTCGGGAACCACGAGATGAAGAAGGTCGACAGTGAAGCGACGCAATACTGGGCGAAGAAAATCCCTAGCAGCATCCGGTTCGACAGAAGGCTGCGGATTACTTTCCCCGCCGGAACCATGTGAGTCACATCAACCTTCGACGACGCGCTTCCGAGCTGTGTCAGCGCGCCCCGCGCAGTGATGTCGTCATACTCTTCGCGCGAAAGCCGTGCGTCGCTGTCAGGAGCCTGATACTCCCACCACCAGATCATGGCGATGACCAGCCCCAGACCGCCCATGACGGTGAAGATGTGTTGCCATCCGGCGTAGTGGAAGAGAAAGCCCATCAAGGGTGTGAACACCGCCAGCGAGAGATACTGCGCCGAATTGAAGATCGCACCTGCCACGCCGCGTTCGTCTGAAGGGAACCAGGCGGCGATGATCCGCGAACATGCAGGGGTCACCGGTGCCTCCAGGATTCCGAGCAGAAGGCGTAGCGCATAAAGCACGACGATTGGCGCTGCCACATACCCTACGCCGCTGGTCAGGATCGTCGCGATCGACCAGCCGACGAGGGCCACCAGGATGGCGATGCGCGAGCCTATGCGATCGACCAGATAGCCCGCGGGTATCTGCGCAAGGAAGTAGCTCCACGAGAATGCTGAGAAGAGCCAACCCATCGACAGCGGATCGATCGCGAGATCCTTTGCGAGGCCGGGCGCCGCCACCGAAAGCGTCGCTCGGTCACCCGTGCTCAACGCGAGTACGGTCGTGATCAAGGCCAGCACTAAGAAGCGCCGATGCCGCCCGCGCGGCTTCCCATCGGAGTCCAGCCGCTTTGACGTCTCCGGATCTGTTCTATCCATGGCTCAGGCGAACGCTATCGAACCGTCGGGCCGTCTGGGAACGCGGCGTTCCCAGTGGACGTACCGGTCGGTCGCGAGATGGGCTTCGTCGATCTCGACGCCCCACCCCGCCCGATCCGCGCGCAGTTCCAGATGACCCTCGCGTGGCAGATAGGGGTCGGTCACATAGTGTGCGTCTCCGACCGCCTCCCCTACCATCCCGGCGCGGCCTGCAGGTAGGACGTCGGCGTTCGGCAACCGATATTCGAGTATCTTGAAGTTGGGTTGGGCGGCGCAAAAGTGCAGGTTCACCGCGGTCGCGAGCGGTCCCATCGGGTTATGCGGTGCGACGGTCACGTAGTGCGCTTCCGCGATGGCAGCGATCTTCCGCATCTCCAACAAGCCCCCGACGACGCAGATATCGGGTTGGATGATGTCGCATCCGTCGACCTGGAGCAGACGCAGAAACTCGAAACGGCTGTAAAGGGATTCACCGGTCGCCAGCGTGCAATTCAGACTGCGATGAAGTTCCCCCCATCGTTCGAAGTTTTCAGGCCTGATCGGCTCTTCGAAAAACAGCGGGTCGTACGGCGCCAGCGCATTGCCGAGTTGCGAAGCTAGGCGTGGCTCGAAAATTTTCGCATGCGCATCGAATGCGATATCGAAGGTCGGATCGGTCGTCTCGCGGAGCGTCCGGAAATACTCCGCGCTGGTACGGACAACCTCGCCCCAGCGGTTTGCGTGTATATCGATCCTGTACGGGCTGAGCTTGAAGGCATTGAAGCCCCAATCCTCGTTGAGCATAGCCATCGTCTCAGCGGCCGCGGGAACGTCGGGCGCTGTGTAGACACCCGAATAGACTCTGATCCGATCGCGTGCGTGGCCACCGAGCAGCATGTAAACCGGTACGTTCAACGCTTTGGCTGAGATGTCCCATAGGCAGTGGTCGATCGCGGAGATCGCCGCCAACCCCAGAGCGCCGGGCGGAAAGCGCGCTTGCTGAACCAGCAACTGGATGAGGTACTCGATCCGGCGTGGATCATGTCCCGCGATAAAGTCGGCCAGATAATCGAGAATCGGCAGCAGGGCGCGATCGGGTCCGTGATTGTAACACTCGCCCCAACCGGTGACCCCCTCGTCGGTGTCGATGGCTACGAGGACCCTAGGCCGCCCGCCGTCCCTGGTCATGAATGCGCGGAGCCGATCGATCTTCATAACGCCGTCCCTATCCTTAGCCTGGCGGTGGTTGCGCCGTTTCGTTTCACGCGAGATCTGGCCCGGGAAGTCAGCGCACCGTCGGCAAACCAGCAGAGGCCGAGGCAGGAATCTCCTCGAGCAGCTGACGCAGAGCTCGCCACGTGTCGTCGGGCAGCGGCCAGGCCGCGGGGACGCGGGGCGATCCACAATCGTCGCCGAGGATCTGCAGCGCTGCCTTCACAACCGACACATTCGCGCCGTTCCGCTCTTCGGACCGCAGGACCTCGAAGCCGACAATCCCCTCGATCAACGATCGAGCCTGTACGTAGTCGCCCGATTCCAACGCGGCGCTAATAGAGACCGAGCGCTCGGGCCAGACGTTGATCAGACCCGACGTGAAGCCACGTGCGCCCACGGCGTAGAACGCAGGTGCCCAAGTTTCGGCGAGTCCGCCGCTCCATACCAATCGCGGATCCGTCGCCCTGATTGCATCAGCCAGCTTCAACGGCGTCGGACACGCCCATTTCACTCCGACTACCCCAGGAATGCCACAGAGATCGACAATCGCGTCCAAGCCGATGCCGTCGTCGCGCAGATAGAGCAGGGCCGGAAGCCCCTGCGCCTCCTCGACGATCCGGGATACATACGCGACAACACCACGCGGTGCGACGAACGGGTCTGGCGGCTGATGGATCATCAACGCACTCGCGCCCGCCTTCCGCGATGCGCGCGTCAGCGCGAGTGCGTCGCCGATGCCACGACCAACGCCAGCAACTAACGGTACCCGACCGTCGATCAGCTCGGAGGTCGCGTGAACCATGGCCTCGGCCTCGCCCGTCGTCAGCGCGTAGAATTCGCCAGTATTGCCGTTCGCGACGAGAACCGACACCCCTGCCTTCACCGCGCGATCCACCACCGGCGCGAGCCGCAAAGGAGCGATCGCGTCGTCAGGGTCGAAAGGGGTGACCAGAATGCCCGACACGCCCCGCAGCGCCTGCCGCAGGCGACCTTCCGCTTCCGTGGCCATCAAGCTACCCCTCCCGTTGATCTATCTTGTAACCCTTATTTACAGGTGAGCGTCCGCTGTCAACTCGATGCAATCGTGCTAGCTAACGTCGGGATGTTCCTTGAAGGTGTACTGAAATGAGCAATCTGATCCTGGTGCCCGAAAAGAAGGAACGTCTCGGAGACAGGCTCTACGGCCAGATCCTGGAGCAGATCGCGTCCGGTACCCTTCGCCCCGGAGACAAGCTGCCCTCCGAGAACAAGCTGTGCGAGTTATTTAACGTGTCCAGGCCCGTTGTCAGGCAGGCACTCGTCCGCCTCCAGGCCGACGGTATGGTGCTGACGCGCAAGGGTCTCGGCACCGTCGTTCAGAACGCGCCTCCCGAAGGTCTTACGCGATTCTCACAGCCCAGCGACGTCGCTCACATGCTGCGTTGCTTGGAACTGCGCCTCGCCATCGAGGGGGAGGCTGCCGCGTGGGCTGCGACCCGTCACTCCCTGCCCGAACTGAAACGAATCGGACGCGCGCTAGAACTCTTGGAGCAGCAGATGCAAGATGGCGCGATCACCGCGTCGGCCGATTTCGCCTTTCATCAGGCCGTTGCCGCGGCGAGCGGCAACATCCTATTCGAGCAAGTCCTTCAGTCGCTCGACGACGCGATCCGCCGTGGCATGGTCATCGCGCTAGGACTGACGAAGGAGCGCAGCCCGGAGCGCGCAAGACGCGTCTTGGACGAGCACAGGGCGATTTACGACGCGATCGCACGCCACGACTCACAGGGCGCGAGCCTAGCGATGCGCTATCATCTCGACCGGGTCCGACAGCGCGTGACGGACGGATCACGAGACCAGTAAACGACTATTGACGCCAGCCACTTGTTAGTTCAGTTTACATGTGGCTTTGGGTCAACGGTCACATTTCGTCGGCGAGCGCGCCGACGAAATGAGCTCTACCCCTGCTGAACACCGCCTTGAAGAGGGCTCAGCCCTCTTCAAGGCGGTGTTCGCCGCACGTTTCCGAAAGGCCGTGCGCAACGAACGGATCGGCCAACGAAGCCGCACGATAGGGGAGAGATGCATGAACAAGAGTCTCGTAATCGCACTGCTCGCAAGCAGCGCCCTAGTTCCGCCTCTTGCGGAGGCGCAGACGAACCAAGCGCCAATCTCGCCGGCCGTTCAGCGCGATGACGCAACGGTGGCCGCGGGACCGTCGGCCGATGCGCCCCCCACAGCTGATGCATCGGCAGGGCAGCAGTCCGGACCGGACGATCCGGACGCCACTGCGGTCGAGGACATCGTCGTCACCGGATCGCGTGTCGCGCGCGCCGGCTATTCGGCTCCGACCCCCGTGACGATGCTGTCCACCGACAGCTTGAATGCGAAGGCCCCTGGCACGTTGGCGGACGGGCTGAACCAGTTGCCCGTCTTCACCGGGTCGATCAGCAACGCACAGGATCGTGGCTCGAACGCCGGGCGGGTACGGACGGGAAACTACCTGAACCTGCGCTCCCTTGGCCCACAACGCGTTCTGATCCTTCAGGACGGGCTCCGCCTGCCGCCGACGGGCAACGCGGGCGGCACCGACGCCAACATGATACCGCAACTGCTGATCGAGCGGGTCGACGTCGTGACCGGTGGCGCGTCCGCCGCCTATGGCTCGGACGCGGTATCCGGCGTGGTCAACTTCGTGCTGGACAAGAAGTTCACTGGCCTGAAGCTGCTCGGCCAGGCCGGCATCTCGACGCGCGGCGACAGCGGATCGACGCGGATTGGCGCGGCCTTTGGTAAGAGCTTCCTGGACGACAGGCTTCATGTCATCGGCAGTGCCGAGCGATATCATTCGGATGGCATCGCACTGAAATCGTCGCGCGCCGGTATCAACGAGAACTATGCGGTGATCGGTTCCGGCACTACGGCCGATCCCTTCAGGAACGTCGCCAACGTGCGGTTCTCCACGGTAGCCGATGGCGGCTACATCGTGGATGGACCGCTCCGGGGGCAGCAATTCCTCCCGAACGGTCGGGTAGGCCCCTTCAACGCCGGCACGCCCACGGGTCGCGCGGGTCTGGCGTTCGGTGGCGATGGGACGGTCTTCCCAGCGGATCGGAGTACGTTGAGCGCGGCAGCGACGACCGAGCAGTATCTGGGGCGGGTATCGTACGACCTGGGCAGCGACATCACCGCCTACGTCCAAGGAACGTACAACCGAGCGGTGAATTCGGACTCGCCGCAGCCGGTCACGCGCAACGGTGCGACCGCCAGCACGCGGATCTTTGCGGAGAATGCGTTCCTGAACCCGGCAGATCGCTCTCTGCTTGGAGCCACGCCCAGCTTCACGACGGGCCGTTTCCTCGCCGACTTCCCCTTCTATTCGGCGCGGCAGAAGACCCAGTCGGCGATCGGCACCGCGGGTTTGGACGGACGGTTCGGCAGCAGCAGCTTCAAATGGGACCTGAACTACACCTATGGCTGGACTCGCCTGGACTCGTCGGCACGCGATCTGAACCTGCCGCGGTACTACGCCGCGGTCGACGCCGTGCGAAATTCAGCAGGGCAGATCGCGTGCCGGATCACCGTCACCATTCCCGGCCTGCAGGACGGCTGCGTTCCGCTCAATATCCTCGGCGTCGGAAACGCGTCGCAAGCGGCGATGTCGTATGTGATGCAGCAGACGTTCTGGCGCGCGACCAACACCATGCACGACGCGCAGGGAAGCATTTCGGGAGAACCGTTTTCGACTTGGGCTGGTCCGGTATCGATAGTCGTCGGCGGAGAATACCGCCGTCAGACGCTGGATCAGGTCAGCAATAGCAACCCGGCGACGCCACCCGACTTCACCGGCATCCGGGGCGTGCCGACCAATGCCGGCGCATTCTCGTTCACCAACGTCCCGTTCGCCAAGGGCAGGTACACCATCAAGGAGGGTTTCGGCGAGATCGTCCTGCCGCTTGCGAAGGACTCCGTCATCGGCAAGTCACTCGATTTGAACGGCGCGTTCCGGTACACGGACTATTCCACATCCGGCTCGGTCCAGACATGGAAATTGGGCGGCACTTATGAACCGGGCGCAGGCCTCAAGGCGCGAGTGACCCTGTCGCGCGATATCAGGGCACCCACCCTCTACGAGCTGTTCGCCGGCCCTTCTTTGCGGGTCCAGAGCTACTCGGACAAGCTCACCAACCAGCTCGCCCAGTACAACGAGGTGAATCAAGGCAATCCCAACCTGACGCCGGAAATCGGGTCGACGCTGACTGCCGGCTTGGTCTTCCAGCCGACGTTCCTGCCTGGGTTCGCGATCTCGGCGGACTACTACCGCATCAGGATCAGGGACGCGATCGCCAGCCAGTATACGAGCGTCCAGGTGCTCGACCTTTGCGCCAACAGCAACTACGCCAGCCCGGTCTGCAGCCAAGTCGTCAGGCCACTCGGCCCGACCAACACCTCGGCCGCGAATTTCCCAAGTCGAGTCAACATATTCCAGACGAACGTCGCCAGTGTCCGCATCAAGGGGTTGGACGTGGAAGCGTCGTACCGGACGTCATTGTTCGGCGGCAGCCTTTCGAGCCGGCTGCTGACGACGAGGCTGTTTAGCTACACCTCGCAGAGCGTTGCCGGATCCGCCCCGCTCGAATACGCTGGCAACGCCGACTTCTCCGATACCGGGAACCAGCCCTTTCCAATGCCGAAATGGAGGGGCACGCTCGATCTGACCTATACAAACGGCGGCTTCACGATCAGTGGGCAAGAACGCTACATCGGCAGCTATAATCGTTCGAAGATCTTCGTGTACGACAAGAACAAGGTCGGTGCCGTCTCATATACCGATTTAAACCTAAGCTACGATATCAAGACAGCGTCCGGAACATTCCAGGTTTTCACAACGGTGAATAATCTATTCGACCGGGGATATCCGATCACCGGGATCGGATCGAATCCCGGTCTCGCCATCTCGACGTTCCGTTCGATCTACGACGTTACTGGCCGATACATAACAACTGGCGTCCGTATCCGCCTTTAGGCGTGATCTCCGGCGACGGCTATCGCCTTCGCCGGAGCATTTTCGAACGGACTGCGGAACCGATACTACTCGGAATCCGATCTAAATTGACCTGCGGCGCCAAGATGACCAGGCGTCACCGCTGGAGACCAACAGCATGTCATCTCTTTTAAGTTTCGCCACTGTCCGTGCGATCTATCCTAGCCTTTCGGGCAAGCGAGTTCTCGTCACGGGGGGCGGTTCCGGTATCGGCGAAGGTCTCGTGGAAGCCTTCGTCGCTCAGGGATGTCGCGTCGCTTTCGTCGACATCGCGGACGATGCCAGCAAGGCCCTGGTCTCCCGCCTGAGTTCCGACGCGGCGTATGTCCCTCTCTACCTTCACTGCGACCTCAGCGATCTGGCCAATTTGAAGACGGCGATCACGGACCTTGCGGAATTCCTTGGGGGGATCGACATTCTCATCAACAACGCCGGCAACGATGATCGACACGCACTTGAGGACGTGACGCCCGAGTATTGGGACCAGCGCCTGAACGTCAATCTTCGCCATCAGTTCTTTGCAGCCCAAGCTGTTGCTCCGTCGATGAAGCGTGCCGGCGGTGGTGTCATCCTAAATTTTGGATCGATAAGTTGGCACTTGGGCTTGCCCGAGCTCGTCCTTTACCAAACATGTAAGGCCGCCATCGAAGGCCTTACTCGTGGCTTGGCGCGTGATCTCGGATGCGATAACATTCGAGTGAACACGATCGTACCGGGCAACGTTCAGACTCCCCGTCAAGAGCTATGGTATACGCCCGAGGGTGAGGCAGCGATCGTTTCTGCACAGTGCTTAAAAAGCAGAGTGCAACCAGCCGATGTTGCGGCGTTAGTTCTATTTCTCGCGTCGGACGATGCGAAAATGTGCACTGGTCATGACTACTTTGTCGATGCGGGGTGGCGATAAATCATCAGAAAAGGTTAGGGTTTCATCACAACCTGATAATCAATCCGTATCAGACCTTACCCGATTACGTTCGAGTTCAGTAATTCAGAACGCAGGCGGCAGCTAAACAGCAGTTTATCCTATTTCCTTGATGTAGCGGTGACCCATAGTTGGCCATTCGCGCGCCCTTCCCCGTTTCCCAACTTCAGACCCTCATTCATCCGCCAGGTGCGACCACAGCTCAACCCGACATCCCGGCTGGTAACGCTGAGGCGAAACCGCGAGTACCCCTGATACCACCGACTGTGTATCGGGGGGCATGCAGCTGACCTCATCACCTCCAGCACTCAGGTCCGAAGCGGGCGACAGCCTGTCACCTCGGAGCAGCTGAATGGCAGACGGCGTGAGACAAGGGCGCGGCGGCGTACCCGGCCGTCCTACCACTTGGCGCGAGCGGCTGGGCGCGCTGCGCAATCTCCCACCCTTCCTCGCCATGGTGTGGGGTAGCAGCAGGGCTCTTACCGCCACGACGGTCGCCGTACGGCTGGTCCGAGCGCTTTTGCCTGTGGCGACGCTGTTCGTGGGCAAGCTCATCATCGACGAGGTCGTGCACCTTACCCATTTGACGGCCCGTCCGGCCGGACTCACGGGATGGCTAAGCTCCGGCCTGCTCGATCGGCTGGAGGCACTGCTACTGGCCGAGTTCGCTTTGGCGGTCGCGTCCGACCTCCTTGGTCGGATCGTATCGCTCGTCGACGGGCTCCTCTCCGACCATGTAAGCAACGACGCGAGCGTAAGGCTCATGGAGCACGCCGCGACCCTGGATCTCGCCGACTTCGAGGACGCGGCCTTCCAGGACCGCATGGATCGCGCGCGTATGCAGGCGAGCGGGCGCATGTCGCTGATGGGGCAGCTGTTCGGCCAGGCTCAGGACATCGTCACGGTCGTGACCTTCGCCGCGGGCCTGGTCGTTTACGCCCCCTGGCTGATCGTGCTGCTGGCCGTCGCTTTGGTGCCCTCGTTCCTCGGCGAAGCGCACTTCAACGCGCTGAGCTACGCGCTCAGCTACATGCGCACGCCGCAGCGGCGCGAGCTCGATTACGTGCGTCAGGTCGCCGCCAGCGCGGACACCGCCAAAGAGATCAAGATCTTCGGCCTCAGCCCTTTCCTGATCGACCGCTATCGGACTGTCTCACGCGATACCTACAGCGCGAGCAGACGGTTGGCGCTGCGCCGGGCGATTTGGGGCTCGGGGTTCGCCGCTCTTGGCACGATCGCCTATTACGCGGCCTACGCCTACATCGCCTGGCGCGCGGTCACCGGGTCGATCTCGATCGGCGACCTTACCTTCCTCGCGGCCTCATTCCTGCGGCTCCGCGGACTGCTGGAAGGACTGCTCACCGGCTTCTCGTCGACCGCCGGCCAGGCATTGTACATCGACGACCTGTTCTCCTTCTTCCGTACCGAGCCCGGCATCCGCTCACCGGAGGGGGCGCTGTCGTTCCCCGATCCCGTTTGCCAAGGCTTCGTTTTCGAGGATGTTGGCTTTCGCTATCCGGGCGCCGAACGATGGGCGGTGCGGCATTTGTCCTTCACGTTGGGACCGGGCGAGGTGGTGGCGCTGGTCGGCGAGAACGGCGCAGGCAAGACCACGCTCGTGAAGCTGCTGGCCCGGCTGTACGATCCGGTAGAAGGCCGTGTCCTGCTCGATGGCCGCGACCTGCGCGACTATGATCTCGACGGTCTGCGCGCCGCGATCGGCGTGATCTTCCAGGACTTCGTGCGTTACAACCTGCCTGCCGCGGACAACATCGCGGTTGGCCGCATCGAGGCGCGCGGCGATCGCGCGCGGATCGAGGCGGCAGCCTCCGCCGCGCTGGCCGACGGCGTTGTTGCCAAACTGCCCGATGGTTACGACCAGATGATCGGCAAGCGGTTCCGGAACGGTGTCGACCTGTCCGGTGGCGAATGGCAGAAGATGGCGATCGCTCGCGCCTATATGCGCGACGCCCAGGTGTTGATCCTCGACGAACCCACCGCAGCGCTGGACGCGCGCGCCGAGTACGAGGTGTTCCAGCGCTTCCGGGAACTCAGCGCAGGACGCTCGGCGGTGCTGATCTCGCACCGCTTCTCCAGCGTTCGCATGGCGGACCGCATCTTGGTCCTCAGCGATGGCAAGGTGGAAGCATCAGGTACGCATGACGACCTGCTCGCTGCCGGGGGCCGCTATGCCGAACTGTTCGAGCTTCAGGCCGCGGGCTATCGGTGATTCGTGGCCGCCAAGCGTCGCGCCCACGAGAGAGAGACGCATAGGATTGTCGGGTAGATCGACGTGCGGTAACGCCTACATGTCCATCTCACCCGCCAAGAGCTTGCGATCGCGCTCCGCAAGCTCGGTCTCGTCGGCAGGAAACATCATCGCCAAGCCATTGGTGGCGGCGTGCTCCTGGACCTCTTCGACGAACGGCCGCAATTCGGTTTCGTAATGGCGAAAGGCCGCACCGTGATCGTCGGGATATCGCTCGAGCGCGTCCGCTAGCCGGCCCGCGCCGATGATCGCCATCGAGCCGCCGAACCCTGCAAGCGGCGAGACGCAGTAGCCCGCGTCGCCGACCAGGGTCACACGACCGCGCGACCAGCAGGGCATCCTGATCTGATTGATCCTGTCTAAATAGAAGTTGTCGTCCCCGTCCATGCTGTCGAGCATTGCCGGCACTTTCCACCCCAAACCGTCAAACTGGTCGTGGATAAGGCGGCGTTGTTGGGAGCGATCGCGGTAGTTATAGTCGATCTCGCCGGCAGTCCGAAAACCGAAGCCGATGTCGGTTCGATCCTCATAGCCGTTCAGCATCGCCATACGTCCGGGCACGCTGAAAACTTGTGACATGTTGGCGGGAAGCAACCCGATGTGCGGCACCACCTTCAGGAAGAAATAGCCGCCCATGAAGTAGGCGAATTGCTCGCCCTCGCCAAAAACGAGCTTGCGCGTATTGGACCGGTTGCCGTCACACCCGAAGACCAGAGCATAGTCGCGCCGGTCACCGTTGCTGAAGCTCGCCGCCACGCCGTCTATGCCCTCATCGAGCTCGACGATCGATTGGCCAAACAGGATTTCGACCTCGTCCTTCACCGCGGCAGAAAGGATATCCAGCAGATCATCACGGTGAATCTCGTATCGTTCGTGCGCCTCTGGTTCGTTGCCGATACCGATCGATTCCAAGGTGACGTCATCCGCGTCCTTGAACTCAAAGCCACGCGGGGGCAGCGCCTTGGCGCGCACCGCATCTGCAAGTCCCATGCGACCCAGGATTTCGATCGTCTCTCCTTCGATATCGACGGGCGTGCCGCCTCGCCGCAGTTCAGATGCCGTTTCGACGATCGTGACGCTGTGCCCGAGCCGGTTCAGCCAGTAGGCAGTAGCGAGTCCGGCAAAGCTCGCGCCACTGACGAGTGCCGATTTGTGGCCTGCTTTGATCGCGGCTATCATGACAGTTGACGAAGGCATAGAAACGTCCTCAAAAGTGGATACGCTACATAGCTATACTGAGTATATATTGATGTTCAAGCCATGACTGGACCGACCCCAGACCGTCGAACGCGCAAGAGGCTCGCGACACGACAGGCGATATCGGATGCCGCCACATGCCTGTTCATGGAGCGTGGCTTCGACCGGGTGACGATCGACGAGATCGCAGAGGCGGCAGACGTCGGACGCATGACGGTCTTCAACCACTTCCCGCGAAAGGAAGACATGTTCTTCGACCGCGAGCAGGAGGCCCATGATGTCGTTTTCGAGGCCATCAGATCGCGCTCACCGGGCACGTCACCAATCGGGGCCCTTAGCGAGCTTGCCCATCGTATGGCCGACCAGCGTGAACCGGCCTTCCCATTGTTTGCGGATACCCAGGCCTTTGTCGAGACGGCACAGGGAAGTGAGGCGCTGAAGGCACGCGCGCGGCAGATGCGGGACGACTTTATCCGCGCTCTAGCCGTTGTTTTAGCGGAAGCTGTAGATCGCCCCAGCGATGATGCCGATGCCTACCTTGCTGCTGCGCTGATTACATCGGCGTGGAGCACCGCTTTCGTACGGTCGCATGCTAAAATGAGCGAAACCGGCGACGTTCATGCAGCGAAGGGCACTTTCCTGGCCTTGGTCGACCGAGGAGTGCGCGGTACGCATGCTGCCCTGTATGATACGCCTTACGCCGCAGGTTCTTGACCCAATTTCGGCCGCTCACCACTGTTTCAGCGTGTCCCGAAACCAGCCATTGGTTCAGGTGCGATGTTGCAGTTGGTATTGGCCGTTTAAGGTCTGACTGCTCTTGGTCGATCCGGCTGCGATTTCAGACGGCCTGCCATTACCTCGCTACGACGCTGGTCCAGCTGGGACTGCTCTCGGCAAGTACTTGGAATGGCTACCGGGTAGGCCTGCCTGCGGAACATCAGCGCCAGCTACCGGTGCTGAACCTGGCGGAACAGGACCAGCAGCGGTACATCAGGCGTCAATCGCCTGCGGCGTCGGCGTGACGGCGACAACGGTGCCACTCGTCATCAGAACGATGAGGCCGCGAGTGGCTCCTGTCACGTCGAGATAGGCTCGGACCTGCGCGCGGTAGTGCTTGAGCGTCTGGGCGTCGGGCGCCACGTCAGTCTTCCAGTCCACCACCACCAGCGGCCGGCCCTGGGCATCGACGGCGAGCGCATCTGCGACGCCAGAGGTGGCCAGAAGCTCACGCCCGTTGGCGGCCATAGCATAGACCGGCAATTCGGCGAGGAGCCCGGGCCGAAGCTGCACCACCTCGTCGATGGCGAGTGTCCGCGCGACGCAGTCGGCGAGCTCCGGGGGCGAGAGACCAACCGACGCGTCCGCGACCGGCTCCTTACCAAGCGCGCGGACCAGTTCCGCCGCGCGCGTCTCCAGCGCGGCGGGCTCCTCGGACAGCTCGCAGGTCAGCACCTCCTCCATTAGCTTGTGGAGGACGAGTCCACGCTCCCGCCCGCCCTGCACCGCGGGCGGCTCGGGCAGATCTAGCGGCGGCCCCGCCTCCCCGCCGGCCCATACGTCGGGCACCTCCTCGAGCACCACCGGTCCCGCCGACGCCTCGTCGCGGCTCGGCGCAACCCACTTCAGGTGCACCTGGCGCTGGACGATGCCTGCCGCTTCGTCCGCGAAGACCTCGCGGGTCTGCGCGTTTCCCGCACCGATGGCAGCGATCTGCGGATCGTCGGGGTATTGAGACGCATCAAAGGCTGGAAGCCCGTCTAAGAGCTTAACGAGCTGCTCGGCCTCACTCGCCCTGTATTTCAGACATTGACTCCTACCTAATCAACGTTGCCTTTTCTATTCATACGGGCCATTTTTCTTCCGGCCAATGCCGGACGTTGTTTGGACCGTTTACCTTGGCGGCAGCGTCAGCTACAAGGTGATGAAGCATGAGCTACGAGACGGATCGTCGGAGCCGGACGCGAGCCATCGCCGTGTACCTGACCCTTCTTTTGATCGGCGCGACGCTCGGCTTTCTCGTCAGGTTCGGCGTGATTACAGATCACATGCTCTGGTAGAAGTGGCCGAAGGGCACTTAAAGGTCCGCCGCCCACTACAATGGGCCATTCGGCCTGGAGGCGGCGCGAATGCGGATAAACGCGAAAAAGCAGTCTGTCCGCTTTCCACCAGGCGTGGTCGTTCCGGAGGCCCCGAGCCAACCAGATCACCCGAAAAAGCCGACGGGCCGGTTTAAGGCGTCAAAGCGGAACGGCAGGAAGCGGCCGATGCGATTGAAACACACGCATTCTCTCATTGCGCTATATTGCGACTGCGCGCAGCATGATCAATGCCGGTATGACACCTGGAGAGACAAATGTCCTACGCTAACAAATTCCTGGTTGGAATCACTATAGCTTTGTCGACGTCAGCTGTTGCAAAATCCAATGTCACGCACACCCTCCGCTATGACGACGCGGGCAGAGAAATCGATGTCAAGGTCGGTGATACTGTCGCATTCGTATTGCCTGCTTATCTGGGAACCGGAACATATTGGACGCCCCGGCCAGACCCAATCTACAAAATCACGCAACCTCCTCGCGTTGGAGATGACCCGGCGAAACGGCTCCGCGATGCTACAAACATGCGAATCCAGTTCATTCACCCCGGCAGGAAAGCCTTGAAAATTGCAGCAGTCCCAATGGGCTACGGCGGTGGCAACGCGTCGAACGTGCTGACGTATAACTTTATTGTTTCCCAATGAGGCGAACGTAGAAAAGGCAGGGAGGCCGCTGGAACGCTCATTGTTAGCCATGAAATAGTGACATATTCGCTGTCGCGAGTTCTGCGGCCAACCCAACGATCGATATCCGGCACGTCCGCCCTTTTTCAGCCATTCCCAGCGGCGGGGAATCGAATCTGAACCCCGTCGTTGAGGATCGCTGTAGCTATACGTCTACCGATTCCGTCACGTTGGCAGCGCGACCATGTCATACAGGCGGAAAGGAGCGGAATGTCCGCTACTTACCAATCTACGAGGTGGTAAGCTGCTGATCCTGTTAAACTAATGGTTTGTGTAAATGTATTATGCAGGAGCGGCAATGGGGCGCCGAAAACTCGGGTCGTAGCTCATTGCTACACCCCCGCTAACGCCCAAACCCGGCCATTCCGGCGGACAATCCGTGTTTCCAAAAGCGGCCATTCCGCCTACGCCCATGCTTAGACGTCCCGGTGCACAATTCGCACCCCGAAAGCGGTCTTCGTTCAACACGACCATTTCCGCGACACGACAATCAGTCAGGTAAGCGGCACACCGCGCCGCCCCTGAATTTGATTGATTAGCTGCTGGGCTGATCGACCAAATTCAAAAGCTGCGCTTTATGCATTTCCGCCCAAGCACGAACTCCAATTGCCGGCCTTCCCAGCAGGTAGGGGACGTCGTTCTTGACGGTGCCCATATAGCCCATGCGACCATCGTTAAACTGCGTCAGAAGCTCAAACGAGCTACGTGCGTACCAGTCTTCGACCTGCACCGTGCCCTTCTTGAACAGCGCTTCCATATCGGCCGCATCCAGGGAATTGCTGCGGATCGGACGGTCGAGCACCTCACTGAATGCCGTGGCGAGTTCCGAACTGGTCATGGTTTCGGTGCTGAGAAAATAATCTTTCGAACCATGGCGTTCCGGACCGTCACGTAGGACCTTGGCGGTGACGGCAGCGAGATCATGAAGTGCTACATAGCCGACGCGGTTCTCGCCCCAGAACGTTGATATTGTGCCGCCAACGGGCTGCGATACGCTGAGCATGTTCTCAAGGAACACGTTGGGATGCAAGTGTGTCCAGGCGATCCCGCTGGCCTCGATGTAGGCTTCAACGAGCGCAAACCAGCAGTATTTGGAGTCGGTAGCATCGTCCGCGGCAAACACGCCCTGGTTGACGATATGCTTCACCCCCGCCTTCTTCGCCGCGTCCACCACGGTTTTGGTCTGGTGCGTCATGGCGATGGTGTAGCCGGTAAGGATATTCATGCGATCGACGCCGTACAGCGCCGGACCGAAGGTGCGCGGATCGTCCAGGTCGAACAGGACTGCATCGCGCCCTTCGGCCAGCAGCCGGTCCAGATCCGTCTGCTTGCGTACGCCGATGCGGATGCGGGAATTGCCCGCATCGCGGTCGAGCTCTTCCAGAATCAATCGGCCGGTCTGACCGGTGGTGCCCATGAGGAAAATAAGGGGGCTGGATTCGGTGGTCATCTTTGGTCTCTCGATTGAGGGCGGTGAAGATCGGCGCGGACGCACAGGCACGTCAGTCCGGCAGCGCTCACATGAAAAGTGCGCGAGTGAGCCGTACGGCGTAGTCCGAGTCTGGATTGGTGGTGCTGTCGCCGACCCGCTCCATGATCGCTTCGATGGCGAGATCGCGACGTTTCGGAAGACGTTTGCGCTCTGCTGATTCCAACGCGGCGGGCACCTCGTCGCGGGTAAGATCGGTACAATAGCAAGGCGATCCGGGCTGCTGGCGCCAGGACTCCGCCAGCGTGCCCGAATAGAAGGCATCGAGGCCGGTTTCTTCCACCAGCGCCATCGCCACGTCACGCTCCCGCTCGCCATCGGCCGCAACGGGAATCGCAATCCGCCCAGCTGATCCAGCCGGAACGCCCTTTTCGGCAAAGGAGGCAGAGGTGATGGCGTTCCATGCCTTGGCGATCGGTCGACCAAGTTCGTTCGCCACCCACACGCTTTCCGCCATGCCAGCCTCTATCGCACTGATCTCGGTATCGCGGGCTGGATAGTAGTTGGAGGTATCGATTACGATTACATCCTCCGGCAAAACCGCGACCAGAGGTGCAATCTTGGGCAGGGCGCGGAGCGGGGTGGACATGATCACCACATCGACCCCGGTTACGGCATCTGCGGCCGTAACCGCACGCGCGCCGTTCTTCAGAATGTCGACATCGATAGTATCAGGACCACGCGAGTTTGCGACCTTCACCGCATGCCCGGCCGCGCTCAGTTTCGTCGCCAGCGTCGCACCGATATTGCCAGTGCCCAATATCCCGATCTTCATGTGTTGATCCTCGTCATTCGTGCGCCATCAGCGCCCGATCACCTCCCGGCGGAAGGTCTTCGAGCTTGGTGCGGTTTCGTTTGGAAAGCCGGGACGAACTATGGTCCGCCCCGGATATGTCTCAGGCGTGAAAGGTCACGCTCGTCTCGAGCGGCACGCGATCCATACGTACCCGGTTGCCCGGCGCGTCGTCGTCAGGATAGCCGAATGAGATGCCGAATAGCAGCTTCAGATCGTCTGGAATGCCCAAGAACTCACGGATAGTGCCTGCGAAAAAGCCAAGCGCCGTTTGCGGAATGCCGCCAAGTCCACGTGCGGCAAGCGACAGCAGGAGGGTCTGTCCGTACATGCCCATATCACCGGCAACGCGGACATTGTCGCCGAAGGACGGCATGAACAGGAACGCCGCCTGGGGGGCATCGAAGAACGAATAGTTCTTCGCTCCAGCGCGGTGACGAGCCTCCTTGTCCTCGCGCATCACATTCATGGCTTCGTAATATGCCTTGCCAAGAGCGTTGTTGCGCTCGCGATATTCACCGTAGAAGTCATTTACGTCGAACGAAAAGTCGGGCGTGAACTCGCCGGCATCGTTCTTGGCATGAAGTAGCTGCGACAGCTGCTTCAGCTTCTCGCCGCGTACGATGTGGGTGTTCCAAGGCTGCGTGTTGCAATTGGATGGAGCAAATTGTGCGTCATCCAATACCGCACGAATGATGTTTTCAGGCAACGGCCGATCGAGGAAGCCACGGATAGAGCGACGGGTGCGGACCGCGTCCTCGAACGGTAAAAGGTCGGCCGAGATCGCGTCCAAATCGCGTTCGATGAGCTGCGTTGCCATAACTACCTTTCAAATTAAGACTGAATTATCGGTCGGCTCTGTCGGCTGGCCAGGCGAGGTCGTCGAGCGTACCGCGCAGATCTGCGATCCCTCGCTCGTCTAGCTTGCAAGCGCTTTTGATCTGACCACTGACGGCTTGCACGCGCTCACGAAGCGCCTCCCCGGCTGGGGTTAGCTCGATCAGAACGCGTCGCTCGTCAGTGACATCGCGCGTTCGCGTTACCATCCCTGCGGCCGCGAGCCGTTTGAGAAGCGGCGTGATCGTGCCCGTTTCCATTGCAAGTTTGGCGCACAGGTCTCCGACCGTCCGAGGCGTTCCCGCAAACAGTTCGAGCAGCACGAGGTACTGGGAAAATGTCAACCCGAGCGGTTCGAGAAACGGTTTGTGCATCCGGGCCATGCGGTTGGCAGCGCCGTACAGGGCGAAAGCCAGTTCGCTCCCCGCGCCTGATGCCGCAGCTAGCTGATCCGAGATATGTGAAGCACCTGTTTCCATAGTGCACTATATAATAGCCCTTGGTTGAGCAACAAGAGGGCGATTATGTTCTGGTTATCCGGCCTCATGTAAAAAATTGTAAGGGGGCGTCCGTTCACAATTATCTGTGGAAAGGCGACGCGGCGCCATGTCCGCGTTGGCATCAATCATCCTGAAAGCGGACTGTCCGCTAACCACCAAGATGCGACATTCCGCTGTCGCAAAAGCGGCGACATTCGCAACGTCAGAAACTTAGGTTATTCGAGACATTCGGCGCACTTCAGTTAAGCGTGTGAGCGGACAGCCTCACGAAGAGCGCTCGTGAGTTCGTCCGCCGAGTAGGGTTTGTGCAATAGATCGAAGCCATGGCTGCCTTCCTGAGCGAGCACATGGCTGTATCCACTGGCGAGGATCACGGGCATCGCCGGCAGCTTTTGCCGAACATGCTTGGCGAGTTCGAGGCCTCCCATTCCAGGCATAACCACATCCGAGAAGACAACATCAAATCCATCGCCATCATCGCCCAGACGCTTGATTGCCTCCTCTGCGCTGGAGACCCAGACGGTGTCATAGCCAAACTCAGCAAGCATTTGGGTAGAGAAGCGGCCTACCTCGACGTTGTCCTCGACCACAAGCACACAGAGGCCCTCGCCTTCCTTGCCAGTCGTATCTGCGTCCGGGCGAGCAGCAGTCAGCTCGGCCTGCTCGGTTTCTGGCAGGAAAAGTGAAAAGGTAGTTCGGCCAGGCTCACTTTCGACGCTGACATCTCCGCCCGATTGCTTGGCAAATCCGAACACCTGGCTGAGACCCAGTCCAGTGCCCTTGCCGACCTCCTTGGTAGTAAAGAACGGCTCAAAGATGCGGGCCAGGTCGTCGGCAGCGATACCGCTGCCGGTATCGGTTAGGGACACGGTGACGAACGGGCCGGCCGATCCGCCATGGCCGCGAATAGGAGGCATGGCCTCGCCACAGCGAACCGCGATCGTCAATGTACCCTCGCCATCCATCGCATCCCGCGCGTTGACTGTCATGTTGACGAGCGCGGTTTCGAACTGATTAACATCTGCGGTTACCACGCATGGCTTCTCCGGCAGGTCGGTGGTGATGCTGATCCGGGCTCCCGTCACGCTATCCAGCATCTCCGCCACGCCACCAAGCCGGGTGCGGACGTCAAATACCTCCGGTTTCAGCGACTGGCGTCGGGCAAAGGCAAGCAGTTGGCTGGTGAGCTTGGCCGCACGCTCGGCCGTGTTGCCAATCGCATCGATATATCGTTCACGCTTTTCGGGGGCAAGATCGGGGCGACGCAGGAGGTCGACCGAGCCACGGATGACGGTGAGCAGATTGTTGAAGTCGTGCGCCACACCGCCGGTAAGCTGGCCAATGGCTTCCATCTTCTGACTCTGGCGCAAAAGTTCTTCGGCATCGATCCGCTGCCGCTGCTCGTCCTCCCATTGCGAGGTACGTTCCAGCACGCGCTGCTCAAGGGTCTGATTGGCATGGCGCAGCGCCTCCTCCAGCTGGCGGCGGCCTCCGATGTCTTCGGTGGTGCCGTACCATCCGGTGATCTCACCGCGATCGCTTCGGCGCGGCAAAGCCCGTACCCGAAGCCACCGGTAGTCGCCATCGGTCGCCCGGATACGCGCTTCAACATCATAGGGTTCGCCAGTCGCTACCGAATGCTGCCAGGCAGTGCTCATTGCTGCGAGATCGTCCGGGTGGGGAGCCGTCATCCATCCCTCACCCATCGAGCTTTCCCGAGTGAGGCCGGTCAGCTCCAGCCATCGCTCGCTGAAGCCGGTAATCCTGCCCTGCGGATCGGCAGTCCAGGGAATTTGCGGATTGAGTTCGACCGCGGCGCGGTAGTAATCCTCGCTCTCGCGCAGACGGGTTTCCGCACGATCTCGCTCCGTCAGCGTCCGCAAGCGTTCAACGGCAGCGGCAAGCAGGTTGGCGTAGCCCCGCAGGAAGTTGATGTCTTCGTCATCGAACGCCCGCGGCGTCCGGCTGTCCACCTGTAGAAGACCGAATGGCTGGTGGCCCTCTGAGCCAAGGATGATGACGTTGACGAGCGCTTTGACACCGTGGTCCCTGATGAACTCGGCATACTCGAAGCGTTCCTCCTCATCGATGTTGTCCGATGTCACCGGATCGCCGGTCTTCAGTGCGTGACCTTCCGAAGAGTTCGCTGTTGCTTCGACCGTGACGTGTCCAATGATGCCGGGCTTCCAGCCTACGCCTGAGCGGACCAGCAGCGTTTTGCCGTCGTCCTGCAGTTCCATGGCCTTGGCGAGATCTGTACCCAGAGCCTCACCCAGCAGTCGGCAAGCCTCGGTGAGAATTTTTTCAAGATCGTCGCAACGAAGGGCCATCTCCCCAAACTTTGCGAGTACTGCCTGCTGTCGAAGGACGGCCTCTTTGCCATCCCGTTGTCCGCTATCAGGTGACTGCTGTTTCATCGTTCATCCGCGCGTATCCCGCGTTCACAAAGCGCAGGTTCTGCGAAAGGAAACGCAGCTTCGATCCATCAGGTTCAAGGGAGACCCATTAAGGGTTAAATGTTGCGGAATTGGCGACATATAGAGGTTGAAGACCGAAGACTCCCGCGACAATGCCGCGGAAGTCATAGGTGGTATGAGCTAAGCTACCTCACTCAGACATTGATCTCCCCCTCGTCGCTACCATCCCAGTAGCGGATTGTCTTCGCGTCGACCCGGATCATTACGACACCGGGTGTGTCGATGCCCTCAGGAAAGTACCGATCGAGATCCTTGGTCCAGTGATCGGCGAACGCGGCTTTGTCCTCGATCAACAAAGCGGCGCCTTCGACAGTTACAAAAAGTGGGGGACCGCCAAGCATACCGACGGCACCGGTATAGCTAAGCGTGACGCGTGAATCGGCGCGCAGGTCAGTAACCTTCCGCGAGTTTTGGTAGGCGAAAAAGTAGCTGTCACCTTGGTATTCTACATCGCCGTTGTTGCTCATTGGGCGGGCTGTCAGGGTGCCGTTGGGTGAGCGAGTGGCCATCATCGTGAAGTCCAACTTTGCCATCTTCTTTGACAGGTCGTGTAGGCTGAGGTCCGACATCGTGTTGCTCCTTCAATGTGGGGCCATGAAGTTTGCCCGAGCGATTGCAACGAACGTAGTGAGGGTTCGGTCGCGCGAGCCAATGCAACCGTCGGCACACAGCCGAAGGCACGGCCAGACAACGATAACATAGCGGCACGCCTTTCATACGTGTCATGATGCCGCAACGGAACTGACCTAGGCGCTGCGCTCTGTAATTGGAGTCACACGCGTGGTCAGCTTATCCCCCCTGATGCCAGACGAGCTGGTTTACTGCGTCGCCAGCGGCTCCCCGGCGACAGCTGCTCAGGTTTCCCAACTGGCCGCCCGGATATGGGCGGAAGCCGCTCCGCATCGTTCTGCGTTAGCATGGGGCAATCTTTCGCCAGCGGCATCTGATCGGCTGATTGCACTACGATCGGCTACAATGGCGTTGAACGGCTGCTGATTCCGGCCAGATGTAGGTGCCCCCAAGGCTGATCCTTAGCGGCATTCATCGAAAAAATAGCGGGGCGTGATCCGTCGCGGCTTTCCTCGATCAGGTTAGTATCGCGGACTAACCCGCAAGGTACCTACCGGCCGCGGCAACTTGCGGACGGCGTCATTGATGCCGGGCTCAAATGCGCCATCCAGATCTGCAACCGCGCCTAGAGCATGATGGATCGTACTCCGATCTGTCACTGTGAGACGCCGATAGCTTTTCGGACGTGTCAGATAGCCAAGCAGCCACGAACCGAAGCCGCTCGACCAAGTTTGATGGACGGTGTCCGACATCCGG
The DNA here is from genome assembly GCF_014842355.1 of Sphingomonas sp. CFBP 13706. NCBI lineage: Bacteria > Pseudomonadati > Pseudomonadota > Alphaproteobacteria > Sphingomonadales > Sphingomonadaceae > Sphingomonas > Sphingomonas sp. CFBP 13706. The sequence goes on from NZ_JACYVM010000018.1 coordinate 43,559, forward strand.
GCGAGTTGGTCATATGCTACCAGCGATCGCCGCCAGCGGTGTTCATCGAAATCGAGTGCGCCATCAGCAAATCGACGGCCAACCTCGAGCCCGCGCAACATCAGTGCTCGCGTACGTTCTGGGGGCATGGTCAGGTTGAGGCCGCCTTCGTCCGCCGAAAGCATGACATGGGCAATGCGCTCGCGCTGTCCAGGCATCGTACTCAGCAACTGATCCTGCCATTCTTTCGCCGCCCTCAGGATCGATCCGAACAGACCACTGACGGACACTGTCTCGCGCGCCGGCAACCCAAAGCCTTGGCGGGCGGTGGCAGGGATGAATACCCGCTGGTCCCCGGTCGTAGTTCCGGGGGGAAGGTCGTCCAGGCTGAGTGCGAAAGTCGGTCGAGCAGGCAACAGGGCATCGAACAGGTGGATAGGAAAATTGCTGCTGATGCCGCCATCGGCAAACAAGATACGCCGGTTTTCGATTATCGGCGTAGCGTCGGTGGCGCGCTGAAGCTCGGCGTTCGCGAAGTCGCGGACATGGACCGGTACCGCTGCAAACAGCAGCGGAAAGGCAAGGCTCATCCGCGCGGCAACGAGGACCGGCAGATCGACCGGGGAGGGAAAGCTTAAGAGCCCAGGCATCTGAGCCGGTTCGGCACCGGATCCCGCCATCCACTCGCACACATCGCCCGGAAACAGTCGCCGCCACTCGGTATCGCTGTATGCCGCGGTGATGCCGAGGGTTGGCAGCGTGTGCGGCCGCCCCATACCAAGGTTGGTTGTAATAACGCGCAGATCAATCTGCTCGCTTGAGCCGGTTCCTCGCAATTGGCCGAAGGTAAGCGGCGGTCGGCTCCGACAGTCTTCACCGAAAGCGATGTCTTGGATCGCTGCATGAAGCCAGCTGGTCAGCGCGGGCCCGTTCCCGCCAGATTGATCGGTGCCCGGGCAGACACCAAAGTCGCTTTGCGGCAGTTGCGTTCGGATAAGCGTTTGCACATGGACGAGTAGGACGACAACCAGCCCGACAAGTGCTCCAAGAACAATACCCGCCAGTCCGGCCCTCAACGCCCACATACCGATCGCCCCGGTGACGGTACCGACCATAGCTTGAAACGGTGCGACCAATGGCAGGCCTGCAATCAGCCGCAGCGCGCTGCTGCCGCTCTGGGCGCGAAGCAGATACCGAAAAAGGCGGCGGTAGCGAGGCTCGGGCTGGAACAGTGAGGCCATGCGCTCGGGTAGTTCGTCACAATGATATTGCAGGCGGACAAAGCCGGCAGGATCACCACGTACCGTGCGCGCATACTCGGCCGCTGCTGCCAGCGACGCTGCGATCGCGCCAGCAGACGTGCCGCCAATCGAGCGGAACCGATACCGACGAGCAAGCTCCAGAATAGCGTATGGATAGACGATGCCGCTTGTGACGCCGCCCTTCATGACGATGTCGCATTCGTCCGCGGGCGATGCGAACATATCGGCTGTGTAGACCGGGAAGTTCTGGTCGTCGCGCATACGAGGTCCTCGGGTGTTCTATGATCGTCGCACAGACGTCACCGGCCAACTATAGAATTTGGTCATGCAGTGTTTTTACGACAGCCTCATGATCCGTCCGGACGCTCGATCTCGTCGTTGGGCCAAAACGCTCAGGCGTATCGTCCTAATTGCGGCGGTAGCGGTATATGCCCCCCCTGCCCTGGCTAGCGATGGTGAATTGCACACGTTCCACTGCCTGTTCGGCTGTCCCTTGGGGGCGCCGGCCACGAACGACACCGTCGTGCGCGAGATCTACACGCTGTCGTCCAACGACCTAACCAAGCTCGCGGACTGGATCGCATATCGCGTAACGCCCTCATCGATCGGCCCGTCGTCGAATCGCGACTGGCGCGCCGACCCTTCGCTTGCTGCCAATGAGACGCTCGCCCCGGAAGCTTACGACGGGGCCAATCAGGCTCTGCGGACTGATCGCGGTCATCAAGCGCCGCTTGCGGCATTCTCTGGCACGCCGTTTGCAGCTGACACCAACATCCTGTCGAACATCACCCCTCAGGCTTCGGCGCTGAACCAGGGGCCGTGGAACGCACTGGAAGGGCAAGAGCGCTCGCTCGCGCAACGGCTGAACACCGCCGTCTACGTATACACCGGACCCTTGTTCGAACGTCTCATGGCGCCGTTACCCGCCGGGCCGGTTCTGGAACGCGTTCCATCAGGCTATTGGAAGGTCGTGGCGCTTGCGGATGGCCGGATCAGCGCGTTCGTTTTCGATCAGGCGACACCGCGTACTGCAGACTATTGCAAAGGCCGGGTATCTCTTACTCACGTCGTGCTTCGCAGCCGGTTGATCCTATTCCCGATGGCCAACGCAGCGTCGTTTCGAAGCCTCGATAGCGAAATCGGTTGTACGTCCCCGCCCCCGCCCGATCCCGCCCCCTCGACAATTCCGCCTGAGTGACAAGACTATGTCCGACGCTGCAGCGCTCCGAAAAAGTCGTGTTGCTGCGATAGGCTTCCGCGTTTCAAACCGCTCTTTGTGTCAGACCATGAACCTCAACGGCCAACGCCCACACTGCCTTGACGTTGGCATCTAGGCGGCGCTTCAACAGAGACCCACACCCCTCACGGTGACGTCGGCTACAAGGATCTTGGCGATGCCGGCGCCTATGATTGAACTGGTCGGGCCCGCGGCCGTATCGATGCTATCGATGGGGAAGATGATCTCAAGTACGTGCGAGTTCGGGACGGGAAGACCATCGTCATCGATGACGATCGGCCGAGGAGCGATTTGAACGCAGTAATGCATCGGTTCGGCATAGCGTGTCATTCTGAATGGCGGCCATACGACTTGGTCAGTCCGACGTCATCGACCTACAACGGGCTATTCAGCGACACCTAGACTAATCGCGAAAGCAGCCGCTCGTTCACCGGAAATTGGTGCCCCCGCTGCGTGCGCCCTTCAGGCGGCTCGCGCGTTGTAGCCCCGACATAAGGGGATGGCATTTCATGAAAGTCGCACCGCTAGCTTCCGCGCTCCTCCTCGTTGCCTCGCCGTCGGCCGCCCAGAGCAGCCCTCAGGACAACGATAAGCGTCCGGTGCAGGCCTACTTTAACGAACTGACCCCGCTAAAGCCGGGGGTCGCTTTCGCTGCCTCATTGAAGCTGCCCCGCGGCTACCGCGCCACCGTATGGGCGACCGGCCTGGGCAACACACGCGTCATGGCGGTGGCACCGGACGGCTCGGTCTACGTAAGTCGGCGCTCGGAGGCCGATATCGTCAGGCTGATGGATGCGAACCGCGACGGCCGTGCGGACGGCCCGCCAACCGTCATCGTCAACCGACCCGGCCTACACGGGCTGACGATCCACGACGGCATGCTCTACTTCATGACCGCCAAGGAGGTGTTCCGCGCAGCCCTGCGACCGGACGGCGGCATCGGCACCATTGAGACGCTGATCGATGACCTGCCCGACGCCGGGCAACACCTCAACCGTACTCTGGCCGTCGGCCCGGACAACATGCTTTACATCAGCGCGGGCTCGACCTGTAACGCTTGCGACGAGTCCAGCCAGGAGAACGCGACGCTGATCCGCGCCAGCCTTGACGGAAAGACGCGGCGGGTATGGGCCTCGGGCTTACGCAACACGATTGGCTTTGGATGGCACCCGCGCACGGGTGAACTGTGGGGCTGGGACCAGGGCATCGACTGGCTCGGCAACGACCTCCAGCGTGAGGAAGTCAATAAGATCGAGCGGGGCAACCGCTACGGCTGGCCCTACGTGTTCGAAAACGGCAAGCGAAACCCTCAGGATGAGCCGCCCGGCGGAATCACCGCAGCGCAATGGGCAGCGGCGTCGATAAATCCGGTGTTGATGCACGTCGCACACTCGGCGGGCATGCAGATGGCCTTCCATCCGGGCGGCGGCTTCGGCCCGGACGTGGCCGGTGACGCCTTCGTCGCGCTTCGCGGAAGCTGGAACCGCAAGCCCGCATCGGGCTACGAGCTGGCGCGCATCCTCTTCGACGCGAACGGTCAGGCGACCCGCGTCGAGACGTTCGTCAGCGGGTTCATGAGCCGCGACGGCACGGGCCAGTACGGACGGCCTTGTGGCGTCGCAGTCATGCGCGACGGCTCCCTCCTGCTCTCGGACGACGCCAACGGCGTGATCTACCGCATCACCTACGACAGCGCCACCGGCCAGGCCGCGCCGCTTGCCCCCCCGCCCGGCCCCATGCTGGAGCAGGCGGCACGCGGCACGAACGTCCCGTTGGCGCTCACGCGTCCGGAAACGCGTGCAAGCGGCTCGGCAAGGCTCACCGTTGGCACGACCGCCTTCACCGCCAACAGCCCGATCCCGCGGCAGCACAGCGAGTACGGCCTTGGCATCTCGCCCGCGCTGAACTGGTCCGCGGTCCCGAACGCAGTTGCCTACGCAATTGTCGTCGAAGACCCGGACGGTTCGGCGAAACCGGTGGTCCACTGGGTCGCCTGGAACGTACCTGCGGGCACCACCCGCCTACCCGAGGAGTTGCAGAAGCGCGACCGCCTGAGCGGCGGGCCGCTTGAAGGTATCATGCAGGGTGCGAGCGGACGCGGAACAGTGGGCTGGTACGGTCCGCGCCCGCCAAAGGGCGACAAGCCACATCACTACCACTTCCAGGTACTCGGGCTCGACCGCCAGCTTGACCTGCCGCTTGGGGCGACGCGCGACCAGCTGCTTGCCGCCGCGGCCGGACACGTGATTGCGACGGGCGACCTTGTCGGCACGTACGCCGAGCCGAAGTGAGCAGCGCCGAACTCACTTGCGCGCAGTGACGCGAGCCCGCGTCCTGAAGTTCGCCAGCGTGGCGCTCGCTATCGCAGTTGCGGTGCCTGGGCTCCTTTTCGTCATCGCGCATCGCCCCGCCATCGCGTCGGTCGAGCGTCCCAATCCGCGATCGTTCGACCCGGCGCTCGTCGCGCGCGGTGCGAACCTGGCGCGGATCGGCAATTGCGTCAGCTGCCAACAGGCCGGAGGCGGCCGGCCCTATGCTGGCGGCTATCCGATCAAGACGCCGTTCGGCACTATCTACGGCAGCAACATTACCCCCCATCCCGACGCCGGAATCGGCCGATGGTATTCGCAACCAAGTGGAGGGTGGCATCGTGCAGTCACTCAGTTGGACCGCCTACGAGGCGGCTGGTTACGATGGCGGGCGCCGTACCGACTATGATTGGGCACCTATCCCCATTCTGAGGTTCGGCGATGCACCGCGCAGCGTGATCGTCGACGTTATGGATCGGCCCGGCACACCGTTCCTAGGGACAGGCGAGTGCGCGCAGGGACCGACCGCCGCAGCGCTTGCGAACGCCTTGGCGGCCGCGAACGGAATACGGATCAGAGCGCTACCGGTCGCAAGATCCAGTGCCCGGGTTGTCTAGATCCACAATCCAACATTCAGCGTCCATTTCCGCTTCCCGACTTCGGAGCCTCGTTCAGAAAACGGTTATACTGCCTTGCTGAGCAGCATCGGCATTTGGTTTGACGAAGTCAGCTGGATCGGTGGATCTCGGCGCCAATGGAATGGCAGGCGGCAGCCTTAGGTTCTCGTTCGAGCGCCGATGCTAGCAGCTAGCGAGGTCATCGGTAGATCATTGCGGCGGTATCGATGCTCATCCGGAACAACGGTGTAAGGGTCGGTTTATACCTTCGTCACCGGGAGAGCTTCATGATCCGCCGTCACATCGCCGCACTGCTAGCCAGCGCATTCCTGCTCGCACCCGTCGCCCCTGTCACCGCCCAGAATACGGTCCGCTCGATTTCGGCGACCGACAAGGCGCNGTGTCGCGGTCCAGTCTGGCCTGTCGAATGCAGGCAGCGACTTTACCGTCACTCTGCTAGACTCCCCGGTCGAGAATGCCTTCGCCATCCCGGGCGGGTACATCTACGTCACCCGTCAGCTGCTCGCACTGATGACCTCGGAAGCAGAATTCGCCTCCGTGATGGGCCATGAGGTAGGCCATGTTGCCGCCCGCCACGCCGCCTCGCGCAACACGCGTGCGACGATTGGTGGCCTCCTTGCTCGCGGCGTCAGCCTGGCTACGAAAAGCGATCTTGCGACCCGCCTCGCCGGCACGGGGGCGCAGTTGTACACGCTGAAGTACGGACGCGATCAGGAATATCAGGCGGACGCGCTTGGCGTCCGCTACATCACCGCTGCGGGCTACTCGCCCTATGCCTCGGCCGACATCCTGGCTGCGCTCGATTAGTCGACCGGGCTGACGGCGCAGGCCAGCGGCACCGCACGGTCTGCGCCGACATGGGCATCGACGCATCCCAATGGAGCCGATCGTGTACAGCGCGCAGAGGCACTGGCGAAGGCCACCGGCAAGCCGGAGCTCGCAACCACCCAGGATACGGCGTTCCTCCGCATGCTCGATGGCCTGCCCTATGGCGACGGCAAGGAGGGTCGCAAGGTCATCCGGGTCGTCACCGTTGGCGCAAGGGACACGATCGATACGTTGAGCCAGCGCATGGCGGTAGCGGACGGCAAGCGCGAACGCTTCATCGTCATCAACGGCGTTCCGGCTGACGAGCCACTGAAGCCCGGAACGCTCGTAAAGCTCGTGGTCGCCGCATAGCCGCGGATATGAGGATAGGCGAAGCTGCGATCGTGGATGACGTGCGACCTATGGGCATGTCAGGGACGCCGGTCTTCGCATTGATCCCGCTGCTCAGTCCTGCGCTTGCCGACGGTTCGGAGAAGGCGCAGGCGGATGGGCGGCTGGGGAAGGACCAGCGAGCATACCCCGACATGGATATGGCTCGCGGCCCGGCAGCCGCTCAAGATGTAAAGCCGTATTTCACGGCGCAACGAGGATGATGAATGACAAAGCGCGCCCATGTGGACTTCTACGATGTCGTTCTGAAACCCGATCCCTCCCGCACCGTCGTACGACCGTTCGAGCCGGGTTATCCCAAGGGTTTCGACACGGGCCCCACACGGACGGACGAGACGGTGGAACTGATCATGAGCCTCGATGGGCAGGAGCTTCAGCGCCAACTCACCGGCGTCACGGCGTCACTCGACGAGAATCACCGCGACGTGGATACCACTCTCCTGCGCCGGTTTGGCGAGATGGCCCACCGCATTTCCTCCGCAGCAAGTTTTTCGCCTGAGCAGCAGCGCCTGATCGGTGCCTACTTCAGTCAGGAATACGCTTACGAGGCCGCGGCGCTCTTCAATCCCAGCGCCGTTCTGCATCCCGATCAGACGGGGCTTTCCGATGGTGCGGTCCGGTTCGTCCTGTCTCTGCGTGGCGTTGGTGAGGGTCATGTTTCGTCGGTCACGTTCCGGACGGGCACCTGGACGCCGGGCGGCAAGCTTACGATCGACGATCCGGGCTCAACGTCCGTACCGCCGATTATCCTTCCGCGCGACGATGACGATGGTGTCGTCCATCTCGACTGCGGCGGATCCCGGAGCATATCGGAGACCGTGCTATTCCCGACGCTGCCAAGCCAGCGTCAGGGCATTGAAGACATGCGCCTTGTGCGCTTTGTCGAGAACGACGGGCGCGTCACCTATCACGGCACTTACACGGCATTCAGTGGCGCCGAAGCTCGGTCGGAACTACTCTCGACGACGGACTTCAAGTCGTTCGAGATGCGCGCCCTGTCCGGGGAGGTCGCCAGCGCCAAAGGTATGGCCTTGTTTCCACGCCGGATCGACGGTCGCTACGTCACCCTTGGTCGCCAGGACAACAAGAACATTTGGTTGAACGTCTCAGACGATCTCCTTCACTGGAATAGCGGCGTCAAGCTAGTCGAACCGCGGTACCCGTGGGAGTTCGTGCAGATGGGCAACTGTGGCTCACCGCTTGAGATCGACGAAGGATGGCTCGTGCTCACCCATGGCGTTGGCACGGTCCGCAACTATTGCATCGGTGCCTGCCTCCTCGACAAGAAGGATCCCTCCAAGCTGCTGGCACGTACGCCGCGGCCTGTGATCGCTCCCAGTCCGCATGAGCGGGATGGTTACGTGCCAAACGTTGTCTACAGCTGCGGGGCGCTTCTCAGCGAACGTACGCTGCTGCTGCCCTATGCGGTCGCCGACAGCTTCTCGGCCTTTGGCTCTCTGTCAGTTGATAATCTTCTTGCGTGCATGGAGTAGGTCCAGAAAGCGGGTGCGAAAGGCGAAGCTGGCTTTTGAAGACATTTTCAATCGGTTATAGTGCCTTACCACCGCGGTGGTGTGCAGTTGGGGTCTGAGAGGACGCATGACAAACGACGCTCCCGATGATCGATCCCTAGCGGTATATAGGGCTCGGGCCCGGCTGCATGCGGGCAGGCTGGCATGGTCGGAAGAGGCTCTTCTCAGCCTCAGCAACCTAGATAACGAAGAACGCAAGGTGCGCCTTCTGATCCTGCGAGAACATGCCCGCCGCAGTCTCCGAGTGATGGAGCTACTCGCTGCTGCGTGGCATCGCGATCATACAGAACGCCGAGAATGGCGCGACCGCGCCGAACGAGTAATACGTCGTAGGTACGACAATCTTTCTGCAAGATATAAGAAACAGTGAATCGTGTACCAGAGATAAATCTGTTTCACATGACTGTCCGTACCCAGACATCGATACTCGTACCACGTTCGAACGTATGACATGCTGACCAGCATCGCAGCAACGTATCTTATAGAAGGTCATTCACATCGGCATTATTCAAAATCTGTATTTTGAATATTTGTTTACCGCGAAATTATGCGACGCGAGCAATGCGGCAAAATCAGCATCGCAATCATCTGGCATTGAATTAAACGGGCATTTTTTTGCCCGGTAGGCCTGTACATCGAGCGCCGCTCCCAAAAGGAACGAGTAGACGCTCAGCCACAACCAAGTCAGCGCAACGATGATTGCGCTAAGAGACCCGTAGGTTGCGCCATAATCTCCAAAATTCGACACGTAAATACTGAACGCTGAACTGGCGAGTAGCCATAAAACGGTAGCGGTCACTGTTCCCGGCGTCGCCCACCTTAGGTGTTTAGTCCCGGCATCTGGTGGATCGGATCGACGATGAACCTGTCAGGCTCTG
>NZ_JACYVM010000019.1:0-47295 GCF_014842355.1 Sphingomonas sp. CFBP 13706
GTCCAGGGGCCACGATCGGCAGTTCTGCTTGGGTCCGAGTCCCCCGCCTTTGCGGGGGAACATGACGATGCGCGTTCCGGTTTGGCGTTCCCTCGTTCGCCCGGCTGATCTACGAGACGGGGATGCGCTGGAAAATCTTATGATCCGCCTCGCCGTGTTCGATTGCGACGGGACGCTCGTCGACAGTCAGGCGAATATCTGCGTCGCGTGCGAGCGGGCGTTCGAGACGGCCGGGCTCGTCCCGCCGCCGCGCGCCGCGATTCGCCGGATCGTCGGGCTCAGCCTGGTCGAGGCGATGCAGATCCTGGTGCCGCAGGGCGACGAGGCGCTGCACCGCACGCTCGCGACGGACTACAAGGCCGCGTTCCATGCGATGCGAACGAGCGGCGAACTGATCGAGGAGCCGCTGTTCGAGGGGATCGCCGACGTGCTGGCGACGCTCGCCGACGATGGCTGGATGCTGGGCGTCGCGACGGGCAAGTCGGACCGCGGGCTTGCGCATGTCCTCGCCGCGCACGGCATCGCCGACCGGTTCGTGACGTTGCAGACCGCAGACCGGCATCCGTCAAAGCCCGATCCGGCGATGCTGTTCGCGGCGATCAAGGAGGCGGGGGCGAGCCCGGCGACAACCGCGATGATCGGCGATACGAGCTATGACATGGCGATGGCACGCGCCGCGGGCGCACGCGCGGTCGGCGTCACCTGGGGCTATCACGCGGTCGACGAACTGGCGGAGGCCGGCGCGGACGTCGTTGCCGAGACGGTGCCGGCGCTGCGCCATCTGGTGAGCGCGTCGTGACGGAGGCCGATCGCCTGGCGCAGCGGCGCTGGTTCGTGCTGGTCGGCGTGCGGCTCGCGGGCGTGGCGGGCGCGGTGCTCGGGCTGGTGCTGATCGCACGCGCCTATAGCTGGGGGCCGAAGATCCTCGGCACCGCGATCGTGCTGTCGGCGATGGCGATGATCGCGATCGTGCCGCGCAGCCTGGCGCAGCGCTGGCGCACGCCCACCGAATGACCGGACAGGACGCATGAAGAGATTCTGGACAGACGTCGCGATCGATGCGGATCGCGTGGTGACGCTCGACGGCAAGCCGGTCCGCACCCCCGGGCGACGGCCGCTCGCGCTGCCGACCGATGCGCTGGCGCAGGCGGTGGCGGAGGAATGGCGCAGCGTCGGCGAGACGATCGATCCGCGGACGATGCCGCTGACCGGGCTCGCCAATGCCGCGACCGATCCGATCGCGAACGATCCGGCGCAGTTCGCCGCGCGGCTGGCGGCCTATGGCGAGAGCGACCTGCTCTGCTATCGCGCGGACGGGCCGCCGCCGCTGGTCGAGCGGCAGGCGGCGCGCTGGGACCCGCTGCTCGACTGGGCGCGCGCGCGGTACGACGTGACGTTCGCGGTGACGGCGGGGGTGATGCACGTCGCGCAGGCCCCCGCGACGATCGCGCGGCTGCACGAGGCGGTCGCGGCGCATGACGATTTCCACCTTGCCGGGCTGTCGCCGGTCGTCACGCTGACGGGGTCGCTGGTGATCGGGCTGGCGCTGGTCGAGGGGGAGATCGACGGCGATGCGGCCTGGGCGGCGGCGGGGATCGACGAGGACTGGTCGATCGAGATGTGGGGCGAGGACTGGCAGGCGGCGCAGCTGCGCGAGCTCAAGCGCCAGGAATTCGCGCGTGGTGTCGCGTTTCTGGAGATGCTGTAGGCTTTCGTCATCCTGGACCCGATCCAGGATGACGGGGGGTCAGCGCGTCAGGCGGCGGATGAAGCCGATCAGGCCGGTCTGGCGCGAGCGCTTGAGGCGTTCGGCGGCGAGGATCGTCTTCACGCCGCGGATGCAGCTGTCGACGTCGTCATTGACCAGGACGTAATCATAGCCGTCCCAGTGGCTGACCTCGTTCGCGGCGCGCGACATGCGCGCGTCGATCACTTCGGTCGAGTCGGTGCCGCGGCTGGTGAGGCGGCGGTGGAGTTCCTCCATCGACGGCGGGAAGATGAAGACGCGGACGACGTCGCCGCCCGCGATCTGGAACAGCTGCTGCGCGCCCTGCCAGTCGATGTCGAACAGCACATCCTTGCCGGCGGCCAGCATTTCCTCGACCTGCGCGCGCGGGGTGCCGTAGCGATGGTTGAAAACATGCGCCCATTCGAGGAATTCGTCCTTCGCGACCATGTCGCGAAAGCCCTCGAGGTCGGTGAAATGATAGTCCTTGCCGTCGACTTCGCCCGGGCGCATCGCGCGGGTCGTCACCGAGACCGACATCTCCAGCTCATGCTCGTCGGCGAGCAATCGGCGCGCGATCGTCGACTTGCCGGCGCCCGATGGCGAGGACAGGACGAACAGGACGCCGCGGCGACGGAAACCATGCGGGTCGGACGGAAGTGTGTGGGGCATGCGCGCCCTTGCCGCGGACTGCGCATGGGCGTCAACCCATGCACAGCCCGCGCGTGTCATTCTGGCGGCGGATCAGTAGCCCGACTTGCGCGCCCGGTTGCGGTCATAGGCCTTCTTGGCCGCATAGCCGCCGCCGAGGATCATGCCGAGCGGGCCCATGCGACGCAGCACGCTCATCGCGACCACGCCCTTGACCGCACCCGAGGTGCCGCCGCTGCCACCGCTGCGCCGACCCATTTCGCGGCCAACCAATGCACTGATGATACGTCCGATCATGACTTAACCTCTCCGAAAACCTGGTCCTTGAGTTCCGCTGCACCGCGCAGCACCGCCCAGCCGATCGCGTAGGTCACGGCCAGCGGCACGACGATCTTGAGCACGTTGGCGGTGACCGCACCGATGATCGCGCCGTCTGCATTGCCGTCATCGCCGCTGAGCGAGTCGATGCCTGCGCCGATCAGCGCGCCTATGGTCGTTGCGCCCACGTAATTTCTCCTTCGCGTGTGGCGGGTTAGCGCGCGAACCGCGTTTGGGTTCCCGCGGGTGCGCCCCGCCTTCCCCCGTTCGCCCTGAGCGACGTCGAAGGGTGTGCCGCAAGCGACGGTGCTTCGACTTCGCTCAGCACGAACGGGGTCGGGGGAGGCGTTAGCGGCCGAGCATCGACTCGGGCCGCACGACCCGGTCGAAGGTCTCCGCATCGACCAGCCCGAGTGCGAGGCCGGCCTCTTTCAGCGTCAGCCCCTCGGCATGCGCGTGCTTGGCGATCTTCGCGGCCGCGTCATAGCCGATCTCGGGGGCGAGCGCGGTGACCAGCATCAGCGAGCGGTCGAGCAGGTCGGCGATGCGATCGCGATTGGGTTCGATGCCGTCGACGCAGCGCTCCGCAAAGCCCTCCATCGCGGTCGCGAGCAGGTCGATCGAGCGCAGCACGTTCGCGCCGATCAGCGGCTTGAAGACATTCAGCTCGAGATGGCCCTGCATTCCGCCGATGGTGGCCGCGACATGGTTGCCCATCACCTGGCCTGCGACCATCGTCAGCATCTCGCACTGGGTGGGGTTGACCTTGCCGGGCATGATCGAGCTGCCGGGCTCGTTCGCGGGCAGGTCGATCTCGCCGAAGCCGCAGCGCGGGCCGCTGCCCAGCAGGCGGATGTCGTTGGCGATCTTGGTCAGCGCGACCGCGAGCGTGTTGAGCGTGCCCGAGAGGTGGACGAGCGGGTCGTTCGAGGCGAGCGCCTCGAAGCTGTTCTCCGCGGGGATGAACGGATGGCCGGTCAGGTCGGAGACCGCCTTGCAGAAATCCGCGGCGAACCCCCTGGGCGCGTTGAGCCCGGTGCCGACCGCAGTGCCGCCCTGCGCGAGCCGGTTGGTGCCGTTGGTGACGCCCGGCTCGATCCGGCGGCCGCAGCGATAGACCTGATTGGCATACGCACCGAATTCCTGCCCCAGCGTGAGCGGCGTCGCGTCCTGCAAATGCGTGCGGCCGATCTTGACGATGTCGTCCCAAGCGTCCGCCTTCGCCTGCAGCGCGGTCTTCAGCCGGTCGAGCGCGGGGAAGAGCTTGCGCGTCACGGCGAGCGAGGCGGCGATGTGGAGCGCGGTCGGGAAGCTGTCGTTCGACGACTGGCTCATGTTAACATGGTCGTTGGGGTGGACCGGCGACTTGCCGCCGCGCGTGCCGGTGAGCATTTCGTTGGCGCGGCCGGCGATCACCTCGTTGACGTTCATGTTCGACTGGGTGCCGCTGCCGGTCTGCCAGATGACGAGCGGGAACTGGTCGTCGAGCGTGCCGTCGATCACCTCCTGCGCGGCGGCGTCGATCGCGTCGGCGATTGTGGCGTCGAGGCCGTGCGCGCGGTTCACGCGCGCGGCGGCCTGTTTGACGAGCGCCAATGCGTGGACGATCTCGATCGGCATGCGTTCGCGGGTACCGAACGGGAAATTCTCGACCGATCGCTCGGTCTGCGCGCCCCAATAGGCCTGGGCAGGAACTTCGATCGGGCCGATCGAGTCGGTTTCTGTGCGGGTGTTGGTCATGGCCTACCTACGCCGTCATGCCGGGCTTGTTCCGGTATGGCGGCGTAGAGCAGAAGGCCGACATGGGAGTAAATCCCATGTCGTCGACCGCGCGGTGCGCGTCGGCCGGCCGTTCGCGTCGCTTTGCGACCGGCGATCAGCTTTGCCTGATCGCCTCGCTCCAGCTCACTTCTTCCGCTTGAAATCCACGGCGACGACGTTCGAGCCGTCTTCGATCGGCACCGCGGTCGGGCCGTCATTCTCGGCCGGGTCATGCTCGCCGAGCGACTCGTCCGCGCCTTCCTGCGCCTGGAAGCGCAGTTCGAAGCTGACCGCGGGATCCTGGAATGCGGTGATCGCCGAATAGGGGATGACCAGCTTCGACGGGACCTGGTTGAACGACAGACCGATCGAGAAGCGCTCGTCGTCGACGACGAGGTCCCAGTAGCGGTTCTGCATGACGATCGTCATCTCGTCCGGGAAGCGTTCGATCAGCCGCTTGGGGATGTCGACGCCGGGCGCCTGCGTCTTGAAGGTGATGTAGAAATGATGCTCGCCGGGAAGCCCGCCGGCCTCCGACACGGAACCGAGCACGCGGCCAACGACGGCACGCAGGGCTTCTTGCACGATCTCGTCGTACGGAATCAGGCTATCGGGCAGTCCATCACTCATTCCCCTTGGGTAGCGGTATTCGGATGGCGGTCAAGATTGCATGCGTCGTGGCGCACGTTATGGGAGGTGGCATGCGCACCGCCACGATTTCCCGCTCCACCGCCGAGACGGCGATCGACGTCACCATCAACCTCGACGGGACCGGCGTTTACGACGTCGAGACCGGCGTCGGCTTCTTCGACCACATGCTCGAACAGCTCTCGCGCCATTCGCTGATCGACTTGCACGTCCGCACCAAGGGCGACCTGCATATCGACGAGCATCACACCGTCGAGGATACGGGCATCGCGATCGGCCAGGCGTTCGCGCAGGCGCTCGGCGACAAGCGCGGCATCGCGCGCTACGGCGATGCGCTGTCGCCGATGGACGAGACCCTCACGCGGGTCGCGCTCGACATTTCCGGGCGGCCCTGGCTCGTCTGGAAGGACCTGTTCTCGCAGACGCGGCTGGGCGGCATGGACACCGAGATGTTCGAGCATTTCTTCCACAGCTTCGCGCAGGCGGCGGGCATCACGCTGCACGTCGAGACGCTGTACGGCACCAACAACCACCATATCGCCGAGGCCGCGTTCAAGGGCGTCGCGCGCGCACTGCGCACCGCGATCGAGATCGACCCGCGCAAGGCCGACGCGATTCCGTCGACCAAGGGGATGCTGTGACGCTCGCGCTGATCGATTACGGCGCGGGGAACCTGCATTCGGTCGAGAACGCGCTGCGCACCGCGGGCTGTAGCGACCTGATCGTCACCGCCGATGCGGACGTCGTCGCGAAGGCCGAGCGGATCGTGCTGCCGGGCGTCGGCGCTTACGGGGCGTGCGCGGCGGCGTTGCGCGCGGTGCCGGGGATGGTCGAGGCGCTGAACCGGCGCGTGCGCGACGAGGGTGCGCCGTTTCTCGGCATCTGCGTCGGCATGCAGCTGATGGCCGAGGCGGGCGAGGAAATGGGGACGCATGCCGGGCTTGGCTGGGTGCCGGGGCGCGTGCGACGGCTCGAGCCGGGGACGATGGACGCGAAGGTGCCGCATATGGGCTGGAACGACGTCGTGCCGGCCACCGCGCATCTGCTGATCGCGCCGGGCGAGGCGTATTTCCTGCACAGCTTCGCGTTTGAAGGCGCCGACGTGCTTGCGACCACCGATCATGCCGGTCCCGTCACCGCGGCGATCGGCCGCGACACGATGATCGGCGTGCAATTTCATCCTGAGAAGAGCCAGCGCTACGGCCTGGCCTTGCTCGAACGTTTTCTGGAGTGGCGGCCGTGAGCCTTATCGTTTTCCCCGCGATCGACCTCAAGGCCGGTCAGGTCGTCCGCCTCGCCGAGGGCGATATGGACCGTGCGACCGTCTATGGGGACGATCCCGCGGCGCAGGCGATGCTGTTCGCGAGCGCAGGTGCCGAGCATCTGCACGTCGTCGATCTCGACGGCGCGTTTGCAGGGGCTTCGGTCAATGGCGACGCGGTGCGCGCGATTGTCTCGCAGTTTCCGGGGCATGTGCAGCTCGGCGGCGGGATCCGGACGCGTGCCAATGTCGAGGGCTGGTTCGATCTGGGCGTGTCGCGGGTCGTGATCGGCACCGCGGCGCTCGAGGATCCCGACTTCGTGCGCGGCGTGGCGAAGGATTTTCCGGGCGGCATCGTCGTCGCGGTCGATGCGAAGGACGGCATGGTCGCGACCAAGGGCTGGGCCGATGTCTCGACCACCAGCGCGGTCGATCTCGCGCGCCGGTTCGAGGATGCGGGCGTGGCGTCTCTGCTGTTCACCGATGTGGGGCGCGACGGGATGCTGAAGGGGTGCAACGTCGAGGCGACCGTCGACCTTGCGCGGTCGGTCGACATTCCGGTGATCGCGAGCGGCGGGGTGAAGGGGATCGCCGAGATCCACGTTCTCGCGCTGCATGTCCGGGACGGGGTCGAGGGCGTGATCACGGGGCGCGCCTTGTACGACGGGCGGCTCGATCTCGCGGCGGCGTTGAGCGTGGCGAAGGCGGCATGAGGGTTCACGCGGAGACGCGGAGACGCGGAGATAGTGGTTTCGCGCAGAGGCGCAGAGGACGCAGAGCCGACCGCGTCAGCGGTCCCTCCATCCTCGCAAACGTTAGAATCCTGCACGCTGCTGCAGGCACGCGCTTCTCTCTCTTCTCTGCGCCCTCTGCGCCTCTGCGCGAAATAGCCTTCTCAGCGGCTCCGCCGCGTCTCCGCGTCTCCGCGTCTCCGCGTGAACCACTTCTTCGAGACCCCGCATGACCGTCCGCGCGCGCGTGATCCCGTGTCTCGACGTCGCCGACGGCCGCGTCGTGAAGGGCGTGAACTTCGTCGAGCTGCGCGACGCGGGCGACCCGGTCGAGCAGGCGCGCGCCTATGACGCCGCCGGGGCGGACGAATTGTGCTTTCTCGATATCGGCGCGAGCCATGAGGGCCGGGGCACGATCCTCGACGTCGTGCGGCGGACGGCGGCGGTGTGCTTCATGCCGCTGACGGTCGGCGGCGGCGTGCGGACCGCGGACGATGCGCGCGCGCTGTTGCTGGCGGGCGCGGACAAGGTCGCGGTCAATTCCGCCGCGGTCGAGCGACCCGAACTCGTCGCCGATATCGCCGAACGCTTCGGCAGCCAGTGCTGCGTCGCGAGTGTCGATGCGCGGCGCTCGGGCGAAGGTTGGGAAGTGTTCACGCATGGCGGCCGGCGCGCGACCGGGATCGACGCGATCGCGCATGCGGTGAAGCTCGCCGACCTCGGCGCGGGGGAACTGCTCGTCACCTCGATGGACCGCGACGGCACGCGCAGCGGCTATGACCTCAACCTGATCCGCGCGATCGCCGACCGCGTCGCGGTGCCCGTGGTCGCGAGCGGCGGGGTCGGCGGGCTCGACGATCTGGTCGCCGGGATCCGCGACGGGCATGCGAGCGCGGTGCTCGCCGCATCGATCTTCCACTTCGGCCAGGCGTCGATCGGCGACGCGCACGCCGCGCTGGCGGCTGCGGGGATCCCGGTGCGGACCCCCTTGCGGTCGGCCTGACCGGCATGGCGACGCTGCCGCTGGTCGCGGTGCAGTCGGGGCATAGCGGCGTGGTGCATCCGCGTACCGGCCCCGAAGCGTCGGACATCGCGCTGTTCGCGGTCGCCGCGATCGGCGTCTGGCTGGTCCGCCGCGCGCTGCGCAAGCGGTTCCTGAAGCGGCCGCCGCGCGCAAAGGATTGACCCACCCGCACGCCTGCGTCAGCACGCGCGGCATGGCAGACCCCGTTTTCGACCGCCTGGAGGCGACCATCCGCGCGCGCCGCGATTCGCCCGCCGACACCTCCTATACCGCCAGCCTGTTCGCACGCGGCCGCCCCAAGATCGCGCAGAAGCTCGGCGAGGAAGCGGTCGAGACGGTGATTGCGGCATGTTCGGGCGACGAGGCGAGCATCGTCCCCGAGGCCGCCGACCTGATGTTCCATCTCGCGGTGCTGCTGGCGGACGCGGGGCTGAGCCTCGATGATGTCCGTGCGGAGCTGGAGCGCCGCGAAGGAGTCGGCGGGTTGGTCGAGAAGGCCGCGCGGACCGGCTGACCCGCCAGCTCCGTCATTCCTGCGAAGGCGGGAAGCCGGACTGGCTGGCCGACCCGCGGGATCGCTGAAGTCCAGATATGGATCCCCGCCTTCGCGGGGATGACGAAGGTTGGTAGGATGCCCCGAAAGGAGCCTGCCCCATGCCGATCGACGCCACCCAGCCCTATGATGATCAGAACATCTTCGCGAAGATCCTGCGCGGCGAGATCCCGTCCAAGCGGGTCTATGACGACGACTTCGCGATCGCGTTCCACGACATCAACCCGCAGGCGCCGACGCATCTGCTGGTGATCCCCAAGGGCGCCTATGTCTCGTGGGACGATTTCTCCGCGCGTGCGGGCGATGCGGAGATCGCCGGGTTCATCCGCGCGGTCGGGACAGTCGCGCGCGCCGCGGGGCTGGTCGAGCCGGGCTATCGCCTGCTCGCGAACATCGGCCAGCACGGGCATCAGGAGGTGCCGCATCTGCACGTTCATGTCTTTGGCGGGCGTCCGCTTGGCCCGATGCTGGCCGGATAGCGCGGCTTTCCGCCACTAAAGGATTGCGCGTAATAAAATTGCCATTAGGCTTCCCGGCTTGAGCAAGGGGGCCAGTGAACCGGCCCTCACAACCCCCGGGGGGAACCGAATTGATTTTTGGTCGCGTTAAGTCACTGGACGCCATTCTGGCGACGGCGGAGAAGAAATCGCTCCACCGATCGCTGGGCGCGTTCCAGCTAACCATGCTCGGCATCGGTTGCGTGATCGGCACGGGTATCTTCGTGCTGACCTCCGCCGCCGCGCAGAAGGCCGGGCCGGGCATGATCCTGAGCTTCGTCGTCGCCGGCGCGGTCTGCGTCGTCGCCGCGCTCTGCTATGCCGAGATCGCGGCGATGGCCCCGGTCGCGGGCTCCGCCTACACCTACACCTATTCGGTCATGGGCGAGCTGCTCGCCTGGACGGTCGGATGGGCGCTGATCCTCGAATATGCGGTGGCCGCGAGCGCCGTGTCGGTCGGCTGGTCCGGCTATTTCGCGGGCTCGATCTTGCACGAGACGTTCGGGATAACACTCCCGACCTGGCTGTCGCACGGGCCGTACATGCCCGGCGGGTTCATCAACCTGCCCGCGGTCGTCATCTCGCTGCTGATCACCTGGCTGCTGATGATCGGCACGACCGAGAGCGCGCGCGTCAATGCGGTGCTGGTGACGATCAAGGTCGTCGCGCTCACTGCGTTCGTCGCGCTGACGCTGCCCAAAACGCATGGCAGCAATTTCGAGCCGTTCCTCCCCACCGGCATCCTCGGCAGCAACGGGCTGGGCGTGGTCGGCGCGGCGGCGACGATCTTCTTCGCCTATGTCGGCTTCGACGCGGTCTCGACTGCGGCCGAGGAGACCAAGGATCCGCAGCGCAACGTGCCGATCGGGCTGATCGCCTCGCTCGGCATCTGCACCGTGTTCTACATGCTGGTCGCAGCGGGTGCGATCGGCACGATCGGCGGACAGCCGCTGTTCGGCGCCGATGGCGTGCCGTTCACCACCGGGTCGGCCGAACTCGCGCGCGCCTGCCTGATCCCTGCCAATGCCCAGGCGCTGGTCTGTTCGAACGAGGCGCTGGCGCATGTCCTGCGTCAGGTCGGCTATGCCAATGTCGGCAACTGGATGGGCTATGCCGCCGGTCTTGCGCTGCCGTCGGTGATCCTGATCCTGATGTTCGGCCAGACGCGCATCTTCTTCGTGATGAGCCGTGACGGCCTGCTGCCCGAAGTGCTGAGCCGCGTGCATCCCAAGTGGAAGACGCCGCATATCGTCACCGCGATCACCGGCGTGTTCGTCGCGTTCGCCGCCGCGTTCCTGCCGGTCGGGCAGCTCGCGGACATCGCCAATGCGGGGACGCTCTACGCGTTCATGATGGTCGCGATCGCGCTGCTGATCCTGCGCAAGCGCGAGCCGAACCGGCATCGTCCGTTCCGCACCCCGGCGGCCTGGATCGTCGCGCCGCTGACGATCGTCGGCTGCATCGGGCTGTACTTCTCGCTTCCCTATGAGGCGATGGCGGTGCTGCCGATCTGGGGCGCGGTCGGCCTCGTGATCTATTTCCTCTATGGCTACCGCAAGAGCTATCTCGGGCGCGGCATGGCCGATGGCGGCGAGCCGATCGACATGGCGCCCCCGGGCAGCCACTNATCCCCGCGAAGGCGGGGATCCCTATCCTCCAGCGTTTGCGAGTCTGTCGCGCGGCCGGCCAATATGGGTTCCCGCCTGCGCGGGAATGACGGTTCGGTTCGTCAGCCGATATGCTTGGCGGCGAGCGCCTTCATGTCGACCATCGGGCGGGCGCCGACATGGCTGATGATCTCGGCCGCGCAGACCGCACCGAGCTTGAGCGAGGCGTGGAGGTCGTGGCCCTGTGCCTGGCCGTGGAGGAAGCCCGCCGCGAACAGGTCGCCCGCGCCGGTCGTGTCGACGACCTTCGCGATCGGCTCGGCCTTCACTTCGGCGCGCGTGCCGTTCTGGATCGCGCAGGCGCCGTGTTCGCCGCGGGTGACGACCAAAGTCGGGACCTGCGCCGAGATCTTGGCGACTGCCGCGTCGAAATCCTCGGTCTCGGCAAGCGCCGCGAGTTCGCTCTCGTTGGCGAACAGGATGTCGATCAGCCCGTCGCTGAGCAGCTGGCGGAAATCGCCGCCGTGGCGCGAGATGCAGAACACGTCGCTGAGCGTGAAGGCGACCTTGCGCCCCGCACCACGTGCGCAATCGATCGCGGCGCGCATTGCGGCGCGCGGCTCTTCGGGATCCCAGAGATAGCCCTCGAGATACAGGATCGCGCTGTCGGCGATCATCGCGGTGTCGATCGCCGCGGCGGGGAGGAACTGCCCTGCGCCGAGGAAGGTGTTCATCGTCCGCTGGCCATCGGGCGTCACGAAGATCAGGCAGCGGCCGGTGGTCGGGTCGCCGGCGCGGACCGGGGTCGCGAACTCGATGCCGATGCTGCGCACGTCATGCGCGAAGACCTGGCCGAGCTGGTCGTCGGCGACCTGGCCGATGAAACCGCACTTGCCGCCGAGCGCGGCGACGCCGGCGACGGTGTTGGCGGCCGACCCGCCCGAGATTTCCATGCCCGGCCCCATCTTGGCGTAGAGCGCATCGGCTTCTTCCGACGAGAACATCAACTGCATCGAGCCCTTGGCGACACCGATCTCGGCGATGAAGGCGTCGTCGGCGCTGCTCAGAATGTCGACGATGGCATTGCCGATCGCGACGACGTCATAGGTAGGCGTGCTCAAGGGGAGGTCTCCGGACCGAACGGGAAAAGCTCGCCGTAATTGGCGCAGGCGGCAGGCGCAACCGCTGCGGCGCCGGGTGCCCCAACCGTGGACGTCAGCGCAGATAGGCGACGAGGCTGAGGCCGGCGACCTTGCCGAACACAGAATAGCTCGCCTCGAGCATCGTCTTGCGCTGCATCAGGTCCATCGAGATCTGGCCGTAATCCGCGTCCTCATTGTCCGAGACGATCTTCTCGAGCAGCGCGGCGCGATCGGCCGCGCGCGCGCCGAGCGTCTCGATCTGCGCCTGGCGGAGGCCGTTGGCGGCGTTGAGCCCGCGGACCTGCGGCAAGGCGGCGTCGAGCTGCGCGATCGCGGTCTTGAGCGCCGCGGCCTGGCCCGCGCTGGGGCTGGCGCCGATCGGCCCGGCCTCGGCCAGCGTCCGGAACGCGGCGAGCACGCCGTCGCCGAGCTCGCTCGCGGTGACGCCGTAGGTCAGCGTCGCGCCGCCGCCGATCGACGCCGAGGCGCGGACGTCGTCATTGCCGAATGCGGCCTGCGTCGTCGTGCCCGCGGTCTCGGCGAACGTCGCGGGCTTGAACGGGATCGCGTCGCCCTGCGCGCCGGCGAACAGCGGCTCGCTGCCATCGGTCGCGTTGAGCGCGGAGCGGAACTGGCTGAAGGCGCTTTCGATCGCGCTGCCGAGCGCGGGCGTCGCGCCGGTGCCGACCGCAGTCATCAGCTGTGTCCGGAGGTCGCCGGCGATCGTGTCGATCGCGGTGATATTGGCCTCGTACAGCGACAAGGTCGTGCCGAGCCGGGTCGTCGCCGCGCTCTGCGCCGCCTGCATCGACAGCGCACTGCGCGCCGACAACGTGCGGACCGCGGCGCTGCCGAGATCGGCGAGGTCCTTCGCCTTCTTGCCCGAATTGAGCTGCAGCTGCGTCTGCGCGAGCCGCTGCTGCGCCTTCTGGACCGCGTCGGTCAGCGTCCGCTGGAGCGGGATGGTGGCGATGCGGGTCATCGATGCTGGTCCTATCTGATCATGCCGAGGAGCGTGTCGTACATCTCGCTCGCGGTGGTCATGACGCGCGCGGCGGCGTAGCTGTTCTGGAGCACGACCATCTGGCCGAGCTCCTCGTCGATATTGACGCCCGAGACGCTGTCGCGGCGGTTGATCGCGTCGTCGCGGCGTGCGCCCATCTGGTCCGCGCGATCGGTGGCGCGCGACGCGGCGGATCCCGCATCGCCCAGCACGACCGCGGAGAAGCGCGCGATCGTCATCGTCCCCGCATCGCCGAGATCGACCGCGCTCGCCAGCGCATCGACCAGCGCGGTCGCGCCGCGCCGGTCGCTCGGCCCCAGCGCCTTCGTCCCCACCGCGACGGGCTGGAGCCGGGCGAGCGGGAGGCGGGTCGGGTCGGCGAGCACGTCACGGCGGACCCCGGCGCTGTCGAGCCCCGCCCCCGCCGCGCCCAGCCCGGTGATCGCCGCAAAGCCGCGTCCGGTGCCGCCGCGGTCGGTCGTGTCGGACAGGACCGAGAGCATCGCCCCCGATTCGGCGCGGGTGGCCGAGAACCGCAGGCGCCCGACATCGTCGAGCGCGAACTGGCCATAACCGCCGAGCGGACTGGCGTTGAGCTCGTCGATCAGGTCGCCATAGCTCGGCCCCGTCGCCCCCGTCAGTGCATAGCGCGCGACCAGCCGACCCGACGAATCGCGCAACGCGAAATCGACCGCCTCGCCGGCGGCGAAGTGATGCGGATCGGCGGTGGTGAACCCCGAGGGCACGAGCATGCTCGTGTCGCTGCGGACGATGTCGTTCAGCCCGAAATAGTGCGACAGGCCGATCCCCGCGCGCGCGCTCGGCCGCGCGGTGTCCTGCGCCACGGCGACGCCGGTGCCTGGGCCGGTCGCGGCGATGGTGAGCGTGCCGTTGGCGAACGACGCGGTCGCCGCACCGCCCAGGCCGGTATTGATCGCCGCGATCGCATCGTCGACGGTTGCCGCCGCGCCGAGCGCGTCGAAGTCGAGCGTGGTGCCGGCGACCATCGTGCCGTCCGACCGCGTCACCGCGATCAGCGCCGCGCCGGTGAACCCCAGCCGGTCGCCGCCGGTCAGCGCGGTCGCGCGACCGGTGAGCGTCGCCGGCGGCGGCACCGCCGACCCGGTGTTGGACGCGGCGTTGATCGTCCGGGCGAGCCCCGCGAACAGCGTCTCGACCCGCGCCGAAAAGGCGGGCAATTGCCGGTCGCGCAGGTCGAGCAGTCCACCGAGCCGTCCGCCCATCGCCGGCGTGTCGAGCGTCGTCCCGGTCGCCGCGCCGAGTGTGCCGTCCGCCTCGGCGAACCGGACGTCGATCGTCGGATAGACCGGCTGCGCGCTCCCGACCCCGCTGGCGGGATAGGAGAGCTGCCGCAGCCGCTGGTCGAGCAGCGGGACGCCCGAGGCGGTATCGATCGTCACCCGCCCGCTCGGCTGTTCGCGCGCGGTGATGCCGATCAGCCCGCTGAGCTCCTCGAGCGCGGTGGTGCGGCGGTCGGCGGGGCCCGACGCGCTGCGCCCCAGCCCCTGCAGCCGCGAGATCGAGTCGTTGAGCGTGTCGACGGTGCGCAGCAGCGCGTTGACCCGCTCGACCGTGTCACCGACCTCGCCCTCGATATCGCCGCGCAGCACGTCGACGTCGCGACCGAGCTGGCGCATCGATCCGATCGCGTCCTCGACCATGCCGACAAAGGGCGCGGTGACCGCGGACCCGCCATTGGCGCCGGCCATCGCGGTCGCGGTCGCGGCAACCGCGTCGAGCCGAGCGGGCAGCGCGGATTCGGACCCGGTCGCGCCGAGCAGCGACTGCAACCGGTCGAGATAGCCCGCCTCGACCTCCGCACGGCCCGCATCGCCGCTGCGGCCATAGACGGTCGCTTCGAGGAACTTGTCCGCGACGCGGCCGGGTTCGCCGACCACCACGCCGTTGACGCGGCCTGCGGTGACCCCCGTCTGCAACGCGACCGTCTCGCGCGCATAGCCCGGCGTGTTGACGTTCGCCAACATGAACACCACCGGGTTCAAGCGCCAGCGCGCGGCGTTCCAGGACCTGCTCTATCAGCAGGAGACGCGCCCGGGTTCGGCGGCAGGCGGCGACGGCCAGGCCAAGGTGCCGACCGGGATCCAGATCGGCGCGGGCGTGAAGACCGGTGGCGTCTACCGCATCACCGAACAGGGTGCGCCCAACCAGACCGGCAACCGCTATGACATCGCGATCCAGGGGCGCGGCTATTTCCAGGTGACGTTGCCCTCGGGGCAGATCGGCTTCACCCGCGACGGATCGTTCCAGCTATCCGAACAGGGCGAGCTGGTCACTGCGGACGGCTTCCGCGTCGAGCCCGCGATCGTCATCCCGCCCGAGGCGGTCGACGTCGCGATCTCGAAGACCGGCGAGGTCCAGGTCAAGCTCGCCAATGATCCCGCGCTGCAGACCGTCGGCCAGATCCAGCTCGCGACCTTCGTCAACGAGGCGGGGCTCGAGGCGCAGGGCGGCAACCTGTTTCTCGAAACCGCCTCGTCGGGGCAGCCGACCGTCGCCGCGCCGGGCCAGCCGGGCTTTGGCGACACGCTGCAGGGCTTTGTCGAGGCGTCGAACGTCAATCCGGTGTCCGAGATCACCGCGCTGATCACCGCGCAGCGCGCCTATGAAATGAACAGCCGCGTGGTGAAGACCGCGGACGAGATGCTCGCGACCTCGAGCCAGCTCCGATGAGCCGCCTGGCAATCGCCGTCGCGCTGCTGCTGGCATCGGGGGCCGCGTTCCCGGCGCAGGCGGCGGATCCCGTCGAAACGCCCGTCGCGGTGCTCACCCGCGCGATCGCGCGTGGCGACATCCTGAGCGCGACCGATTTCGAACTGCAGCCGCGGGCCGCGGTCGCCGCGCGCGGCGTGCTGGCGGCCGACGCGGCGAGCGGACGCGAGGCGGTGCGCGCGCTGCCCGCCGGCACGATGGTCCGCGCCGGTGACCTCGTGGCGCCCCGGCTGGTGCGCCGCGGCGAGGCGGTGACGCTGTCGCTCCAGGGTCGCGGGTTTGCGATCACCACCACGGCGCGGGCGCTGGCGGCGGGCGGCATTGGCGACGTCGTCCGCGTCGTCGCGCTGTCCACCAACCACAGCGTCGATGGCGTCGTCACCGGCGCGGGCAGCGTCCGCGTCGCTGCGCAATGAGGAGACATGCGATGACCAGACCCGCGACATTGTTCCTGATCCTCGCCGGCGCGACCGCCCTGTCGGGTTGCGGCACGATCGGCCAGCTCAAGACGATCGGCAAGGCGCCGAAACTCAGCGAGATGACCGCGGTCGATACCCCGCTGACCGAGGATTCGCTCGGCCAGCCGAGCCGTCGCCCGGCCGCGCCGCCACTGGCCCTGGCGCCTCCCGACGCATCGCTGTTCCGCGCGGGCGCGGGTGCGTTCCTCGGCGACCAGCGGGCCGCGCGCAGGGGCGACATCCTGACCGTGCGGATCAACGTCGCCGACCGCGCCGAGGTCGGCAACACGACCGCGCGCACGCGCGGCGGGTCGGAGAATGCGGGGCTGACCGCAGCACTCGGGCTCGGCGTCGCGACGCCCGACCCGCTGATCGCCGGCAATTCGAAGTCGCAGTTCAACGGATCGGGCAATATCAGCCGGTCCGAGACGATCAGCATGACGATGTCGGCGATCGTCACCGACGTGCTGCCCAACGGCAATCTGATGATCCGCGGCCGCCAGGAGATCCGCGTCAATTACGAGCTGCGCGAGCTGATCGTGACCGGCATGGTCCGCCCGCAGGACATCAGCCGCGACAACAGCATCCGCCACACGCAGATCGCCGAGGCGCGGATCAGCTATGGCGGCCGCGGCCAGCTGACGCAGGCGCAGCAGGCGCGCTGGGGCCAGCAGATCTACGACGCGCTCTTTCCGTTCTGACGCGCGCGCCCACGCTGCAAATAATCCGCGCAGCGCGACCAACTATCCGGATTTCTTCCCAGAATAAGGAGCGGGTCGGATCTGACCGCTCCGTCGGCGAGCCGCCGTACGGCTCAAGGACGCAGAAGCGACCGACTATTCCAGAAGGAAGAATATCATGGGAATGTCCGTTAACACCAATGTTGGCGCGATGGCGGCCCTCCAGGCCCTCAACGAGACCAGCAAGGGTCTGTCCGTCGTCCAGAGCCGCATCAACAGCGGCCTGAACGTCGCATCGACCAAGGACGATTCGGCAGCCTTCACGATCGCCCAGGGCCTTCGCGGCGATCTGGGTGGCCTCAAGGCGGTCAACTCCTCGCTCAGCCGGGCGAAGAGCGTGGCCGACGTTGCGGTCGCAGGCGCAGAGCAGATCTCGGACGTCGTCAACCAGATGAAGACGCTCGCCAAGCAGGCGTCGGACGATGGCATCAGCGACGAGAGCCGCGCTGCGTACAACAAGGACTTCACCGCCCTTCGCGACCAGATCAGCACGATCGTCGATTCGTCCGAGTTCAACGGTACGAACCTGCTCAAGACCGGCGGCGGCACCGTGAGTGCGTTGCAGTCGCTGACCAACAAGGCAACCGGCACCGACACCTACGATCCCGATACGCTCTCCATCGCCAACCAGGAAATCGACCTGCCAGCGACGGAAACCGCGTCCGCGGGCGTGGGTACCGGCGTGCTCGGCCAGGATTCGGAAATCGACACGGCTGCGAAGGCCAAGGCGATGGTCGATACCCTGGACACGCTGGGCAGCTCGCTCAACACCAAGCTGAGCGATCTCGGCTCGGGGTCGCGCAAGATCGACGCACAGATGACGTTCACCAGCAAGCTGTCGGACGCGATCGAAAGCGGCGTCGGCAAGCTGGTCGACGCGGATCTGGCCAAGGAATCGGCGAAGCTGCAGGCACTGCAGGTCAAGCAGCAGCTTGGCGTTCAGGCGCTGTCGATCGCCAACCAGGCACCGCAGACGATCACCTCGCTGTTCCGGTAAGCCGGTACGAGACACGATCCCGCCAAGTCCCCCAAGCACATCGGCGGGGGGTCGTGGAAACCGGGGTGGCCGATCGGCCATCCCGGTTTTTTCATGCCTGTTTTCAGGCGGCGGCGCGCCTGGATACGGGTAATCCCTTAATAGCCGTGCGGCCCGGTTCGACTAGGGTCGAGCGAACCGGCGGGCGGGCCAGCCACGAACGGCCGGAGAGGATGAGGTCATGGACTACCGCGTTTCGCTGTCGCTCTCGGTCACCGACCCGCATGCGCTGTGGTCCGCCGCGGCGGCCTGTGCGCTGACCGCGCCGGGCATGACGCTCGACGACGTCGTCGAGACGATCGGCAGCGAGCATGATCCCGACATCGCCGACTGCATCGCGCTGCTGCTGCTGTCGCCGCGGATCACCGGCGCGCGAATCGAAGACTTCGCCTGCCGTCGCGCCGGCCGGCCCGAGCGCGTGGCAGACGTCACCCCGTTGCCGACCCGCCCCCGCGCGACGCGGCACGGGCTGAACGCCAACGCCTGAGACACGCCGGGCCGGGGTTCGGCGCAGCGCGCGGACTTGAGCGCGATCAGGCGCGGCGCGCCGCCACCTCGACCAGCAACACGGCCGCGATCGTCGGATCGACCCGGCGCAGTGCCGTGGAGACGTCCTGCGCCAGTCGTCGTGCATCGACCGGCGTCGACGCGGAGGCATGCAGGCGCGCGAATTCGATCGACGCGACCAGCGCCGCCTCGCGCAGTTCGGGCCGACGCGTCTCGATCGCCCCCGCGCCTGCGACATCCGCGGCCTGGAGCACGAGCTTGACCTTCAGCCGTCCGTCCGCGCGATCGCCCTCGACGATCGGTACGTCGAGCGGATCGAGCATCACGAACAGCGGCGACGGCCGTACGGGTTCGCCTTCCGCCCCGCCTCCTTCCGCCCCGCCCCCTTCGGACGCCGCGGCGCCCGGCGCCATGACCGGCACGGTCAGCAGCGCCGCGATCAGCAGCGCGATCTGCTTGGGTGAAGGGCGGGTGCGCATCGCTCGGGCTCCGGTTTATGGTTTCGTCGGGACGTCGCCCCGAATGCCGGCCGATGCCGACGATCCGCAGGTCCTTGCCTCTATAATAGGAGGATAGCGGAAGGATGGAGCGCAAGTGAGCCACGATCAGAAACCCGCGCGCGTCAGGATCGTCGCGAACGGCGCCGAGACGGACGCCCGTCGGCGCGGCGATGCGACGGCGATCGCGCCGATGCCGACCACCGGACCAGTCGATGGTCATCATGCCGCTGCAGGCAACAGGGTCGCGACGATCGTGTTCGCGCTGCTGTTCCTTGGCGCCGCCGCCGCTGCCGCGGTCGCGGTGACCTTGGCCTTCGCATGATCCGCCTCGCCATCGCGCTGGCGATCGGCGCGGGGCTGGCCGGACCGCATCCCGCGCGCGCTGCCGAACCGTCGCATCCGAGCGCGCCGCACCCGGGCACGCCCCACCCAAGCACGACGCCCGCGCAACCGTCGCCACCCGCCCCCGCCCGCCCGGCGCCTGTACCCTTTGCCGCCGAGCTCGACGCGCAGCCGCTGCCGCCGGCGCGCGCCGCCTGGACCGCGATGAGCGAGCAGGCGGCCTGGGCGGCGCTCGCGACCGCCACGCCCGCGACACGGCAGGCGACACGCTGGCGCTATGCGGTCGCCCTGATCGCGCGCGACCGCGCCGGCGAGGCGCTCGGCGTGCTCGACGTGATGGCGGCCGACGATACCGGACTTGCAAAGGTCGCCGCGTGGCGGCGCGCGCGCGGCGTCGCGCTCGGGCGCCTCGGGCGGACCGATCCGGCGATCGCGGCGCTCGACGACCCTGCGCTCGCGACCGATCCCGAGACCTGTCTGTGGCGGATGCGGATCCTGGCGGAGGCGGGTCGTGCGGCGCCGGCGCTGGGCGTGCTCGGCTGTGCGATGCCCGCGCTGAACGCGCGTGGCGCCAAGGCGCGCCGCCCCTTCATCCTCGCCGCGGCGCGCGCAGCGATCGACGCAGGCAGGCCCGGCCCGGCGCGCGACTGGCTCGATCGCATCCCGGCGACCGACGCGGCGGCCGCGCTGTTGCACGGCGAGGCCGACCGCGCGCTCGGCGCCGCCGCGACGAGCCGTCGCTGGTTCGATCTGGCCGCACGCACCGGTGATCCCGAACAGCGCGCCGCAGCCACGCTCGGCACGATCGAGACCGAACTGGCCGCGCGTACGCTCGCCCCGCCGGCTGCGGCGCGGCGTCTCGCGGCGCTGCTGTTCCGCTGGCGGGGGGGCATGGTCGAACGCCGCGGGCTGACGCTGGCGATGAAGCTCGCCACCCGCCGCGGCGACGAACCCGCATTGCTGGCGGCCGCCGCCGCGCTGCCGCGCTACGGCAATGTCGGCGCCGACGCCGCGCCGCTGTCGGCGACCGTCCAGGCGCATCTCGTCGCGCTGGTGGCGCCGCAATCGACCATGCCGCTCGGCACCGCCGCCGGCCTGCTCTGGGATTATCGCGACCTGATGCCGACGGGGGCGGACGGCGACCGCGTGGTGTGGATGCTCGCCGACCGACTGCAACAGGCCGGGCTCTATCGCCGCGCCGCCGAACTGCTCGAACGCCGGCTCGGCGCCACGCAGCGCGACGTCGAACAGGGCCCCCTGTCGATCCGCGTCGCGACGCTGCGGATCCTGGCGGGCGCGCCCGACGCCGCGGTCCGCGTGCTGCGCGAAACCG
Organism: Sphingomonas sp. CFBP 13706; assembly: GCF_014842355.1. NCBI lineage: Bacteria > Pseudomonadati > Pseudomonadota > Alphaproteobacteria > Sphingomonadales > Sphingomonadaceae > Sphingomonas > Sphingomonas sp. CFBP 13706. The sequence continues at coordinate 20,590 of NZ_JACYVM010000019.1, forward strand.
CGATGATTCCCTATCCCGACGCGATCCAGGACGAGCGCCGCCGGCTCCAGGCGGTCGCGCTCGAACTGCTCGGCCGTCACGCCGAAGCGGTGGCGACGCTCGCCGACATCCGCGACGCGACGCCGATCCGCGCCAAATTCGACTGGCACGCGCGCGACTGGTCGGGGCTCGTCGCCAGCGGCACCGCGCTGCTGCCCGCCCCCGGACCGCGCGGCGGCCTGTCCGCGGAGGGTCAGGCAATCGTCCTGCGCCAGGCGATCGCCCATGCGATGCTCGGACAGGAGGCTGCGCTGGCGCGGCTCAACCGGCGCTATGCCCGCGCCTTCGCCGCGCTCCCCACCGCGCCGGTGTTCGCGATGCTGACCGCGCCGGTCGGAGGCTTCGACCCGGCGCGGCTCGACTCCGCGATGACCGCGCTGTCCGCGGCAGGCCCCGCGGGCGCGATCGGCGACCTGCTGACCGCGGGACAGGCGGCGCGGACGTCGACGCGGCTGGACTAGGCCGCCGCGCCCCTGCCCACGGATCATGCGCGCCGCCTGCGAGTTGACCCTGTTCACCAGGAGAGCCGCATGCCCAGCACGATCGCGCAGATCATCACCGAGATCGCCGCCGAGATCACCGACGACGCCGCGCGGATCGAGGCATCGGCGGACCGCAAGGAGGAGGCCGCGCCCGGGCCGATCGGCATCGCGGTCGCGCTGACGTCGGGCACGCTGCTGACCGCGGGCGCGGCGACGACGGCGTTCCCGATCCAGAGCATCTCGAAGCTGTTCGCGCTCGACCTCGCGCTTGCGGCGATCGGCGACGACGTCTTTGCGCGCGTCGGCAAAGAGCCGTCGGGCGACCCGTTCAACTCGATCGTCGATCTCGAGCGGACCAAGGGCGTGCCGCGCAACCCGTTCATCAACGCAGGCGCGCTGGCGGTCGTCGATATCCTGGTCGAACACCGGCCCGAGGACGGCGACGACCCGGCGGTCGCCCGGCTGATCGGCCGCGAGACCGGGGCCGATAGCGTCACGTTCGACGAGGACGTGATGGCGTCCGAGCAGGAGGGTGGCGACCTGAACCGCGCGATGATGAGCTTCATGCGGCATCACGGCAATCTCCATGCCGATCCCGACGCGGTGATGGCCGCCTATGTCCGCAACTGCGCGATCGCGCTCGATTGCCGTGGCCTTGCCAAGGCGGGCGCCTATCTCGCGGCGACGCGGCGGTCGCCTGATGACCCGGAGGCCGACGCGGTCGCCAGGCGTCACCGCACGGTGCTCGGCCTGATGATCACCTGCGGTCATTATGACGGGTCGGGGGATTTTGCGGTGCGGGTCGGCCTGCCCGCCAAGAGCGGCGTCGGCGGCGGCATTCTCGCGATCGTGCCGGACCGGGCGGCGATCGCGGTCTGGTCGCCCAATCTCGACCAGCATGGCAACAGCATCCTCGGCATCCGCGCGCTCGAGATGATCGCGCACCGGACCGGCTGGTCGGTGTTCGGACCGCCGCTGGTCTGACGCTCAGGCGGCGAGCCGGGTAACCGTCACCCCCGAGGATTGCGGGTCGGTATCGCCGGGTGCGCCGATGATCGTGTCCCCCGGCAGCTCGGCGAAGTCCGCCGTTGCATCGGTGAACGGGACGACCGGCCGCCCGAGCAGATAGCCCTGCGCCACGTCGCAGCCGATATCGTGCAGCACGTTGAGCTGTTCGCGCGTCTCGACCCCCTCGGCATGCGTCAGCACGCCCAGTTCCTTGCCGATCGCGACGGTCGCGCGCAGCACCGCCATGCAGCGCGGATCATTCGCCGCCTCGGCGACGAAGCTGCGGTCGATCTTGATCCGGTCGAAACGGAAGTCGCGGAGATGCGCGAGCGACGATTGACCGGTGCCGAAATCGTCGAGCGACACCTTGATGCCGAGCTTGCGGATCCGGTCGAGCATCGCCGCGGTCCGGCCCGCATCGTCGATCAGCGCGGTCTCGGTGATCTCGATCTCGACCCGCTCGGGGGCGACGCCGTGGATCAGGATCGCCTGCGTCAGGCTGTGGAGCAGCCCTTCCGACTTCAGCTGCGCGGCGGAGATGTTGATCGCGACGTTGAGATGCGGCGACCAGCCCGCGAGGTGGCGGCACGCCTCCATCATCACCCAGCGGCCGATATCCTCGACCAGCCCGCATTGCTCGGCGATCGGGATGAAGACGCCCGGCGGGATCCAGCCGCGCACCGGGTGGTTCCAGCGGATCAGCGCCTCATAGCCCGTCGTGCCCCCGGTCAGCAGATCGACGACCGGCTGGAAGGCGAGTGCGAAGCCGCCCGTCTGGACCGCTTCGTGCAGGTCGTCGACGATCCCCTGACGTTCGGCGAGCCGTTCGGCGAGCCCGGGCAGATAGGCCTGCGCGCGCCGCCGCCCGAGCCGCTTGGCCTCGTACAGCGCCATGTCCGCGCGCTTCATCAGGTCGTCGGCGGAACAGGCGCCCGAAAAGTGGGAAATGCCGATGCTGCAGCTCGGCAGCAGCCGGCAGCCGTTGATGACGACCGCGCCGCTCAATTGCGCGACGATCGAATCGGCGAGCGCCGCCGCCGCCTCACCCGTCTCGCTGGCGAGGATGGCGAGCTCGTCGCCGCCCATCCGCGCGATGAAGCTGTCCTGGGGCAGCAGCCGCGTCAGCTCGGCCGCGACATGGACCAGCAGCTGGTCGCCGACCGCGTGACCAAAGGCATCGTTGATCCGCTTGAAATCGTCGAGGTCGATCATCAGCAGCGAGAAGGGCGTGCCGATCCGGATCCGCGCCTCCTTCTGCTCCCGCAGCGACCGGCGGTTCCCCAGCCCGGTCAGCGGGTCGTGATAGGCCAGGTGCGTCAGGTTGCGCAGCGCCTGCCGCTCCGCGCTGACGTCGTTGAAGGTCAGCACCACGCCCTTGGACTGCATCGGACGGCACTGCATCCGATAGACGCAGCCATCGTCCATCGCCCATTCGCGGTCGAACGTCGCGTCGGTCCGGATCCATTGCTGCATCGCCGCGCGGATCTCGGCGCGCCGCTCGGGCCGCCAGCCGCGATGCCGCGCGACGGTGTCGATACAGACGGTGATCGGCATGCCCGGCGCGATCGCCCCGTCCGGGATCGCGTACATCTCGAGGAACCGGTGGTTGAAATGCTGCAGCCGGGCATTGCCGTCGATGAACACCAGCCCGTCCGACATGCTCTCCAGCACCGCTCTCAGCGTCTGCCCCTCTTCCTCGCGCGTCGTCCTGAACCGCTCGAAGGTCAGCAGGCTGGCGAGGCAGGTGACCGACACGCCGAACGCCATGCAGGCGGCGACGAGGCCCGGCGACAACAGGCTGCCGCGGACGTCGCCGATGCTGCCGATCACGATATCGCCCGACAGCGCGACGAAATGCGTCGTGCAGATCGCGAGCGCGAACAGCATGCAGGCGGCGGTGCGCGAGCGCGCCCAGCCGCGGTGGAGCTGCCACGTCGCCATCAGCACCGTCCCGAGCACCAGCCCGGTGATGTTCGTCGGCCAGGAGAATACGTGGACGCAATCGGTCATGCCCGTCAGCCCGACCGCATGCATGCACCAGATGCCCGCGCCCGCGATCGTCGCCGCGGCGATCCGCGCGACGCGGCGGCGCAGGCGGGTGACCGCGACCAGCGGCACGCCGACCAGCGCGATGCCGACCAGCGCGGACAGGATCGTGATCGGCACGTCGTAGCGGAGCAGGAGGTCGGGACGATAGGCGAGGATCGCGATGAAATGCGTCGCCCAGACGCCGAGCCCCGCGGCGAGCGCAAGCGCGGCGTGCCGCCAGCCGAGCGGTTCGCCGGGCTGCGCCGCGGTCCGGTCGAGATCGATCGCGAGCATCGCCACCGACCAGCTCGCGGTCAGGCAGATTCCGACCGCGACGGCGACCAGCGACCCCGAATGCTCGAAATGAAGATTGAAAAGGGGGACCACGATTTTTGCTCTCAGGAAGTCACTCCCAATCGCATGAATTTATTAAAGAAAGTTATAACCGAAACGGCTTGATAGGTCCCCTTGCCCGGCCGGCACGATCAATTGCCCGCCGAGGCGACCACGGCCCGGGTCACGTCGCCCATCAACCGCATCCGCACCGGGATCGGCTCGCGCGTGCTGGCGATCATCACCGCGACCGCATAGCGATGGCCGTTCGGCGCGACGAGCAGCCCGATATCGTTATAGCCGGTCGACAGGCTGCCCAGATCCTGCCCGGTGCCGGTCTTGTGCGCGAGCGACCAGCCCGGCCGCAGCCCCGACTTCAGCCGCAGCGGCCCGGTCTTGCTCGACCGCATCAGCGTCAGCAGCGATGCGGTCGAACGCGCGCTCAACAGCTTGCCCTGCGCGAGCAGCGACAGGCCGAGCGTCACGCCATTGGCCGACGCACCGTCGTAGGGCGCCGCGAGATAGCGGTTGAGCGCCTTCGCCCGCGCCTCGTAGGTCATCGCCGCGCGCGCCTGGAGAAAGCCCCAGCCCCCCGCCCATTCGGGCCGCCATTCGAGCCCCGCGGTCTTCGCCTGCAGCACCCGTTCGCCCGGGCCGAAGGTCACGCCCTCGACACCCTTGGCGTCGAGCATCCGGTTGATCGCCGCGGGCCCGCCGACGCGCCACAACAGCACGTCGTTGCAGGTATTGTCGCTGCGCGTCATCGCGCCGCGCAACAGCTCGTCGATCGTCGTCGTATAACCGTCCGCGCCGATCAGCGTGCGGATCGGCTGATGGAACAGCGTCAGGTCGGCACGCGTCAGCGTGACGCGGTCGGACAGCGAAATCTGCCCGCGGTCGACGGCGTCCATCACCGCGATCGCCACCCACAGCTTGCTGACGCTTTGTTGCGGACGCCGCGTGTCACCGTCCCAGGCCACCACCCAGCCCTCGTCGATGTCGCGCACGGTGATCCCGACCTGTCCCTTGAAGCTCGCGCCGAGCGCCTGGACCGCGTTGAGCAGGTCCGCCGCGGGCTGGGGCCTGGTCGACGGCCGCGTCGGCGACGATGGCCGGGGCGCCGGCGCCACGGTCGTGACGGTCAGCGGCGGCGGTGCGGGACGCATCGGCTGGCGCCCCGCGGGAACGCACGCGCCCAGGCTGGTGACCGCGGCAAGGATCCCGGCGAGGCGATGAGACACTGAAATTGGCACGATAAGTTCCCCTTGTCCGCTGCTTAGCGCGCTGAGCGCTGCGCGGAACCCGAAAGCTGCCGCATCCGCCGCGTTTCGGGTTCCGCCGGTCGCACGCCGCCGATCCGCCGCGACCCGGCTTTGGCCCCGGTGGCGGTGGCCGGCCCACCACGTCCGCCGCCCCTTGCCTGGCTGGAACCGGGACAATCGATTGCGTCAATTCTGCAACATTATGACGTCCATATGAAAGTCGTGCGTATTTTCGGTTGCAAAGACGGGACCGCTATGGCCGTTTGTTGCCAGGACAGGTCAGAGACGAAGCCGGACAGGCGGCCGTCCTTGCGTGTGACAGGGCAATTTCCGCAGGCGCGCCAAGGGGAATCGGCGGTCTGGAACGGCGATGATGGGGGAGGATCCTGAGAGCCACTTTTCAAAGGGGGCTTAGGATGATCAGATACACGACCTCGACCGTCGCACTGGCGGTCGCACTTCTTGCCGGGTCCGCCGCCTTCGCAGCGACGCCCGGCAGCGGCCAGAATGGCGCCGCGCCCACACCCGCACCGGCCAGCGCCGTGCAGGAAAGCGTACCCGACGCCGCCAGCGCGACCCCCGAACCGTCGAACGACATCGTCGTGCTGGGCACGCGCCGAACCGATCGCACGCTCGCCACGTCGCCGTCGCCGGTCGACGTGATCAGTTCGGCCGAACTGACGTCGCAGCCCGCCGCCAACATGATCGACGCGCTCAAGAATATCGTGCCGTCCTTCTACGCCGGCCAGAATTCGATCTCGGACGCCTCGACCTTCGTCCGCTCGCCGTCGCTGCGCGGCCTGTCGGGCGATCAGGTGCTCGTGATGATCAACGGCAAACGCTATAACCGCTCCGCGCTGGTCCAGGTCTATGGCGGCAGCGACACCGGGCTCGGCCGCGGCGCGCAGGGGCCCGACATCTCGGCGATCCCGTCGCTCGCGATCGGCAATCTGCAGGTGCTGCGCGAGGGCGCGACCGCGCAATATGGCTCCGACGCGATCGCCGGCGTGCTCAATTACGGCCTGCGCGAGGATCAGGGGATCGAACTGGTCGGTCGCGCCGGCCAATATTATGCGGGCGACGGCGAAAGCTATCAGATCGCGGGCAATGCGGGCGTGAAGGGCGACTGGGGCTTTATCAACGTCACCGGCGAATATGTCGACGAAGGGCAGACCAGCCGCGGCCGCACCCGCCCCTCGGCCGCCAATTTCGCGCAGAATTTCCCGGCGCTCGCGAACCAGCTCCCCAATTATCCGCTGCCCGTGCAGATCTGGGGCAATTCGCCCTCGCACGGCTTCAAGTCGGTCTACAACTCGGCGATCAACGTCACCGACAACAGCAAGATCTACGTCTTTGCCAATTATGCGCAGAGCAAGGGCAATCAGAGCTTCAACTACCGCGCCTCGGTGTCGAGCACCGCGGTCGACACGAACGGCGTGGTCCGCAATCAGGGCGCGAACGGCGCGTTCAACAACACCTTCTTCCTCACCCCCTGCCCCGCCGGCAACGCGACCTGCCCGAGCGGCGGCTTCGTGCGCGACGGCAACACCTTCCGCTTCGGCACGCTCTACCCCGCCGGCTTCACGCCACGCTTCGTCGGCAAGACGCAGGAAGTGTACGGGGTGCTCGGCTACAAGGGCACGTCCGGCGCCTTCAGCTATGACCTGTCCGGCACGCTGGCGCGCAACAAGCTGTCGCTGTCGATGTATGACTCGGCCAATTTCTCCTACGGCCCGGCGACGCAGACCAGCTTCGACTTTGGCGACCTGATCCAGAAGGAAACCAACTTCAACGCCGACTTCACCTATGCCGCCGACCTCGGTCTCGCCGCACCGCTGACCATCTCCGCGGGCGGGGAGTTCCGCAAGGAAACCTACGAACAGACCGCGGGCGACACGCAATCCTATGCCGCGGGGCCCTATGCGATCGCGCAACAGCTTTTCACCCAGACCGCGCCGGGCGTGTACGTCGCCTCCGGAACGACCGCGGCGCAGGGCGTCGGCGCGAGCGGCTATGCCGGCACCAGCCCCGCCACCGCAGGCAAGTTCAGCCAGAAGGCCTATGCCGCCTATGTCGGTCTCGAAACGGACCTGACCGATGCGCTGACCGTCGGCGCGGCGGGCCGGTACGAACATTACAACACGTTCGGCGACGCCTGGGTCGGCAAGGTGAACGCGCTGTACAAGTTTGCCGACGCCTTCTCGGTCCGCGGCAGCTTCGGTACCGGCTTCCACGCACCGTCGCCGGGCCAGTCGAACGTCTCGATCGTCACGACCTCGTTCAACAACGGCGTCGCGTTCCAGGCGGGCACCTACCCGACCAACACCGCGGTCGCGCAATATTATGGCGCGAGCAACCTGACCCCGGAAAAGTCGACCAATTACGGCCTCGGCTTCATCCTCGAACCGGTCCGCGGGATGACGGTCACGGTCGATGGCTACCGGATCAACCTGCGCAACCGGATCGGCCTGACCTCGCCCTTCATCGTTACCGCGGCGGACCTTGCCGCGCAGCCGGCGTTGCTGCCGGTCGGTGTCGGCGGCCAGGTCCAGTATTTCACCAACGGCTTCAAGACGCGCACCCAGGGCATCGACGTCGTCGGCACCTACCGCACGCGGTTCAGCGAGGCGGAGCTGAACTTCTCGCTGGCGTATAACTACAACGACACCAAGGTTACCGAGTTCGATGCCCGGGTGGTCGGCACCGCGCAGCTGATCGACGCGGAAAATCTGGCGCCAAAGCACCGCGTCGTCTTCAATGCCGGCTGGACGCTCGACAATCTGAGCCTCAACGTGCGCGAGAATTACTACAGCTCGTTCACCAGCGCGCAGGATTACGGCCAGACCAACGGCGTGCCGAACCAGGTGTTCAGCGGCAAGTTCGTCACCGATCTCGAGCTCAGCTACACGTTCGCCGAGCATTTCACGGTTGCGGTCGGCGCGCAGAACTTCACCGACGAGCATCCCGACCGGCTCAAGCCGACCTCGACGGTGCAGATCTATCCGCTGACCGGCGGCACGTCCGACGGCCAGGTCTATCCGCGCAACGGCGGGCCGTTCGGCTTCAACGGCGGCTTCTACTATACGCGTCTCCGCGTGAAATACTGAGACCGGGCGGGGGGCGCCGCGGTGCCCCCCGTCATCTCACCACCGGATCAGTGCGCGGCGGCGGGGTCCACCGGCCGGGCGGGCCGTGGCGCCAGCCAGATGATCGCGGCGGACACGAAAAAGATCAGCGCGGCAAAGGCGAACAGGTGGTTCGTCGCCAGCGCGAAGCTTTCCTGCTCGACCACCCGCTCGATCAGCCCGCGCCCCTGTTCCGCGCTCAGCCCGTGCTGCTGCGCGTTGGCGATCACCTGATCGCCATTGTTGAGGATGTTGGTCAGCTCGGCGCGGTTCGTCTGCGCGTTGTTCTGCCACATGGTGCTGCCGATCGAGGTGCCGATCGCCGCCGCCAGCGTCCGCAGGAAGCTCATCACGCCCGCCGCCGACGCGGTCTCCTCGGGATTGACCGCGCCCAGCGCGATGATCGTCAGCGGGATGAAGAAGAACGGCATGCCCAGCCCCTGGACGAGTTGCGGCGCCGCCAGGATCCAGAAATCCGCGCCGCTGAACCAGAAGGTCCGCAGCACCGACGTCAACCCGAGCCAGAAGATCCCGAAACACACCAGCGCGCGCGGATCGACCTTGTTGCTCAGCTTGGCGACGATCGGCGAGAAGATCACCGCGAGCACGCCGTTGAACGCGGTGACATAGCCCGCATCGCTCGCGGTATAGCCCATCGTCGACTGCAGCCATTGCGGGATGATCACGACCGAGGCGAAGAACGTCCCGAAGCTGAAGGCGAGCGCGGTCACCGCGACGGTGAACCCGCGGTGCCGGAACACGCGCAGGTCGACGATCGGGTTGCCCGCGGTCAGCTCCCAGATCAGGAAGGTGACGAAGCCGATCGCCGCGACGATCGCGCAGCCGACGATGAAGCTCGACCCTAGCCAGTCATGCTCACGCCCGAGATCGAGCATGATCTGCAGCGCCGCGATCCACACGACCATCAGGAACAGGCCGAACCGGTCGATCGGCACGATCTCGGTCTTGGTCTCCGATTTGCGCAGCAGCGTGAAGACGCCGACGATGCAGAAGATCGCGATCGGCAGGTTGATGTAGAAGATCCACGGCCAGGACCAGTTGTCGCTGATCGTCCCGCCCAGGATCGGCCCGAGGATCGGCGCGGTGACCGTCGTCATCGCCCAGGCGCCCATCGCCGCCGCGCGTTTCTGCGGGGGGAAGATGGTCAGCAGCAGCGTCTGGGTCAGCGGCATCAGCGGGCCGCCGCAAAAGCCCTGCCCGATCCGGAACGCGACCATCGCGCCGAGCGACGAGGCGAGGCCGCACAGCGCCGAGAAGACCGCAAAGCCGATCATCGCCGCCATGAAGACGCGGATCGTGCCGAACCGCCGGACCAGCCACCCGGTCAGCGGCACACAGATCGCCTCGGCGACCGAATAGGAGGTGACGACCCAGGTCCCCTGGGTCGGCGACACGCCGAGCCCGCCCGAGATATGCGGCACCGACACATTGGCGATGGTCGTGTCGAGCACCACCATGAAGTTGGTCAGCGCCAGCACGAAGCCCGCAAGGATGAGGCGCGGGCCGGTCAGCACCGGCGCGGACGTGTCGGCGGCCATCGATCCGTTCCTAGCGATCGCCCGAGATGTCGATCTCGGCGTCCATCGACAGCCCGACGCGCAACGGATGATCGCGCAGTTCCTTGGGGTCGAGCGCGATGCGCACCGGCAGACGCTGGACCACCTTGATCCAGTTGCCGGTCGCGTTCTGCGCGGGGATCAGCGCGGACGACGCGCCGGTCCCGCCGGCAAGCCCGACGACGCGGCCGTGATAGACGACGTCGTCGCCGTGCAGGTCGGAGATCAGCGTCGCATGCTGGCCGACGCGGACATGCTGCAGCTGGCCTTCCTTGTAGTTCGCATCGACATAGAGCTGATCGACGGGCACGATCACCATCGCCGCGGTGCCGGGTGCGAGCCGCTGGCCGATCTGGACGTTGCGCTGCGAGATCACGCCGTCGATCGGCGCACGCACGACCGCACGCGACAGGTCGAGCCGGGCCTGGCGCAGCTTGGCGCGCGCGGCGAGGACCTCGGGGGCGTTGTCGCGCGTGGTGCCGCGGGTCAGCGCGGTGTTGGCGGCGCGATCCTCGAGCGCGGAGGCGCGCGTCGCGGTCGCCTGCGCGATCCCCGCCTGCGCGATCGCGACATTGGCGCGCGCGGTGCGCAGCGCGTTCGTCGCCGCGGTCACCTCGTCGCCCGATACCGCGCCCGCCGCGACCAGCGCCTGGCGACGCTGATAATCGATCTGCGCGCGGTCGAGATTGCCCTGGGCGAGCAACAGCTGCGCGCGGGCGGCACCGATATCGGCACCGCGCGCATTGGCCTGCGCCTGGAGCGCATCGCCCGTCGCCGCGGTCTGGCCATAGCGGCGCTCGGCGCCTGCCAGATCGGCCTCGGCCTGCGCGACCGCGATCTGCAGATCGGCATCGTCGAGCCGCATCAGCACCTGCCCGCGCTTGACGGTCTGTGTGTTGCTCACAGTGACCGCGATCACCTGCCCGCTGACCAGCGGCATGACCTGCGCGGTTTCCGCCGCGACATAGGCATTGTCGGTCGTCACGCGCTTCGAGAGGACCAGCGCATCGTAGACGAAATACAGGATGGCGATCACGACCAGCACGGCCGCGAAGATCAGCAGCAGCCGCTTGCGCTTGCCCGGGTTGGCGGTGTCGACCTTGGGGCTGTCCTTGGGATCGGCCTTGGGCTCCTCGGCAGGAGTCTGGTCGCTGTCGTGGGATGGGGTGTCCATCATCGTGTCCCGCTGGTCTGGATAAGGGGTTGGAAGCCGCCGCCGAGCGCGCGCACCAACTGCACGTCGAGCGCGAACCGGCGCGAATCGATCGCGGCGACCGAACGCCGCGCGGTCAGCACCGCTTCCTCGGCGCTCAGCACGTTGAGAAAGGTCGACAGGCCGCCGCGATAGCGCAGCTGCGCGACCTGATACGCGCCTTCGGCATCGACCAGCGACGCGCGCGCATCGCGCATCTGTGCGGCGACCTGGCGCCGGCTGGTCACGACATCCGCGACCTCGCGCAGCGCGTTGATCACGATGCGGTCATAGCTGCCGACCGCTTCGTCATACTGGCCGCGCGCCTGCCGGTACTGGCCCTGCAGCGCGCCGCCGCGAAAGATCGGCAGGCTGATCGCCGGGCCGACATTGCCGATGCTCGATCCGCCCTTGAACAGGTTGTCGAGGCCGAGCGATTGCAGCCCGATCAGCCCCGACAGGCTGAGATTGGGGTAGAAATCGGCGCGGGCGACCTTGATCCGGCTCGCCGCCGCTTCGGCGCGCGCGCGCGCGGCGGCGACGTCGGGACGCCGGCCGATCAGGCCGATCGCCGCGTCGGCGGGGAGTTCGGTGGTGAGCACGGGCACCGCCGGCCGGGTGATCGTCAGTGCGCGATCGGGCCCCGCGCCAATCAGCGCGGCGATCGCGTTCTTGGCGAGCGCGATCTGTTCGGCGTTGCTGGCCAGGTCGACCCGCGACGCCGGCACCGCAGAGCGCGCCTGTTTGAGCTCGGCCTGCGTGTCGAGCCCGATCGCGACCCGCTCGTTCACCAGCCGCTCGCTCGCGCTGCGCACCGCATTCGCCCGCTGCAGCACGTCCTGTTCGGCATAGAGCCGCGCGAGATCGGCATAGCGCGCGGCGATATCGGTTGCGAGCGTCAGCGCCGCCTGCTCGCCGTCGAGCCGCGCCGCCTCGGCCCCCGACGTCGCCGCGACCAGTGCCGCACGGTTGCGCCCGAACAGGTCGAGATCGAGACCTGCGTCGAGTGCCAGCCGGCCCGTATCGTTCCAGCCCTTCGGAATGAATTCCGCGGGGATGCCGTTATTGTAGCTCTGCTTGTTGAGCCCGACCGTGCCCTCGGCATCGAGCCGCGGCTGGTTGGCGGCACCCGCCTGCTGCACCGCGCCGCGCGCCGTCCGCACGCGGGCCGCCGCGATCGCGATGTCGGGCGATCCCGCCAGCGCCTCGGTGATCAGCGTGTCGAGCTGCGCATCGCCGTAACCCCGCCACCACTGCGCCGCCGGCCACGTCGCATTCGACGCCGGGCCGTTCGACGCGAGGCTGTTGCGCGATGCATAGGTGTCCGCGGATGCCAGGACGGGCGGAGGCCCCAGATCGGGCACCGCGCAGCCGGCAAGCCCGGCTGCGATTGCAGTGCAGCCGGCGAATCGAATCAGTCGCATTGAATCATCGTACTCCTGCGTACGCTCGGCAGATGGTCCCGGGTCGTGGACTTGTCAATAAATAATCGTACCGTATAGTACGGCTATGTCCGAGCCGAAAACCCGCCGCGATCTGAACCGCGAAGCCCGTCGCGAGACGATCGTGGCGACCGCGCGCGAGGCGTTTCTCGACCATGGCTATGCCGCCACCTCGATGTCGACGATCGCCGTGCAGCTCGGCGGGTCGAAGGGGACGCTCTGGGCCTATTTCCCCTCCAAGGAGGATCTGTTCAGCGCGGTGCTCGACGACGTCACGTCGAACTTCCGCCAGAGCCTCGAAGATGCGCTGCGCCCGGGGCGCGACTGTGCGACGACGCTGCTCGATTTCCTCGAACGCTTCCAGGGCAAGCTGCTGCATCCCGACAGCATCCGGCTCCACCGGCTGATCGTCGGCGAAGGCGGGCGGTTTCCCGAGATCGGTCGCATCTTCTATGCCCGCGGCCCGCAGATCGTGATCGAGCAGCTTTCACTCTATCTGCGCGGGCGGATGGACGCCGGCGACCTGCGCGCCGATGATCCGGTGCAGGCAGCGATGCACCTGCTGCTGCTCGCCCAGACGCAACAGAATCTGCGGCTCTGGGGAGTGGTCGGCATGCCCGGTCCCGAGGAAGCGCGCCAGCAGGCGGCGCGCGCGCTCGATCTGTTCACGCGCGCTTATGGGGCTAAGGTCGCACCGTAACGGCGTTACACGCGGGCACCGGGAGCCGGAGCGTCCTCCCCCGCTGCAACCGTGTCGCCGCCCCCGCCGCCTCCGCCCTGTCCACCACCGCCCCCGCCCGAACCCCGGCCTGCAGCGGCCCCCTCGCGCTCGCCCTTGCCGCGTCCGCCGCCGGCGGCCGGCCGCGTCGGGCCCTGCGCGGGCAGGACGAGGTCGGTCGGGACGGGCGCGAGATCGAGCGCGGCGCGCACGAAATCGCGCAGTGACACGACCAGCGCGTGCGTCGGGACCGGGCGGCCTGCCGCAAGTTCGCCCGCGGCCTGCGCCGCCAGCCGGACCTGCTCGTCGGTGCCGAGCAGGATGATGTCCGACAGCGCCGCCTCGACCGCGTCGCGGATCCGCCGGCCGCGGTCCGATCCGGTGTCGATCGCGACATCTGCGGCATCGGCAGGGACCGCCTCGCCCCGGCGACGCAGGTCGCGGCGATGCGCGGGGTCGACCGTCAGCGTGCCCGTGAACGAGCCGCCCAAGGTCTTGTAGGCCGCGATCAGCGTACGCAGCCGTTCGTTGATCTGCCGGTTGATCCGCTCGCGCCGCTGCTGGATTGTCATCATCGTGACGAGGCGGATGCCGACGCCGATCGCCGTCACCAGCGCGAGCCCGAACAGCGTCAGCAACGTGGTCTGCCAGGAACTGAAGTCGATCGTGCGCATGGTCGCTCCGCTATTCCGGGTCTGCGTGAGTCCCGATGCGGCACCAACGCGCATCGCGGGTCGATGCCCCCGGGATATCGTCAGGGCCGCTGGGCGTAGTCCGGTCGACCCGGAAGCCATATCGTGCGATGGCAAGTCTCGTGACGTCGCCGGGAAACGATCTGCCATGCCCCTGATGCTCCTGATGGTGCTGCCGTTCGCGGCGGCGCTGATGCTGGCGCTCGGCGCGCGTGGCGGCCGTCGCATGCATGTCGGGATCGCCGCCGGTGCGAGCGCGGCGGGGCTCGCGCTGCTGTTTCTCGCCGCGCCCGCGGTCCTTGCGGGAACCCCGCTGGCCGCGCGGATCGCGTGGATCCCGGCGCTCGGGCTTGATCTCAGCCTGTGGCTCGATCCGCTCGGGCTGCTGTTCGCCGGACTGATCCTCGGCATCGGCCTGCTCGTCGTGATCTATGCGCAGGGCTATCTCGCCAAGGCTGAGCCGACCGGGCGGTTCCTGTCGTTCCTGATGCTGTTCCAGGGCGCGATGATCGGCATCGCGCTGTCGAACAACATCCTGCTGATGCTGATATTCTGGGAACTGACCAGCCTGTCGTCGTTCCTGCTGATCGGCTTCTGGCGCGACCGGGCCGACGCGCGGCAGGGCGCGCGGATGGCGCTCGCGGTGACGGGCGGCGGCGGGCTCGCGCTGATCGCGGGGATGCTGCTGCTCGGCCAGGCGGCGGGATCCTATGAGCTCGCGACGATCCTGACGCGCGGCGCCGTCGTCCAGGCGTCGCCGCTCTATCCCGCGATCCTGACGCTCGTCCTGCTCGGCGCGTTCACCAAGTCGGCGCAGTTCCCGTTCCATTTCTGGCTGCCGCACGCGATGGCCGCGCCGACGCCGGTCAGCGCCTATCTTCATTCCGCAACGATGGTGAAGGCGGGCGTCTTCCTGCTCGCGCGGCTGTGGCCGGTGCTCGCGGGCAGCGACTTGTGGTTCTATCTGGTCGCCTCGACCGGGCTCGTGACGATGCTGTTCGGCGCGGGCGTCGCGCTGTTCCGCAACGATCTGAAGGCGATCCTCGCCTATTCGACGATCAGCCAGCTCGGGCTGATGGTGATGCTGCTCGGCTTCGGCACGCCCGCCGCCGCCGCGGCAGCGGTGTTCCACATCCTCAACCACGCCGCGTTCAAGGCGGCGCTGTTCATGAACGCGGGCATCGTCGATCACGAGACGGGGACGCGGGACATCCGTCGCCTCGGCGGGCTCGCCGCGCTGATGCCGCTGACCGCGACGCTCGGCACGCTGGCGGTCGCGGCGATGGCGGGGCTGCCACCGCTCGGCGGGTTCATCTCCAAGGAAATGATGCTCGAACAGAGCCTGCATGCCGCGCAGGACGGCCAGTCCTGGCTCGTGCCGCTGCTCGCGACGATCGCGGCGACGCTGTCGGTCGCCTATTCGCTGCGTTACGCCACCGCACAGTTTTTCGGGCGTCGCGCGACGGGGGATGTCGCCGCGCCGCACGATCCCGGCATGGCGATGATCGGACCGTCGATCGTGCTCGTGCTCGTCGCGCTCGGTTTCGGGCTGTTGCCGATGACGATCGCCGGGCCGCTGGTGCGCGCCGCGACGGGGGCGGTGATCGGTGGCAGCCCGCCCGCGCTGGATCTGGCGCTGTGGCACGGGATCAACCCCGCCCTGGGGATGAGTGCGCTCGCGGTCGTGATCGGTGCGCTGCTGCTGTGGCGCCGCGCGCCGGTCGCGCGCTGGCTGGACGGCCGGCCGGCGCTCGATGCCAAGCGGCTGTTCGACGGCGCGATGGCGGCGATCGTCGCGCGCAGCCGCGACGCCTCGCTCGCGATCCACGCGCCGTCGCTGCAACGCTATCTGTTCATGCTGTTCGCGGTGGCGGTGCTGTTCGGGATCGACGCCGCGCTGACGCCCGGCGGGCTGCCCGCGGGAACGCGCGCGACGCTGCCCGCGTCGCCGGTCGCGGTCGTCGCCTGGTTCGCGCTGGTCGTCGCGACCGGCATCGTCGTGGCGATGCAACGCCAGCGCTTCCTCGCGCTGGTCTTCATCAGCGTCATCGGCCTCGTCATCGCGCTCGCCTTCGTCCATCTTTCCGCCCCCGATCTCGCGCTGACCCAGATCGCGGTCGAGGTCGTGACGATCCTGCTGATGCTGCTCGCGCTGCACCTGCTGCCCAAGGTTCCGCCGCAACTCTCCAGCCTGCCGCGCCGCAGCCGCGATGCGCTGCTGGCGGCGGTCGCCGGGATCGGCACCGGCTGGGCGGCCTGGGCGGTGATGACGCGCGACCTGCGCGACACGGTCTCGTCGTTCCACTGGGCGAACAGCTATCCGGGCGGCGGCGGGACCAATGTCGTCAACGTGACCCTGGTCGATTTCCGCGCATTCGACACCTTGGGCGAGATCATCGTGCTCGGGATCGCGGGGCTGGCCATCTATGCGCTGCTCGAGCCCGCGGCGCGCGGCACGGCGGGGCGGCGGTTACGCGAATGGCGGCACGACATGCCCCATTCGCCCGAGCGCCATCCGATGATGTTCGTGATGGCGACGCGGCTGCTGCTGCCGCTCGCGCTGCTGGTCGGCCTCTACATCTTCCTACGCGGGCATAACCAGCCCGGCGGCGGGTTCATCGCCGCGCTGGTCGTCTCGATCGCGATCCTGCTGCAATATCTCGCCTCGGGGTTCGACTGGACCGACGACCGCCGCCGGATCGGCGAACATCCGCTGATCGCGGTCGGCGTGCTGATCGCGACCGCGACGGGGCTCGGCTCGCTCGTCTTCGGCGCGCGCTTCCTGACGAGCAGCTTCGGCTATTTCCATATTCCGCTGGTCGGCGAGGTCGAACTCGCGACCGCGATGTTCTTCGATACGGGCGTCGCTTGCGTCGTCGTCGGCGCGGTGATGATGGCGCTCGCCCAGCTCAGCCACGTCGCGCAGCGCGCGGCGCGCAACCGCGATCAGGCCGACGAGGAGACATCGACATGAGTCTCGAATTCCTGATCGCCAGCGGAATCGCGGTGCTGACCGCAGGCGGCGTTTATCTCGCGCTACGCGGCCGCACCTTTCAGGTCGTGCTCGGGCTGACCTTGCTGTCCTACGCCGTGAACCTGTTCCTGTTCGCGATCGGCCGGCTCGTCGTCGACCGCCCGCCGCTGTTCGCCAAGGGCGTGACCGACCATGCCGATCCGCTGCCCCAGGCGCTGGTGCTGACCGCGATCGTCATCACCTTCGGGATGACCGCGCTGGTCGTCATCCTGTCGCTGCGCAGTTTCCTCGAAAGCGGATCGGACCAGGTCGACGGCATCGCCGACGCCGTCCCCGGCCCGGAAGAGGATCGCGCATGACGCTGCTCGACCATCTCGTGATCGCGCCGGTCGTGATCCCCGCGATCATCGCGCCGCTGACGCTGATGGTGATGCGGCGGCGGCGCCATGTCGGCGTCGCGCTGTCGCTTGCCGGCTGCGTCGCGATGCTCGTCGTCGCGCTCGCGCTGTTCGGCATCGCGCAGGACGACGCGATCCGCGCCTATCCGCTCGGCGGCTGGCCCGCCCCGTTCGGGATCGTGCTGGTGCTCGACCGGCTGTCCGCCATGATGCTGGTGCTCGCGGCGGTGCTCGCGCTGGTGGTGATGCTCCACGCGGTCGTCACCGCAGTCGACCGCAAGGGCTGGCATTTCCACCCCCTGTTCCAGTTCCAGCTGCTCGGACTGAACGGCGCGTTCCTGACCGGGGACCTGTTCAACCTGTTCGTGTTCTTCGAGGTGCTGCTGATCGCCTCCTACGGGCTGATGCTCCACGGTCAGGGGGCGGCGCGGCTGAAGGCGGGGGTCGCCTATGTCGTCGTCAACATCGTCGGCTCGGCGCTGTTCCTGATCGCGCTGGGGCTGCTCTACGGACTGACCGGCACGCTCAACATGGCCGATCTCGGCCAGCGCATCGCCGCACTGGGCGCGGCGGACCAGGGGCTGATCCGGCTCGCCGGGCTGTTGCTCCTCGCGGTGTTCGCGCTGAAGGCAGCAGTCGTGCCGCTGCATCTGTGGCTGCCGCGCACCTATGCCGCGACCGCGCCGGTCGTCGCCGCGCTGTTCGCGATCATGACCAAAGTCGGCGTCTATGCGATGATCCGGGTCGTGCCGCTGATCTTCGGCGATGCCGCGGGCGCCGCCGCCTGGGTGCCGGCGCCCTGGCTGCTGCCCGCCGCCGTGCTGACCGCGATCATCGGCTTCGTCGGCGTGCTGGCGGCGCGCGCGATGCGCGAACAGGCGGCGTTCGCGATCCTCGGCTCGACCGGGACGCTGCTGCTCGCGGTATCGTGCTGGGCACAGGCGACGACCGCCGCCGCGCTCTACTATCTCGTCCACGCGACGCTGGCGGGCGCGGCGCTGTTCCTCGTCGCCGACGTGACGCTGCGCCGCCGCGGCCAATATGGCGATGCGATCGTCCCCAGCCCGCGCTTTGCGGGGCAGCAGGCGACCGGGCTGCTGTTCCTCACCGCGACGATCGCCGCAGTCGGCCTGCCGCCGCTGTCGGGGTTCGTCGCCAAGCTGTTCATCCTCCAGACCAACGTCACGGCCGCGCCGTCGCCGCTGATCTGGGCGACGGTGCTGGGCACCACGCTGATCGGCGTGGTCGGCTTTGCCCGCAGCGGCAGCACGCTGTTCTGGAAGGCGGCCGACGATGCCGACCCGATCGCCGGCGCGGACCGGTCGCGCGCCGAACTGATCGCGCCGGCGACGCTGCTCGTGCTGCTCGCGCTGCTGACGCTCGGCGCCGGCTGGGCCACCGCGCAGGCCGAGGCGACCGCCGCGCAGATCTATGCCCCCGATCGCTATGCCGCGGCGGTCCTGACGGAGGCGGCGCGATGATCAAGCGCCTCCTCCCCCACCCCGCGCTGACCGCGATGCTGGTCGTCGTCTGGCTGCTGATGGCGAACAGCATCACGGTCGGCGGGATCCTGCTCGGTCTGGTCTTCGGGATCGTCCTGCCCAAGTTCACCGAGCCCTTCTGGCCCGATCGCCCGCGCGTCCGCTTCGGGCGCGCGCTCATCGGCTATGTCGGCCTCGTGCTCTACGACATCGTCGTCGCCAATTTCGAGGTCGCGCGGCTGATCCTGTTCCGGCGCAACCGCGATCTCCGCTCGCGCTGGCTGGTCGTGCCGGTCGCGCTGTCGTCGCCCGAGGCGATCACCGTGCTCGCCGCGACGATCAGCCTGACGCCGGGGACGGTCTCGTCCGACGTGTCCGCCGACGGGCGCTTCCTACTGGTCCACGCGCTCGACGTCGCGGACGCGGACGCCGAGATCGCGCGGATCAAGACCCGCTACGAGGCGCCGCTGCTAAGGATCTTCGCATGATCGCCACCGCCTTGCAGATCGCCGCCATCGCCATCGCGCTCGCGCTGCTGCTCAACGGCTGGCGGCTGTACCGCGGGCCCGCGCTCGCCGACCGGATCCTCGCGCTCGACACCATGGTGATCAACGTCATCGCGGTGATCGTCGTGATCGGCATGATGGGCGGCAACGACACCTATTTCGAGGCCGCGCTGCTGCTGGCGATGGTCGGGTTCGTCAGCACCATCGCCTATTGCAAGTTCCTCCTGCGCGGGGACATCGTCGAATGAGCGGCCTCGTCGAGTTCATCATCGCCGGGCTGATCCTGCTCGGCGCGGCATTCGTGCTGATCGGCAGCTGGGGGCTGGTCCGCCTCCCCTCGACGATGGAGCGGCTGCACGGCCCGACCAAGGCGACGACGCTCGGGCTCGGCGGGCTGTTGCTGGCGTCGGTCGTATTCTTCCAGGTCCGGCTCGGCGTCTGGACCGCGCACGAGCTGCTGATCTCGCTGTTCCTGTTCATCACCGCACCGATTTCGGCGAACATGATCGCCAAGGTCCATCTCCACCGTGCGCGTACCGGCGACCGCCCCGATCACGACGGCATTGCGGGGCCGCCGCCCCGGCCCGACCCGGATAGCGAAGGCGAATGGGCGACGTTCGAGGCGCCGCATACCGACACGCAGGCCTCGATCGAAAACCCCTGAGCGTCCGCACGGGGGTCGCGCAACTCCGTCAGGCCGGCTGTGGCCCGGGCTGTTTCGGATCCACCACGAACTTGGCGAAGGTGGAGATCGACCCGCCCGGCCGATCGACCTGATCCATCACCTTCACCTCGGCAAGCCAGCGGTCCGGCGTCACGGTGAACAGCTGATAGCCGCGCTGGTTGTTGAGCAGGCTGACGTTCGGATTATGGTCGAGCGCGCGCGTCTCGCCCGCATAGCGCGCACCGCCGGTACCGCCCGACGAGATCGAGGTCGCGAGAAACTCGGTCGCGATCGCGGGGCCGCCCAGGTCGTTCGCGTCGCGCGGGACCGAGCCGACGACATTCTGGTGCAGGTCGCCGCTACCGATCACGACATTGGTCAGCCCGCGCCGCGCGATGCCGTCGACGAGCCGCTGCCGCGCGAGCGGATAGCCGTTCCAATTGTCCTTGCCGACCACCGGCGTCGTCGCGCCGTCCTTGCGCGCGTCATAGGGCATGAACAGCACCTGCTGCGCGATGAAGTTCCACCGGGCGTCATTGGCGAGCCCGTCGTCGAGCCAGCGCTCCTGCGCGGCCCCCAGCATCGTGCGGCCCGGCTGGTCGGCGGGCACGCAGGCGTCGAGTTCGCCCCGCGCGATCCCGGGCCGCTCGCAGAGCTGGTCGCTGCGGGCCGAGCGCGTGTCGAGCACGTGCATCCGCGCCAGCGTGCCGTAATCGAACCGTCGATAGGCGCGCCCGGTCCCGGGCCGTTGCGCGCGGCGGACGGGGACATGCTCGTACCAGGCCTGCAACGCCGCGGCCTTGCGCGCGGCGAACACCGGCGGCGGGTTGCCGTCCTTGTCGAATTCGCCCGCCCAATTGTCGTCGATCTCGTGATCGTCGAACGACATGATGAACGCGACCGCCGCGTGCGCCGCCTGCAGGTCGGGATCCGCCTTGTACTGCGCATAGCGGCGGCGATATTGATCGAGCGTATGGGTCTCGGCGCCGAGGTGCTTGCGCGGACTGGGCTCGGCCCGGGTCGCCATCTCGTAGATATAGTCGCCATAATGGAAGACCGCGTCGAGATCGGGCTCGCGCGCGACATGCGCATAGGCGGTGAAGAAGCCCGTCTCGAAATCCTGGCACCCCAGCATCGCCAGCCGCAGCCGGTCGAGCGACACGCCCTCCGCGGGCGCGGTGCGCGCGGTCCCCACCGGGCTCGATCCGGCACCCTGGACGAGGAAGCGATACCAATAGGGCCGATGCGATCGCAGCCCGTCGACCTCGACATGGACCGAATGCGCGAGCGTCGCGTCGGCGACCGCCGCGCCGGTCCGGACGATCTTGCGAAAACCGGGGTCCTCGGCGATGTCCCAGCGGAGCGGAACATCATGCGGCGGCATGCCGCCGTCCGGGGTCTGCGGCTCGGGCGCCAGCCGGGTCCAGATCACGAATCCGTCGGGCCAGGGGTCTCCGGAGGCGACACCCAGTGTGAACGGATCGCGCGTGAACGCCGCCTTCGCCAGCAGCCGCGGCGCCCCCGCCCCGCCCAGCATTGCGAGCGAGAGGCCGGCCTTGACCAGATTGCGGCGATCGAACTGAGCCATAAGGACACTCCCTGCGGCAGCGCGCCTGCAGCGCCCGACCGGCGTCGCAGCGCGACCTGCTATGCCGGAAAGACGGAGCAGCCGGGCAAAACCCGACAGACAAAAGAACGGGCGGTGGCGATCCTAGGGATTTCCGGGCCCGCCCGCCGGGCGGATGGCGATCGCGTCTTTCCCATAGGCGACATCGACCTGATAGGCCGCCTCCACCGCCTGCAATGCGCGGTCGGTGTCGGAGATATGGAAGCGGCCGCTGATCGGAAGCGCCTGCAGGCGGCGATCCTCCAACAGGATCGAACGCGCCGAGTAACGCTGAACCTTGCCGATCAGCACCGCGAGCGGGACGTCCGACGCCTCGAACCACCCCGACTTCCACTCGGGCGCGCTCGCCGCGATGCGCGGTTGCGCGGTGACCTGCCCGTCGACGACGCGTGCGCCGTCGCCCTTGTGCAGCACCAGATCCGCTTCCCCGGCGACGCCGACCTCGACCGCACCGCGGTAGACGACCACGGCGGTTCGCGTCGGCGACTGGCGATCGACGTTGAACGCGGTGCCCAGCACGCGCACGGATGTGGTGCCGCTCGCGACCCGGAACATCCGGCTGCGTTCGTGGTGAATGTCGAAATAGGCCTCGCCGCGGACGAGCTCGGCACCGCGGTGCCATGGCAGGATCCGCACGCGCAACTCGGTGTCGCCGCTCAGGTCGACGCGCGACCCGTCCGCGAGCACGACGGTGCGGCTCTCGCCGGGGCCGGTGCGATAGCGCGTCGTCGCCAGCATCGGCCCGAGCATGAGAATCGCAACCAGCATCGCGCAGGCAGCAGCGGCCAGCCGCGGCATCGATCGCCGCCCCCGGCGCGCGCGATCGTCCCGCGGGGCTGGCGGGATCGCGGCCGCGGGGACGCGTGCCGCGGTCCCGAGCGCCTCGACCAGCGCCTCCGATTGCCAGAGCGCCTGCATCTCGGCGAAGACCGCGCGGTGCCGCGGTGACGCTGCCATCCACGCATCGAAGTCCGGCCCCGCCGCGGCATCGAACGCCGGCTGGTTGAGCCGGTCGATCCACGCGGCGGCATCCTCGGCGATCTGGCTCTCGCGGCTCATCGCCCGCGTCCGCATGCGATCGCCTCTCCCGGCATCGCCTTGTGAAGGTCTGCCAGGCCGCGGGTGATGTGTTTCTCGACTGCCTTCGGGCTCAACCCCAGATCCCTCGCTATCGCCGCGCAGCTTTGCCCCTGCAAACGCCGGCGGACAAGCACGTCGCGGCGCAGCGGCGGCATGGCGTCAAGCGCCTCCCGCAGGATCGCGACCGCCTCGCGGCCGACCAGCACGCGGTCCGGCAGGGGCGCCTGGCTGACAGGCTCCTCCGCGCGTTCGGCGACATAGCGGCGGTCCCTGCGATGATGGTCGACCAGCAGGTTCGCGGCGATCCGGAAGCCCAGCGCATAGATGCTGACCAGCTTCTGCACGCGTCCCTGGTGCACCAGCCGCGACAGGGTCTCCTGCACGACGTCCTCGACGACATCGACCCGGCTGGTGCGCGCACGGACATAGCGGCTCAGCGTCGCCGCGATCGCGCGCCAGTCCTCGACCGCGGGCTCGCCCGCGCGGGTGTCGATCTGGGGAAGCGTCGCTGGCATGGCTCGTCCGGGTTGTTGATCCCGGCGACCTAGGCCGCGTTTGTGACAATTTCGGAGAGGGTGCGACAAGGAGTTCGCGCGGACGCCGCCCGATCCCCCAAATTGCGCAGCGCCACCGTCAGTATAAACACCGACCTGCATCAGACTTCGCTGTCATATAACTGAAACCAAATACTTTGTCGGGTTTCCGGGCGCCTGCCCGTCTTGCCCTCGAACCATCTCGGGGGGAAATCATGTTTCATAGAATTCGTCTGGCGCGGCGTCTGCTCGCGTCCGTCGCACTGTCCGGCTTTGTCTGCGCGCCTGCGATCGCGCAGACCGCACCACCGGCACCACGCCAGTTCAGCTTCGACGTTCCCGCACAGGGTCTCGCCGACGCGCTCCTCGCCTTCTCGCGACTGACCGGGCTGCAGCTCGCGACGTCGCCGTCACTGCTGCAGGGCGCACGCAGCCAGCGCCTGCGCGGCCGGATGACCGCGGAACAGGCGCTCGCGCGGATCACCGTGGGCAGCGCGGTCGACGGCAGGATCGTCGGCGGCACGGTCACCGTCGCGCGACAAATGGGGCCTGTGACGACGGCATATGCTCCTGCCGCGTCCCCCGGCGGGACCGAAGCTCAGGCGATCGCGCAGGCCGCGCAGCCTGACCCGCTCGCCGATGACGGTGCCGACATCGTCGTCCGGGGCTACCGCCAGAGCGTCGCCAAGGCGCAGCAGATCAAGAAGGCCGCAACCGGGTCGCAGGAGGTGATCCTGGCGCAGGACATCGCCGCGTTTCCCGACCAGAACCTCGCCGAGGCGCTCCAGCGCATCCCCGGCGTCGCGATCACCCGCGACAGCGGCGAGGGCCGCCAGATCTCGCTACGCGGCCTTGGCGCGGATTTCACCCGCACGCAGCTGAACGGCATGGAGGTGCTCACCAATACCTCGTCGGGGCTGGACAGCCGCTCGTCGGTCAGCCGATCGCGCGCGTTCGACTACAGCATCTTCGCGTCCGAGCTGTTCAACAAGGTCGTCGTCGAGAAATCCTATGCGGCGCAGCAGGACGAGGGCGGCATCGGCGGCACGGTCGGGCTGCACACCGCCAAGCCGTTCGACTATGACGGACTCACCGTCGTCGCCTCCGCCCGCGGCCAGGCGAACCAATATACCAAGACGGTCACACCGCGCCTCGTCGGGCTGATATCCGACCGCTGGGGGGATTTCGGCGTCCTCGCCTCGGTCGCGTACAGCACCGCCGAGACCGTCGAATTCGGCTATCGCAACTGGAACTGGTCGCAGATCAATTTCGGCGCGGCCAATGTCGGGCCCGCCGTCTCCGCGGCGGACCGCGCGCTCCTGGTCGGCGCGACGGGTGCCGCGCGCGTCTGGAACAGCCGTGCGCAGACTTACGCCACCTTCTTTAACAAGCGCGAACGGCTCGGCGTCACCACCGCGCTCCAATATCATCCCGACGACCGCACCGATGTCTCGCTCGACCTGCTCTATGGCCGGCTGAACAACGACCGGCGCTCGGGCGTGATCGGCGCCGCGGGGACCAACGGCGTCGCCGCGAACAACGTCACGGGCACGCAGCTGCTGACCGGCGTCACCTTCGACGATTTCAACGACATCGTCGGCGCGTCGTTCGACCGTGTCGACATGCGCACCGAATCCAAGGTGACGCATGACCAGACGACCTTCTGGCAGGCCGCGCTCAACGCGCATACCGATCTCGCCAGCAACCTGACGCTCAACGTCCTAGGCGGCTGGTCGCGATCGACCTTCGCGTCGCGCTATGCACAGGTCTATCTCGAGGCGGTCGGCAAGAGCTATTCCTTTTCGGGGCTGAACACCGCCTCGCCGCGGACCGACTATGGCTTCGACACCACCGACGCGTCGCAATGGGATTTGCAGGGCCTCGAGACCCGCGCCGACCGGATCGAGAGCGAATTCTACAACAGCAAGGCAGAGCTTGCCTGGACGGTCGCCACGGGGTCGACGATCAAGGCGGGTGCGGGGTTCAAGCGCTTCACCAATGGCGGCTGGCAGCGCAAGGTCGCGCCCAGCTACGAGAACAAGCCGGGCGTGCCCGACGTCCCGACCAGCGTCCTGACCGACAGCACGCTCGCCCCCTATGTGATCGGCGATGTCGCCGGCACCTATGCGCTGCTCGGCCAGAGCATGACCGTCGACGCGAACAGCACCGTCGCGGGCACCGCCTATGACCTGACCGAACGCACCTATGGCGCCTATCTGCAATATGACCTCGCCACCCGGCTCGGCGCGATCGGCCTGCGGGCCAATATCGGCGTGCGCTATTACCATACCGATCTGGGATCCGCAGGGACCGCGCTGGTCGGCAGCGCGCTCGTCCCGGTCAGCGTGACCAACCGCTATGACGGTTTCCTGCCCGCAGCGAACCTCGCCTTCGACCTCAGCCGGTCGATCGTCTTCCGGCTGAGCGGCAATCGCAATCTGAGCCGCCCTGCGCTCAGCGACATGCGCGCGGCCGGGACGCTCAACCTCGCCTCGTTCGGCGGCACGATCGCCGCCGGCAATCCCAATCTGAAGCCGTTCATCGCCGATTCGATCGAGACCTCGCTCGAATATTATGACGGCACGCGCGGATCGCTCGCGATCGGTGCCTTCTACAAGCACATGGACTCGTACATCACGTCGGAAACGCGGCTCGTATCCTATGCCTCGACCGGCTATCCCGCGGCACTGCTGCCCGTCGGCGTCGACCCTGCGGTGCTGG
The DNA here is from genome assembly GCF_014842355.1 of Sphingomonas sp. CFBP 13706. NCBI lineage: Bacteria > Pseudomonadati > Pseudomonadota > Alphaproteobacteria > Sphingomonadales > Sphingomonadaceae > Sphingomonas > Sphingomonas sp. CFBP 13706. Next base: position 46,472 of record NZ_JACYVM010000019.1, read on the forward strand.
TGAACTACACGCGCCCGATCAACGGCCCCGGCGCGTCGATCAAGGGGATCGAGGTCGCCGCGAAGCGAGACTTCGACTTCCTGCCTGCGCCGTTCGACAAGCTCGGCATACTCGGCAACGTCACGGTCGCCAGCGGGTCGACCGACGTCTTCTATGCGGGCGTGCCGGTCCGCCTGCCGCTGCCGACATTGTCGAAATTCTCGTCGAACGCGACGCTCTATTACGACACCGATCGCTGGGGCGCGCGTGGCTCGATCGCGACGCGCTCGCGCTATCGTTGGGGCGATGGCGGCAACGGCAATATCGGCGAGTATATCAAGGGCACCACGAACCTCGACGCGTCGGCCTATGTCAATCTGACGCCGCGGTTCAAGCTGACGCTCGACGTGATCAACATCACCGACGAGCCGATCGTCCAATATGCCGACGGCACCGCCAAGCGGGTGATGACCAACACCGTCAGCGGCCGCACCGTCGCGTTCGGCGGGACGATGCGCTTCTGAACGAGCACAGGGGCAGGTCGGTCACCGGCCTGCCCCTTCACCGTCTGGATCCGTCCACGGCCCCGAGGGCCTGTACTCGACCGATACCAGGAATAGCGTGCGCCCCGTGCAGCAACAGCCGCCTTGATGCCGAGCGGGCGCATCCGGGCCCATCTTACAGACACGCTAGGTTACGCGTCCTCGTCATGGGGTCAGGCGCGCAGTAAAAGAGGGCTAGAAACGACGACAGCCCCGAAGCTTTCGCTTCGGGGCTGTCGTAGGATTTGGTTGCGGGGACAGGATTTGAACCTGTGACCTTCAGGTTATGAGCCTGACGAGCTA
>NZ_JACYVM010000020.1:0-46208 GCF_014842355.1 Sphingomonas sp. CFBP 13706
CCGGCCAATGACAGCGGAACTTACGCAGCTCCCGGCTCACGGCTTTCCACACGGTCTGGCTAAGTTTTGCGACAGCGTCACTATCGCGGTCAAGCCGCGCGTGAGGCTGTCGCGAAAATGGTTCGCAAAAGGCACGCGATTTGGATCACTTTTGCGACACCTGGATAGCGCGATCGTCACCTAGGCGTTTCCGCGATAGACCCGTTAGTTCAATCAATGACGCGCCGCACCGTCAGTGAGAGTATACCCTGAATGGCACTTCGACTTTTGAATGTTCAATCAGGGTCCATTATTTAGTTGAACAAACGTCATTAGCATACCCGTTTACGACAGCTGGTCGATCGACAAAACGTCCGCCAGCCTCGTTTCCTAATTAGAAGTTTAGCCCTGCCCGAACGAACACTGACCGTCCGTTGAAGCCGAACGGAGAGATGGCGTTGTACGGCTGGGTACCGGCATTGTCGGAACCGTTTGTGCCGGCTGCGACGCTCGCAACGGTGGAAGCGACGTTCTCGTCCGGATAGACGTCGAACAGATTCTGCGCGCCGGCGCTCAATCGTAGCGCCCTGGTTGCCTGCCAGGACAATTCGACGTCCGTCAGCACCTTGCCGCCGAAGGTTTGGATGATGTCGCTATTGGCGCTGCCGGGGGACGACGCGATTGTCCGCGTGTCGAAGCCAGGAATCAGGGCCGCGACCTGTGCCGGCGTCCTGTTCTGTATCGCGACCGTCGAGACCTCGCCGTAACGGGTGTTCGTAACCGATAGGGTAAAGGGGCCCCGTGCGTAGTTGACGTCGAGCGTCACCTTATCGCGTGGCTGACTATCCGAAAAGCGCAGCTGCTGCGTCACGTCGAACAGCGGCGTTGTAATGCCCAACCCCGCGATGGGGCTCGGCGCAGTCGCGATCCGGTCGAACGTCGTCTTGTTGTAATTGCCAGCGAGCGTTCCCGTTACCCGGCTTTCATCACCGAACGTGTGACGGTAGTTCATGACCAGATCGACGCCGCGGGTTTTGGTGTCCACTGCATTGGTGAGGAAGGACAGCGCGGCGAAGCCGGATTGGCCATTGGCGGCAAGAAAGTTGGTCAGACGAGTGTCCTGGAAGGTAGACGAGATCGCAATCCGGTCTCGCACCTTGATCTGATAGGCATCAAGCGTGAACGTCAGTCCGCCGACTTCGAACACGGTGCCGGCTGACACGTTGTTCGACGTCTCCGGCTTCAGGTCACGGGCTCCGGCAAGACGTGCGGCGGGCGTGTCGACGGCCGCGACGCGGACAATAGCCTGTGTGCCGTTCAGGATCAGCGTGTTGGACGCATTGTAGCCGGATTGTGCGAGGGCAGGCGCACGGAAGCCAGTGTTGTACGATCCACGCAAGGCCCATGTGCCGATCAGGCCAAGGCGGCTGGCCACCTTAAAGTTGGTCGTGTCACCGAAATCGGAATAGTGCTCGTGTCGCACCGCGCCGGAAATCAGCATGCGGTCGAACAGATCCTTTTCGACCTCGCCGTAGAGCGCGTAGCTATGACGGCTCAGCGAAGCACGGTCGTCCGGACCATTGCTCGGCCCCGGCTGGGCACCGACGACCGCAGGTCTCCCGGCGTTCGGGCCATCGAGGATCGGTACGCCGCCATTGCGATACCCGTCCGGCGAGCCCGAAAAAAGCCGGTAGGTTTCCTCGCGATGTTCGAGTCCGAAGGCGAGCTTCAGCGGGCTGCTATCACCGACTGGAATCTCGCGGGTAAGGTCGAGGTTGCTGGTCCATTGGTAAAAGTCGCTGCCGTTACGGTAGAAACTGGTTGGCGATGCCGCACCCAGCGAGACGTTCACGCTGTTGACGTAGGTCAGATCCTGCGTGCTGACCCCGTACACACTCGATAGGTCCCAGCCAAAGCCGAGCAGGTCGCTCCCGCGCATACCGATCGCGGTGGAGAAATTCTCGATCCGTGTCTCAAGGCCGGGGCTGTAGCCGTCCGGGTATAGGGCGCGGACCGTCTCGTCCTGGCCGGCGCGGCGAAACAGATACTGAATATCGCCGTCAATCCGGTTATACCCGCCGAACCAGTAGAGCTCGACGTTGCCGGGTGCCTCCGCGACAAAGTTGTAGAAGATCTGCTTGTTCGTGTTTGGCTGGTCGCCTTGCTGGGAGCTGTTGCGGTTGAAGTCGGCCTCGCGCGGGTCGAGCGTCCCGGCTGGTGCCGTCAATCCCGTGCCCGAACCGAAGTTACCCGATGGCAACACCGGCCGCCCCGCTGCATTGGTACCGAAATACTGCTGGCGGGTGTCTGGGCGGGCGCGATTGGTGCCACCACGATCCTGATAGGCCGCGGTCAGGCGAAACACGCCTTTTGCGCCCACCGGCACGCCGACCGAAGCGCTGGCCTCGTAGGTGTCGCCATCGCCCTCCGTCGTGGTCAGATACGTCGTCTGCGCGCGTGTACCGACCGACCGATCCAGGAACATGTTGATGACGCCCGAGATCGCATCCGAACCATATTGCGCCGCAGCACCGTCGCGCAGCACTTCGATCCGCGACAACGCCAGCGAGGGTATGGCGTTAAAGTCGATCGACACATCGCCGCGGCCGATGCCGTTGCTGGAGTTGAGATCGGACGCTGTATGGCGACGTTTGCCGTTGATCAGGACCAGCAACTCGCCCGGCCCAAGGCCACGCAGCGATGGCGGCTGCAGGAAATCGCCTATGCCTGAGGCGAGCGGACGCGGAGAGCTGAAGCTTGGTACCTGTACCTTAAGCATCTGGATCAGATCGACGCGTCCGCTTTGCTGAAGCTCCTCTTGGGAGATCGCATCGACCGGTGTTGCGGACTCGAGACGGGTGCGCCCACCGAACCTGCTGCCCGTAATTACGATATCGCTGCCGTCGCTTGGTTCAATCGCTGCTTCGGACTCTGTCTCAGCCTTGGCAGTGGCTGGCCCAACCTGTTGCGCCAAGGCAGGAAATGGTAGGGCACAGGTAGCCAACAGCACGATCGCAAGCGATTTCATCATTACCCCTGAATTTACGTTATGATATTATGTCTCAGCCTCTAGGGAAGGCACTGGTAAGGATCAAGGAAACAGAACGTATGTATGATCGCCGGGTTTTCCTGCGTGGAGCAGCGGCTGCAGTGGCGGGCGTGGCGAGCGCTAGCGAAGGGCGGACCGAAGTCATGAGCTACGCAGGGCAGTATGATGTCGACCGCAGCATCTCGAATCTGGATGCTGCCTACTACGGCGCCATGACCCGGGCCACGTCCGCAGCTTATCGTGCTCACGGCGACTGGGTAAACCGTCACAATGCGCTCTTTCTGCGCAGTGCCTTACCGGGGCCAACTAGAGACGAACGCCTGCAGCCCGCGACCGATGCCGTTGCTTCCCTGATTGGGGCTCGGCCCGAGGAAGTTGCGCTGTGTGGGGGCGGAACGGAGGCGCTGTACGGTCTGATCGTTAATTACAGACGGCTGAAAACGGGCGATGCCGTCCTGATGGCCGACGTCGATTACGACGAGATGCAGCACGCGATGGCGTACCTGGAAACGTCGCGAGGAGTCCGCCCTGTTCGGATGAACGTGCCTGAGCCCGCTACGACAGCCAATATCCTCGCGGCCTACGAAGTTACCCTGAAACGCAATCCTGCAATCAAGCTCGTGTTGTTGACCCACGTCTCCAATCGCAATGGTCTCGTGCTGCCGGTGCGCGAGATCGCGGACATCGCGCGCCGCTATGGGGCGGACGTAATCCTCGACAGTGCGCAAGCCGTCGGCCTTCTTCCTGTCGACGTCGACGCGCTGGGTATCGATTTCATGGGCTTTAGCTTCCACAAGTGGGTGGCAGCCCCGCTCGGCACCGGCGGAATCTACATTCGCAAATCACGGCTTGCCGATATCGACCCTTGGCTTGGCAACCACATCCGGTCAGACGGCGATGTTCGCGCCCGAGCACCCACTGGCACAGTGGACTTTGCAGCGCGTCTTACTGTGCCACATGCGGTGAGGGAACATCACGAGCATGGACCAGGCCGCAAGCTTGCCCATCTGACCCGCATGCGTGCTCGCTGGGTCGAGGGCGTACGCGCCATCCCCGGCCTGACGATCACTCACCCTGAAGAGCCAGGGCGGGTTGCTGTCATCGGTGCCTTCCGCTTCTCTGGGCAGCGCAGCTGGGTTGATGCCCAGCAGGCTCAGAAGGTACTTCTCAGTAAGCATCAGGTGTTGGTTGTTGCAAAGCAGGGCCTGGCTTCCGGACCCGTGCTTCGGGTGACTCCTTCGCTTTTCAACACGGACGTCGAAATCGACCGGATGATTGATGCCGTCAAGGCAGAGCGGAACCTATTCACCTAGCTTCGCGATACCGATCGGACCTGCTCTCACTTGATTTCGCGCGTGATAGGATAGCGAAGAGGGTAGGGATGGCCGGGTCCGGCTTGCTCATAGAACCAGGCAAGCCGTGCATCCGGATCGGCAGCAAAGCTAGGGTCGGCTGCGAGCTTTGCCTCGAACGCGTCTTTGATCGCTGGATCAGTCGACAGCATGCGATCGCCCAATGCAGCGAGGACAAATGCGTCCGTATTTGGCGCCGGGGCCATCATTTCGGGGAAAAAACCCCACGCAAGGAAAGAATCCTGACTTTCCGGCTCCAGCAACGCTGCGGCCAAGAGACCTAGCGGTTGGTCGGCTGTCACGCGGACGTTGCCAACGGGCATTACCTGCTCGCGCTGTTGGTGCCAGAAGGTCGCGGTGATCGACACTCGCCCCTCGCTTGGCTGGGACAGTTTGGGGTTGATCAGCCGGACCTGATCAACAGTTAGTGTTCGCGGTTTAGCTATGGTCTCAAAAGTGATGCCGTGGAGGCGTAGCCTATCTATTACCTCGGTCTGCGCAGCCGGCACCCACCATGCCTGGGGCAGTCGCACCGTCTCGGTCGGCTCCTGGCCGATGATAGGCATGCGAAAAGTAATAGGCTTGCCGAGCCAGCGCTGTTCCATCCGTCCGGATGCCGGCGACAGGTAAGTGTCGAACGCCACGCCTTTGAAGTGTTCGATCCAGCCAATCGGCTGCTCCGCTGGCTTCCAGCGAGTGAGAAGCTCGGCAGGACGGCTGGCACGATCCTTTGCCTTGGCCGCGGTGATCTGGTTCGCATCCCTGGCAGCAATCTTCATCGCGGCTTCCAGCAGGACATAGGTGCCAAGGACACGCTGCCGGTAGGGCTTGAGCATATGGTTCTCGACCAGGACGGTCGGCACACCGATGAAGTCGCCATATCCCGTCGAGTAGCGTGGACCTTCCGGGCTGAAGCGAATGCCCTTGCTCGGCTCTTTCGTGTCGATCGGGCTAGGATAGATGCTGGGAATGTGGCCAGCCTTCGTCAACGCCGTGCTCACAGCGGGTCCGAAGCGCCCCTGCAGCCAGTCCGCCGTGGCGCGATGGCGCGCATATTTGCCCCATCCTGCATAGGTGTACGTCACGTCGTACTGCATGTCGAAGCCCTCACTGACGTGGCAATCGACGTAGAGGATAGGGTCGAGCTTGCGCAGCAGCGTGATCATCGCACGGGTCTCAGGCGCGTCCGCCTTGGCGTAGTCGCGATTGAGATCGATGTTGCGCGCGTTCGCATCGCGACCCTTTTGATCGGGGCCGCGGATATGGACAAAGTTGTAGGCGCTCATCTGCTCGTGACCGTCGATGTTGTAGATCGGGACGAAGACCAGATCGACATGATCGAGCAAATCATCCTTCCCGCGCAACGCGATGTCGCGCAGCAGCATGAGCCCTGCATCCTTGCCGTCGATCTCGCCGGAATGGATGCCTGCCTGTACAAGCACCACAGGCTTTTTGGCCCCGCCCTTGGTGGCGCGCACGAACAGCATGTCCCGGCCCTCGCCGGTGCGGCCAAAGCTTTGCAGAGTAATCAGCGGCGAGGCTGCATCCAGCCGCTCAAGCCACGCTCTCACGTCCGCGTAGCGCGGCGTCGTCTTGAAACCAGACGCTTCTGCAGGCGTAATCCACGGATCGGTAGCTTCCGCTATCAGTGCCTCGCTTTTGCCGGACCACGACAAGGCAGGGGGTAGGGGAGCGGGACCTTGGGCAGCGAGTGAACCGGGGGCCGTAAGTACGGAAAGGCTTATCATGGTAGCTACGCGAAAAGACAAAGATCAACTTTCTGAACCAAGGGGGTGGGCTGGCTTAGCGAGAACCGTTGCGGCCGATGCGGCGCATCTGGGCTGCGCCCGCACCGAGGATGATAGCTGTGACCGCCAATAGCACGAGCATTGGAACGGCCGGCCAGGATGCCGTTCCGCTGCGCGCGGCATAGCTGGGCAACCAATCGAAATCGGCAGGCGTGAATGGCCGATCGAAGAACAGATACGGGTAGAAGAAGCTCCGCAGCTCCTTGTGGAACGCGCCGATGCTGTCCTGATAATCAAGCTGCGCAATCAGGTCGGTGTCGGCGAGACGATGCAACATGCTTTGCGCAGCGACGTTGGGGAGCAACCAGCCAAGGCGTGTTGTCCAGCGCTCGCGGTCGCGTAGGCTTGCACGATAGGCAGCGACTTGCAGCGCTACAGCCTCGTCGCCCACCTGGTGCATGGCAAACAGCCATTTCCAGTGGAACCGACCCTCGAACTTCTCATGGCCGCGCCACTCGGGGTGAGTGGCGAGAAACCGGTCAAACGTGGCGGCCTTGGGGATGTCCCAGCCGTGATGGACGATCTCGCGCTGTGCCAAGGTCAAGTCGATGCCTTTACTGACAGGCACCGCCCGCGCGATCGCGGCATTTGCAAGTGTAGGGAGGAGCAGGGTCAATGCAATCCAGCACCCGAGCGAAGCGGCTGCAGCTGTGGCAGAAGCGCGTACCCGACCGGCAACAAGCAAGCTCAGGCCAAACCAGAAAGCAAGGTACACCGCGCTGACTGCGGCGATACCGAGTCCAAGGATCACGGGCGCGGTCGTGGCGACCAGTGCAATGCCTGCGGGCACGAGAAGGGCGAGCGTCACGAGCAGATAGCGCAGGCTGATCCGCCTGCGCCACAGGCCGGTGCCCGGCATCGAAAGCAACAGCCGCAGCCGCCCGCCTTCGCGTTCGCTGGTAACCAGATCGTGGGTCAGCGCGATCACGACCAGAGGCGCGAGGTAGATGGCGACGAACGCGAAGTCGAACACGCCCGGCAAGGCTTGTTCGGCGTTCAGGGTCTCGGACTCGTACAGCTGTTGCTGCAGGCTTAGCGCCCGCACCCGCAGGACGGCAGGCTGTACGTCGCGCTGGCCCAGCGCGAGAAAGGCGACAGGTGAGGGGCGGTCGTGCGTCAGGAGGAAGGAGTAATAGGCAGCATAGCCTGCCTCACCGTCCGGCTTGCCGTACTCCTTCGCCACCGCCGCTAGATCACGTGCCTGTTCGGCAGTTACACGGGCGATTGTCGCGTCTTGCCGGTCGACTGCCGACAAGCCGGACCAGATCGACAGGGCCGAAAGGACAAACAGCAGCGCAAGCGAAGCGGCAGCCAGCCGTGAGCGCAGGATCAGGCGCAGTTCTGCACGGAGCAAGCTCATCGCGCGGCCCTCCCTAAACGTCGTGCGATCGGCACTGACAATAGCATCAGGCCTGCCAACCAACCGCCGAGCACCAGCAAGTTTGGCCAGATCAACGCGGAAGGAGGGACAAAGGGGCGATAGCGAAAGCGAGGGATCGTCTTCCAATTGTCCGCGGACACGCGAGGATCCTCACCGCCGCCCACGCTTGGGATTTTCTCAGCCTGCATCCAGTTCAGCGCTTGTACGAACCGGTAGCGGAACGCTTCAGACTGGTTGAGGAAATCCTGGTGGGCGGCAAGGCCGGTGCCAGTCAGTGTCATCGATAACTGCCTGACGGCGATAAGCGGGCTGATTGTGCCAAAGGCGCGAACGAAGCCGTTCTGTTCGGCCTCACGTCCCTCCATTTCCCTTGCGGATTTGGCATAAAGGCCGGTCGTCAGCCGCTCGCCTTCCATACCGACAAGGCCGGCATATTGGACGGGCATGTCTTCGACACGGGATACGCCGTATTGTGCAAGCGCCCGCGCCTTGAAGTTGGCGAAGTAGGGATCGTCGGGGTTATGTGCGTCGCCGATCTGTTTGAGATCGCGGTGGAGAGCAATCTCGGTCTCGATTTTGCTCGGGAGCACAGCACGGTTCGCCGCTGCTTCGGGTAATCCTCTTGGCAGAAGGATGACACTGACCATCCAGATGCCGACCAGCGCCACCAGCGCATCACGCGACCGAGTGACCAGCGCGGAGATCAGCACCGACATCGTCGCCCAGAGCAACAACCAGGCGGCGTAGCCGAGGATGAGGAGTCCGACCGCGCCCCACGGCGCGACGGCACTTGCTGCCAGCCAGGCAAGCAGCAGGAAGGCCGGTGCGCCGATCGCGAGCGCGATGACGCCATGTCCCAGCAACTTACCTGCGAGCAGTTGCTGGCCGCTGACGCCCTGCGCCAGCAGCAGCCGCAACGTGCCTCGCTCGCGTTCTCGTGCGACGCTGGTGAAGGCAAGGAAGATGAGCAGCAGAGGCGCCAGTGCTTGTAGTACGAACGCCGGGGTCAATTGGCCAAAGCGGAGCAACAGCGACGATTGCCGTGCCTCGGAGAAATTGGCGCTGTTTTGCCGATGCCCTTCGAGGAAGATGGTGTTGCCGGTGAAGCTGTCGACACCAAAGTCGACGAATGCCAGCGGGCTGAGGGGGCGGAACACGAACTGCCCATAATGCACCATCCGGTGGGGATGGCGCGCGGGCTGATTGTCGAAGCCTTTGTCCACTGATGCCTGGTAGCGAGCGCGTTCGGCTTCGATCCCGGCGCGTCGCTCGAAGCTCACCACGGCAGACGCAATGATCAGCGCAAGGAGGAGCAGCGTGGCGATGAGGCCGGCGCGATTGCGAGCAAGGCTGCGCCATTCCTCGGCAGCAATCCGGATGATGGGCGAGCTCATGCTGCGACTTTCGCGCCGATGTAGCGGGCATGGAGGGTGTTGAGGTCGAACCGGGCAGCCCCCTCACTAGCGGCAAGCTCCTCTTCGATCTGGCCGTCGGCCAGGAAGCCGATGCGGTCCGCAACGTCGACGGCGCTCAGCAGATCGTGTGTTACCATCAGAATGGTGACCTGGCGGTCACGCGCTGTCTCAATCAGGCGATTGAACTCCATGGTCGCACGCGGATCAAGGCCAGAGGTCGGCTCGTCGAGCAGTAACACTGGAACATGACGCGCGAGCGCAAGCGCAATGGCGACCTTCTGACGCATACCCTTGGAGAAGCCGCTAACACGTTGGTTCCAGGCGTGATGCGGCAGGCCTACCGCGTCGAGCGCTGGTTTGATGACGTCGTCTGCGGACCGGGGAGCTCTGGCAAGCGCCAGGAAATAGTCGAGGTTCTCGCGCGCGGTCAGATGATCATACAGAGCAACGCTCTCGGGTACGTATGCAAGCTGCGCTCGCGCCCGTTCCGGGTCAGTAGCAGGATCAATACCAGCAACGCTTACGCTACCTGACGTTGGCGCGATGAAGCCGAGCAGCGCCGAGAGGGTGGTCGACTTTCCAGCCCCATTGCCGCCCAGCAGCGCGTAGATCTCTCCTGGGGCTATCGTCAGATTAAGCCCGCGCAACACCTCTCGGTCACCATAGCTATGGCGGAGCTGGCGCACCTCGATCGGCAGATGAGTGCCCGCATCATTCGTCATAATCGTGTCACCATATTTTCATCTTGCACCGCAACACGCTCCGTTTATGAGACGATGTATCGTTACGCAAGGCGTAGATGCTCGCCTTTTAAGCTGAGATTGGGATGATGATGGTTGGCGCGGTGTCGAACGAAGCGTGGAAATATCAGCAAAGGCGCGCGTCGTTTTGGGGCAGTGCCTCCCTCGTTGCGCTGTGCGCAATAGCGTTTCCAATCACGCCGGCTTCCGCCCAGGAGGTCACAGAAGAGAGTGCCTCGACTGCCGATGACATCGTCGTGCTTGGCACACGCAGCACGGTGGACCGCACCCTGTCATCCGATCGCGTGACGCGGCGTATGTCGCAGTCGAGCCGGTCGATCGAGCGGGACATTCTGGACGCGGCAGGGACGTACCGTCTCAGCGATGCGCTGGAGCTCGTCAGTGGCTTTAGCCAGCAGAATAATCGCGGTGGCGTGATCGACAATTTTGCAGTTCGCGGTTTCCTTGGCACGCCAGACGGGGGTGCCGAATATTATCTGAACGGCTTTTTGGCGAACCGGGGCATGGCGCCTCCACGCGATCCCGCCACTACCGAGCGGATCGAGGTCTTGAAGGGACCGGCGGGCGCATTGTTCGGCGACGTCGACCCTGGCGGACGGGTGAACATCGTAACCAAGGTCCCGCGCTTTACGCCGCACGCCAACGCCCTGATCAGCTACGGCTCCTTCGACACGCGTCGGGTAGAACTGGACGCCACGGGACCGCTATCGCGTACGCTGGCTGCGCGCATCGTGGTTGCAGGTGAGGACAGTGACGGTTGGCGCGATACTGTTTCGATCCGTCGGCGCGTCGTCTCTCCGTCGCTTACGTGGCAGCCGAGCAACGCGTTGCGGCTTACCTATACCGGGGAGTTCAGCCAGTTCGACACCCCTTTCGACCGCGGAATTCCAGCAATCGACGGCGACGCCAACGCGTTGCCGCGCTCCAATTACTACGGCGAACCGGCGAACGGCATCACCAAGTCCCGCAACAACCAGCACCAGCTCACGGGGCTTGCCGAGCTTGGTAATGGGTGGACGCTGAATGGCGGCCTGGTGTGGCGGAAGGGAACGCTGAAGGGACTGTCAGCAGACCAATCGCGGATAGTTGGTACGTCGCTGTGGCGTCAGCGCCGGTCGCGCGACTTCAGCGTGGATGACCTGGCAGCAAGGCTGGAGCTTGCCGGGCAGATCGGACGCCACCGGGTAAGCGTCGGGTTAAAGGGCTATCGCTTTCTCTACGGCGAGCGCTGGCTGCGGATCAATCCATCCGATGCCGTTCCCTACGCGATCGACCTGTTCAATCCCGTTTATGGATCGTCAGTGGCAGCGCCACTTCGCCCGTTCACCAACAATGATGAGACGCGGCTTGCTGGCACGTTCTACGTCCAGGACATGTGGGATCTGACGGACCGCCTGACGCTCGTCGGGGGCGCGCGCATCGACCCCTATCGGCAGAAGATCGTCAACAACAACACCGGCAGCACCGGTCGCAACATCGACGAACCGGTGAATTTCCGGGTAGGTGGCCGGTATCGCGTCAGCGACGTGATTGCGGTGCACGCGAACTGGGGCGAAAACTTCTCGCTCAATACCGGTACCGACCGCAATGGCATCGGCTTCGGGCCCGAAACGGGCAAGGGATACGAAGTGGGTGTTGCCGCCAGACTGCCCGGTATCGACGTGGCGGTAACGTGGTTCGACATCCGCAAACAGAACATCCTCACGACCGACCCGGTGGATGCCAACTACCTTGCGCCGGTCGGCAACCTGGTTAGCCGCGGGATCGAGATCGACGCTTCGGCCAAGCTCGGCGATCGCTGGCAGATCGTGGCGAACTATGCCTGGCTCGATGCCAAGGCAGACGACACTGCATTCCCGACACCAGACGTTCTCAACGTGCCGGAGCATTCGGGCACGCTGCTGGTCGTGCACCGCATTCCGACGACGCGCGGCGACTGGCAGTTGAGCGGCGGTGTCGCTTACGTTGGTGACCGCGCCGGATCGCTGACCGCGAAGCCCGTGGTCCTGCCGGAGTATGTCAAGGTCAAGGCGGCCATCGAAGCACCGCTTGCCGAAGGTTTGCGGTTCCGCCTTGAGGCCGACAATCTGCTCGATAAGCGCTATGCCGCGAGCTCTTACAGCGCCTTGTGGATCTATCCTGGCGCCCCCCGGACAGTGCGCGCTTCGCTCCGCTTCGAGCTTTGAGCGAGATCGCCTTCCACAGTTCACCCGTCCGGTTCCAAAGGTGAGATCCATGCCTGACAGCAACACGCTATTCCTCGACATGTTCTCCGATCGGGAGCGCATCGCGCACTATGCCGACGGCCCCCGGCGTTTCACACCCGGTCTCGACGCGGTGCATCGCATGACGGAGCTTCTGCTGGCCGAGCATGCACCACCTAATGCCCATGTGCTGGTGCTCGGTGCCGGTGGCGGGCTAGAGTTGAAGGCATTGGCCCAAGCGCACGCCGGCTGGCATTTCACGGGCGTCGATCCAGCCGGACCGATGCTCGACCTGGCCCGCGAGACCATGGGCGAGGATGCTGGCCGCGCCGACCTGATCGAAGGCTATATCGACGCCGCGCCAGACGGCCCATTCGACGCAGCGACTTGCCTCCTGACGCTTCATTTCCTCAATCGCGACGAACGGGTGCGGACATTAAGTGAGATGCACCGGCGCATGAAGCCGGGCGCGCCGCTGGTGGTGGTACATTCGAGCTTTCCGCAAGCCGAGCCGGCGCGCACGCGCTGGCTTGCCCGTTACGCCGCGTTTGCTGTCGCTTCCGGGGCGGACCCGGCGCAGACCGAATTGGCGCGAAGTGCCGTGGCCTCCAGCTTGGCGCTGCTGACACCCGAAGAAGACGAACTTTGCTTATACGATGCCGGCTTCAAGGACGTGGAACTGTTCTACGCTGCCTTCACGTGGCGAGGTTGGGTGTCTCGCGCATGACGCGCGTCCCTGAGGTTAGCCGATGGTCGCCTATCGAGGCTCAGTCGTGAAACTCGGGACCACCAACGGCGGACGAGGATCCCGCGCTTGGGCCGACCGCCTGCTGCAATGCGAGTTGCTCGTCACCGCCTGCCATGAAGGGGAGTGGATCGATCGCACGGTCGGCGACGCGCAATTCATAATGAAGATGGCTGCCTGTCGAGCGTCCCGTTGAGCCGACCAATGCAAGGACGTCGCCGCGGTGGACCATTTGACCGGATTTCACCAAGATCTGCGATAGGTGACCATATCGGGTCTGAACGCTGGCACCGTGATCGAGCTGCACGAGATTGCCATAGCCGGATGCAACTTCAGCGCGGCTGACGATCCCGTCGGCCGTGGCATGGACGGGAGTTCCCGTTGGTGCTGCCAGATCGATGCCTGCATGCATTGTAGCGGTCCTGCGAAAAGGATCGCTGCGGATGCCGAAAGACGAAGTGTACCGGAAGCTGTCGATGGGGCGCTGAGACGGCAATGACACATGCGGCGCTGTCGGCCGATCGAACGCTTTCCACTGATCCAGGAGCTTGCGAAAGCCGCTATCCTGCTTGTCCAAAGCCTTGACCGATACCGTAGAGACAGCGGCAACTGTACCTGTCGTAGCCGGCGCTGGCGCCGCCTGCACCGCACCGCCCAAGCACATAGACATCAAAGTTACCGGTGCCGCGCGTAGCCCGGCGCGACGCGCGATTCGACGAATATGCATGTGATCCCCTCCCGCCATCCACACCGTGGTTGACCGGGTAAAGGTATCATCCGGCAGACGAGAATGCACAACATGCGATGATATCGCATATCGACAGGCCGGTGTGGTGGCACGACGCGCTGCTGTAATTAGAAGTTTACTGCGATCTCAGCGTTTGACGAAGCCGCTTCCAACCGATCACGACACCGGTGATGCTGAACAAGAAACCGGCAATCAAGGGAATCAACATTAGTACGCGGCGCACTATCGGCCTCGCGGTCAAACCGGGCACGTTGAAGGTGTGCAGCGCGTAGTAAACCCATGCATACGCTGCCCGACTGGTATCCATCACCGTGAGGATCCCGCCATCGGCCGCATCGACATAGATGTCCGGCAACGACGACGAGACAAACGTGATCCGTCGCGCGGTGGATGGCCAGCCTTCCGCCATGGCATAGGTGGAGAGCGGGTCGACCGGCGCGATCCGACTGACGCGACCACCGGGCCACGCACGCTCTGCCGCGACCTTCAGCAGACGGTCGAGTTGGCGATCGTCGATCACCCTGCCACCAACATCGAAGCGCTTGGCGGCACGAGTGCCCTCGTAGGTAGTAAGCATGGCCGTGCCCACGATGACGGAAAACGCGACTTCCTTGGCAGGGGGCAAGCTGCGCAACGTCATAGGATCCAGAGGAGTGAATGCCTTCTCACGTGTCAGCCCGTGATAGCGCATCGCCTGCGGCAGCGTGGCCGTCCCCCGGGAGAAGATTCGCCCATGATCCATGGAGAGCCATCCGCTGACCATCCAGCCGAACACGAAGATGCCGACGAACAGTCCCAGAAGGTGATGCCAGCGGAGCCACCACATTCGGTAGAAGGTGAGCGAGGGCGTACGCATCCGTCGTGCGGCCGCCATTCGGATAAAGCCCAGAGCAATGCCTGCAACGACGACCAGCAGGCACACCAGTGACACCCACCAGACCCCGCGGTCCCATGCCGTAAAGCTGGCGCGGAGCGGAGTAACATAGGCCCAGTGCAGCACAGCGCCCGCCCAGTTCCATGCTCGGTTCGACCGGGTCGTTCGTTGCAGCAGCTCGCCTGTGCGTGCCGAAAGGTAGATCTGCGTACCCATCTCGTCGTGCGCATCGAGGCGAAAATAGGGGCGATATGGGTCAAAGCGATTGTGGACGATCCACTGGTCATAGTCGACCGGACCGACTGCGGTGCCGGCCGCCCCAAATAACCGCTTCGCTTCCTCCGAAGCAGAGGAAGGCGACAGGTTTGCCAGCAACGTGCCGGTCCGTGCGTCCACGGCCACGGCGCCGGCCGGAACCATGACCACATAACTGGAGCGTCCCGCGCGGTTTATCAGCCGAAAGCCGCTTGCCTGTCCGCCTACCGTGCGAATTGCCACGGCAGGCGGCACGGTGACCGACCGGGCATCGAGCGGAGCTTCCAACGTGAGTTGTGCTGTTCGACTGAGCGAAGGGAAGGGGACGAACAGCAGGACGGCACCGCTAGCGAACCAGGCCGCCACGATCACGCAGGTGGTTACCCCCAGCCAGCGATGAAACCACACCAGCATCGCCACGGCCTTTCGCCGCCATACTGTTGTTTTAGAAGCGGGCAAGAAGGCTGACCTCGGCCCTGCGGGGCTCGCCGAGCATGACCTGTGCCGGGTAGTAGATATCTGCCCACTGGACGAACGTCTTGTTCCAGATGTTGTTGACCCGGCCGGTTAGCGACAGCCTCGGGCTCACCGCGTACGTCGCATAGACGATACCGGTTGCGTAAGGCTTCAGCGTCAGATCATTCGCGGTGTTGCCATAGCGTTTACCGACATACTTGATCCCGCCACCTGCCTCCAGAGGCAGGCCTGCCACATGCTGGACACTCATCCAGACGTTCCCAACCCAGGCAGGCACGTTCGGGGGACGGTTCCCGGAAGCCACAATGCCGTAGTTGGGATCGACGAAGCGGCCGTATGTCGCATCGACATAGGTGCCGCTGCCGGTCACTGCCCAGTTGCGAGCGAGCTTCATCTCGCCCGAGATCTCTATGCCACGCGACTTTTGGCTGCCGACGTTGCTGACCGCGTCGATGCCCACCTGGGTCAGAATGTCTCGCCGTTCGATGTCATAGACCGCGATCGTCAGCGAGCCCCGCCCATCCAGCACATCCGCCTTCAGTCCGATTTCCCCCTGGCGCGAGCTGGACAGGCCGAAATTCTCGGCCGCATTGACCAGGAAGATGTTCGATCCGACCGGATCCTTGCCTGTGCTGTAAGAGGCATAAGCCGTGATGGCGGGCGCTACGTCGTAAACCAGGCCTGCGCGCCAGTTGAAGGGCTTGTAAGTCCGCCGAAAGCTGCTGCTTGCATTGAAGCTTGCGTCGACGTTGTAATTCTCTCTTGTGAGATAGAGCCGCTCTGTCCGCAGGCCTGTGACCAGTTTGAGCCGAGGCGTCAGTTTGAGTGTATCTTCGGCAAAAAGCGCCACCTGATCCCAACGAGTGGGGCTGCGCCGCTCTACCAGCGGACCAAAGTTGCCGCGGGTGGGCGCGAGAGGATCGACGCTGTCGCCATCAGGAAACCCGCGCGTGCGAATGAAGTCGAGATGACTGTAATCGACGCCGACTACCCAAGTGTTTTCCAGTCCGAACACTGTGTGGCGCAGCGTGGCGCTCGCCTGGTCTCCTACAAGATCCTGATTGTGGAAAACGAAGAAGCGATCGCGGTCGATGAGCTTTGTCGATGGGTTGAAGACGTAATTCTCGGCGTTGATCCACTGGCGCTCGGCGTGGAAGTAATAGGCCGTGTTGGACAGGGTCAGGGCGTCCGATGGCGACCAACTAACGACGAGGCGGGGCCAGAACTGCGAGCTATGGGCCCGATTATCCGCGACATTGTAGTTGGTAAAGCGGGTCCGCCGGTCGATCACGCTACCATTGCCGGCAGCAAGAATGCCGCGGATCGGTTCAGCCGCGAACGTCGCCGGAACAAGCGGCGTTCCGTAATAGGTCGAAAGGTTGTCGCGCAAATAGTCGACGCTCAATTCTACCGACAACGAGGATGCGGGCCGAAAGAGCAATGCGCCAGATGCATTGAACGAGTTCGACCCTGCATCGTCGACATAGCCAGCCGTACGATGATAGCTCACGTCGGCTCGGCCAGCGAGGGTCTCGCTGAGCACCAAATTTCCTCCTACACCCAGGCTGATCGTGTCGAAGCTTCCGTACGACGCGAGTGCCTGGCCGCTGCTTTGGCGAAGGTCAGCGCTCTTGTTGAGGATGTTGACCGCGCCGCCAACGGCACCTTGCCCATAGAGAACTGACGCTGGTCCCTTCAGCACCTCGATACTGGCGATGTTGAAGGTGTTGCCGGGCCGGTTGATCATGTTCGCAGGCCCTAGATATAATCCGTTGTGCAGGATGGTGATCTGCTCGCCAGTGAAGCCCCGCATTGAGAACAGGGAAGGGTCCCCCGGTGAACCACCCGAGATTACACCCGGCAAGCTACGGTTGCCTCCTCGACCGTGCGGAACCCGCGGGTCAGGATCTCGTCGGCGCCGATGCGGTCGAGCGTCGCTGGAACGTCTCGAACGGACAGGCCCAGCCGGCTACCAGTGATGGCGGGGGCGTCGAGCTGGCGAAGGCGCCAGCCGGTTACAGTGATGTCTTCGCTGTCCGAACTTATCGGCACGTGGGCCGTGTCCGTCAACATAGACCCATCGGACGACCCTGGGTTCGGAACAGCGTCGTGAGCGCAAACGGGGGTGCTGATGCTGATGGCAAGTGCCGCGATCGATATACGAAGCGCGCGCGTCGCCGGCTGGACCGACATATTGTTTCCCCCTTGTTGTTGTATCAGCGACGCGCACGCTGCCAGTGACAGCGATACGCCGTTCGCTCGTTCTACGTGGTCAGGTAGCCGGACCCCGACGCCATTTACCATTCACCGGCCAGCGAGCGGCGAGCAGCAGGAGAATGATGATCGCGGCTGCCCCGATGCCGATCGCAGAGAAGACGCTGTCAGGTAGACCAACATCCACGCCCGCCGTTTCGGCGAGAGCATAACCCGCCATCCCGTAGCTCAGTGAGACGACAAGCCAGCCGACGCCCCGACGATAGCGCCGTATTGTAGGGGCTGACCGGCCTGAGGAGCGCAGAAGGCGGCTGACGATTTGACTGTCGAGTGTGTCGGCCGCGAGCATCCCCAGGGCGAACGTGGCTGCTATGGTCAGAGCCGCGATTGTACCGCCCTTGGCCGTCGCTGCCGCACCCCAAGCCGCAGCTTGAGTAGCTGTATCGAACACCAATCCGAAGATGATGCCCGTCCCAACCACTGCGCCGGGATGAGTGCTGGTGCGCAGCCGCTTGGGAACGAGGCGGGCCCGCCACCCGATTGGGATATAGTCCCCCTGGCGCAGCAACGCTGACAGGTTCATCGTGCCGACGAGCAGCAGCAGTACGACAACCGCTGCGTCGACAAGCGATGTCGTCCACGCGGGAACGGCAAAGGCCCCGGCCGCAAACGATACGCCTACTGCAACTGTCGCCACCGAGAGGCTGTGACCCAAAGCGAAGAACGCACCCGTCCACGGTGCCAATCGTGGCCGCGCATCTACGGTACGAAACACGATGTTGTCGATCACCGCGACATGATCGGGATCGAGCCCGTGGCGCAAGCCAAGGACGAACATCAGCCACAGCGCAGATAGTTCGATCATGTCTGGTCCTCAGTTACACGCACGCCGCGGTCGGTGAGCTTGTTCAGTCGCATCGGGAGCGCCTTGTTGATGGCGATGAGGCGCGGACGAGGCGCTTTTTTCCACTCGCGGCATTCGCCCAGTGTCCGCCCGCAGGCGACGCACCAGCCAGTTCGACCGTCAAAACGACAGACACTCACGCACGGGCTCTTCAAGCCCGCGCTTCCATGTCGAGTATGCCGATCCGGCCGTCCTCGTCACCCCAACCGAGCCGGGTACCGGGATCGTTCCAGGCGAGCGCCGTGATAAAGGCGCCGCCCTCATCGATCAGCACGGTGTTCTCATCTGCGGGGCGGGCAAGGATCACCGTCCCGTCGCTGTACCCTATCGCGAGGATGTCGTCGCGTGGATGGAAAGCGACACGCGTGACGATCGTGCCCTCTCGTTTGGCGAGCAGCAATGGTGCCTTGCCAATAGGCCCGAGCTTGCCCTCGAAGGGCCAGAGGATCGCCTGCGCATCGCCCGCTGTTGCCAGCCACTTGGCCTTGCGATCCCAGGAGAAGCTGCGGGTCTTGGTGGCGTAGCCAGACATGCGCATGTCTCGCAACTCGGGGAGCTGCCAGCCATGAAGTCCCGTCTCCTGCAGGCCGGTGACCAGATAGCGGCCATCGGGGCTCATCGTACAGGCGATGTGCGAACCGACCCAATTGAGGGCAACGCGGCCGCTGTCCGGATTGGTGCCGTAAACCAGGGTTGCACCATTATAATGAGCAATCCCGAGCCGCTTGCCCTTGGCGTCGAGCGCCAGGCCACCGATCGTTGAACTAACGGCGTAGCGATGGGTAGACTCGGACGCACCCTTGCTCCACGCGACCGCCTCGCGACCGACCCCTGCGACGATGAGGCCGGACGCGGGGCTGGCGACAAGATGCTCGACCCATTTACGCTCGAAGCGGCCAATTTCAGTTATTTCGCCGTCGGAGGCGACCCGGCACACACGGCCATCATCGCCTCCAGTCAGCACGGACATGCCGTCGGGATGGCGGCAGGAGGTCAGGATCACTCCAGCGTGCACCGAGCGTGCCAGCGTTCCACCTTCGTCGTTTAGCCAGTGTACGCTACCATCGCCAAGCGCGACTGCGGCTAACGTTCCCAGCCATAGGATCGCAGTGGGTTCGGCGTCGAGCTGGACGTGCCGGCCGTGGCGATGAACCAGCGCCGCTCTTTCGAGAAGCTCAGTCATCAGGCAGCGCTAACCGCGCAGGCCTCGAAGCCTTGCCGTAAAGCAGCGGGATCGAGATTGCGGCCAATGAATACCATGCGGCTGGCACGGACCTCATCCGCCTTCCAGTCACGCTGATGATCGCCGTCCAGCAGCATGTGAACGCCCTGCACGACATAGCGCTGCTCCTCACCCGGGAACGCCAGCACGCCCTTGAGGCGCAGAATATCCTGTCCTTGCTCAGCCGTCAGGTTGCGAAGCCACGGCATGAACAGCTCTGGCCGGATCGGGCTTTCCGAGCTTAGCGATACCGATGTGATCGCATCATCATGCTCGTGATCGTCTTCGGACAGGAAATTGGGTTCAATTTCCAGGATGCGATCAAGATCAAAAGCGCCACGTTCCAGAACCTCCTCAAGAGGCACAACGCAGTTCTGCGTCTCATGCAGCCGTGCCGGGCCGTTGATGGCTCGAATGCGCTGTCGGACCCGCTCGAGCTCCTGTGCGTCCACGAGGTCAGTTTTGTTGAGCAGGATCACGTCGGCAAAGGCGATCTGCTCTTCTGCTTCGTGACTATCTTCAAGCCGGGCAAGGATGTGGCGCGCGTCGACGACGGTCACGATCGCATCGAGGCTGGCACGCGCACGCACGTCGTCATCGACAAAGAAAGTCTGGGCAACAGGTGCTGGATCGGCAAGCCCGGTCGCCTCGATGATAATGGCGTCGAAGGCACCTTTGCGCTTCATCAAACCTTCGATGATACGGATCAGGTCGCCGCGAACGGTGCAGCAGATGCACCCGTTGTTCATCTCGAATACTTCCTCATCGGCATCGACGATGAGCTCGTTGTCGATGCCGATCTCGCCAAATTCGTTGACGATCACCGCATATTTGCGGCCGTGATTTTCGCTGAGGATACGGTTGAGGAGGGTGGTCTTGCCAGCACCAAGGTAACCGGTGAGGACCGTGACGGGGATCAATGGGGTGGAGTTCATAAAGCCTCTGATATAATATATCACCTCTTTAGCTTTATGATTTGCTGCGCTCAATGGGCAAATGCGCGGCCAGGCAGCATTTTCTGCCACGCGTTGCCGAAGCTCGACCTACACCCTAGATTTACCCAATGGGTCATGCCGCACATTCTCACCAAGAGCCTCAGGGCGCAGCATTAATCGAAGCTGCGCGAGAGGTACTTATTGCCGCTGGAGAGCAATGGACGCCGATGCGTGCAGCGGTCTTCAAGACCATAGCGGATTTTGTTAAACCGGCTTCTGCTTATGATATAGCTGACGGCCTGTCGCGTTCGGAAAACCGCAGGATCGCGGCGAACAGCGTCTATAGAATATTAGATCTCTTCTTAGAGAGTAATATTGTACTACGAATAGAAAGTAAAAATGCCTACATTGTAAACGCTCATCCCGGTTGCCAGCATGACTGCATATTCCTTGTTTGTGACGTTTGCAGCGGCGTTGATCATATTGATAATGACACAATTGCGAATAATCTGCGAACAGCGGTAGGGATCGCAGGGTTTAATGCCAAGCGTCCTGTAATAGAGGTGTGCGGAATCTGCGCTACCTGCAATACCTGATTATCCTTCTTGCCGCCTGCTTTGGCTAAATACGCTAACGCATTGGCCGGCGACAATGGACAGAACTCTATATCTACAAATTCCGCGCCTGGGCACTGTTGCGGAGTACCGTAACGGGACGGGCCGATAGTCCGACCTGATCGCAGCGCTGCCTCATGAAAAATATGTCATTTTAAAACTCATCCCTTGTGACAATATAACGTTAAGGTATGGGCGTGTTGAAGTTCAGGGAAGACACGCAATGAACAAGTACCTTATCGGCGTAAGCCTCTTGTCGATTCTCGCCGGACCGGCATACGCTCAGTCCGCATCAGGCGGGACTGCTCTCACTAACGAGCAGGATAAGCCTGCCGGAGCAGCCGTTCCAAAATCTTCTCGCTCCACTGCCGTTGGCGCAGATATCATTGTCACGGCACCCCTCCAGCAAAGCGAACGCGATGTTTTGCAAGGGACATCGGTGCTGACCGGGCAAGCACTAACCCGTAACCTGCGTCCTACCCTCGGCGAAACCCTGGCGCGGCTGCCAGGCGTTTCTGCCACGTCGTTCGGACCTTCTGCATCTCGGCCCATTCTTCGAGGCTTTCAGGGAGAGCGCATCCGCGTACTGACTGACGGGATCGGCTCGATCGATGTGTCGAACACGAGCGTCGATCATGCCGTTATCATCGATCCGCTGCTCGCTGAGCGCATCGAAGTATTGCGCGGACCTTCTGCGTTGTTGTTCGGCTCGTCAGCCGTTGGCGGCGTCGTCAACGTCATTGATACGCGTATTCCGCGGACCGTGCCCGAGAACGGCTACCGCGTGAACGGCATCGCTAACTACGGCAGTGCCGCCAATGAGCGCTCCGTTGAAGCTGCAGGCGACGTGGCCGTCGGCAAGCACCTCGTGCTGCATGCTGATGGATCCTATCTGAAGTCTGACGACCTGGAAATCGGCGGTTACGCGCTGTCGCGTCAGGCCCGTGCAGCCGTGCTGAGCCAGGTGGGCCTCCCACAGGCGGTCGAGCCCGGTGAAGAGCCGATCGACTTTGCCGGCGCGGCGCAGATCAAGGGCCGTTTGCCCAACTCTTTTTCAAAGACGTGGACGGCAGGTGTCGGCGCTTCCATCATTACCGATACCGGTAGCCTGGGCGTTTCCTACAGTCATTATGACAGCTTCTACGGCGTGCCTATTCGGTACGCGACCGAAGTCGGGCAAGAGCAGGAAGCGCCGCGGCTCGACATCGTGCAGAACCGATACGATCTGCGCGGAGAGATCGAGACGGGCGGTGGCTTCGTTGAGCGAATTCGCGTTCGCCTTGGACATGCCGACTACCGTCACTTCGAGTTGGAGGAGGACGGCTCGGTAGGCACTGCCTTCTACAATAACGGCACCGAAGGCCGTCTCGAGCTCGTCCAGGCGAACCGCGGGGGCTGGAGTGGTGCATCAGGCGTCCAGTACTTCAACCGCCTGTTCAACGTCGTCGGCGAGGAGGCTTTCCTCCCGCGAAACGAGACCAACCAGACCGGTCTCTTCACTCTCCAGCAATTTAACTCTGGCGCGTTCCGTGCTGAGGGTGGCTTGCGGTATGAATGGAGCGACCTGAACGCCCGCAACGATGAAGAAAGCCGCTTCTTTACAGGGCAACGTAGCTTCAACGCCTTGTCCGGGTCGCTTGGCGCGTCGTACGCACTGAGTGACGCGGTCCGCGTCGGCATCAATGGTTCACGCACCGAGCGTGCACCTTCTGGTGAAGAGCTATTTGCAAATGGCGGACATGCCGGCACCCAAGCCTACGAACTGGGTGACCCGAACTTTCGTTTGGAAAAGTCCTGGGGTCTCGAGGCAACGCTGCACGCCCATACCGATCGCGTGAGCTTCGACGCTTCGGCCTATTACAACTGGTTCTCCAACTATATCTCGGAAAACCAGGTTGGACCGGAAGTTTGCCAGGCTGCGACAACGTTATACGGCCGCGATCCTGCCGATGCTGGCGAGGTGGATCTGCCGTGCTTCCAGTACCAGCAGGCGGACGCGCGCTACTACGGTTTCGAAGGAAATCTGTCGGCAACGCTCTTCCAGATCGGTGAGACGCGGATCAACGGTGACGTGCTCGGCGACTACGTACATGCCAACGTCGTCGATCAAGGGCCGATCCCGCGTATCCCGCCGGCGCGTGTCCTTGGCGGCATTGAGGCGCAGGGCGGTCAGTTCACGCTGCGCGGCGAGGTGGAACATCTGTTTGACCAGAAGCGCATTGCCGCGTTCGAAACGCCGACGAAGGATTATACCATCGTCAACGCAAGTGTCAGCCTTTCGCCGTTCGGTCGTGACAGCAAAACCACGCTGCTGCTGTCGGCAAACAACATGTTCGACGTGAACGTTCGGCGTCATGCAAGCTTTCTCAAGGACTTCGCTCCGCTTGCAGGGCGAGATCTCCGCGCTACGATCCGGTTCGGGCTCTGACCTAACGTGAGTTGCTGTGGCGGCGGAATTGGTTCCGCCGCCACAACTTCGTTGAATCTTGGAAACCGCTCAAATGAGTTGACGAGCTCCCTCCCCAGACGCTGTGCATCTTGTGCAGTATCCAACGACCTCGGTAACGTAGCGCCGCGGCTGGAATCCTCTCGCCGCTGCGACGTTATCGAGAACAGTCCTGATGGCGCCGGCGTCGGCTGCTGTTGTCACGTCACAGTGATGGCAGATCATCGTCAAGACTGGAAATGGCCGGTGCAGGACATAGCTGGCTAGCGCTTCAATCCTGTCGATGGCCTGGGTTTCGAGTAGTTGACCTACCGCCCGGAAGACCGAACTATGATGAATGCCAGGTTCGATTTCGGCGATACGCAGCGCAATGGCGTGAGCACTTAGTGGCTCTTTAAAAACGTTTAGCACGCGCACTACTTCGTTGTGAAGCCAGCCGTGAGGGCGCCGCTCACTAAACGTTTTTGCGCTGCCCCGATGCCTAGCATGCACGACGCGAACGCCAGTTCAGAATGTGCGCCGTGGCTAGGAATACGCTGCCAAAGACGGTTGCAATGGTCTCGACCTGGCCTTCGGGAAACACAAAGGCGCCAAGTACCAGCATAGTGAGTCCTACGCACCCGAAGGTGACCGGAAACACCGTGCGGTGCCGCGCTCGACCGCTTGAAAGGGCAATCACCGCCGCGGGCGCAGCGAAGGCAATGACCAATGATGGAAGCTCTCGGGTATGAAGAAAAAGACGGAGAGCGCGGGCGCAGCGGCAAAGATGAGCGGGAGCATAAGGCAATGCACCATGCAGGCTGCGGATCCCACCAGCGCTGCTTGGTCAAGCCAATCGATCGTTCTCGTTTGCAACGTCCGGCCTATTGCTACTAGTTCAGCAGGTTGCGATACATCATACCCTATCGTGTGCAAGCACGATCGTGAGTGGACCACTCTGCCACGTAGGATTTCAGTCTTTATGCGTCTCAGAGGTTTGTACGTCTCCCTTCACATCCGCACTCGCGCCCGCATGAGACCCGCCAGCGCCATGGAGGTACTGCCCGGCGATGACGCTCACGATACGGACTCGATATCTTGTATCATGAGGCCGAGTGCGTCAGGGCGTGCAAATGCTCCTAGCTACAAAACTTTGGCTCTTTCCCGGCGGTCAGCAGCTGGATCGGAGGCTTGACCCGTGAGCCTTATACCAATCGCTTTCGGCATAGCCGCCAGCCTAGCGACCCTGGCAGGGGGGCTGCTAGCGTTGCGTCTCCAACACAGGATCGTGTTTGTTCTGGGTATCACGGCAGGCGTGGTACTCGGCGTGGCGGTATTCGACCTTGTTCCTGAGGCACTCGAGCTTGCGCACGACTATTGGAGTCCCCGCGCATTGGTCGGATTCGTTGCTGTCGGACTTGGTTTTTACATGTTGCTCGATCGGGCACTGAGGCAGGCAACATGGCTGCCGACCGGTTGGAGAACGCATCTCGGCCCCGCCACCCTGACGATGCACAGCTTGATGGACGGCATGGGCATCGGCATTGCCTTCCAGATCAGTGCAGACGCCGGGTGGCTCATAGCGCTCGCAGTTCTGACGCACGATATCGCGGATGGTGTAAACACGGTGAGCCTCTGTCTTGCTGCAAGGTCCGAAAGCGCAGCGCGCCGCTGGCTCGTGCTGAACGGCTTGGCGCCTTTATTGGGTGTGGTGCTTGGCCTCGGCATAGCTGTGCCGCCAGCCATGCTGGCGCCGTTAATGGCCGGGTTTGCTGGCGTTTTCATCTATATTGGTGCGTGCGAACTGTTGCCGAGGAGCTATGCACTCGATCCCCGAATGCGAACGACCCTGGCCAGTATCGCCGGAATGATGATGATGTTCATTGTGACGAGCATCGCACACTAACGTAGCATCGAAATCGGGGGCATGATGCGGTGTCGTCAAACGGATTTAGTCATGACCAGTTTCGCTACAGATCACGATCACCCTGAGCATCCCCATGGTAACAAGGACGGTGCTCACGTCCACGCACACGGCGAACGCGCGACAACTTTAGTGCTCGCCCTGACAGTCGTAACGATGATCGCGGAAGTGGCAGCGGGGTGGTGGACCGGTTCAATGGCGCTGCTTGCAGACGGCTGGCACATGGGGATGCATGCCGCTGCCATGGGGGTGGCTGTGTTCGCTTACCGTTTCATGCGCCATCACGCGACGTCGGGACTCTACTCCGGTGCTCACCGCGCGGGTGACCTTGGCGGCTTTGCGAATGCCGTGATGCTCGCGGTAGTCGCCATATTGGTCGCAGGTGAGTCTGTTGCTCGTCTCGTATCGCCTGGATCGATCGACTTTTCAGCCGCGCTTGTAGTGGCATCGATCGGCCTCGGGGTGAATCTTCTGAGCGCGTGGCTGCTCCGCGAAGCGCCGCATGCGCATGGTTGTGGCCACGATCACAACCGCGAGGCTGCGTTCGTGCACGTGCTGTCCGACGCGCTCACCTCCGTGCTGGCGATCGCAGCGCTCTGGTGCGGGCGACGCTATGGCCTAGTCTGGCTCGACCCGTTGATGGGGATTGTAGGCGCAGCCGTAATCCTCCGCTGGTCCGCAAGCCTGCTGCGTCGGACCGGCGGAGCATTGCTAGACGTGACCACTTCGCAGGACACCTGCAACCATACACACCACTGATTGCCGACCAGAGACGGAAACCATTTGACGAGGGTGCGCACGTGTATATATTAGCACCTGTTCATATGTTTATGTTTGCATGACACACGATGAGGGAGCGCAGCTTGCCGAGCTGTTTCACCTTCTTGGCGAGCCGAACCGGCTAAGGCTGGTAGCGGCGTGCCTGGAGGGGCCACGATCGGTGGGGGACCTTACGGAAGAGGTTGGTGTCAGCCAGAGCCTCGTTTCGCAGCACCTACGTTTGTTGAGGGCAGGGCGACTGTTGAAGCAGACACGTAGCGGACGAAACGTTTTCTATGAGCTGCCCGACTGTCACGTTCGCACCATGCTGACCAACATGATGGACCACGTGCTCGAACCCGAAGACCACATACACGAGGAATAGATTATGAGCGTCAATGTCGAAATGGTGAAGTGCGCCTGCAACGATTGCGTCTGCGTTGTCAGCACCAGCAATGCGGTGGAAGCAGAAGGTCGCATCTTCTGCGGCGACAACTGCGCCACTCACCACCAGGAGTCCGCTGGCTGCAACCATGCCGGTTGCCCATGCAACGGCTAAGGTCGGGTAGCTTTGTAATGTTGAAGGGGTCGGCTTGCCGGCCCCTTTTGCTTTGGAGAACGCGCTTCGTAGCGAACGTACTATTCTGGGTGCCGCGCGGCTGGTCCGAGTGCTTCGATCCCTGCTAACGGTTCTCCGGAAGCGGTACAGCCCGGCGCCGTATATTACGGGTGGGATCGCTGCTCCTGGGGCCTCAGTTCGCAGCGCGCGCGACGTTGTTGGTACGATCACGATCCGGCAGCCTGTGATCAGGATCGAGTTCCGCCCGCGTCACCCGGCCACGCGCTACGGGAATGACCGTAGCCGACTGACGGATCCAGGTTTCGGCAGGCAGGCGCAGATCGGTCTTCCGACCATCTGCATAGGTCACGCGCAACGTCACAGGCATCACCAGCCTATCGCGCGATTCCACGGTGACCAGCGGCGTGCCATCCTTCGAAGCAGCTATCCCCGCCACCGCTAGGTCCATCTGCCAGTTGTACGCGTACCAGCCACGCCACCACCACGACAGGTCCTCTCCCGCATCGCTCTCCATCGCGCGGAAAAAACTCAGCAGGCTTCGGGTGCTTGAACGCCCAAGCCGCGACGAACTTGCGGAAGGCGGGATCGAAGCGGTCTGGCCCCAGGATCTGCTCGCGCAATAGGACGAGGCCCAGCGCAGATTTGAAATACGTCACCGGATGGCGCCACTTCTCGATCACCGTATCCGAGCGCGACAGGATCGCCGGGGCGTCGGGATCTGCCAGCACCGGCAGGATCTCGTCGACCGGATTTCCACCGCCCGGCGCATATTCGCTGTCCCGCTTGGGAGCATATTCACCGCGGTTGAACGCGTCCGACTGATAGGTGTCGATGAAGGTGTTGAAGCCCTCGTCCATCCACGCATGGCGGCGCTCGTCGAAGCCGACGATCATCGGGAACCAGCTATGCCCGATCTCGTGCGCGGTGATCCAGAACAGCTCCTTGCCCTTGTCATCGATGCCGTCGAACACGATCCCCGGATATTCCATCCCCGACGCTGGCCCCGCGACGTTGACCGCGGCCGGCCAGGGATACGCGAACCACTTCGCCGAGAACCGCTCGACCGAATCCTTTAGATATTCGGTCGAGCGGCCCCAGCGATCCTTTCCTTGCGATTCCGCTGGGTAGAAGGACATCGCTAGCGACGACTTGCCGCCTGGCAGGTTAATCCGCGCCGCATCCCAGGCGAACGCTCGCGAGGCGCTGAACGCGACGTCGCGGGTATTCTCCATCCGGTAGTGCCAGGTCAGCGTGCCGCCTTGCTTCGGGCGCGTCGCCGGGTTGGCAATCTCGCGGGGCGCGCGGATGATGACCGTCGCGTCGCTCGTCCGCGCCATGGCCAGCCGCGCGATCTGCGTCGGCGTCAGCACCTCGGCGGGGTTCTGCAATTCGCCCGATCCCGCCACCAGCATGTCCGACGGCAGCGTCAGCCAGTAATCGAAGTCGCCGTATTCCAGGTAGAATTCCTGCGCGAGATACGGCGCCGTGTCCCATCCGCGCAGGTCGTCATATACCGCCATCCGCGGATACCATTGTGCGATCGAGAAGATGTCGCCGCCATTCTTCGACGTCAGCCAGCCGGTACGCCCGCCGAACGACTCTGACGGCACGGTGTAATGATACTGGATGCGGATTACCGCCTTCGCGCCCGCCGCGAGCGGTGCCGCCAGCCGCAGTTGCGCGCGCGTATCGGAAATCAGCGGAGTCACGGTCGAAAAGCGCCCGCCACTCTCGACCGAAACTGTATCCAGCGTCATGCCACCGGTATTCCCGGCCATTGCACCGCCCCGCGAGTTCGCACCTCGCGACCCTGTACGGTACAGGTTCTGGTCGAGTTGCAGCCATAGCACGTCCAGCACGTCCGGACTGCCGTTGGCGTAGTGGATATCGACGTTACCCGTTATCGTCTTTGCGGTTGGATCAAGCGTCGCGCGGATCTGATAATCGGCGCGATTCTGCCAGTAATCCGGGCCAGGCAGGCCGGTGGCTGAGCGGACCCGACCGGTTGGCTGACCCATGTCGAAAGGCGCGAAGGTCTCGCGGGGATGATAGGCTGATGCGCTGGCAGCGGTGGAGAGCACGAGGACCGTTGCCAGTGCCGATGTCCTAAGAGTGATGATGTTACCCCGTCTGCCCAATGCACGATCTGGAGACATTGTATCTCCGCGAGGACCAATGCAAGAACGGCGTCATCGCTCCTGCCGTGGAGTTGTAGTAAATCGAGCACAGGAACAGGCAGCTACACGTCAAGCAGCGAGGCGGGATTGAACGTCGGCCTGACACGCGATGAGGTCACGGAGATCCTCATGCAGATGGCAGTCTATGCCGGTTTTCCTGCTGCACTCGACGGATTGTTTGTCGCCAAGGAAGTGTTTGCGGTTCGAGCCGACTAGGGGGGACCATGACGGAGCTATTGAACGAGCGCCTGTGCGCCGAGGTGCCCGGCAAAGTGGTGGTGTTCGCGATCGGGATGCGGATCAACCGCTGGTGGAAGCCGTGGCGTTGGATGCCGGTCGCGGCCGAGATGCCGCCCATGCTTCAGGAGCAGGGGGCAGACCCGTCAATTGGTCTTCTTTCCGTCCGGCCGATCGTCGGCCTCCGCAACATCGGCGTGCTGCAACACTGGCAAAGTGCAGAGCATCTACACGCCTACGCCCGCGCCGGCACGCACATGGCCGCTTGGCGGCGGTTTAACGAGAGGATCGGCACCAGCGGCGACGTGGGCATCTGGCACGAAACCTATGTCGTGCCCGCCGGCCACTCGGAGTCGGTCTATGTCAACATGCCGCGCTACGGGCTCGGTGTCGCCGGCGCGCTGTTCCCTGCTAAGGGGAACCGGGCAAGCGCCCGCAAAAGGCTGGCCGGAGCCGGCCGATCATCTACGCCTCCTGGAGACGGAGTCGAATAGTACTCGTACATCGCTTAATATATCACCGGCGCTGGGAGAGCTGTTTCCTTCCCAAATAGCGGCAACCGGGATACTCTCGAGAACAGCGCTCGGTTCTCAATCAACTATCTCTTTTGAGAAAGGCCCCAGCATCAAGCGACCTCCGCTAACGCCATGTCCCTTCTCAATAAGCAGACGGGCAGCCTTCCTATCCATTGTCAGCATTCAGCGACGCGATGTGCGGAAAACCCAGTCGTAATTACCATTGTGCGACAAACAGGGGTTTTGCGACGCCTGAGTAAATCTGCTGGCGTTTAGCGTATCTGAGTCCGTTCTATGTACCACCTTCCGAATGCAGCTTCGGCGGTGCTGTTTGAATGGGTGCCGTATGGTCCTCTTTGGTTAGGGCTTCAGCCGGACTAGGCGAGCAAATTGACTAAGACTCGATACACCGTTTCTAACGTAAAACAGACCACCCTTAAGCGGTGCGCTAGGGGCATACCCTAAAAGAACCCACTTCGCGACAGGTTTGAGTGCGTGATCATCGAAACCTGGTGAGCCATAGACTATCCCGCCATTGGCTGTGGGGCCGCCTGAACGTGCTCCGGTGCCGGTCCGGTCGGAGCCACGGCAGGCGCCTGTGCGGGTTCGCCTTCGTTGACGTCGTCCTCACTGATGCGCATCATCATACGGTAGTGCGCACCCTGGCCAGTTTTCTCGAAAACCTGCTCGAAAACTCGTAGATAACCCTCCACCGCGTTCTCGTCGATGGCGACGTAGAGGTCATCGTGAGCACTGTGCGAACCATCGTTGATCCACGAAAACAGCGACGCACAGATCTGTGAGTCGCGGCCGTCGAACGCCGCGACGATCTCGTCCTGTTTCAGACCGCCGAGGTGAATTAAATAGTTCTCCACGATCCTGCGCATCGTGTTTTGGATCGTTAGGTTTGGACGGCGGGGGCTGCGAACTTCCTCCCAAAGCAATTCATAGGATGTTTTCACCGGGTTGTGGTTGTATCGATGAAGTGAAGAGACGTTGTCGCGCTTGCGCACGATCCAAAAGGTCTCGGATCGTAAGCATCCATCCAATGGCCGGCTTCGATTGTAGCTAACTTCCTTATGAAAGTAGATATTGTGCGTGAGCACGAAAGCCTGCTTGATGTTGCCATATTCTTCGCAAACGTCGACAATTACCTTCCTGATGAGAGCGCTAACTATGAACAGGACGTCCGCATCGAGGCTCGACACGGGATCATCGAACACTACGATCCGCGCGGCCGACGTGCCGGTGCCAGAGGTGCTGCCGGTCAGACACTGATAGAAGTAAAGGAAGGTGATGAAGGACCGTTCGCCTTCGCTGAGCGTACGAGCCGCATCGCTGCCATCGAGCCGGACGATCCGGTACATATCGTTGTGATCGCCAGCGACCTCGAGCTTAAAGTTCGAAAAGCCGAACGAGCTCAGGATGCGATTGATGATATTTACCGTCGGGCGGACGCTGGTGATCGATTCTTCGAGCTCCTTGCGCTTCTGCTCCTTTTCCATCCGGCGCGCTAGCTTGTCCGTGATGCTCGCCTGCATGCCGGTAATCGCGCGCTGTATAGTACTGGTGGTTTCGACGAAGGTGTCCAGGTCGGTCCGGCGCTCTTCGACCACGAACCGCCAAACCTGCGCGGTGAGGCGGCGTTTGGCAGAGCCAAGATCACGGATAATCTCGTTGTATCCGTCGGTCGAGGCATTCGCGGCGACGATCATGGCGGTGACTGCCTCGGTCATGACGGTTGTGGGCTCGAGCACAAATAGGCTGCTCGGCTCGCGCCGCTTTAATTCAATGCGGCTTTGATTAAGGTCGAAGATCGCCTTGAGCGCAACATAGTGCTCTTCAAGGGCTGCACGATCAATGAACCGGCCGGGGGCCGCGAGTACGGCGTCAATCTGAATGCAGACAGAGTCGACTGCGGCCGCATAATTGCGCCTTAGGTCGGCGATCGTCGCCAACTCCTTCAAGTACTGCTCGTCAAAAAAACTCGTTCAGGTCCTGCGCCAAGTCCGGTGGAGCGGTCTGCTGGCAGAAGGGACACCTTCCAGCTGCAGCGTCCAAATAGCCCACGCCCTGCTTTACCCAGTCGCTGTTCCCAAGGCGCTGGATCAACTCAGCTACGACTACATCGTCGCGGCCGACCACTCGCCGAGCCAGTATCGGTGCTTCCCCGAGCTCAGCCAGCCGGTCGAAGCAGATCGCGCGTATCTGCGCTTCCGCAGGTGCTGCCGACTGGAAGACTGTCGCTGCCTGCCCAAACAGATCCTCCAGAGTCTTCAGCTCGACGCCTTGGACGCGCATCTCTTGCAGCAGCTTGTCGCAAAAGGCGGCCTTACTGCCACGGTGACCGATGAAAGCGGTCTCGAACTTGTCCTTATGGTTTTGCTGGGACGTCCAGCAGGCCTTCTCGAGAGCCGTCCTGGCTGCAGTGAGGTCTCCCTGGCGTCCTCCGGTGCCGTTTTCGCCCTGCAACTGCAGACGAAGGTTGGCGACCTGGCGATCAATCGTTTCGATAGCCTCCGACAGGCGTGCGATATCCGCAGCCGCCTGCGTCGACTCTTCGCCCAACGTGAAGATGCCTGGCAGTTGCTCGCCAAAGTTGGTTTCGGCAAAATCGCGGTTGTAGACGAGCGCATCCAGCGCGCGACCATTCCGCCAAGTCACGGCGTAGCCGGGTCGGCTATCAGGGTCGTGGACGGCTCGTGAGATCGTCGTCTTGCCGCAGCCGTTATGGCCAAACAGGAAGTTCACCTTCCTAAGGTCAGTCAGCTGATCGCCGGCAGCCGGATAAGTCGCCTCGCCCGCGATTTGAATTTCGGTAATCAAGCTATTCCCCCAAACCGCCTTTGCTGCTCGCACCGGAATTGCAGCTGATTATTCAGTTGTCGTGAACGCGGGCTTATCTTCGCGTCAAATACTCTTGGAAGCGATGTGCCATCGTTTTCACCGACATGGTAATCTCGAACGGATCGTAGAGCGAGATCGGGAAGGTATTCGCAGTCCTTAATTCCATAGCGGGATAGCTTCCCAGCCGTGCGGGAACCCCGAATTGCCGACTGTGACACCTGGAATTTTTGGGAAGGTCGCAAAATGTGCCTTGAGGCACTCAGACCAGTCGTTGGCGGCGGCCGGATCAATTACCCGCAGTAGATACTGCATGATCGCCGCTACGGCGTAGACCCGGCTATGCGCAAAGGTGTCCCTAGCCAGCGGATCGAGCAGGGCAAACTCCCCCGGTTTGGGAGGAATCGGTTGATCGGCTGGCGAGCGGTTCCACAGTCGGGAATGATGAGCGGCGACATTGCGGATATGGTTGATCGCGCGCAGCCAGCTGGGCAGCAGCGGGCGCCGTGCGATGCCGAACGCGCCTGCCAAGTGCTGCTGGTCGACAACGAGCATACCGCCGATCAGCTTGGACAACATTCCGAAGTCCCATACTTCAATGCTGATCCACAAGGGCAGGGGCCCGTCATATTTTTCGCGAAAATGTATCGTGAACTGCTCTTTGGACCGACGTTCATGCTCGTCGAGACGTTTAAGCCATGCATTATACGGAACCACACCCGTCGTTCGGTCGGCCTGACTTGCAAATTTAGGATAGAAGTGTCTTGGGTCGCGATGTGCCCAAGCACCGTGCGGTCCGAGTAGCAGGGCGACCGAGACCCGCATCGCGATCTCGATCCGTTCTATCGCCTCAAGGAACAACGCGCGCAGCCTGCGGTCGAACTCAGCAAGCCCGATCGCCTGGGCGAGCGTTGCCCGGGCGACGAAATCATCATCATAGGCAACCGTTGGCTTACCTTCGTCACCGAGGTCGAGACGGGATTGGCGTAAGGGGTGCCAATAGCCGCTGAGGCGATAATAGCCGTATTGACCAAGCAGCCGCGCGGCCTCGGCGGGGTCACCCAGATCAAGCCCGCGACTCTGCAGCACGGCAGCTTGGCCAGGTATATCGAGGAAGGTTTTAGAGTAGGGCGTAGTCATAGACACGGCCGTAAACGAAAACCAGCCCGCGCACACCAAGGGTGTGGGGGCTGGCCGTGTTACTCGCCATATAGGGGCGAAGCCTTACCGATTCAACAAAAAGTTGAGGCTCGCGTAAGCGCAGGCCGTTGCCTAGGAGGGGGCGCTTCTCCTCTGATAACGTTTGAGCCGCTGATCGACTTCGCCGCGCGGCAACCGGCAGCGCGGATGCGTCGCGGTCTTGGTCAGGCCGTGATGGAGGGTGGCCGTATCGCAGGTGCCCGCGGCTTCGAGCCGGTCGAGGATCCACAAGGTGCCATGGACCTCGATGCCCTGCGCCTCTGCGACCGCCCGCAAGCCGCGATCCCCGGTGAGCAGGGTCCAGGTGCGGCCCTGCGCCAGCGCGAAGGCGAAGGTGTCGGGCAGCGACAGCCGCTGGTCCGCGCGGCGCAGGATCGTCGCCTGCGTGACTTCGAGCGGAGTCAGTTGTTCGACGATCAGGCCCAGCCCCTGTAGCCGGGCGCCGAGATCGCCTTCGAGTTCGCGCGCGAACAGCAGGTCGGGAACCGCGAAGTCCTCGTCGAGCGCAAATGCCGCCTCGAGCAGCTCGCCGCGATCCAGGTCGATGATAATCGACGTGTCGGAGACGAGCACGGCCACCGCTCAGACCTCCTCTTCCAGGCGACGGTCGAGCTCCCGAAGCGAAATGTTGAGCATCTCGGCGGCCCGGCTCTCGCCGATCACGCCTTCGGCCAGCGCTCGGTAGCACAGCCGCTCAAATCGCTTGGGCTCCTCATAATCGGGCGCGATGCAGGCCGGCTCGGCGAAGGGATGCTTGCGCCAGCCGCGCTGCGCGAACACCTTGAACAGCGCCGAGAACGCCTTCTTGTCGATGATGCCGAGATCGCGGCAGCGAAAGGCGATCGCCTGGACGCTGACCCCGAACCGCCGCTTCAGTGCGACCAACTCTCCGACGCTGATCGACGAGCGCTGCGCCCCGACCTCGGCGCGCACGACATCGGCCGGCATCAGGAACGCGCCGGCGAAGCGGTGCGCCGCCAGTTCCTCATCGACGCCGCTGACCGGGCCCATCACCATATGGCCCAGCTCATGGGCGAGGGTGAAGCGCTTGCGCTCGGACCAGGCGCCGCTGCACACCACAACGACCCGCGCCGCGTCCCGGCCTTTACGCTTCACCTTGGCGGCGAGCCCGTCAATATCCTCTAGGTCCATCGACAAGACCTTGATGCCGCGCTCCTCGAGAAGCTCGGCGAGCTTGGGCACCGGATCGTGCCCCAGGCCCCAGTCCTCGCGCACCGAGCGCGCCGCATCCTCGGCGTCGCGCAGGTCCTGGACCGGATAAGGCGCGCTGCGCGGCTGCTCCCAGTCGGCGCTTCTGAGGTTGAGCAGATCCTCCAGCGCCAGATAGCGCTCGAGCAATTGCAGCGTGCGCGCCTCGATCGTCGCTTCCTCGCGCGCGCTCGTCTTCTTGCGGAAATCGACGCCCTCGAGCTCGAGTTCCTCATCGCTCAGCAGATGCGCCTCGCTGACTTGGAGGGCCGTCGCCAGCGCCATTAGGATTCGCGACCCGGGCATGTCCTCGTTGCGCTCATATTTGCCGATCGCCTGCGCGGAGACGGCATTCCCCGTCTTGTCGGCCAAGTCACGCAGCGAGAAGCCCGCCGACGCGCGGGCCAGTTTCAATCGCTTGCCGATCATGATCTGCCCTTTCCATCTCTCGGTTTACAGAAAACGCATATAATGGCGTCTTTGTAAACCAGCACCCCTTTAAATCGAGTAAAGGCACCCAATGTTTCTACGTGTGCTGGCAGGGTGGGGCCATCTTGTAAACCGGAGTTTGTGATGCCTTCAGCGATTTACCGGGACGATCAGCGGCCAAACGATCCCTTTGCCGACCCCCTCGATGCGATCCTCGCCGAGATCGCGCTCAACATCCAGTTGCCGCCCGGCCTCCATGAAAAAGCGGTCGAGCGTTACAAGGCGGTGTGCCGCTATATCAACCGGCCGGGCAGCCCGCTCGAAGGCCGGGCCTCTTGCCTCTACCCGCAAGGCTCGATGGCGATCGACGCGACGACCTCGACGCGCGGCACCGACGACGAATATGACATCGACGCCGTCGCCGAGATCATCGGCGGTGACGAGACGCCCAAGGGTCTGCTCGATCTGCTCCAGCGCGCCCTCGCCGGCTATCCCGTGTCGCGAATCGAGCGCAAGACGCGCTGCATCACGCTTTATTATTCCGATGGCATGCATCTCGACGTGACTCCGGCGCGTCGCGTCTCGGCCAAGGAGAAGCAGAGCGCGATTCCCCACGCCAAGCAAGGCGAAGATGCCAGCCAGCACCGCTACGTCCCGATGAACGCCTATGGCGTTTGCGCCTGGTACAATGACCGCACTCCGACCGAGCGCCGCTTCGCACTCGCGCTCAACAAGCGCCTTTACGAGGATGCCGGGGTGGCGTTCGCCGCCGCGGAGGTCGAGGATGTCCCCGAACAAACGCCGCTGCTGATCAAGAGCGTGACCACCGTCGCTCTCCAGCTTCTCAAGCGTCACCGCAACATCGCTTATGCCGACGCCAAGGGCCGGATCCCGCCTTCGATCCTCTTGTCCTGCCATGCCGGGCACGCCGCCTTGCCCGGCATGGGGCTCGCCGACATGGTCATGCGCCAGGCGCGCTGGACGGCACGCGCCATCGACCAGGCCGCGCGCGCTGGCCGCCTGCTCGATGTCTCTAATCCCGAATTCCTCGCCGAGCGCTTCACGGACCGCTGGCCGGAGAATCAGCGCCAGCAGAGCGACTATGCGGCGCTGCTGCATGCGCTGGCCGACGGGCTGGAGGCGGCCCGCACGCGCGGCGCGCAGCTCGAAGAGCTGCAAGCCTGGCTGCGCGAGCGATTCGGTGCTGGCGCCGTGACGAAGTCGATTGCCGCCTTCAACGCTCGCCTCGGCCGCCAGGTCCAGGCGCGCGAGCATGGCTATACTCGCTCGGGCGGACTGTTCACCCCGGCGGCTCCGGCCCTCGTCGGGCTCGGCGCGCTTGCGCCGGTGACGGCACGCGCCCACACCAATATGGGGGAGCGCCGCTAGCGATGAGCCTGTCGATCGACTCCCAGATCGAACGGATGCGCTCGGTATGGCCCGAGTTCGCGCTGACCGGGCACGACGGCTCCGTCGCGCGCTGGCGCGGGCCGCTACGCCCGCTGCTCCAGACCTATGTGATCGACATCCTCTACCGCGCCCCGGCATTGATCGAGCGGTTTGACGCCGCGTTCCACCAGCCGCGCGTGTCGGTGGTTAGCCCGGCGCTGCGCCGCCGCCGGGGCGATCGCGAGGGCGCCTTGCCGCATGTCTATTATGGCAAGGATGACGCGGTCAGCCTGTGCTTGCTCGACCCCCAGGCCGGGGACTGGGCGCCTTGCGACCATCTTGCCGAGACCACCGTGCCTTGGACGATAGAGTGGCTCGCCGCTTACGAAGGCTGGCGCGCGACCGGGACCTGGACGGCCAGCGGCCGCCATGTCGAGCCGGCAAGCGCCCATGTCTAAGACCAGCATCCCGCAAAAAGTGCAGTCGGCTTTGTGGGCGCGCACCGGCGGGCGCTGCCAGTATCGCGGCTGTAACCAGGACTTGATCGGCGACCTCATTGCTGGGCGGCAGGACGGCGTATTCGGGTTCCTCGCCCATGTCGTCGCCGACAGCGCCGATGGCCCGCGCGGCGACACGGTCCGCTCGGCTTTGCTCGCCCGCAGCCTCGAAAATCTGATGCTCATGTGCGCTCGTCACCACAAGATAATCGACGTCGACGCCGTCGCCGATCACCCCGAGCATCTGCTGCTAGCGATGAAAGTCGAGCACGAGGCGCGGATCGCGACTGTCACCGCCATTGACGAGGAGCGCGGCTCGCACGTCGTTCGTTTCGCCGCCAGCATCGGTCAGAACGAGGCCCTAGTCTCGACTCAGGCGATCTTCGCGGCGATGCCGCCCGATCATCACCCCGCGACCGGCCAGACCATCGACCTGGAACTGCTCGGCCTGTCCTATCAGGACCACGAAGCCGAATATTGGATGGTGCAGCGTGACAATCTGCGGCGCCAGTTCTCGGCTAGAGTCGGGGGACGTATCGAGCGCCAGGAAATCCGTCATCTCAGCGTCTTCGCGCTCGCGCCCCAGCCTCTGCTCATTGAGCTCGGCCGGCTGCTGGGCGACATCGTCCCGGCAACCATCCATCAGCGCCACCGCGAACCGGCAAGCTGGCGCTGGCAACGTGATACCGCGCCCGTTGACTATCAGGTCTCAGAGCCGGATGCTTCGCGTACCGGCGCGATCGCCCTCAAGCTCGCGGTGAGTGCGACCGTCACCGACGATCGCATCGCCGCCGTGCTTGGTGAGGACGCGGCGATATGGTCGCTGACCGCCAACGTCCCGCACAACGACATCGTCCGTGCGCCTGAGGATCAGGCGGCGTTCCGCACCGCACTGCGCGGCCTGTTCGATCGGATTAAGGCGCGGCATGGTGCGGGTCGGTGCCTGCATCTGTTCCCGGTTTTGCCGGCGTCGCTGGCAGTGGAGGCCGGTCGGGTGTGGATGCCGAAGGCAGATCTCGAAATGCGGATTTACGACCAGGCGCGCGGCCATGGGTTCGTGCCCGCGTTGTCGATCGGCGAGACCTAAGCGACTGGGCGCGGATTGCATCGCTGCCAAGCCGCCGGTGGTCGTGCAACTTAGCGTGCGGCGACCGCTTTGCCGTCCGCCAGGGCGAAAGCGGCCAGTCTGCTGTCGGCTCAAGTCCAGGCGTAAACCGGCATCTCAACGGACGATAGGCTTTGGACGGCGCTCAGCCCGCCGTGAATGACGTCTTGTGCGTCGATATTGCGATTCTTGGCGGTGAAATGCAGCGCGGTCTCCTACGTCGCTGCTCGCTCGGCAGACTCCAACATCTGAGCATCTGAACTTGTGGCTACGCCGTGGCGCGGCGCGCTTTTGACCCTTGAAGGCTTTGCGGTCTGGCTCTTGATGTACCATCGGTATGCGCCCAGAAAGGTGGACTCTAGGCAACAATGCCGGATAGTCCCTTTCAAGAGGCGATGTTCCATAAAAACGCTTTCTTTCGGCAGGAATGAGTTTGACGCTATACATTTTCGGTGACGCTGACCGGGTTAGGCAGCGCGTGGAGCGAGCACTCTTCTCTGGTGACCTGGTCGACCTCGGCAAGTTCTCCGCCGCCCTCACCGCGGCGATCGCGCTCATCGCACAGCAGTTGGTCGAGCGCCTTTCGGCACTGGTGGTCATGGCGGGGGGCGACGACCTTCTACTGACAGTTGCCGCCGAAAGTTTCGATATTGCCATTCTGGAACAGCTCGCGCACGATTTCGTCAATGAGACTGGCTGCACGATATCGTTTGGCGTGGGCACGACGGTTGAGGAGGCGTACCTTCACCTCCGCAGGGCCAAGGCTTGTGGCGGCGGGGTCATAAGCGTGGTGCCACTTTCGTGAACCAGATGCTGGTTTTTGTCGACTCGGAGCGGCCGGACACCTACCTGAACAGCGTTGTACACAATCTCCGATCGGCATCGGTTACCACCGTCAGGTTCGTACACGTCTATGGATTTCCTGGCGACGCCTCCCTTCCAACGCCCTCTGGCTTGGCGAGACGAACGCTAACCTCAACCCTGCAAAGCATCGAGTCACTGGCTCGGCGTGCAGAGTACACGCAGGCGGACGGAATGGTCGTGCCTCTCGGCAGCCACAACGGCTCGCTGAGTAATGACGAGGTGAAGGCATTCTATCAACCCGTCGACGGAAGGCCGGTTAACTACCGGAGTGAGGAGGTTCACTACGGTGAACTACGGCAGTTCCTAAGGGGCGTGAGGCGGGAGGGTGGACAACACGTCATTGATGTAACCGGGTGCAGGAAGAGGTTCTTCGGCGATCTTATAGCCCTTGGGGTCGTTGATGGTCTTGAGAACATTCGGACCTTTGATCTCCTAGCGCCTATGAACTTCAGCGAGCCTTGGAAGATGCTGCTACATGAACTCTCCGCAGCGCCTTCCAAGTCCTTCGAGTACGTGGACATTCTGGAAACCCGCATCATGATTGACTGCTCCCGGGCGGTTGTAATCCGAGCTCCCCGTTTGCGGTACGCTTCAATGATTGCGCTTGCGCTTGCCATCATCGGTGTTGCGCTTAACGCGTATTTCGGCTTGGATAGTCTTCAAGCGAAGTGGGTGAACGTACTTGCTCAGTTCTCTACGTTTGCGGGGCTTTGCTTCGTCTTCTTCCCTCCGCGAAACGTATAGCATCCAGACGGAGTTTGCTTGTGTCGGACCGCAATCGGTCCAGTTCCCACCTCCGGATAGCACCTGAACAAACGTCCGCGTTCCGGAGCGGCCAAGCCACGCTCAAGATCGGGTTTTTGGTCTTGCGGATTGCGATCCATCGTTTGATAACCGCAGCGTACGACCTGAGCCAACGGCTATTTGCGGTTCAAAGCTCGCTTGGCCTCGAACACGGCATCCGCGGCCTGGCCACCAACCCGGTCCACATCCTGGTTAAACTGATCGACGACGCGCGGAGCCGTCAGACCGTCGAGTCCCTTGCGCAGTAGACGCTGATACTCCTGCCGAGAGTTGGCCTTGGCAAATGTCCGAGCCTTGAATTCTGAGAGTGCGGCTTCGAATTTGAGACGATCTTTCGGACCAAGGTCAGCCTTTGCCGCACGTAGCGT
This sequence comes from Sphingomonas sp. CFBP 13706, assembly GCF_014842355.1. Taxonomy (NCBI): domain Bacteria; kingdom Pseudomonadati; phylum Pseudomonadota; class Alphaproteobacteria; order Sphingomonadales; family Sphingomonadaceae; genus Sphingomonas; species Sphingomonas sp. CFBP 13706. The sequence goes on from NZ_JACYVM010000020.1 coordinate 40,264, forward strand.
CTGATCAAAGGTTGTGGCGCTGCTCCCGTCGATAACGGTCGGAGCGCTCGCGCCGACGCCGCAGGCAGAGCCGAGGAAGCACGCGGATAGCAGGATCAGGGGTCGCATTTGATCACTCCTTAAATGAGATTAAAGTCGCGCGGAGTTTCGTAGCGGGGCGGCCCAGTCGTCAGGCTTAGCGGTCGCACGGTAAAGAACGCTCAGGCGAATGATGTAGTTATCGGATGACCACGACCTTGGCGTCGGCATCGCCAGCAATATCCTTCCAGGCCTTGTCCGCGGTATAGGCCGGCGCCCCTACGCGTTTGGCAAGCGCCAGGCAAAAGCGATCGCCCAGTGACAGCCCGGCGGATGCCGTCACCGATCGCAGGCCACCAGCCTCCCAGGCTAGCGCATCGTCGGCTGGCACCACTATATAGGGGAGGGTACCGAGCATGGCGCGGACATCCTCGAGCGGTGCGCCGAGATGGACGAAGTGACTGACCACCTCGGCCTGATTGACCGCGCAGACCGAAGCGTCGCCGATGACGCCAGCAACCTTGCTGGCGCCGCGCTCACCTTTAAGGAGCGCGAGGATCGCCGAAGCATCGAGCACGACGTGGGTCATTCGCCGGTCTCCGCGCGGCGCGTCGCCAGAAAGGCATCGACCGAAGCGTCGGGATGCTGAGCATAACGTTTGGCGATCGCCTGCGCCTTGGCCACAGCCTGATCGACGGTACGCAGGATGACACCCTCTGGCGTATCTTCAACGAGCACTGCGCCACCGCCTTCAAGTCCCAGCCGCTTACGGATACCCACGGGAAGACTCATGCGACCGTTCGGCGTGATGTTAACCTGGAGTATCACGTGTCATTCTCCGCTTTCAATGGCGTTATGGCAGTAGCGTACCACAAGTGCGACCAGAGGGGGATGAGATTTATCCGCGTCCAATCAATCTTGAATGCCACAATAGGTACTAGCGATAAATTGTATTCCTGCTACTACGAACTATGCCCGAAATTGCAGTCGTAACGGAGGCGGAACGGTGATTGTCGATATGCCGACGCCGGGTGAATTTCACACCGCCGGGGTCAACCAACTCTACCTCGCGTGGAAGATCACCATTGGTGCGCAGCAAGCGCTGACGCGAATGGGCGCTGCGGCCGATGACCAAGAGGCGGCCAGCGATTATTGGCAAAGCGTCCAACCTGAACTGGCCAACGCCTACAGCCTGATCCAGCAGGCGATGGAATTGGCGCTGAAGGGGCGGATCGCCGCGGTGTCGCCCTTTCTGCTCTTGGGCAATCCCGCGGACTGGCCGGGGAGGGGGGCAACCGAGCCACTGTCCTTCGGTGAGTTGCCGACGCTCGATGCCTCCAAGCTCGTGAAGGTCCACAACCTTCTGATCGACCCGCCGCTGGATGCGGCCTTCGCGACCCTCTGGGAGACGGTCCGGCGCGATCGCAACCGGATCATGCATTCGACGTCGCGCACGACCTTCACCGCGGCCGCGGTGGTGCTGGCCATCCTGCGCGCCGCCAAGACCCTGTTCGCAGACATGCCGTGGGGCGATCGCCTGCTCGCTCAAGAGGCAGGGCAGAAATACGCGATCTTCGGCATGGACGATCATGTCTATAGCGAAGTTGTCGGCGAGATTGGATGTGCCATCGCGCTGCTGACACCGGCCGACGCACTGGAGCTGCTCGGCTTTGACCGGCGACGACATGCGTATGTATGTCCGCAGTGCTTTGCCAATGCCGAGCATGATTTCGCGCCAAGCCTTCCCAAGCTTGCCCAGTTTCCCACCAAGGATGCAAGCGAGACGGCATTGCGCTGCATCTTTTGCGAGGCGGTCAGCACGGTCGATCGTCACGATTGCGAGTACCCGGACTGCCCAGGCAACGTCATCAGTCAGAACCTGTGCCTGACCTGCCTCCGGGAGCAGGACGAGCAGTTCTCCCTCACCCCCGCGTTCCTGATCCGAGCACCGGACGACTTACATGATTATGAGTTCGTCGTCGGGCGGGAAAGCGGAGGGCGGCGGGATGAGTATCGCAGCCATCGCGAGCGCGCCGCGGACGATGAAGATGCGATCGCCTACGGGCGGCGTATGCTGGACGCCGCCCACTTACGGGTCTGGCAAACGGTTTCGATCTTCCAGCGCGAGAGATGCTCTGTTCCACTGGAGCCGCAGACCTGCCGCCCGATCGGACATTGGGCGCGGGAAGACCGCGGATTGCTTTGGCATCCCGGCGTCCTCGCCTACAACTATGCCGCCCATGGACCGGTATGATGACGAACGCTGGTCCCGCGACGGATAAGCCCCCCAGCGAAGAGGGTGGAGTGTCGCCAGCATCCTCGGCCGTCACCCTGCCTGCGCTGACACCCGTCACCCCCGCGCCGCTGATTGAGCGCATCACGTCTGACGATGAGGCGCGGGTGGCAGCGTATGTGGCACGCGCGTCGGCTGCCTCGACTGTTCGCGCCTATCGCTCTGACTGGCGGCTCTTCACGGACTGGTGCGCCACCCGCGGCTATCAACCGCTGCCCGCCACACCCGAAGTGGCGGCCGCCTATCTTGCCGAGATCGCCGACGTCGGCACGACGTTCTCCGCAGGGCGTCCGCTCTCCAAGGCGTCGATCGAGCGCCGGCTCGCCGCGATCGTGTTCGCCCATCGCGCGGCCGGGCTCGAACCGCCGACGACGCAAACCGGTGCCGCCACGCTGAGCGCCATGATGCGTGGTATTCGCAATGCCAAGCGCTCGGTTCGGCGCGCCACCAAGCGACCCGCCGACGCCGACGTCCTGCGTGACATCGTGCGCGGGATCACCGGCGGTACGATGCTTGACCTACGCGATCGCGCTCTGCTCACGATGGGCATGATGGGCGCGTTCCGCCGCTCCGAGCTGGTGCGGATCCGGGTCGAGGACATAGCTCCGCATCCGCGCGGGCTGTCGATCACCATCCCGTTCTCCAAGGGCGACCAGGCGGGCGTTGGCCAATCCGTCGCCATCCTGGAGGGGCGTCGCATTGAACCGGTGCGTCACCTGCGGGCATGGATCGAGGCCGCCGAGATCACCGCAGGAGCGGTGTTCCGTCGGCTGACCCCGCACGGACGGGTCACCGATGCGGCGCTGAGCGAGCAATCGGTGGCATTGGTGGTCAAGAAGCGCGCCGCAGCGGTGGGCTACGACCCGGCGCTGTTTGCGGGTCACAGCTTGCGCGCCGGCTTTCTGACCGAGGCCGGGCGCACGGGAGCGACGCTGTTCAAGATGCAGGAACACAGCCGGCACAAGTCGATCGAGATGCTCAGCACCTATGTCCGGGACGAGGAAGCTTTCCGCAACCATGCTGCGGAAGGGTTTGCATGATGGCGTGTGGGAGCACGATGCGGACAAGCATCAGGGCTTGCAAATGACGGTCACATCACCGGAAATAGGAAGATGACGAACGAGACGTATGACGAGCCGGTGATGTTGGATCATCGTGAATGGTCGCGTGACGGCACGCATGTTTTGACCCTGTTCCATCGACCGGGCTGGTCCAACAACGCGTGGCAGATCCGCCACCACCACGCCTATGAAGGCGGGGGTGGCTTCGGATATAATTCCAGCTTCAACGAAGAAAGTGAAGCGCGGGCCTACTTCGCCAAGACGGCGGAGGAGGAAGACGCCAAGCACGCCGAGTGGCTGGCCGATAAGGCAGTAAAAGGCGCATGAGCAGCCTGCGATCGATCGACCTCAGTCTCATCGATGAGGTGTTTCGCGGCGACAGCGGTAAGGGATGGGTACTCGACTTCTCCAATCGTACTTTCGCCGATTTTTTCGCGCGCGAACTCGAGGTCGATATCGACGCTCTGCAATATGCGAAAGATGGCGATTCCAAAGGGAAGCGCTTCCGATGTTTCCTGGGGCAGGTTGATGACAGGACCGCCGCCAGGACGCTGCGTGTCTTCTGGGAACAGCGCGAGTCCTTGCGGGGCGGGGGCACTCCTGACCCGATGCCGCGTGCGAGCGGTCAGATCGCCGCGTTGATCGGGCGCTTGGAGGGCACGATCTCTACCAGTCCGGTCAACGTCGTGCCGGCGCAGCTCCTTGATACGATCGACTTCCTCCGGCTGCGCGACGAGCTCCTCGCGGTTCGCGATCTTGACCCGCATCAGCGCGGCTATGCCTTCGAGCGCTTCCTGACGACCGCCTTCGAGGCGTTCCGGCTGCGACCGCGTGAGCCGTTTCGGCTGATTGGCGAACAGATCGACGGCAGTTTCGAACTCGCGAACGAAATCTATCTGGTCGAGGCCAAGTGGCTGAATAGAAAAATCGGTGCGGCCGAGCTGCACACGTTCCACGGGAAGGTCGATCAGAAAGCGGCATGGGCTCGCGGGGTGTTCATCAGCTTCGGCAGCTTCACCGACGAGGGCCTTCACGCCTTCGGTCGGGCTCGGCGCGTGATCGGTGTCGACGGCAAGGATCTGTACGACGCGCTTGATCGGGGCATCGGGGTCGATCAGGTGATCGCACGAAAGGTTCGACACGCTGCCGAAACGGGTGAGGTGTTCGCTCCCGTAAGCCAGCTTTTTGCGTGATGCTGCCGTTCCCAAGGTGACATGAGTAATGCCTGCAGACAGAGAATCCTGGTTGCGGTGCTTATAGGGTAGGTGCTCGATGGTCCTCGATGCCTCTAGACCTCAAACAGACTTTCCCTGAAAACGAGTGCCGGTTTTTTAAACCTATCTTCCACGGAAAGAAGACCTGCACTTTCCGATGCCCTAAGGGTATACGCTAAAGGTACCGGGTTTTTGCTAGGTTGTGCTGCGTGATGTTGGCAGGCCACGATCCAAGCTATGTGGCACAGACGTATATTTTTGACACGTCTTAGGAGAGGTTGCTGGATAGGCGGTAAAAGGCCAACTGATGATGGCGATGCTGGTAGAGGATTGCGAGGTCGTCATGACGCTACAAATCAACATAACGCCAAACGGACGCATGAGCTTGCCAGCTGACGTTCGTAAGCGGTTGGGTCTGACCGGTGGCGCGCGGTATATCTCGACGAAACTGAAGATGGCCTCGTTCTGCGAACCGCCAATCAGACGGTGGCAAGGGCACAAGCGCTCGCCAAGCAATATACCGGCGAAAATCCCGACGCCTCGGTTGACGCATTCCTCAATCGGCGTCGTGAGGACAGCGGCGAATGAACGTGGTTCTCGACGCTTCGGCGCTCATCGCCATGATCAAGGGTGAAAAAGGATCTGCCAAGGTTGCAGCCGGTATCGCCGGTGCGCGAATGAGCAGCGTGAATTACGCCGAGGTGGTGACCCACTTCATCCATGCCGGAATGCCCGAGCGAGAAGTCGATGCCATGCTCGATCCGCTGCCACTGACGGTGGTGCCGGCCGACAAGGCCCTGGCACAATTCGCCAGGCGACTGCGCGCCGTGACGGCGGAGGCGGGCCTTAGCCTTGGAGATCGTTTCTGTCTTGCTCTAGCCCGACGGGACGGGCTGCCTGCTTGGACCAGCGACCAGAACTGGAAGAAGATCGCGGATGCGGTCGAGGTCAAGGTCGTGACGATCCGCTAGCATTTGGCGGGAAGGGCAGGGGGCAGCCATTTGCCGATCCTCCACCAACCCGCCAGTTTCACGCGACCGCTAAATCCGTCGCCAATGTCGCATTGTGGTGGAAAGCGGACCTTCGATGCCGGTCTTACCGAGGTCTCAGGTGTCGCGGTCGCCCAGCTTCGACTTTGCTACACTGGCCCCAGAGCCGAGTATCAGGCCGAAAATCATGCCAAGCGCGATGTTGTCGAAGATGACACCGGCAATAATGCCAAGGGCAAACCCACCGCCTGCGAACTTCTTATCCATAAGCCCCCTCCGTTGAGCAACAACGTTATCAGCCGCGAACTGACGTGCCAATGTCCGTTATTGGGCGATTGTGTTGAAAAAGTCGGGCTTGCAGTAGTGTCGG
>NZ_JACYVM010000021.1:0-40495 GCF_014842355.1 Sphingomonas sp. CFBP 13706
GCCAACGATGCCGACGGACTGGCGCATCTGGCTGAGGTCGGGTTCTACAAGGAAGTGCGGGTCAAGAGCTTCGACAGCATGCTCACTCGCACGCTGGTAGCGGCATGGACTCGCCTCGTGCGGATTGGTACCGAGCTGTCGAACCAGATCCGGGGCCTGATGAAGACGTTCGGTCTCGTCGTTCCCGCTGTGACGGGCAGCAAGTTCGAGCATCATGTTCATGCGCTGCTGGCCGACAATATAGACCTGGGGCAGATCATCCGTCCGCTGCTTGGAGCCTGGCACGCAGTTCGCCTCCGCACCGCAGAGCTCGGACGCAAGCTTCTCGCGGATGCGCGGCGCAACGCCGCCTGACAGCTGCTGATGTCGATCCCCGGTGTCGGTGTTGTGACCGCCACGTCGTTCGTTAGCGCGATCGAGGAGCCCGCCAACTTTAAGCATTCGAGATCGGTGGGAGCGTTCGTCGGGCTGACGACGCGGCGCTATCAGTCTGGCGAGATCGACTATGACGGTCACATCTCCAAGCGCGGTGATAGCCACCTGCGCGGGCTCCTTTACGAAGCCGCGACAGTCCTCCTCACGCGCAGCCGATCCGAATGCGATCTACGCAAATGGGGGCTGCAGCTGCGAGAAAGGCTTGGCTTCAAACGCGCCACGGTCGCAGTTGCCCGCAAGCTCGCCGTCATCATGCATAGCATGCTGATCACCGGTGAACCGTTCAGGGAGAAATCCGTCGCAGCTTAAATTCCCGAGCTCGTCCGCGTCGCAAGGCGCCACGAAACGTCCTGCCGGGACGTAGGCTGATCCATTCCGCGACATTCGTTGCACCTTATGCCTTCATGGCAATGAAGTGCGTGATGAACCTTGGAAGGGTTACCCGCGAAGCCCCATCATGCGGCGGCATATGTCGACCGCGAAGACGACCATGCTCTCGGCAACGACATCTCAGAAACCTCTTGCAACCAACGCGATTAGACGACGAATGTCTGAAGTTGAGAATTTTAAAGGAACGCGCAAATGGCCGGTTGTGGGTCAAGCTATAGCAATCCTGAGATCTCACCGATCTCCAATCAATCTTTTAATACAGGGGCCAATCGTAATGTGAAACGAACGGGCGCGAGTGGTACACGGTATTTCGGCAACGGGCGGCCTTGTGCGTTCCATGTCGTATCCCCGCCCAGGCCCGACTGCAGAGCATCGACAAGCACCGAGACATGGTCGTGAGGCACGATATCGGTGCTCTTGCGCGTGCCGGGCGCGCGGCGCGCGAGATCTTCATAGGGGAATGCGAGCGCATTCATCGACAGCGGACGATCGCCTGCCAGCTTGAGCCCGGTCTGGCCGTCGCCGTCCAGCGTCATCGAGCGGACATCGCTTTTGGTGCCGGTTTCCTGCGGGCGCATGAAGTTGTGGTTCTGATCGGCGATGGCGCCGCGCCACAGGCCGATCGCCGCGCTGGTCTTGCGATCGGCATAGTTCTCGTGCGGACCGCGACCATAATATTCGATGGTCTTGAACCGGCTCGGTGCCGCGAACTGAAAGCCGATGCGGAGTGGGTCCGACAGGTCCTGCTTGAGCGGCGTGAACGCGCCGGCGATGTCGACGCTGCCGTCGCCGCGCATCGTGTAGCGACTGGTGAAGCGGACCGCATCGTCGCCCATGACATAGCGCACGGTGACCGCCGCCGCACCCGAACCGATGCGCTCGGCCCTGACCGACTCGACCGTGCGCGCGGCGGACATCGCCAGCCACGGCGCGTTCGCGGCCTCGCCCCGCGTGCCGATATCATTGTCGGTCAGCGCCCGCGCGAAATTCGGCGCTCCGCCGCTCAGCAACTCGTCGCGCCCCACCCGATAGCTGGCGATCAGGCCGGTCCTCCGGTCGATCGTCAGGCTGGCGTCACCCGCAGTCAACGCGATCATCCCGCCGGTTTCCTGAAAGGTCGTGCGACCGCGCGGTATCGTGATGCGCGCCGGGATCGGGACCCCCAGCGCGAACTGGTCCCAGCCGACGACGTGGCCCGCCGGCACCAGCGGGATCGTGCCTGCCTTCGCGCGAGCGCGGATCGTGACCAGATACTCCGCGCCCGGTTTGGGCGGCAGTTTCGGCAAGGACAACGTGAACGGCTCGGTCGCATGCGCGGTGGTATGCAACGCCGGTACGGCGCCTTGCGCGATGGGAACGCCGTTCTCGTTCACCGTCCAGTCGAAATCGAAGCCGGACAAATCACGGAAATCGTCGCGGTTGGTGACGGTGAACCGCCCCGCGACCGCATCGACTGCGGTGAACTGGACCGGTGCGTACACCTTCTGCACCTCGAACAGCTGTGGATGCGGGGTGCGGTCGGGGTTGAGTAGCCCGTCGCCGAATTCGATCTCGCCGCCGGGGTTGGGGCCGTATTCGCCGCCATCGCCCCAGTACCGCCGGCCGTCCTTCGTGTACCGATACATCGACTGGTCGACCCAGTCCCAGATGAAGCCGCCCTGCAACCGGTCGGGCCGGGCGTAGATCGCGTCCCAATATTCCTTGAAATTGCCGCCGGAATTGCCCTGCATATGGGCGTATTCGGACTGGATCATTGGCTGCTTGAACTCGGGATGCTGCGCATAGTCGAGCATCCTGGCCGGGCTGTCGTACATCGGCGCATAGATGTCCGCGTATGCGTTCGGCTTGAAATCGTTGATTTGGCTGTAGCCGAGATACGAGATCAACCGGGTCGGATCGACCGCGCGTGCGGCCGCCGCGGCCTTCTCGAAGCTGGGACCGGTGCCGGCTTCGTTGCCGAGCGACCAGAAGATGATCGAGGGATGGTTCTTGTCGCGCTCGACCATGTTGACGACGCGGCTGACATGCGCGGCTTCCCAGGCGGGGTCGTAGCCGATCTGGATGCTCTCGGGCGTGCGTCCGCCGCGGTTGGCGGCGGACATATACGCGTGACTCTCGATATTGGCCTCGTCCATCACGTAGAGGCCGTATTCGTCGGCGAGGTCGTAGAGCCGTTCGTCGTTAGGGTAGTGCGAGGTGCGTAGTGCGTTGACGTTGTTGAGCTTCATCAGCTCGATATCGCGGCGCATCGACGCGAGCGAGATGACGTGGAAGGTCTCGGGATCATGCTCGTGGCGGTTGACGCCGCGGATCGTGATCGACTTGCCGTTGACCGTGACGAGGCCGTTCTGGATCGCCACGGTGCGGAAGCCGATGTGGCGGGCGGTCGCCTGCACGGTGTTGCCCTTGCGGTCGAGCAGTTCGACGAGCAGCGTGTAGAGGTTGGGCGTTTCCGCGGTCCAGGCGCGGATGCCGGGCAGCGTGCCGGTGAGCGACAGCTTGGCCCCCGTCGCAGGCGCGGTCTTCGTCAGCAACGTGCGGTCGCCATCGATCACGGTCGCGCGGACAGTGTGACCGCGCGCTGCGTTTGTGAGGTCGAGCGCGATATCGAGCGTGCCGTCGGTATAGTCTGCGCTGAGGCCAGCCTTGACGAACGTGTCGGCAACCCGGGCTTTCGGCGCGGCCATCAGATACACCGAGCGCTCGATCCCCGACACGCGCCAGAAATCCTGGTCCTCGAGATAGCTCCCGTCGGACCAGCGATAGACCTGGATCGCGACGCTGTTGCGGCCAGGCTTGATCCAGCGGGCGACGTCGAACTCGGACGGCAGCTTGCTGTCTTCCGAATAGCCGACCTTGTGGCCGTTGACCCAGACGTAATAGGCCGAGCCCGCCGCGCCGATGTGGAGAATGACGTCGCTTCGCCTCCAGTCGCGCGGCACCTCGACGTCGCGGCGGTACGAGCCGACCGGGTTTGTGGCGTGCGGGATCAGCGGGCGGTTGGCGGGGAAGGGGTAGGTGACGTTGTTGAACCGTGCCTGGTCGTAACCCTCGGCCTGCCAGTCGGCGGGGACCTTGATCTCCTTCCACTGCGACACGTCGTAGGTAGGGTTCGCGAATTCCTTCGGCGCCTTGTCGGCGTCGGGCGAGAAGGCGAACTTCCACTGGCCGTCGAGCGTCACGAACCGCGTCGAGCGTTCCATCGTCCCATCGAGCGCGGCGGCGCGGGTTTCGAACGGGAAGCCGGTGGCGCGCGCGCGCTCCTTGCCGATCGCGAAGACCGCGGGGTTCTCCCAATCGGGCCGGTCGGCGGAGACCTGCGGCTGGATCGGGACGGCGACCGGCGCCCGCTGTGCGGTAATGGGCGCGGCGGTTACCAACAGGGCGGCAAGGAGAGGGCGGTAGGTCATCGGGTCGGCGAATTCCATTCGAGGATGTCGGCGCCCTGCGGGAAGACGAGCCGGACGAAGCGGGCTTTCGCGACAGCGGGGAGGGTAATTGGCGAACCACTGGCGGCGCGTTCGGCTGCGATCTGTTGCCAGACCTTGCCGTCCAACGAGGCCTCGACGCTGAACCGGACCGTCGCCGTTGGGTAGGCCGGGCGGAGCGTCGTCGCGTCAATGGCCTTCACCGTGCCAAGATCAGCCTGCAACCACGCTGCGCCGGGGTTGGAGTGCCAACTGGTGGCGTAATTGTCGTCGCTGGCTGCGGTAGCGGAATGGGAGGGGTCAGCGGAGCCCGACGCGGTCAGCCGGCCAAGCCTCGTTCCCGATCGCCGCGTCGCGGTGCCGGGAACATCTGCGCCACGATGCGTGGGGACGATCGCGAGCCGGTCGCCCGAGATGGCGAGGCGATCGACCGCGACCTGGCGCAGCACCATGTCACGGACTGGCGTGAACGGTAGCGCCTGCCGGTGGTAAAGGACGAAATCTTCGCCCCCCGCGCTGAAGATCGCGTGATGGCCGGGGCTGATGATCTGCCGCTTCGCATCGGTAGCGAGCAGCGGCTGATCCGACACTTCGCTGAAAGGCCCCATCGGCGAGCTGCCGACCGCATAGCGCAGCTGGTACGTATCCTTGGTCGTGTTGCCGAAGGAGTAGGTGAGGAAATATCGCCCGCCACGCTTCAGCAAGAACGGGGCTTCGAAATAGTGCGGCGGGGTGACGTCGCGGGGTTCGCCGTCGAACGTCACCATGTCGGGCTTGAGCTTCACCACGAAGCAGTGGCCGTTGACCCAGTTCAGCCCCGATCCCCAGTAGAGATAGGCCTGGCCGTCGTCGTCGACGAACGCCTCGGCGTCGATCATGTGCAGGCCTGGGCGGAAGTTGCGCGGGATCAGCGGCTTGCCGCCATTGGCATCGCGCCACGGGCCGGCGGGACGATCCGCGCTGCCGACCCAGATCTCGCTGCCGACCGACACGTACATCCAGAATTTGCCGTCGCGACCCTTCACGACCGAGGGTGCCCAGACCTTGCTCTTGCCTGACGTCGGGCTGGTCGCGGCGGCCTTGGTCGGCCAGTTCGGCGTCTCGAAGGTCCAGCCGCGGAAGTTGCGCGAGCGCCACAGGCCGAGTGTGTCGGCGCCCCACGGATCGATCGTCGCGAAGACGAACCACTCGTCCCCATCATGGACGATCGACGGGTCGGCGAAATAGCCGGGCAGCAGCGGATTGCGCATGCCCGGGTCGAGCGCGCCGTCGCGACCCAGCGCGGGCGTTGCTGCCAGTGCTAGCAGGCTGGCGATCAGCAGCCGCGAGGCGCTCACAATGCGGTCTCGATCGCTTCGAGCGAACGGCGCTTGGTTTCGGGGAAGAACGCGAGGACCACCGCGAACTGGAGCGCCATCATGCCTGCGAACAGGATGAATGGTGCGCCGCGTGAATAGGCGGCGACCAGCGGGAACGCCATCGCGATGATCGCATCCATGAACCAGTGCGTCGACGAGCCCAGGCTCTGCCCGCGCGAACGCACGTCGGTCGGGAAGATCTCGCTGATATACACCCAGATGACCGCGCCCTGCGAGAAGGCGAAGAAGGCGATGAAGCCGATCAGCAGCCACAACAGCATGTCCTGATGCTGGCCGCTGAGGAACACATAGGCGACGCCCGACAGCATGACGGTGAGACCCGCCGCACCGATCAGCAACAGCGTCTTGCGGCCGATCCTGTCGATCACGGTCAGCGCGAGCGCGGTGAAGAACAGGTTGCACGCACCGATCACGATCGCCTGGCGGTCCGCCGAGACGCTGTCGAACCCGGCGGCGGCGAAGATGTCGTTGAGGTAATAGAGGATCGCGTTGATGCCGGAGAGCTGGTTGAACGAGGCGATCCCGAACGCGAGCAGGATCGGGCGACGGTGCCGCGCCCAGCTGAGGCGGGGCTTACGCGCGGCGGCGGCGACGTTGGATTGGCGATAGCTGGCGATGTCGGCGGCCGGATCCGCCACGCCGAGCGACTGGAGCACAGCTTCGGCTTCGGCTTCACGACCGCGGGCTGCGAGCCAGCGCGGGCTGTCGGGGATCGTGAACATCATCACCAGCAGCAGCAGCGCCGGCAATGCGGTGACGCCGAACTTCACGTGCCAGTCGAGCGCGCCCAGATCCATGCCGGTGACGATCGCGTTGCTGAGATAGGCCACCAGGATGCCGAGCACGATGTTAAGCTGGAACGCCCCGACCATCATGCCGCGCTTTTCGGCCGGCGCGATCTCGGCGATGTAGACCGGGGCCAGCACCGACGATGCGCCGACCGCGAACCCGGCGAGCACGCGGAAGGCGAGCAGCGATCCCCAGTTCCACGCGGCGAAACAGCCGATGCCGGAGACCAGGTAGATCAGCGCGATGACCTTCAGCGACGTCCGCGCGCCGTAGCGATCGCCGGGCACGCCTGCGAGCAATGCGCCGGCGAGCGTACCCCAGAGCGCGCTGGAGACGGTGATGCCGACCCCCGCCGCATCGAGGCCGAAAGCGGTGCGGATGCCTTCGGTCGTGCCGGCGATCACCGCGGTGTCGAACCCGAACAACAGGCCGGCGAGCGCGCCGACCAGGACGCCGCGGAACAGGGTTGCATTCATGCGTCTTGGCTCCAGTATTCGGGGTCACGCCGGCCGGTATTCGCCCCTGCAATCCTCCCCTTTTTGGGGGAGGATAGTAAGGTCAGAACGTGAAGCGTACGCCGGCGCGGAAGGTGCGGCCGATCGAGTCGAAGTCCTGGACGCCCGACGGGCCGTTTGAGACATACGGGTTGATCAGCTGGTTGAAGACGTTGGTGACGCTCAGATACGTCTCGACGTCGCCTCCCATCGGCAGCTTGTAGCCGATCCGCGTGTCGACCAGCAGCTGGCCGTTGAAGTGGCGCTGCGCCAGATCGGTCGGCACGGTGCCCTTGTCGTACGCGCCGCCGCCGATGAAGCGGCCTTGCGTGAAGACGCTGAACGGCTTGGCGTCGAGCTGAACCTGCCCGGTCATCCGCCAGTGCGGCGCGGTGCCGATCTGGCCGGCGCGATCGACCGCGACGACGTTGGGCGTGCGCTGGATATAGCGATCGACATAATTGCCGAGCAGCCGCAGCGACAGGTTCGCGTCGGTCGCGATACGCGATTTATAGCTCATCTCGAAATCGATGCCGCGGGTGTCGAACGCGGCGAGGTTCTGCGTCACCAGATCGATCTGGATTAGCTGGCCCGCATCATTGCGGCGGACGAACGCACAGCTCGCCGAACTGCCGTTGAAGCAGTCGTCGAGCGTCTGCTGGAACGACAGCGAGGCGATCGCGTCCTTGATTCGGATGTCGTAGAAATCGATCGAGGCGTTGAACCCGCGCAGGAACGACGGCGAATAGACCGCGCCGAACGTCGTGGTCTTCGCGACTTCGGGCGTCAAATTGAGGTTGCCCAGCACGACCGAGCGCACGTTGGTCGCGGTGCTGTTGGTCGCGCGGTCGAAAACCTGCGGCTGGAAGCTGGTCGTGCCGCGCTGGAACAGCTCGTACAGGCTGGGCGCGCGGATATCGCGCGAGCGCGTGCCGCGGAAGCGCAGTTCGTCGTTTATCGCCCAGGTGAGGCCCGCCTTCCACGTCGTCACCGACCCGCTGGTGGTATAATGCGTGCGCCGCACCGCACCGTTGAAGTCGAGCGCCTTGAACAGATTGACGTTGCGGAGCAGCGGCACGTCGACTTCGAGGAAGCCTTCGGTGACCTCATATTCGCCGCTCTGCGCCTTGGCATTGCCGACGCGGTACGCGCCCTCGGCATTGGTGACCGGATTGAACGCCTCCGACAGCGCGTCGACGGTCTGGTTGAAGCTCTGCTTGCGGTATTCGAGGCCCGCCGCGAAGCCGACATCGCCCGCCCAGTTCTGGAACGCGGAACCCGCGATCGAGCCCGCCGCGACGAATTCCTTGAAGCGCTGATCGGCGGTGTTGGTGCCGGTGACGTAGTTCCGCGCGGCGTCGGTCGGCGCATGGAAGCCGAACACGTTGACCGGCACGCAGCCATTGCCGGGCGTGGTCAGCGTCGAGCGACAGACGATCTGGCCGTTCGCCGGGTTCACGACCGCATCGGCGGCGTTGACGTAATTCTGCTGGATGAGGTCGTTCTTGAGCGCGAGATGGCGATCGTTGCGCGCCGCCTCGACATAGGTGTTCCACTTCAGCCCGCCGAACACCGTGCCTTCGAGGCCCAGCACGCCGCGAATCGTCTCGTTGTCGGCGTTCACCTGCGTGCGCGGCAGATCGTCGTCATACCGCCCCATTGTCAACGTCTGCGTGCCGAGCGCGGTCATGCGGTCGCGGATGCTGGTCGGCAGATAGGCGTTGTCGCGACGGATCACGAGCGCGGTGGTGCCGATCTGGTTGCTGTACGACCCGACCTGATAATCATTGTGTGTCTTGCCGTAATTGCCTTCCCCGAAGATCGTCACGCTGTCGGTCAGGTCATAGCTCGCCCGCGTATAGGCGATGTGCTTTTCGAGCTCGGAGATCAGCGGTGCGAACTGCGGACGGGGGCCGCTGCCGCCGATCATCGTCGAGTTGGTCAGGCTGGTGCCGTAGATGAACGGGATCGGCTGTCCGCTTGCGTCGAAGGTCGTGCCGCGGAACGCCGTCGGGCCGGTGATGAGTCCGCCGAAGGTCGCGTTGGCGACGCGCACGTCGCAGGCGAATTCGCGTGACGTGGCCGAACCGGCGGGGAGGGCGATCGGCTGGCAGCTTTTGCGCGAATAGCTCCGGCTCAGGCGATCCTCGACGCCTTCGTTACGGAAGAATTCGCCGCTGATCAGGAAATGGCCGCGGCCCCCGGCGAACGGCGTGCCGTAGGCGAGCTCGTATTTCTGCTCGGCATTGTCGCCGTATGTGGTGACGCCGCCCTGGATCGTGCCGGTCAGCCCAGTGAACTTCTTGTTGATGATAAAGTTGACGACGCCGCCGACCGCATCCGAGCCATACGCCGCAGACGCACCGCCGGTGACGACCTCGACGCGCTCGACCAACGCCTGCGGGAACAGGTTGGTGTCGACCTGGCCGCTACCGTCGTTGGGGATGAAACGGCGACCGTCGAACAATGTCAGCGTGCGCGTCGGGCCGAGGTTGCGCAGGTTGAGATACGCACCGCCCTGGCCGCTCGACGTCTGCGCGCCGCGCGGACCGACCGAGGAGGAAAGCGCGGGGAGCTGCTTCAGCGCCTCGCCGAGCGTGGTCGGCACGGCGGCGTTGAGCTGCGTCGCGCTGGCGACGGTGACCGGCGTGGGCGCGCCGAAGCCGTTGGCGGGGATGCGACTGCCGGTGACGACGATGTCCGCGTCGGCGGTCTCGCTGGGGGCGGGGCCGGCCGAGCTGATCTGCGCCGCGCCGGTATCGGCGGCAGGCGAGGTGCCGTCGGCGGTGACGCTGGCCGAGGGCGATGCGGCAGGGACGGCCGGCTGTGGCTGCGTCTGGACTTGTGCGGCGGCGGTGCCGGCGATCATCATGGCGAGCGCCGAGGCGCCGCCGAATGCGGTCTTGCGGTTGATCATGATATTCCTCCCCTGGGTGACGCGCTTCAGCCCGCCGTTATGTATGTGAAGGCCTTCAGGCCGATCGTTGCGCGGACTGCAGCAGTCCGCGTATGTATCCGTAACAGAATGCAAAATTCTCGGCGCGCGGCGTCCAGACGGGCTTGCCGTCGACGACCAGCGGGTCGTGCATCCCCGGCACGTGATCGGGCATGATCATCCCGTCATAGCCGACCTCGGCATAGGTGCGCAGCGCGCGGACCATGTCGATGTCGCCCTCGTCCGGGAACGTCT
Organism: Sphingomonas sp. CFBP 13706; assembly: GCF_014842355.1. Lineage (NCBI taxonomy): Bacteria > Pseudomonadati > Pseudomonadota > Alphaproteobacteria > Sphingomonadales > Sphingomonadaceae > Sphingomonas > Sphingomonas sp. CFBP 13706. The sequence continues at coordinate 10,106 of NZ_JACYVM010000021.1, forward strand.
CGTTGAACTTGTTGCGCGCGCCGTGGATGTTGCGGAAATGGACGTTGAAGATCTTCTTTCGCTCGCCGAACCAGCGGATCACGTCGAAGACCTGGTTGGCCGGATCGGTCAGGTTCTCGCATACCGAACCCTGGCAGAAATTGAGGCCGTGATACGGACTCTCGTTGATCAGCACGAAGCGCTTGAGGCCGTCGATCGTGCCGAGCACGTTATCGATCCCCTGATAGCCGCCGGGCGGTGTGCCGGGATCCTGCGGGTGGCAGGCGATCCGTACCTTGGTCTCGTTGGCGATCGGCACGATCCGGTCGAGGAAATAGGTGATGCGCTTCCAGAATTGGGTCGCGTCGACCCGCCCTGCGCGGGTCAGCCGGGTCGGTGGCTTGGCCTTTGCCAGATCCCAGCCGAAATATTTCGAGCCGCCACGACCCTCGACGGGCGCGGTGCGGAGCACGCCGAGCAGGCTCATGTTATATTTGACGCACGGGATGCCGACCGCGGCGCAGTTGCTCAACGTGGTCGCGAAGGCCTCGATCTCGCGCTCGCGGTCAGGGTCCTGGCCGAGCATGATGCCGGGGTGCTTCTCGCGGTCGATATGCGTCGAGTTGAGGATTTCGGGTTCGAGCATGTCGAGGCTCAGCCCGTGGCGCTCCGCCATCTGTTTCAGCGCCGTGAGTTCGGCGACGGTCGGATACATCCGCCCATCGGCGACCGTGGCGCGCGCGGAGATGTTGCGGACGCCGTAGCGTGCGAACACTTCGAAATGCGCGTCGGTGGACGGCATGCTCTGGCAGCCCAGTTTCATGCGGTACTGGCTCGCGGCGGGCGGCGTCGCCCGGCGGCGCGACTGCGTCTGGCGGGTCTGCGCCTCTGCGGCCTCGCCGATCACCGACAGCGAAGCGGCGGCACCGGTGCCCAGCATGAACGTGCGACGATGCATCCAGTCCTCCCCTCGATTTCGGCGGCAGATGTTTCCGTCCGTCCGGTCCGGGCATCTCTGGCCCGGACGATGCCTATTGCATCCGGACTGGACCGAATTCCATTGCCAATCCTGGATCGTTCGATGCAATTCGGGACCAGACGAATGGTGATTCCATCGCGTTTGATACCAGACACTGCTGCTTAAGCGTCGTCGCGACTGGCAGATGCTGAATCATGCTAACCACGGCATCGATCGATTGCGCCTTTGGAATGGACCGCATGATACCCCTGCCATAGACCCGGTGATCAGTGATCCAGCGCCGGCGGACAAGGTTCGGCGCGGCAGGGGAGGCAGCATAGAATGGCATTTGGTCCTACAGACGTGGCGAAGACGATCGGCGGCGGGTTGCTGTCGTTCCCGGTCACGCATTTCGACGAAGCGGGCGCGTTCCTCGAAGATCCGTATCGCGCGCATTGCGCCTGGATGCTCGAGCATGAGCTGGCCGGGTTGTTTGCAGCCGGCGGTACGGGCGAGTTCTTCTCGCTGACCCCGACCGAAGTCGTCGACGTCGTCGCCGCAGCCGTCGCCGAGGCCAAGGGCAAGCTCCCGGTGATCTCGGGCTGCGGCTATGGCACCGCGATCGCCTGCGAGATCGCACGCGGTGCCGAGCGGGTCGGCGCGGACGGGCTGCTGTTGCTGCCGCCCTATCTGACCACGTCCAACCAGGAAGGCCTCGCCGCGCATATCGATGCGGTGTGCAAGTCGACCGGGCTCGCGGTGATCGTCTACAACCGCGACAACGCGATCGTGAACGACGAGACGCTGGCGCGGCTATGTGAGCGCAACGCCAATCTGGTCGGCTACAAGGACGGCGTCGGCGACATCGAGTTGATGGCGCGGGTCCATTCGCGGATGGGTGACCGGCTCACCTATATCGGTGGCCTGCCGACCGCGGAGACGTTCGCGACGCCGTATCTGACGATGGGCGTCACGACCTATTCGTCGGCGATCTTCAACTTCATGCCCGAATGGGCGCTCGACTTCTACAAGGCGGTGCGCGCCGGCGATCATGCCAAGGTGCAGACCGAACTGCGCGATTTCGTGCTGCCCTATATCGCGATCCGCAACCGCAGCCGCGGCTATGCAGTGTCGATCGTCAAGGCGGGCATGCGCGTCGTCGGCCGCGATGCCGGGCCGGTGCGTACCCCACTGACCGATCTGACCACGGACGAGGAGCGCGATCTCGCCGTGCTGATCGCCAAGGCAACGCCCGCCGCGGTCAAGCGCGCGGCGTGACATTCTAGTGGCCGGCACTCTATAGATGTCGGCCATGTTCGACCTCAGCCAGCTCCGCTGTTTCGTCGCAGCGGCCGATGAACTGCATTTCGGCCGCGCGGCGCAGCGTCTCAACATGACGCAGTCGCCGCTCAGCCGACAGATCCAGTTGCTCGAACGCATCCTCGACGTGATGCTGCTCGAACGGACCAGCCGCCAGGTGCGGCTGACACCCGCGGGCAGTGCGTTCCTTATCGAGGCGCGCCGTATCCTCCGCCTTGCGGAAAGCGCAGCCTTATCCGCAAGGCGCGTGGCGCGCGGCGATGCGGGGCGCGTCGTGATCGGCTTCACCGCGGTGTCGGGCTACGACCTGATGCCGCGGATCGTCGCGCAGGCGATCGCGCGGCTCCCCAACATCGCGCTCGAACTGCGCGAGATGGTCACGTCCGAACAGGTCGACGCGCTCGTCACCGGGCTGATCGACGTCGCGTTCGTCCGCCCGCCGATCGATCGCCACGAGTTCGAGTCGGTCTGCGTCCTGCGTGAACCTTTGATTGCCGCGCTACCCGCGGGCGATCCGCGGCAGGCGAGGGGCGTGCTCGTCCCCGCCGATTTCGACGGCCTGCCGCTGATCATGTACGCGCGGCAGGGCGCCGGCTATTTCCACGAGATGCTGCTGAAGCTGTTCGCAGAAGCGGGCGCCGAGCCCGACTATGTCCAGCACGTCACGCAGATCCATTCGATGCTAGGTCTGGTCCGCGCCGGGCTCGCCGCGGCGATCGTGCCGCAGGCGGCAACCAGCCTGCACATGACCGACGTCCAGTTCCGCACGATCCAGACCGAACCGGAAAACCCGGTCGAGCTGGTGATGGCATGGCGCCGCGACAATTCGAACCCGGCGCTGTCCCCGATGCGCCAGCTCTGCCTCGATACGCTCGGTTAGGACCGATCGTCAGTCGGCACGCGGCTACATTCTCCGTCAGGCCGGGCTAGTTCCGGCATTCAGGGTGCCGCATCATTTAAAGGGATTGGTTCGCGGGACCGTTGACCCCGGAACCAGTCCGGGGTGACGGATAGTTTTTGGTGCGGTCGCAGTTCAGACCGCCGAAGCCGGTACAATCAGTTGGATACCGCGCTAAAGCGTCTTACGCCTTAAGCTCGACCCGCTTGATCGGCCCCACCACCACCAGGAACGCGAAGATCGTCAGCAGGCAGTGCAGCCCGACGAACACCAGCGCGCCGTCGAACGATCCGGTCCCGGCAACGATGAACCCGATCACGATCGGCGTGACGATCCCCGCCACGTTGCCGAACATGTTGAAGATCCCGCTCGCCACCCCCGACAGTTCGCGCGGCGCGACGTCGGACATCACCGCCCAGCCGAGCGAGGCCACGCCCTTGCCGAAGAACGCGACCGCCATCAGCGTGATGACCAGCCATTCCGCCTCGACGAACACGCACGCGATGATCAGCGTCGCGAGCAGCATGCCGATCACCAGCGGCGTCTTCCGCGCGATGTCGAGCGAGCCGGTGCGGCGCAGCAGCGTGTCCGACAGATACCCACCGACCAGTCCACCGACGAACCCGCACAGCGCCGGCGCAGCGGCGGCGATTCCCGCCTCCATGATGTTCAAACCGCGTTCCTTGACGAGGTAGATCGGGAACCACGTCACGAAGAAATAGGTCAGCACATTGATGCAATATTGACCGAGATAGATGCCGAGCAGCATCCGGTTGGCGAGCAGCTGGCGGACATTGTGCCAGCTGAACACCTGCTTCACGCCAGCACCTTCCTCCATGTGGATCAGTCCGCCGCCCGCCTCGATCAGCGCGAGTTCGGCGGCGTTGATGCGGGGATGGCGGACCGGGCTACGGATGAACAGCCAGAACACCGCAGTCGCGACCAGCCCGAGCGCGCCCATCACCCAGAACACGCTGCGCCAGCCATGCTCGTGGACCAGCCAGCCCATCAGCGGCGCGAACACCACCAGCGAGAAATACTGCGCGGAGTTGAACACGGCCGATGCGGTGCCGCGCTCGCTGCCGGGAAACCACGCAGCGACGAGCCGAGCATTGCCGGGAAACGACGGCGCCTCGGCAACGCCGACCATGAAGCGCAACGCGAACAGCATCGCCAGTACGGGGAGCGCGACCAGTCCCGCTAGCCCCTGCATCGCGGTCAGCAGTGACCAGATCGCGATAGCGCCGGCATAGACCCGCCGCGTCCCGAACCGATCGAGCAGCAACCCGCCCGGGATCTGCGCGAGCACATAGGCCCAGGCGAAGGCCGACAGGATGAAGCCGGTCTGCACGGTCGAGATGCCAAGATCGTGCGATGCCGCACTGCCGGCGATCGAAAAGGTCGAACGATCCGCATAGTTGAGCGACGTGATGATGAAGATCAGCGCGATAATGCCGTACCGAACCCTGGTCGGCTTGCCGCCGAGCGGCTTCGCGTCATGCTCGTAAATCGCCACGTCCACACTCTCCCGAACGCCATTTTTGTGCATGGCTCTTTGCCATTATACGGGCAGTAGGACGAGCAGTCCAAGCCGGTTAGCAACTCGATCCAGTCGGGGATTCGCTCGATCGGGATCGCCGCGTTGAGAGAGAACCGAACGTTGAACGGGCGTGCGCAGCTAGTGAGGTGCGTAACCAGAGAGTACCGTTCCGCGTAATCGAAGGCGTAATCGTTCGCGATGAACGAATGACCGAAGCTGGGTAGGCTGTTGGACACGCAAAGCGTCCGCTTCTGGGTCGCTAAGGCTGAGCAATTATATTGGACGATCTTTGTAACGGGCGGACAGTCAACCGTGACACGCGAGATCAGCGGATCGATACTGACGCTCCGTTTGGTTGCTCGTGCACAGCAGTTTTGCGGTCAGATCCCCACGCGACCGACCAGATCGCCAGTCCGCCGAGTGCGAGTAGGCTGCCCACCCAGCCACTCGCGGTCCAACCGAAACCTGCGGTGATCGCGAGACCGCCCGCCCAAGGACCAAGCGCGTTGGCGAAGTTAAACGCCGAATGGTTGAGCGCTGCGGCCAGCCCTTGGCCTTCCTTGGCCAGGTCCATTAACCGAGTCTGGAGCACCGTGCCGAGACCACCGCCAAGGCCGATCGCGAAGACCGCCAGCGTGATCGTCCATAGCGACCCCGCCGCCAGCGAATATAACGACAACATTACCGCGCTCCAGACCAGCAGCGCGCCTGCGGTCGGCATCAGCGCGCGGTCGGCGAACCGGGGCACGATCACATTGCCGAGCGTCATGCCGATCCCGAATACCGCGAGCACCGCCGGTACGGTCGCCTTCGATACGTGGGTGACGTCGAGCAGCGTCGAGGCGAGGTAGGTGTAGACCGCGAACAGCCCGCCATAGCCGATCGCGCCGATCGCCAGCGTCAGCCAAATCCGACGATCGCGCAGCACGCGCAGTTCGGCGAGCGGATGGCTAGTCCGGTCGGGAACGTCGTGCGGTGCGACCAGCGCGATCGCCGCGGCGGTCGCGGCGGCGATGATCGCGACGATCCCGAAGCCCCAGCGCCAGCCAAGCATCTGCCCCAGCGCATTGGCGAACGGCACGCCGACGATCGTCGCGACGGTCAGCCCCAGCATCACACGGGCGACCGCCTGGGTGCGTTGCCCGTGCGGAACGAGCGAGGCGGCGACCAGCGAGGCGATGCCGAAATAGGCGCCGTGCGGCAGCCCGCTGACGAAGCGGAACACCAGCATCGCGCTGTAGTCGGGGGCAAGCGCGCTGAGCCCGTTGCCGACCGCGAACAGCAGCATCAGCGCGATCAGCACAGTGCGCCGGCTGAACCGGCTAGCGATGACCGCGAGCGCCGGCGCGCCGACCACGACGCCCAGCGCATAGGCGCTGATGACATGGCCGGCGGTCGGCTCGTCGACGTGCAGCCCGGCGGAAAAGGACGGGAGCAGGCTCATCGTCGCATATTCGGTGGTGCCGATCGCGAACCCGCCCATCGCGAGCGCGAGGTGGACGAGACCGACGGGAATGGCGCGAGGGGCTGATCCAAGGGACACGGAGCGGGACAAGGCGAGGCTTTCTGTGCGGGTAGCGGTGTAGAGCGGTGTGAAGCGGTGGCTCAGGCGACGGTGACGGTGCCGGCGAGGCCGAACGGGACTGCGCGGCCGCCGGTATCGAACAGCAGTTGCAGGACATGCTCGCGCAGTCCGGCGGGCAGCGGCACGATCACGCGCGCGGTTGCCGGGTCGGTCTTGGTGACCAACAGCCGCCCGTCGAGCCAGATCTGCGCTGCGCCCGCGACCGCGGCGAAGACGACCTGCCCGCCCTTGGCGGCGACCGCGCGGCGGGGTGTGAACGCGACCCGGAACAGGATGTAGCGGGCAGCCGGGCCACCGGTCTCGGTCGATCCGGGTTTCAGCCACGCCCAGCTGTTCATGTCGCCTTCCACAATCGGCCGGTCGAGATCGGGAAGCGTGGCCGAAGGCGGCGCCTGTCGCCATTCGGTCAGGCTCTGGCGGCCGTCCCGCTCGGCAACGGTGGCGCGCGCCTTCGGTACGACCACCAGCGGCAGGCGCGCGGTCTTCAGTCCGTCGGCCTCTGCGGTCAGTACCAGGCGCGATCCCGCCCCGGAATGCACGAGCACCTGTGCCAGCCCGTTGAACAGGCGGCGCGTCGCGGTGCGTCCGGCGGCAGAGGGCAAGTCGCTTTCATGGCTGTTGGGATCGCCGTTGCCCACGCCGAGGATCGTGCCGCCGTCGATCGTGAAGCAGATCGCGGTCTGGGCGACCGACACCGCACGTCCCTTCGTGTCGAACGCCTCGACCGTCACCGGCACCGCGTCGCAGCCATCACCGGCCAGCGTGCCGCGATCGGGCATCAGGCGCAGGGCGACGGCAGGCCCCGCGGTGTCGACCCTGCAGTGCGCAACCGCGCGGCCGCCGCGGTAGCCGATCGCCTCAAGACGGCCGGGGGCATAGGGTAAGGTGACGCTCGCCATCGCGAACCGATCGACCGGGAGGTCGGCGACCGGACGGCCATTCAGCCGCAACACGACGCGCTCGGCATTAGTGATCACCATTACCGTGATCGGCTGGCCCTCAAGACCCGGCCAGGTCCAGTGCGGCGAGAGTTCGATGACGGGCGCGTCGCTCCACAGCGCGCGGCGGATGTGAAAGGCGCTCTTGGCGAACCCGCATTGGTCCATCGCGCCGAACGACGCGCCGACGCTCGGCCAGTCGAACGGGGTCGGCTCGCCGCGATAATCGAAGCCGGTCCACACGAACCCGCCGGCGATGAACGGCCGCGTCGCGATCGATGCCCAGGCTGCGCGGTGGCTCAATCCCCAGCCGGCATGTTCGCTGTCGTCGTCGGCGAGGACGTGCGCGGCGCGATAGGTGCGCAGGGCGCCGCGGGTCATGTACGCCGACGTGTCCTCCGAACTCAGCAGCGGCCGGTCGGGATAGGCGGCGTGATAGCGGTCATACTGCGCGGTGCCGTAGTTGAAGCCGACGACGTCGAGTTCGTCGGCGATGTTGGGGGCCGCGAACATTGCGCCGTTCAGCGCCGCCGTAATTGGGCGACTGTCGTCGAGCGCGCGCACCACCGCCTTCATCCGCCGGATCATTGCGACGCCGACCGCGCTCGATTGCAGCGATTCCTCGTTGCACAGCGACCACAGGATGATGCTGGGGTGATTGCGGTCGCGGCGGATCAGCCAGCCGAGGCGGTCGAGCGTGTCATCGGCGGCGCTGAGTTCGCGGTGCTCGTCCATCACCATGATGCCGAGCCGGTCGGCGGCATCGAGCAGTTCGGCGGCGGGTGGATTGTGTGCGCAGCGGAGCGCGTTGGCACCCATCGCCTTCAGCCTGCGCAGGCGGTAATCCCACAGGCTGTCGGGCACCGCTACGCCGACGCCGGCATGATCCTGATGCGCGCACACGCCTTTGATCTTCAGCGGCTGGCCGTTGAGGAAGAAGCCGCGCGCCGCGTCGAACCGCAGCGTGCGGAAACCAATCGCGGTGTCGGTCGCATCCTCGACGCGGCCATCTTGGATCAGGCGCATTATGACCCGGTAGAGCGTGGGCGTATCGGGCGACCAGGGCTGCGGCATCGCGATCGGAAGCGATACATGCGCCACGGCTTCGGCGTTTGCGGCGATCGTGACGGTCGTCTCTGCCCGCGCGATCGGGTGGCCGGCGGGGTCGAACAGCGTGGCTTCGACCGTCACGCCGGCGGTGCGAGCAAGCCCGTTAGCAAGCGACACGGCGACCGGCACGCGCCAGCTGTCGCCGTCGTTGCGCGGATCGGCGTGGACCCCGTCGGTGACGATGTGGACCGCGCCGCGCTTCACGAGCCAGGCATGGCGGTACAGCCCGGCGCCTTCATACCACCAGCCTTCGGTGGCGTCCGCATCGACGCGGATCGCGATCGTGTTGAGATCGTCGCCGAACAGCGCGAACGGCCCGAGATCGATCGTGAAACCGGTGAAGCCGCTCAAACTCCGGTGCGCAAGCGTACCGTTGATCCAGACCGTGGCATGCGTCGCGATCGCATCGAACTGCAATTCGAGGTGGCGGTCGCGATCGGTCGAATCGAGCGCGAAGGTGCGGCGATACCAGCCGATGCCACGGCGGCGGAATCCCTGGTCGATGTTCTGTGCCGGGTCGAACGGCTGGCCGAGCGCCCAGTCGTGCGGGATCGTTACCCGCGGCCAGTCGCCGTCATCGTAATCGCTCGCTGCGGCCCCCGTCGCATTGCCGGCCTTGGCGTTGGCATAGGCGGCCTCGTGGTCGAGGATCGGCGGAAACGCTATATCGCCCTCGTGAAAGCGCCAGCCATCGTCGAGTGATAGGCGCGCGCGGGGCGTATCGTGTGCCTGGGTCGAGGCGGCGGCGATCGGCGACGCGATACCGCCGACGGCAAGGCCGCCGAGCGCAGCGGAGCCTGCGAGAACGCTGCGTCTCGTGGGCGCGCTCATCTCGAAAAAGTCTCCGTGAAAACCACCTCGCCCGCAAAGCTCCACCGATCGATCGCGGATTGCCTCGGCGCGGCCAGTACAGGCGGGGTGGCCATCACGGTCTCAGCAATGCTGGCAGGTCGGGTCGAGCAGGTCCGCGAGCAGTGCGCCGGTCGGGTCCCATTCGCCGATCGCCGGGTGGATCAGCAACGCCTTCCGCGCGGTCGGGCGCTCGCCGGTCAACGCCGCCTCGATCGCGGCGCGCTCATATGCCTTGATGCCGTGGACCAGGCCGATCGCGGGATCGGGCAGGGGCGCGATCGGCAGCGGCGTGATGCTGTCGCGTTCGATCCGCGACGACGTCTCGACGATGTCGCGGTCGGGCAGGCCGGGGATCGCGCCGAGGTTGCGCGTGTTGACGACGATCGTCGCGGGCACCGCGCCGGTCAGTCCGCTCATCACGTCGATCGCGATCTTGTGATAGCCGCTGGCGACGCGGAACGGATCGATGTCGAACGTGGAGTCCGGGTGGAACGCGGAGCCGCCCTCCGCCTCGAGCTTCATGTACGAGCCCGAACGGCGGTTGAGATAGGCGGCGTACGCGGTGATCGCGCCGGGCCCGTCGTCTGCGCCGAGGCGATCACGCAATGTCGCGATCAGCTCGACGTTGAGCGTCTCGACCTCGGTGCCGCGGCTCGATCCGTGCTTGCACTGGTTGGCGAGCGCGCGGCGGCGTTCGTAATAGAAGAACAGATATTCAGTCGGGATCAGCCGTAGCGCGCGGATCATCGCCTTGTCGAACACCGGCGCGGAATAGAGCTTGTCGAGCACCGCATCGTCTTCGAGTACGCGGTCGAACACGTCCTCGCCGTGGAGGCGGATGCCGCGCACCCAGCCGAGATGGTTGAGCCCGACATAGTCGCATTCGACATCCGCCAGCGTCGCGCCCAGCGCATGCGCGATGTTGTGGAACAGCTCGGTCGGCGTGTCGCAGATGCCGACGATCTTGGCGTTGGTGTGGTTCGAGATCGCCTGCGTGATCAAACCCGCCGGATTGGTGAAGTTGACGATCCACGCATCGGGGCTCAGCCTTTCCACCAGCTGTGCCTGCTCGATCGCGATCGGCACGGTGCGCATCGCCATTGCCGCACCCGCCGGGCCGGTCGTCTCCTGACCCGGATAGCCGTGCTCGATCGCCTTGCGCTCGTCTGCCGCGCGGCCGGTGATGCCGCCGACGCGAATGCTGTTCATCACGAACGACGCGCCCTCGACCGCGTCCTCGATCGAGGACGCCTCGCGCACGATCAGGCTGCCGCCCTCCTGCTTGACGATCGCGCGGCCGAGCGCCGCCATGATCGACAGCCGGTCGGAATCGGGATCCCACAGGACCAGCTCGCGCGCGCCGAGCGCCTCGGCCGCTTCATTGACGCCGAAGGTGACGAGGGGGGTGCGGACGCCACCGCCGCCGATCAACGTCAGCTTGCGGTCAGTAGGTACGGTCATGGATGCTCCGGAGTTCGTGACGATCGGGAATGGCGGCGAGCGCGCCCGGCTTGCGGGTCGACAAGGCACCGGTGATACAGCCGCGTTGCAGGCGGGCGGCGGCGTTGCCCCCGTCGAGCAGCGCGTCGATAAAGCCTGCGTCGAACGCATCGCCCGCACCGGTCGCATCGACCGCGACGACCGACGGGGGGGCGACGCGGACGAGCTGGCCGTGCTCGACCGCAGCGGCACCGCGGACGCCGAGCTTCAGCATCGGATTGCGGAGCGGCAGTGTGGCGGCGTGTTCGAAGAAGGCGGCGGGGTCGGCACTGCCGCAGAGGAGTTCCGCCTCCTTCTCGTTCGGGAGCAGATGGTCGATCGCGGCGAGCGTCGGCCGGTTGGCCGGGTCACCGAGCCATGCCGGCTGGAAACCCATGTCTAGCGAGGTTGTGATAGCCGCCGCGGCGAGCACCGGCAGAACGACATCGGCGACGTCGCGTGGCAGCGGCATCGCGAAATGGACATGACGCGCCTGTTGCAGCACGGCCAGCCCGGCGCCGGCACACAGCGCGCCGACCTGGTGGTTGACGCCGATGTGCGTGAAGAACGAGCGGTCCTCGGCGGTGGAGACGCTGATCGTCGTGCCGGTCGCGCCGTCGCCGACGACCAGCCCGTCCGCGGCGACTCCGTACTTCGCGAGACCGGTCGCAAACCAGTCGCGGTCGTCGGCGCCGACAAGACCGACGAGTGCGACGGTGCGGCCGAGCTTGGCCAAGCCGCACGCCGTTGCCGCCGCACCGCCGCCCATCGCGCGGACATAGGCGTCGGTGACGACTTCCTCGCCCGGTTTTGGCCAGGATGCGAAGCCGCTGAAGACATGGTCGACATAGATCTCGCCGACAACGGCGACGTCGTATTTTGGCTTGGGCGTTGTCATGCTGCGACTGCCAGGCGGGGGTCGAACGGCCAGCGCGATTCACGGCGGGCGAGCGCGAGGAAGACGATTGCGCCCAGCGCCATCATCCCGAATGCCGCGACGATATGGATCGGGCGGCTGGTGCCGACGATGAACAGCCAGCCAATCAGCGTGACGACGATTGGCAGCGGATAGAGCGGCATTCTGAATACGCTTCCGGCGTCGGCACGCTTCTGGCGGCGCAGTGCGACCACCGCGAAGCATTGCGCGGTATATTGGAACAGAATCTGCACGACGATCAGCACCGCGATCAGGTTTTCGAGCGATACGACCGAGGCTATCGCGGAGGCGATGCCCATGAACAGCAGCGACACGGCGGGGAAGCCGCCCTTGGGATGCAATTTGGCGAACGGCGCGAAGAACTCGCCTTCCGCCGCGGCGGCATAGGGTACGCGCGAATAGCCGAGCAGCATGACCAGCGCGGATCCCCAGCTGGCGATCAGGATTAGGATCGCGACGGTGATGCCGCCGATCGGGCCGTAGATCGCGCTCATGAAATCGGCGACCACCGCTTGGCTCTTCATCGCCTGCTGCCACGGCAGCACGCCGAGGATCGCGAGGTTCAGCCCGATGTAGAGCAGGGCGACGAGCGGGATGGATACCAGAATCGCCCGCGGGATCAGCTTGCGCGGCTCGCGGACCTCGCCGCCAAGCATGCAGACATTATTGTAGCCGCCGTAATCATAGACGCCGATCAACGTCGCGGCGCCAAGCCCCATTAGGAAGCCGTGCGACAGCGTGAACGCGCCGGGTGGAAAGTCGAGCGCGCGCGCGGCGCTGAAGCTCGGCACGCCGCTCGCGATGATCCACAGGCACGCGCCGATGACGATGATGCTGATCGCGACCGACAGGCGCTGGATTGAGCCCACGTCGCGGTAGAGGAGCACGGTGTTAAGAAGACACAGCCCGACCGCGAGCGCGGCGAGGCTCCAGCCGTTTAGCGAGGGCCAGAGGAAAGTCGCATAATGCGCGAAACCGACCGTCCCAGAGGCGATCGACATCGGCCCGATCAGCAGCGTCTGCCAGAGATAGAGGAAGCCGAACAACCGGCCGAGCTTGGCCGACCCGAACGCCTCGCGCAGATAATGGAACGGCCCGCCCGAGCGCGGCAGCGTCGCGCCAAGTTCCGCCCAGACGAACCCGTCGCAAAGGCACAGCAGCGCACCGAGCAGCCAGCCGAGCAGCGCCTGCGGTCCACCCATCGCCGCGAGCGCGAGCGGGATCGTGATGAAAGGCCCGATCCCGATCATGTTGAGAAGATTGGCCGACAGCGCGCCCGAAAAGCCGATCAGGCGGGCGGGGTCGTTCGACGACAGTCCGTCGCTGGAGCGTGCCCCAGCCGGCGTGGTGCCGCCGAAATTGGTCGGTGGGGCAGCCGTCATCGTGGCAGTATCCGATCGTCAGCCATCGCGTCGCCCCCTGCCCGTGCACTCGTAATAAACGAATATTGCCGGGTCTTTGTCAATATAGAAATTTCATTCCATAAACGAACGTTGTAATCGGATCGGCGTTTCGTATGATCGCTGTCAGGGAGACTGGAATGACGGATATGCCGGACACGGGGCCTGTAACAGCGCCCACGACTGCGACCGAACTGCGCGACTCGATCCTCGCGCGCTATGACGGCTTCAGCAAGCGGTTGCAGCATGTCGCGCGCTATGTGCTCGATCATCCCGACGACATGGCCTTGCAGACGCTGACGGTGATCGCTGAACGCTCGGCCACGCAGCCCTCGGCGATCGTGCGTTTCGCCAAGTCGCTCGGCTATACAGGGGCGGGACCGATGCAGCGGTTGTTGCGCGACAGCCTGCTCGCGAACAACGCCTCGCTTGGATATGGCGAGCGCGTCCATCAGTTCACTGCCACGGTCGACAGCTCGGTATCAGCGCGCGGCGTCGGCGCCTTGATCGACGAGTTCACCGAAGCGGATGTGCTCGCGTTGCAGAATACGCGTGCGACGATCGGGCAGGAGGGCTTGGCGGATGCGGTGGCGCTTATCCACAAGGCGCAGATCGTCCACATCGTCGGCATGCGGCGCGCCTTCCCGGTAGCGACCTATCTTGCCTACGCAATGCCGCAAGCTGGCAAACCCACCGTCCTGATCGACGGCGTCGGCGGCTTGGCCTTCCAGCAGTTCCGCGCGATCTCGGCCAAGGACCTGCTGATCGCGATCAGCTATCATTCCTACGCCCCCGAAACCGTCAGCGCGGTCGAGGCCGCCTGCGCGGCGGGTGCCAAGATACTCGCCATCTCCGACAGCCTCGCCAGCCCGATCGCCAAGCTCGCGACGCAGACGCTCGTCGTCCGCGAGTCGCAGGTTCGCGGGTTCCGGTCGTTGTCGGCATCGTTGTGCGTCGCGCAGGCGCTGGTGGTCGGGGTTGCCTATGAACAGGAGCGCGGGGCGGTACGACGGGGGCGTGGACGGAGTCGTTCGCCGGCGGCCGTGGATGCCTCCTAGCGTGATCGCGCAGTGCCGACGCTCGCGAGACATTTGATCTGCCGCAACTCTCAAACGCAATATTCGAAGGATAAATAGAAAATCTCGTTCATATTTATATCAAAGAGAAAAATCATATTGACATAAAAGTGACATTAGCATTCTTTGGCGTCCAAGAATGCCGGCGAGGGGCCGGACGAAATTTGGGGGGCATATGAGCCAGATGAAGCTGCGCGCACGGTTGTTGATGGGGACCATCTCACTGGTCGGGGCGTTTGCCGCGCCCGAACTGGCCTACGCCCAAGAGACATCGCAGACCCTCGTCCAGACACCCGCCGCCGCGCAGGACGCCGCCGCGCGGAAAGCCGACGCATCAGCGCCCGCTCAGGCTCCCGATGCCGATTTGGCGGCGACCCCCGGTGCGGCCGGTGGCGACATCCTCGTCGTCGGCAACCGCTACGACGCGACCGCGCTCCAGATGCGTTCCGCCAATACGACCAACGTACTGTCGGCAGACGATCTGGCGCATACCGCGGTCCACAACGTCGCCGAGGCACTTGGTCTGCTCCCTGGCATCAACGTGATGAACACCGGCTCGGCGTTTGCGGGCGGTGTCGACGGCGCGTCGCGCGGCGAGGGCATGTTCGTATCGGTCCGCGGTTTGAACGCCGAATACAACCTCAACCTCATCAACGGCGTCAACGTCGCGCAGGGCAATCCGTACAGCCGCGGCGTCCAGCTAAGCCTGTTGCCACCGTCGGGTCTCCAGACGATCGTCCTGAACAAGACGTCGCAGCCCGACATGCTGGGCGATGCGATCGGCGGCACGATCGATTTCCGCACGCCGTCGGCCTTCGATTACAGCGACTCGATGCGCGCCAGCGTCACCGCAGGCGGTCGCCTCGAAAGCCGTGCGCGCGCCTATGGCAAGAGCGGCCTTGGCTACAATGTCGGCGGCGATTTCTCGACCAAGTTCGGCCCCGACAAGCAGTTCGGCTTTTATGCCAGCGGCTTCTACGACATCCGCCATTACGCCAATAGTCTGGTCGGCGGTATCCAGGCGTCGGGCTGTTGCGATTTCGGTTATGACTTTGCGGTGCAGAATGCCGACGGATCGAACCCGAGCAACCTCGATCCGGCGGCGAACCTGATTCTGACGGGCGCCAATTTCGGCATGTCGTCGGGCTCGACCGAGCGCTACGGCGGTAACGCGACGTTCGACTGGCGCCCCGACGACGACACCGCGGTCTACGCGCGCTTTACGTATGCGCAGGCGAACACCGAGCAGAACAGTCACCTGACGCAGATCATCGGGATGAACAAGCAGACCGGATCGAACGGCACGCCGCTCGGCAACGGCCTGTACGCGCCGATCATCAGCAACGTCTCGACGCGGTTCTGGTACGAGACCAATCCTGCGCTCGCCAAGCTCGGCACCGCGCAGATCGGCGGCGAGAAGCATCTCGGCGCGCTGACCGTCACGCCCAACATCTTCTACAGCTGGGGTACCAATGCGCGGCCCAACCACATCGAGGTTGCGGCGCGTACATTGGGCACGGACGGCAATGGCCTTGCGTTCGGCGGCGGCACGCTGTTCGGCTACAACAACGGCTATCCCGTGCCGTTGCTGACGCCGGCGCTGTCGACTGCGCTGAACAATATTCCCGGGATGCCGGCGGCGGGTGGTGCGCCCGAATATACCCCGCAGACCAGCAGCCAGAAGAAGGGCGGCGCCAAACTCGACCTGCGGTATGACTTCGAGGGCAGCCCGCTGCAGTTCATCAAGGTCGGCGCGCGGATCGAGAAGAGTCGCCGGATGCTCACCAACCGCGATTACACCGTCCCCAATTATGGCGGCGCGACGACGTTCGGCGATCTTGGCCTGATCTCCAAGACCTATCCCAGCGTCTGGCCGGGCCGCTACGGCTGGGCGGTGCCGGAGATCGACCAGAGCAAGCTGTTTGCCTTGTTCGACAAGCTTGGCGGCGCCACCGACGCGACGATCGACACGTGCGGCAGCAACCCGATCAACAGTTTCAACTGCAACACGCAGCGTGCGACCGAGACGGTGTATGCGACCTATGCGATGGCACAGGTGGATGTCGGCGACCTCCAGCTGATCCCCGGCGTTCGCTACGAGCATACCGATATCCACAACACGTTTTGGGTAACTCCCAATGTCAATGGTGTAACGGGCACCGGTGCGTTCGACAGTAACGTCGCACGGTTCGATGCGCTCCTCCCGAGCATCGCCGCCAACTATCGTCCGAACCGCGAGTCGGTCTACCGTGCGTCGGTGTGGACCAGCTATGTCCGGCCGCCGTTCCTGCAACTCGGTGGTGGCACGAACACCGCAGTGTCCGGTGGCGTCACCACCATCACGCAGGGCAATCCCGACCTGAAGGCTATCCGCGCACTGAACATCGACGCATCGGGCGAGTGGGACTTCAACCAGGGCGGCCACATCATGCTCGCCGGATTCTACAAGCACCTGCGCAACTACATCTACGACAATGGAAGCAGCGCCGGCATCGTCACCGGCACGAATGTCGGAGTGACGCAGGGCACCGTCACCTACAAGCCGCAGAATGGTGGGTCGGGCGATATCTACGGCATCGAACTTGCCGCTCGCCAGAAGTTGTCGGCATTGCCCGGCTTTCTCAGCGGCTTCGGGGTTTCGGGCAACATCACGCGGCAATGGACGAAGGTCGACGTGCTCGGCGACGGTACGCGGATGGACCGAATCCAGAACGCGCCCGACCTGCTGGCCAACGCACAGCTGTTCTACGAGAGTGGCCCGGTGACGTTCGACATCAACTACAACCACGCCGGCAGCTATGTCTCGATCTACGACACGCTCGGCAAGGGATCGAAGTGGGACAATGTCTGGGTCCGGCCGATCAACCGCGTCGACTTGCATCTAGGGTTCGCGGCGACCGATACGATGAAGCTCGACGTGTCGGTGTCCAACGTCTTCAACACCTACAGCTATTGGGCGCATATCGGTAAGAACAGCCTGGCGGTGTCCGATATCGTCAATTCGGGGACGACCTCGCTGCTCACCGCAACCTGGAAGCTGTAAATACGATGGAAACGACGCGCCGCGATCTGCTGACGGGAGGCTTGGCGATCGTGGCGGCGACGTCGGCGGCGGGGCCGGCGCTGGGCCGCGCGACCAGGACCGGACCGGGCGTCGACCCGTGCGACCTGGTCGATCCGTTCATCGGGACCGGCGGGCACGGCCATACCTATCCCGGTGCCGCGCGGCCGTTCGGGATGGTGCAGCTCGGCCCCGACACCGACAATGCGCGCTGGGACGCGTGCTCGGGCTATCATCACGACGACAGCTCAATCCTCGGTTTCTCGCATACGCATCTGAGCGGCACCGGGGTCGGCGACCTGCTCGATATCCTGGTCGTACCGCGCGTCGGGCCGGTGGTGCTTAGCCCGGGTTCGCTCGCCAAACCCGAAGGCAGTTATCGGCAGCGGTTCGCGCATGCCGAGGAACGCGCCTCGCCCGGCTATTACGCGGTATCGTTCCCCGACAGCCGCATTGCCGCAGAACTCACGGTATCGGATCGCGTCGGTCTGCATCGCTATCGCTTCCCGGGCGCGGGACATCTGCTGGTGGATTTCGCGCATGGCAGCCGCGACGAGCCGGATGCCGCGAGCATCGGCTTCGATCGCCCCAAGCCGACCCCGATCACCGATGCGTCGCTGCGGCTGGTCGGGCGCGACATGCTGGTCGGCAGCCGCCGCGTCCAGCAATGGGCGGGCGGGCGCGTGATCCACTTCGCGATGCGGCTTTCGCGGCCGTTCGCCGAAGCGCGGCTCTTCAGCAACGATGCACCGGTCGCGGGCGCGCAGGTCGCCGGCGCCGCGCTGAAGGTCGCGCTGATGTTTCCAGATGCGGGCGCCGCGCCGCTGCTCGTCAAGGTCGCGCTGTCGGGCGTCGATGTCGACGGCGCGATCCGCAATCTCGACACCGAGCTGCCACACTGGGATTTCGACCGCGTCCACCGCGAGGCGCGCGCCGCATGGGCGATCGAGCTCGGCAGGCTGACGGTCGAGGGCGCCGCCGAGAGCGATCGGCGGATCTTCTACACCGCAGCCTATCACGCGCTGCTCGCGCCGACGCTGTTCTCCGATGTCGACGGACGCTATCGCGGGATGGACACCGCGGTCCACACGGTCCCGGCGGACCAGCATAATTACAGCACCTATTCGCTGTGGGACACGTATCGCACGCTGCATCCGTTGCTGACGCTGGTCCAGCCGGAGCGCAACACCGACCTCGTCCGCGGACTGGTCCGGATGACGAACGAAAGCCCGCACGGGCCGCCGATCTGGCCGCTCCAGGGGATCGAGACGCATTGCATGATCGGCTGGCATTCGGCGGTGGTGATCGCCGAGGCGGCGGCCAAGCGCGTGCCCGGGATCGATTACGCCGCCGCCTGGCCGCGGTTTCGCGCGCTGGCTTTCGACCGCGATATCAAGGGCCTCGATCCGTATCGCCGGCTCGGCTTCATTCCCAGCGACAAGGTGGCCGAGGCGGCGAGCAAGACGCTCGAATACGCCTATGACGACTGGGCGATGGCGACGCTCGCCGATGTCGCGGGCGCGACCGAGGATGCGGCGAAGCTGCGCGCGCGATCGCGCAATTACCGCAACCTGTTCGATGCGAAGACCGGCTTCATGCGCCCGCGGCTGGCGGAAGGCAAATGGGCCGAACCGTTCGATCCGCGCGCGCTCGGCCACGACACGGCACACTGGCGCGACTTCACCGAATGCAATGCGTGGCAGGCGACCTTCCTCAATCAGCACGACGTCTACGGCCTGATCGACCTGTTCGGCGGCGACACCGTGTTTGAGGCCAAGCTCGATGCGCTGTTCGCCGCGGAGAGTGGCGTCGCCGGGGATTCCGTGCCCGATATCAGCGGCATGGTCGGGCAATATGCGCACGGCAACGAGCCCAGCCACC
Organism: Sphingomonas sp. CFBP 13706; assembly: GCF_014842355.1. Taxonomy (NCBI): domain Bacteria; kingdom Pseudomonadati; phylum Pseudomonadota; class Alphaproteobacteria; order Sphingomonadales; family Sphingomonadaceae; genus Sphingomonas; species Sphingomonas sp. CFBP 13706. Next base: position 29,120 of record NZ_JACYVM010000021.1, read on the forward strand.
ACGTCGCCTATCTCTACGCCTATTGCGGCGCGCCGTGGAAGACGCAGGCTCGGGTGCGGATGCTGCTCGCGGGGCAATATCGCGCCGCGCCCGATGGCCTTTCGGGGAACGAGGATTGCGGGCAGATGAGTGCCTGGTACCTGATGAGCGCGATGGGGCTGTATCCGGTCGATCCGGTCAGTGCGGTCTATGTGTTCGGCGCGCCGTTGTTCGCGCGCGCAACCATGGCGGTCGGGCAGGGGCGGCAGGTGGTGATCGAGGCACCGGGCGTCGGCCCGGACGCGGTCTATGTCCAGCGCGTGACTTGGAACGGCAAGCCCTGGACCAAGAGCTGGATCGCGCATGCCAATCTGGCGAAGGGCGGGCGTCTGGTGTTCGAGATGGGCCGCCGCCCCAACCCCGCCTTCGGTCGCGATCCCGCCGACCGGCCGCCCTCGTTCGGTGCTCTCAGACCGTCTGCGTGACCTTGGCGAGATGCGGTGGCGCATCGGGGTCCAGCCCGCGCGCCAGCGACAGCGCGTTGGCCGCGCGGTAGAAGCTTTGGAGCATCAGGATCGGCTCCAGTGCGGGGTGCGCCTTGGCGGCTGGCAACACGCCGCCGATGATCGCATCCGCGAGCAGCACGCGTGCGCCACGGCCGGCAAAGTCCGCGGCGGCCACGCGCACGCTTTCGCCCGACGCATCCGATCCGGCGATCGCGAGGACGGGAAATCCCGGTCCGACGATCGTCATCGGCCCGTGGCGGACTTCGGCGGCGCTGAACGCCTCGGCATGCAGCGCGCACGTCTCCTTGAGCTTCAGTGCCATCTCCTGCGCGATGCCGAAGCCGTAGCCGCGCCCGACGACGAACAGGCTGGTCGCCGATACCAACGCAGTCGACATCGCCCGCCAGTCTTCGTCGAACGCCTTTTCCAGTCGCGCAGGCAGTGCCACGACCGCATCGGCGAACCCGGCGTCGTCTGCGACCGCCGCGACGATCGCGGCGAGCCCGGCCATCGCCGCGATGCATGATTTGGTCGCGGCAACCGAGCGTTCCGGTCCGGCGCTAAGCGCGATCATGGTGTCCGCCCGCAAGGCGAGCGGCGATGTCTCGTCATTGACCAGCGCGACGACGTGCGCGCCAGCGCATTGCCACGCGTCGACCGTCGCCAGCAGGTCCGGGCTGCGGCCCGATTGCGAGATCGCGATGCACAGCGTGTCCGGTCCGCCGCCGGCCGGTGCGCCGAACAGCGACGCGGTCGACGGTGCCGCCGACACGACCGGCAGCGCCAGCATCGTCTCGAACAGATACTTGCCGTACGACGCGGCATGGTCGGACGACCCGCGCGCGCAGGTCACGACCAGTCGCACGTGGCGCGCGCGAAGCGTCGTCGCCAGTGCAGCGATCTTCGCACGATTGGTGCCGAGCAGCCGCGCCACCGCGGCCCCCGCTTCGCGCGCTTCGGTGAACATCGCCGTTGTGCTTTCGAAAGGATCGGTCATCGTGGCCCCCAAATCTAATTATGAACCAAATATTCCATCTTAGTTATAATTGCTAGATTCGTTTCTAATATCTGGATAGCCTCACGATATGACGTTGATCCCAACCCGCCGGACGTTGCTCGCCGGCCTCGCAGCGTTTGCCGGCAGCGGTGCGGTTCCGATCAGGGCCGCGGCGCGGTCGTCACGCCAGACCAAGCGCCCGCCGATCGCTGACCGTCGCTTCGTCAGCCTGGCGGTGGAAACCGAGATTGCGCGCGTCTCGGTGGGAACCGGTGACCCCGAACTGCGGTGGCTGTTCGCGAACTGCTATCCCAACACGCTCGACACGACCGTCGAGATGGGCACGCTCGATCGTCGTCCCGATTCGTTCGTCATTACCGGTGACATCCCGTGCTTGTGGCTGCGCGACAGCGCCGCGCAAGTGCACGGCTATCTATCGCTGGCCCGCAAGGATCCGGCGTTGCAGACGCTGTTCCGCGGACTGATCGCCCGGCATGCGCGCTGCATTTTGATCGATCCCTATGCCAACGCGTTTGCGCGCGACGTCACTGCGGGCACGCCGCTGTCTTGGGCAAAGGACGATCTAACAACGATGAAACCGGGCGTCGCCGAGCGCAAATGGGAAGTCGATTCGCTCTGCCACGTCGTCCGCCTCGCGTACGGCTATTGGCGTGCGACCGGCGACCGTGCGCCATTCGACGCGCGATGGGGCGGGGCAGCGCGGACGATCGTCGCGACGTTCCGCGCGCAGCAGCGCAAGGACGGCCCCGGCCCCTACCGGTTCCAGCGCGCGACGGAGAGCGCGACCGACACGCTGATCCTCGATGGTTACGGCGCGCCGACGCGCAAAGTCGGCCTGATCCACTCGATGTTCCGCCCGTCCGACGATGCCTGCGTCTATCCGTTCCTGATCCCGGCGAACCTGTTCGCTGTCGCCGCGCTGCGCTGGCTCGCGGTTTTGGCGCACGAGACGCGCGGCGACACAGCGTTGGCGACCGATGCGATCGCGCTCGCGGACGAGGTCGACGCGGCGTTGCGCGCGCATGGACGGATTGGCGAGGGCGCGGCGGCAGTCTGGGCGTATGAGGTCGACGGCTATGGCAACACGCTGTTCATGGACGATGCCAATGCGCCGAGCCTGTCGTCGCTGGCGATGCTCGGCTGCGTGCCACGCGACGACGCGCTGTTCCGCCGGACCGAAGTGCGCTGCTGGAGCGACGCGAACCCGTATTTCTTCCGCGGCCGCGCGGGCGAGGGGATCGGCGGCCCACATGTCGGGCTCGGGATGATCTGGCCGATGTCGCTGATCGTTCGCGCGATGAGCAGCGACGACGACGCAACGATCGCCCGCTGTCTGCACGTCCTGAAGACCACGCATGCTGGTACCGGCTTCATGCACGAGGCGTTCGGTGCGGACGATCCGTCGCATTTCACCCGGCCCTGGTTTGCCTGGGCCAACAGCCTGTTCGGCGAGATGATCGTCGATCTCACACGCCGCAAACCGCATCTGCTGGCCTAGCGCGCCTTGGTTCAGACCGTCTCCATCCGGCCCGACCGCACCGATCGCGCCGCCGCCTCGGCGAGCGCCAGCGCGGCGATTCCGTCGCGCAGCATGACCTGCGGCGCGGCGCCGTCGATCACATCGGCGAAATGCGCCATCTCGTTCGAATAGGCCTGCGCATAGCGGTCGAGGAAGAAATTCTGGAACGGATCGGTGCGGCCGCCGGTGGGCCCCCAGGTCTCCACGGTTGTCTCGGTCACGTTGCCTGCGCGGATCATGCCCTGCGCGCCATACGCCTCGATCCGCTGGTCATAGCCATAGCCGCTGCGACGGCTCGAACTGATCGTGCACAGGCGTCCTTCGGCGGTGCGCAGAGTCGTGCGCGCGGTATCTACGTCGCCGATCGCGGCGATCGCCGGGTCGATCAGGCAGGACGCGCTCGCAAAGACCCCGACCGGCTCCGCGCCGAGCAGGCAGCGCGCCATGTCGAAATCGTGGATCACCATGTCGCGGAACAGCCCGCCCGAACTGGCGAGATAATCAGTCGATGGCGGCGCGGGGTCGTGGCTGACAATATGGATCGCCTCGACCGCGCCGATCGCGCCCGCCGCCAGTCGCGCGGCGAGCGCGGCGAAATGTGGATCGAACCGCCGGTTGAACCCCATCAGCACGCGCGCGCCGACGCCGTCGAGCCGCGCCGCAACTGTTCGGGCCCGGTCGAGATCGAGGTCGATCGGCTTCTCGCAAAAGATCGGCCGACCGGCATCGGCCTGGGCCGCGGCGAGCATATGGTCGCAGTGCAACGCAGTCGGGCTGGCGATCACCACCGCATCGATCGTGGGGTCGCTCAGCGCGCTGCCGACGTCGGTCGCGGTTGCGCCATACTGCGCCGCGAGCTCCTGCGCGATATACGTGGTGGCGTCGGCGACGCAGGCGAGCCGCAACCGCGGGTGCGCGGCGATGGTGGCGGCATGGATTCGGCCGATCCGCCCGGCGCCTATCATTGCGACAGCGTGCACGTCACTCTCCTGGCCAAGCCTTTAGCGTTGGCCGTACCCGGCACGCACCGCGTTGTCGAACCACCATATTCGCCGTATGTGCCAGTATCGTGGACATAAGGCACAGCGAACCGATGGCGACGATCGAGCTGATCACGGTCGGCCGTTCATGCGTCGACCTGTACGGTGAACAGGTCGGCGGTCGTCTCGAGGATATGGCGACCTTCGGCAAATATGTCGGGGGCAGCCCGACCAACACCGCGATCGGTGCGGCCCGGCTCGGCCTGCGCACTGGTCTGCTGACCAAGGTCGGCGACGATCACATGGGGCGCTTTATCCGCGAACAGCTGGAGCGCGAAGGCGTCGCGACGCAGGGCGTGCTGACCGATCCCGACCGGCTGACCGCGCTAGTCCTGCTCGGCATCCGCGATCCCGAGACGTTTCCCTTGCTGTTCTACCGCGAGAATTGCGCCGATATGGCGCTGTGCGAGGCGGACATCGATCCCGCGTTCATCGCGTCCGCCGGTGCTGTGCTGGTCAACGGCACGCATCTGTCGCAGCCGGGGGTGTTCGCCGCGAGCATGGCGGTAGCTCGCTCGATGCGCGACGGCGGCGGACGGGTCGTGTTCGATATCGACTTTCGCCCCGTGCTCTGGGGGTTGACGTCGCGCGCTATGGGTGAGAACCGCTTCGTCGCCGACGCCGCGGTCACCGCGACGATGCAGCGCATGTTGCCGCTGGTCGATCTGGTCGTCGGGACCGAACAGGAAATCCACATCCTCGGCGGCTCGCTGGACACGGTCGCGGCGCTGGCGGCGATCCGGCGGCTGACGTCCGCGCCAATTGTCGTGAAACTCTCGGCGGAAGGCTGCGTCGTCCTGGAGGGTGCGGTTCCCGCCGCGCTAGACGGCGCGTGCGTGGTGCCGGGCTATCCGGTCGAGGTGTTCAACGCGCTGGGCGCGGGCGATGCGTTCATGGCGGGGTTCCTCCGCGGCTGGCTGCGCGGCGAGACGCTGGCGACGGCGGGCGCGTGGGGCAATGCGTGCGGCGCGCTGGTGGTGTCGCGGCATGGCTGCGCGCCGGCGATGCCCGGCTGGGACGAGCTTTACAGCTTTCTCGGGCGGGCAAGCTGGCCCGATCGATTGCGCACCGACCGCGTGCTCGAACATCAGCATTGGGCCGCTCACCGCACGCGCCGCTACGACGAACTGACCGTGCTGGCGGTCGATCACCGGACCCAGTTCGACGAGCTGGTGCGGACGTCGGGTCCGGGGGCGCGCGCACGCGTCGCGAGCTTCAAGACGCTGGTCCTGCGCGCGACAGACCGGCTCGCGGCGCGCGCGCGCAGTTTCGGCGTGCTGCTCGACGGCGGCGATGGTGCCCGCGCGTTGGAGGCTGCGGCGGATCTCCCGTACTGGACCGGCCGCCCAATCGAGGTGCCCGGATCGCGGCCGCTCCGGTTCGAGGATGGTCTCGATCCGGCGGTGACGTTGCGGGGGTGGCCTGTCACGCAGGTGGTCAAATGCCTGGTCTACTACCGGATGGACGATGCGGCGGATTTGCGGGCGATGCAGGACCGCCAGCTGGTCCGGCTGTTCGAGGCCTGCCGTGCCACGCGGCATGAACTGCTGCTCGAGGTGATCGTGTCCGCGCACGGTGCCGTCGCCCCCGACACGACGGCTCAGGTCCTCGAGCATTTCTACACGCTGGGAATCTATCCGGACTGGTGGAAGCTGGAGCCAGCGGACGACGGCGCGACCTGGCATGCGATCGCCACCGTGATCGATACGCATGATCCCGATTGTCTCGGCGTCCTGCTGCTCGGATTGTCGGCCGCGCCTGCGGTGCTGCTCGAACGCTTCGAGATCGCCGCCGCCTATCCGATCGTCAAGGGGTTTGCGGTCGGACGGACGATCTGGAACGATGTCGCCCGGCGCTGGCTGGATGGCACGGTCGACGAGGATACGGCGATGGATCAGATCACGGTGAATTTCCGCGTCCTGATCGACGCGTGGCGTACCGCGCGCGCCAAGGCATACCGATGAGCGACACCGTCCGCCTGACCGCCGCGCAGGCGCTGGTCCGCTGGATGACCACGCAGCAGGTGGAGATCGACGGCGTCGCGACGCGCTATTTCGCGGGCATGTGGGCGATCTTCGGTCACGGCAACGTCGCCGCGCTCGGCGAGGCGCTGGCCGGCGTACGCGAAACCTTGCCGACCTACCGCGCGCACAGCGAACAGGGCATGGCGCATGCCGCAATCGCGTTCGCCAAGGCGCATCGTCGCGAGCGGGCGATGGCGTGCACGAGCTCGATCGGGCCTGGCGCGACCAATATGGTGACCGCTGCCGCGCTCGCGCACGTCAACCGCCTGCCGGTGCTGTTCCTGCCCGCCGACGTCTTCGCGAGCCGCCGCCCCGATCCGGTGCTGCAGCAGGTCGAGGCGTTCGCCGACGCCACGGTCAGCGCGAACGACTGTTTCCGCCCGGTCTCGCGATTGTTCGACCGGATCGTCCGCCCGGAACAGCTGATGGATGCACTGCCACGCGCGATGGCGGTGCTGACCGATCCGGCCGCGTGCGGTCCGGTGACGCTGTGCCTGTGCCAGGACGTGCAGGCTGAGGCGTTCGATTACCCGGCCGCGTTCTTCCGCGAACGGTTGTGGCGGCGGCGGCGCGCCGAGCCCGATCGCGGCGAACTCACCCGGCTGATCGCGGCAGTGCGCGGTGCGCGCAGGCCGCTGATCATCGCCGGCGGTGGCGTCCTCCACGCACGCGCCAATGCGACTCTGGCGGTGCTGGCGGCAGCGACCGGCATTCCCGTCGTCGAGACGCAGGCGGGGAAGGGCTCCTTGATCTGGGATCATCCGCAGGCGCTCGGCGGGGTCGGCGTGACCGGCACGTCGGCGGCGAATGCGGCGGCGGCGGCGGCCGACGTTATCGTCGCAGTCGGTACGCGATTGCAGGACTTCACTACCGGATCGCGCACGCTGTTCGCGGTGGATGCGAGGCTGTTCCAGATCAATGCCGCGCTGCACGACGCCGCCAAGCACGATGCCGAGCCGGTAGTGGGCGACGCCGATGTGATCCTGCGCGCTTTGGCCGATGGCTTGGCCGTGTGGCAAGTGGCCGACGCCTGGCGCACGACATTACGTACCGCGCTGGCGGACTGGAACGAATCCTGGCTCGCGGCGACGGCGCCTGATGACGCGATGCCGTCGGATGCGCAGGTCGTCGGCGCGGTCTGGCGGCAGTCGACCGTTGATACGGTCGTCGTGTGCGCAGCCGGTGGCCTGCCGGGGGAATTGCACAAATTGTGGCGCGTGCTGCAACCCGGCGGCTATTACGCCGAATACGGTTATTCGTGCATGGGGCACGAGATCGCCGGCGGCCTCGGCGTCGCGATGGCGTTGGAAAGCCCCGAGAGGATGCCGCCGCGCGACGTGATCGCGATGGTCGGCGACGGCAGCTATCTGATGCTCAATTCGGAGCTGGCGACGGCGGTAATGCTGGGCGTCAAACTGACGGTGGTGCTGGTCGACAATCGCGGCTTCGGATGCATCGATCGACTTGATTGCGCCAGTGGTGGGCCTAGTGCTGAGGCAGGGCTGGATAACCTGTTGCCCGACGCCGCGCCGCGGATCGACTTCGTCGCGCACGCCCGCAGCATGGGTGCGGTTGCCGAGCGGGTGCAGGACATCGCCGCTCTGGAGACCGCGCTCGCGCAGGTCCGGCCGCTACGCCAAGTCAGCGTGATCGTCGTCGAGACCGATCCCGCGCGCGCGACAGCCGCCGGCGGGCATTGGTGGGACGTCGCCATACCTGCCGTCTCGACCTCTGCCGCGGTCTCTACGGCGCGGGCGGCGTATGAGACTGCGTTGGGGTCGACGTCGTGATGATCCGCTGGGGCGTCAGTCCGATCGGCTGGGCCAACGACGATTTGCCGGCATTGGGGGCGGGAACGACGCTCGACACGATCCTGTCGGACGCGCGGGCGATCGGTTTCGACGGTATCGAGCTCGGCCACCTGTTCCCGCGCGACCCCGCCATTCTGGCGCCGATCATGGCCGCGCATGGGCTGGCGACGATCGGCGGGTGGCACGGCATGCGGCTGCTGTCGCACGATGCGGAGGCGGAGATCGCCGCGATGACGCCGCACCTCGACCTGCTTGCCGGCATTGGTGCGCAGATCGTCGTCGTCGCCGAGACGTCCAACGCGATCCACACCGATCAAACGCATCCGCTGCGCGCGTCGCCCCGACTGGCTGAGCCGGACTGGCCGGTGTTCGGCCGGCGGCTCGACCAGGTCGCGGCGCATGTTGCCGGACGGGGCCTGCGGCTGGCCTATCATCACCATCTCGGCACAGTGATCGAGACCGCTGACGATCTCGACCAGCTGCTCGCCGCGACCGGTCCGGCGGTCGGACTGACCCTTGACACCGGCCATGCGCGCTATGGGCGGATCGATCCGGTGGCGACGATACGGCGATGGCCGGAACGCATCGCCCACCTCCACGTCAAGGATGTGCGCACCGATCGTCATGCCGCGATTGTCGCGTCCGGCGGCAGCTTCCTCGACGGTGTCACGGCGGGCATGTTCACCACACCGGGCGATGGCGATCTGGACTTCGTACCGGTGACCGCGGCGTTGCAGAGTGTCGAATATGCGGGGTGGATCGTGATAGAGGCGGAGCAGGATCCGGCGCTGGCCGATGCTCGGGCGTATGCCGCGTCCGGCCTCGCAACGATCCGCCAACTGATGGAGCGCTGAATGTCGCACTTGCGGATCGCGTCGAGCGCACCGGCGGATGACGGGGTCGTCGTCGTGGTAACGCCCTCCAGCGCGGGATGGGACCATGTCGGCTTCATGGTAATCAGGCTCGCCCCCGAACGAGTTCACCAGGGTGGCGATCCGGCCCGCGAGCTTTGCATGGTGATACTCACCGGGACCGTCGATGTCGTCGCTGGCGATCAAAGCTTCGTGGGGCTGGGCAGCCGCCGCAGCGTTTTCGACGGGCCGCCCGCTGCGCTATATCTGCCGGCCGGGTGGGCCTACACCGTCCGCGCCTCCTGTGAGGCGGAGATCGCCTTCTGTACCGCGCCCGGTAGTGTCGGGCGGGCGGCGCGTTTGATCCTGCCCGATGCGATGCCGTACGAGGTTCGCGGCCAAGGGACGAACACGCGGTTTGTCCGCAATATCTTGCCGGAAAGTGCGGTTGCCGACAGTCTTCTGGTCGTGGAAGTGATTACGCCCGGCGGGCATTGGTCGAGCTATCCTCCGCACAAACACGACACGGATGCCTTTCCCGACGAAACTCGACTGGAGGAGACGTATTACCACCGCCTGTCTCCGCCCCAGGGTTTTGCCCTTCAAAGGGTCTATACCGACGACCGGACCTTGGACGAAACGATTGCAGTCGGCGACGGCGACGTGGTGCTGGTGCCGCGCGGTTATCACCCCGTCGCCGCAGCGCCCGGTTGTGAGCTCTACTACCTTAACGTCATGGCCGGCCCTCGACGCTCTTGGCGCGTCCGTGCGGACCCCGGTCAAGCTTGGAACGCTAACTGCAAGCGCGGCAAGCAGTCCGTGTAACGGAAAACATCAGGATATTGGGTCGCAATGAGTTACCGGCATTCCTTCCATGATGGCAACGTTGCCGATATTGTGGAGCACAGCCCTGCGAGATCGTCGGCCAGCTGTATCTGCTGCATCCCCGTCGGCGACCTGACGAACAATTTGTCGTCGAACACCTCGCGCAGTCAAGTAAGCGCGCCGCTCATCGCCGGCTGGCTCACACGGATGCGCTGGCCAGCACGTATGACGTGGCGCTGCGCGTACAGGGCATCAAACGCCTTCAACAAGTTCAGGTCAAAGACCGCTACATCCACCGGACAGCCCTAGAAGAATGAGGTCAGTCGGGAAAGCGATCGAGGGGTATGTTTAACCCCGCCCTTCCTGACAGAACTGCCTACTGGGGGCGGAGGTCCGCCCCCTTTGCTGCGTACGCAGCGATCTGAACGAACGGCCGTGTGTGGACGCCCCGCTGGATACAAGGGGGTTTTGAGAGATTTGTTCGCGCAGGTTCAGGTGCTTCCGTGTATTCGGCCTGTTGATGCAGCCATCAGCACGGCTGCTGGCCTGTATGGAGATCGCGGATCGGGTCCAGACCGAAGTTGCGCGCTCAAGGCGCTCGGACACATCCCTGGTTTTGCCAATCCCGTCTTCTGACAGTTGCGCCATACCTCTCTACTGACCTTCCTTGCGTCCCTGACGCCTCAAGCCTTGACGGTTACACCGCCGCAGCCGGAGCTCTATAGGACCCGCCATGCGCCATCAGCGCCCAGACGGTCCTCGCCATCTTATTGGCCAACGCCACCGTGATCAGCATGCGCGGCTTGCGAGCCAGCATGCCGGCCAGCCATGCGCCGGCTTTATCGGGGTCACGCGCCGCAACCTTCGTAACCGAACTTGCGACAATAATAAGAGGCCTCCGCAAGCTACGCTCGCCCATCTTTGTTGTGCGCCCCAGCCGCTCCTTCGCCGCTAGAGTGCTGTCGGGGTACGAGGCCAAGCCAGGCTGCAAAATCACGCCCGCGTCGGAACGTGCTGGCAGCAGGCGCTAGCGCCACAAGCGCAGTCGCGATCACCGGCCCCACCCCCGGAATGGTCATCAGCCGCTTCGCCACGGGGTCAGTCTTGGCCCGGTGCGCGATTTCGCGATCCAGAAGAGCGATCTGCGACTGAAGCGCTTGAAGGCTTTGAGTGATAACTGCCAGCACTGGCCGCGCCACAGGCGGTATATCGGATGCAGGATCGGCAACAAGCTCGACCAGCTTCCCGACATGCCCGACACCCTGCCGAACGATGTAGCCAAATTCGGTGAGGTGTACTCGTAGGGCGTTGATCAGTTGCGTGCGCTGGCGCACGAGCCGATCGCGCGTACGGAAGATTACTCCGGAGGCCTGTGCTTCGGCGCTCTTACCCTGCACGAACCGCATCGTCGGGCGCTGCGCCGCCTCGCAAATCGCTTCAGCATCGGCCATGTCGTTCTTCTGCCGCTTCACGAACGGCTTCACGTAGGCCGATGGAATGAGCCGCGTGTCATGGCCTACTGCGGCGATCTCGCGAGCCCAGTAATGGGCGCTCGCACAGGCCTCCATTGCCACCACGCATCGTGGCAAGGTCGAGAAGAATGACAGAACCTGATCACGCCGAAGCTTTTTGCGGAAGATAACAGCACCGCTCGGATCCGAGCCGTGAACCTGGAAAACCGACTTGGCCAGATCGATGCCGACTGTGCTAACCTCACCCATGGACGCCTCCTCAGTGGTGTTTTCAACACCCCCACTATGGCACATCAATGCCGTCAGGGGGCGTCCACCCCAACGAAGTTGG
>NZ_JACYVM010000022.1:0-38765 GCF_014842355.1 Sphingomonas sp. CFBP 13706
CGCTGATTGCCTACGGGAGAACCAGTATGCTGCGCACCTCGAGTCCTGAAGTTCTGAATGTCTCAGCAGACGAGGGGGCGGGCTGTTCGATGGGCCCGGCCTTGCTCTCACACTCAACATCGTGGCGGCGTAAGCTTTGTCCGATCAGTTGCTCTCCAGATGCGCCTTGGCCCGTCAGCAGCGGACAGTGATTAGGCAAGCGCCCCACTCGGGCCCATCCTCGTCGGGGTGAAGCGCTTGCGACATAGCCAACGCACAGAAAAAGGCCGCTTTCAGTCGCCCAGGGAAGGGGTGACACTTTCGATAGGTCTCTATCGATTGGCCGGGCGTTAATACGGATGCTGTCCTGCAAATACAAACCAGTTTTTGGTTGATCAAAATTTCAGAACTGTTTGACCCACTTCGACCATATAGTCGGAGCGGGGACATAGGTGCCAAATGCATCAAAACTACTACTGCTTTAGGAACTGGGGTTGGCGCAATCGCGGCAACCCCTCGCGTTGGAGATGTCGGCCTTACAAATGCAGGCAGTCGTTCCGAAGTGCCAGCACTGCAAGGCTTTTAGTTTAGGCGCAGTCGCTTGCGGTATGCTCGCCCAGTCCTGCTGCACAGAAATCCGGAAATCCAGACATTTCTTAGGTTCGGGGCAAGCCGTTCTTCGTGCGGGCAGTCAGATAGTTCGCCGTCGATAGTCTGGCCCGCGACCCGACCAGCTTCGAAGGTTTGCTCCATAATTCGATCAATGCCTTGCATGGCAAAAAAGGTAGAACCCACCCCCTTTCTACCGAGCGAACAAAGTTCCTTTCTACCGAATGAACTAAGCCCCAAACTCCGGCCCTATCCTCATCTGGATAGAACGCGCGGGGGAATCGTACACCGGTCGATCCGCAGGCCGAGCCAAGCGGGGTGGCGGGCGTTTCGGAACATCGGGGACGGGGTTGGGTAGGAACGCGACCTGCGAAGCGGATCCGGATGTAGGCTCCGCTTCCGTGCATTGCCTGAAAAACGGCGACTGTTTGGCTTTCCTTCATCCGCTTGCCGATCAGCAGCGCGCGCTCGGCGCTGACATAGCCCAGATACATGCCGCGGTCACTGACGATGGCAGCGGCATTATCGTCGGGCCGGTTGGCCAACCTTAAACGCAACTCGACCACGGGGCTAAGCGCACTGGCCATACTGCCATAGCAAGTGTGTCATAAAGAGAATTGCGAAGGCGCGGCGGGCCTTTGCATCACGTTAAATCGAAAGTCTAAAATGCTATGATTTAACGGAGTTTTAAGCGTGCTGACGGACGACGGCCCCATGAACACCCATCGCGGCCCTGTGGCTAGTGCCGGCAAAGACCGGCTTGATCGTCGGTATTCGAACCGAACGGCGATGAGTCTTCCAGCCGTGCTCATCACACTCTTGCAGATGAGCATCCGGCTATCATTCAAAACGTGTCAACTCTGGGGTTCAAGCTTCGCTCGGAATACAGAGTTACGGTCGGACGGTTTGTTTCGCTCGATATACCGGGGCTCACTGTCTACTCGGGATAGGTCGCGTGGTCGTATCTTGACCAATTTGGGCTCGATGTGGCTAACGCCATTCCGGAGCCGGTCATCGCGCACATCATCGCGATGGCGTTACAGGCCAGCGAGGGCTCTCGCCCCGAAGTCGAGCGCCGAAACCTCGACATTTGATGGCCCGGTCAGCCCCCATAAGTAATCGAGATGTCTGGATACAGGCGGGCGCCATCCTTGCAGAACACGGCGAACATACACCAGATTATATCGTCGATCAGATGGTCGCTGCCATCGGCGACCCCATCGCCGTAAAGGATTGGCACCGCATTGCCGCTGCAGTCGATGTTATTAAAGGCACTTGGGCATCTACTGCAAATTGCTGATCTCGAAATACGCTTCGGATGGTCGCAGATGTCGCACAATCCCGGTGAGGGAGGCCGTCACACTCTGGCTCTGGCCGATCTCGTTATCTTGCTACGCACCCTCCCAGAACATGACGAGCGGCCAGCGCTCGGGGCAATGATGCCAGAGGCACCGCAGGGCTAGGCGCACCGCTGGCGTGTCCACGCGACCGCTGACAGTCTCACTGAGCGTGGCTCACAGAACTTGGACCGCCAGATTGATCATGATTCGTGTTTGATGATGCATTTGCCACGGCACCTATCGGGAACAGGCTTGTAAGGAGTCGATGTGACGGGACGGTGTCGCCTATGCACGAGCAATGATGAGGACGCGATGATCGAACACGTCGCGGCCTATATGTCAGGCAGCCGAATAGAGCGGGTCGAGGATCGGGCGCCATGGAAAGAGGCCAGCGCTACTTGGAAGGCCGCGTTTAGAGAAATGGCTGTCGCTGCTTGGCAGGCACTCACGCTGCCAGCGGTATTTGGATCCGGTTACTTAACCCGACTGACGGACGCTATCCTCCTGAGGATTCACTTGTCAGCCATTAACTATTTCTTAACCAGAAAAAACCGAGAATGTGTCAGCGAGCGGAGTCATTTCGATCGACATGACTTAGTGCGATACGATCCGAGGGTTCTATGCAGATCATTATTTATATCAGCAGAGCCAAGCAGAACTTTACGTCAGGTGATTTGGCCGACCTTCGCGACCTTGCTGATGCCAGAAACCGTTCTGAAGATATTACTGGTCTTCTCCTATCTGACGGTGCCCGCTTCATACAAGCGCTGGAGGGAGACGCTGCCGCAGTGCAGGCTGTGATGGATCGGATTGCTAAAGATTCGCGTCACGATAATATTAGCTATTTTAGGCCTATTACGACCAATTGTCGCCAATTCGGAAAATGGACAACGGAATATCTAGCTGAGAGAAACCTTGGCGAAGAAAGGGGATTCCTTGATCGTGTGATGAGGCATGTCGCAGATGTTGAATGCGACTCGATAAAAGCAGTTTCTATTGGATTTGCCGCTCTTTCACTAAGTCGGCGATTGACAGTCTAAATCCGACTCATGCAGTCCCTTGTTATCAGAAGGGCATATCTGATCTGTGGCTGTGAACGACATAAGGAGGTCAACGTAGACCAGTTCTTGGGGTCCGAGGCTGTGCCCTTGATGATCCGGTTCTTCCGGTGCGGGCGGCGGCAAGCGCCCGAAGACCGCGCGGCCTAGGGCGGCTGCATCGGGGCGCGCAGGCTCGACGACGAGCCGATCAATGAACCTGACCGAAAAGCGCTAACTGCCTTGGGACGAGGCGCTGCCGGACTATTATCGCACGTTCAGCCGCTCAGTTCGAGGCGTAGCTCGACAGCGTCGCCAGACGAGCAGAGCATGTACGCCATACGCCGGTTGCTCTTTGCTATTGCGTTCGCTTGGGAAGTCAAAGCTGGCTGTGGCAGTCGTCAGTTCGTCCATTGGAAAGGTACGCCCCTAGAAGAGTGGCCAGCGCTCGCCGCCAACCGAGTTTGCGCGGCTGCCACTACCGTTCGCCATGTATTTACCCCACAAGTAGCAGCGACATACGCTGCACGACTTGCCTGCTAAAAGTGGAGCACCTGCTGCCGGGGCACTGATGCGGCGTTTGGGTTGCCGAATGGCTGCTTTCAGATAGCGGATCTCCAACCCAAGCGTCTGACCCTGGGCGTACACCTGCCCGGCCGCTTTTGAGCGCCGACTGTCCGCCATGCAGTGTCGGAGAATACACGATATTCGCCAATCGGGGTTGGCGACGGCGTTTTGCGGCGATCGGGAGGCTGCCGTCCGAAATCACCTGTTGTTGCACAGTTGTCATTACGACCGGGTTTTCCACACATTTGACTAGGGTATGACGATTATAGGAAGAATTACAGCCCGACCACTCTAGGGGCGCTCAGATTGCGTGAGTAGCCGTTTGCTCACCTCGACTTGGGGGCGTACGCGCCCGTATTTCGGCTATCAATGCTCATAAATCGCCAATCCCGTAGCAGACATTATGACAGTGGCCTCTGAGACCTGTGAGTCGACGCCGAAAGTGGAACCCTGGTAGATCTTTGCCAAGTTAGTGAGTCGGCGTCGAAGCTTTGCAGGGGCCGGTGTTGCAAGTACTGCCGATCGGCACTCCTGTATTAGTGCGGGGCATCTAATTATATGACCGCGTCGCGATATCTGCGGCGTTTAGTAGCTTGACCTGATCGTCAAACCGCAGAATCGTAGTCGGGCGCTGTCCGACCTCGACGACTTGCAAGACTTCGGTCACGACGACTTCCGTAAGGTTTTCGAATGCAGGATGACCAGAGAGACGTCCTACGGGGCGTCCGACGGCCGCAGCAGCGACTTCAGGCGACAACTCCATGCCCGGAAGGGATATGCTGGCGTTCTTACCCGTAATAACAGTCATGCGTCTCGAGCCGTACGGCATCGGCAGCAGGATCGTTAGCGATAGGTGACCGTCAACAAGACGCACCTCGCTTATCTCGATCGCATTCGTACGCGGAACTGCTCGCACGACGGCGAACTTCTCCGGGTCCACCCCGTGGTAACGCAATATCGCGGCAGAACAATTGCTAATCGTAACGGCCACTGGCCGATCCGCTGGTTGCCGATCCTCAGTCGGAACACGTGCAGTCATATCAGGAAAACCGTTTTTATCATTTGTGCTCCGGCGTATTTATGTCGGTACTGACGGCCTATACCTTTGGAATGCTTTAGATTTGGTTGTACTTACGTGAGCGTAGGAATGCGGTAGATGAACCACAGCCGCCAATGGTTTTCATTCATCTATGCCATCAAGCATTCTTAATCAGACTTTAACCATCTATGGGGCAAGTATGCGGGGCCGTAAGGGATGATACTAAATGATGGATAACCTTCTAATAACGACGTTCGCCGAATCGGATAAGGTAGCGAATGCGGCTGATGAAATAGAGAAAGCTGTCTGGTCCCGTATGGGATTTCTAAACTTCTCAGAGCCGTTCATTCATTACTTTGATCTGATGGAGCGATATCCGGAATATCAAATTGCCGTCATCGATCGTGATCGTGACTATGTTGTGGCAACTGGCAACCTCATCCCGATGTTTTACGACGATCCGTCTAACTTGCCGGAGCGTGGCTGGGATTGGGCGCTTCAGTGCGCTGCCGAAACGACTAGCTGTGCACCGAACATGGTGGTGGGCCTATCTGTTTCCGTACCGGACGCACATCGTAATCGTGGGTTGGCCCGCGTGGTGCTCGGTGCGATGCGCAACCTTGTAGAGAGCAAGGGCCTTGGCAAGCCGTTTCTCCCAGTGCGGCCGACCATGCTCGAGCAGCATCTCGATATGGATATCGCGGACTACGCGATATTGCGGCGGGATGATGGTCGGCTCTACGATCCATGGTTGCGAAGTCATGAGAGGGCGGGGGGGCGCATGGTCAGTCTTTGCCGCAAATCCATGGTCATCGAGAAACCGGTCGGTTTTTGGGAGGCGTGGTCGGGTCAGCTTTACGAACGGTCCGGGAACTACCCTATCGCGGGCGGGCTGGCGCCTGTGGCGATCGATCTCGAGAGAGGGATGGGAAGCTATGTAGAGCCGAACGTCTGGTATAATTGATCGGCGCAGGCCGAGCTTGACCTCCATCGCGGTTTGAAAGCCTACGACCATGCAGGCGTGCTCAATCATCTTTTATCAACTGAGCAATGCGAACTAGGCAAGATCCCATTCCTTCTGGAACACGGGATACGGGACGGGAAAAACAGAACCTAGAAGCGTCGCGTAAGTGCTAGTCCCGCGGTGCGCGCAAGGATCGGGCCCCACAGAGTGGCTGGCGAGATCCCTCCGCCGTTGTCGGCACCGGCGTAGCACAGCGAGTTCGTCACGTTGCGGACGTAGCTTTCCAAACTCCATCCTGCATTACCGGCATATCCCAGCCGCACGTCGCCTCGGGCGCAGACAGGCACCCGCCCAAAGCCCCGGTCGTCGAACGAGCGCCGTGCGCGGCTGGCGTAGAACGCCTCGCTCTGCACGTACAATTCGCCGTTTCGAAGTGGCGTTTGTAGGCGCAAAATCGCGCTCGTGGTTAGCTTAGGATTGCCTAGACCACCGCAGTCGGCGAGCGTGCAGCCGCGATCGCCGGTCTTAACCGTACGCGTCCAGGCGCCGGTGAGCGCCAGACTGACGTGACGGCCAAACCGCAGTGCCGCCTCCGCCTCAATGCCGGTGCCCCGGACCCTACCGATATTGATGACCTGCGTACTGCGGAGCACCGGATCGAAGACGTTGGCCTGCAGGTCGTTGTAGATGTAGTGAAAAGCCGTAATGGCGGCGGTGCCGCGACCGTCAGGAAGTCGGCCTTTCACGCCCAGCTCAACGCTGCGGACTGTTTCCTTACCATAGTCGTCGGGCTTTGTGCCGACGGGAACGAGATCGTAATCATCAAGCGGTTCGGAGGCGACGAGGCTGAACGTTCCAAACCCTCCTGCCTTCATGGCCTTGGTGGCGCTTAGATAGATCGTCCAGTCATGGTTTGGGGCCCAACGTGCGTAGACGCGCGGCGAAACGCCGTCCCAAACCTGTGCCGCCCGGACGTAACCGCTAGTGTAGTAGGTCGAAAGCCAAACATTTCCCAACGTGCTCGCGACCTGCGGCACGTCGAGATCGAACCGCTTGTGATCCCACGTGTAGCGAGCACCTGCTCCGATCGTCAAATCCGGGATCACCTTCCAATCCACCGCCCCGTAGGCCGAGGTACCCCAGTTGGCAGCTTTGGCACGGTTCACGTCGGTCAGAATGCCGTCCGCCGCAGGTAGGAAGACCCGATCTCTGCCATAGATGTCCGCCACCAGCTGGTTGCAGTCCGCATATCCATAGCCTGGGCCGCAGACGATCTGCTCTGATATGCCGTTGGCATAGCTGCCTTTCACGCGCTCACGGTAAGCCGAAATGCCTGCCGCCCATTGCAGCGGGCCTTTGCCCGTCGAGACGGCGGTGAACTCCTGACTGGCATAGTCGCCGTGCTGTCTGACGCCGAACGAGTCGATGACCAGGGGTGTGCCGTCGTAGTCCTCAAGATACCGGTAGCGATGAGCACGTAGTCCGGTGAGCGAGGCAAGCGTCACTGAGCCTGCATCGTGATCGATCCTTAGGGTTAGCGAGCCGACACGGCTGTGGTCACGCAGCTTCGATAGATCACTGTCGACGTCCCGCCGGCCGCCCCGGATCTCCAGTTGTGGATTCAGTTCGCGTAGCAGGCCAATCACCGCCGCATCGGTGATCCTGGCGCGATGCGGTGTGCCGCCAAGTTCGCGGTCGTCATATTCACCCGTAAGCCGTACTGTCGTGTCATTGCCCCGATGAAGCAGTGATACACGAGTTGCGGCCACGTCGCGGGATCCCAATTCTTTCGCATTGGGGAAGCTCGCATTTTGTGACGATCCTCTCTCGGTTTCCCGATCAACGGCCGCACGAAGCGCCCAACCATCGCCTAAAGCGGCGTTGTAAGCCCCCTGAACCTCAAAGCGGTGCCTAGTGCCCGCACGGATCGTCACGTAGCCTTCGGCCGCGTCCGGATCGGGCGCCTTGGTGACGATTGCCAGTGCTCCGGAAATTGCATTGCGACCGAACAGGAACACCTGCGGCCCGCGTAGCGCCTCAACGCGTTCCAAATCATAGGCGGTGGTGATCACCGAACCTGTCCGACCTTGGTGAACGCCGTCTCGAAAAATTCCAATCGAGGGGTCGCCACCAAGCCCGTAGTCGTTTGAAACGATGCCGCGAATGGCGATGCCGTCGACGAAGTTGTTCTCTGCGAAGCCGGAAAAACCGGGCGTGAACCGTATAACTGCCTTGGTGTCACCCAAATCCGCTGCGTCGAAGCCTTTTCCGTACAAGGAAGTGATCGCGGCCGGTACGTCTATTTGACGCTCCGATCGACGCTGTGCGGTCACGATGATGTCGCTTGGTTCGTCGACGTCAATTCGTGGTGCGGGAAGCTGGGCAGATGACGTGGTCGAAATCGATCCGGCCAACATCGCACCGGCCACTAGTCCCGAGGGCAAGATTTGTAAGATACGAATTGCTATTTTGCCACGCGCAGCGAGGCTACCGGATCGACGGTGAACCCCTGGGATACAAGTGTGTTCAATTCTCGTATGTGGTCAGTTGCTTTGATAGGTGGAAGCGCTCGTCCGTAGAGCCACCCCTGGAACTGATAGCAACCGAGCGCCTGAAGGATCCGCGCCTCGCTTAGGTGCTCGACGCCTTCGGCCACCACTTCGATGCCGAGTGCGCGGCCAACGTCGATGACGGCTTTCACCAGGGAGGCAGAGCGCGAGTCCTGCAGCTTGCCGTTGCAGATGAAGCTGCGGTCTATCTTGAGTTTGTCGAAGGTAAAGTCTTGGAGGTAAATTAGGCTTGAATAGCCCGTTCCAAAGTCGTCAAGACCAATCTTGAAGCCCATAGCTCGGATGGCGTCAAAAGTTTTCCGGGTATCAACAGTTGAATTAAGAAGAAGACCCTCCGTTATCTCGAACATTATGTGCGCGGGGTCAGCGCCGCTTATGCGTAGTTCGCGACTAAGGGTGTTGATCAGGCCAGCGGTGCTAATCTGCAGCGGTGACAGGTTGATAGAAACCCATAGTCCCGGCCACCGCAGGGAATCACGGAAGGCCTGCGAGATGATCCAGTCCCCAAGTATGGGCATCAGTCCCGCTCGCTCGGCGATCGGGATGAATTCTGCTGGCGGCATCGCTGCCGCATCGTCCGCCGGCCAGCGCAGCAGGGCTTCCATGCCGCAGACGCAGGCGCTGCGGATATCGACGATGGGTTGGTAGTGGAGTTCGAAGCGGCTGGCTTCGAGCGCATTCTGAATCCGCGTTTCACGTTCCTTCTGCACAACGATCTGGTCGTGCATGCCGCGGTGATACACTGCGCAACGCGCGCGGCCGCCATCCTTGGCCTCGTACAGGCCAATATCAGCGTTGCGCAGCAACTCGCTGCTTGCGCGGCCGTGATCTGGTGCAATCGCAATACCGACCGATACGCCAATGCGTGACGGCTTTCCTGCAAGATCGAAAGGCTCTGCGAAAGCGCGTTGTATGCGATTTCCAAAGTCCTCTACCGATAGCCACTTTTCCGCATGCACCAGAGCAAACTCGTCGCCGCCGAAGCGCGAGACGAGAACACTGTCCGGGAAACCATTTCGCAATCGTTTGGCGACGGTCTTGATGAGAACATCGCCGACCTCGTGGCCCCACGTGTCATTGACGGTCTTGAAGTTATCGATGTCGCAAAATGCTACCATTGCGGGATTTGAGTCAATCAGGTGGGGAGCAAGCAATTTGTTGAAATGTTGCATGAAGAGACGACGATTGGGAAGCGAAGATAGCGGATCAAAGTTGGCAAGGAAACTCGCCTCTCGCTCTTTGTCAATCAGCGAGATTGTCATTTTCTGCATTCGGCGGAACGTTGCGACTAGCAGAAATGCGGCGATCGCGGTAACGATGACGAAGAGCGGCAAGACGTATTGTAAGAGGATCCGGCCTGGTCGGCGAGAGGCCCATACAAGTTGTACGATCGGTTGGCCCTTATCATCTGTTAGAATATATGTGCCCGAATATTTATGCGAGGACGTTAGCGGTCTTACATGAAGTCCGTTGATCAGCAGAGTTTCGGCATAGGTCTGGATGCGCCGCTCATTGATTTTGACGGCGCTGACGATCAAATGAGGCCGCTGCCGCAAGACCACACGTTCAGTGACTGGCACGATCGTCATGACCGTTAGGATCACAGCCTCGCCGGCATCCCCGATGATATGCGAACTCCAACGGCCACGCGAGTTGCTGCCGAGGGAGCCAGGGTACGCTCCACGATGTGTCTCAATGTTCGCGTCGCGTATGCGGCGACCGTCCTCTTTGCCGCTGCGCACGATCCTGACCAGTTCTGCTAATTCGCCGCCGTAAGATTGAAGCGAAGAGGGGGGAAGCTGCCGACCGCCTTCGTAACCGTAAATTGGCTTGTTATCCTGATCGAGTATCCAGACGGCATCGTGTCCGTTCACCTTGCTGAGATATTGACCGATTTCATTGTTAAACCAGTCAACATCCATAACCGATGTTGTGGTCTTCTCGGCCGCGACGTCCCAAAATGCGATACTCTGAATTTCGTTTAAGGCTTCCACCACGTCTTGGCTGACAGCATTGTCAATTAGCTGCCTTTGCGTGTTCAGTGCATCGGAATTCATTGAGAGTCCGGCAAGCAAGATCGCAAGGATCCCGGCGAGAGCCAGGCATAACACGACGCTTGCAACGGTTGCAGTGGGCTTCACATGACGGGGCATACTTATCGTTGGAGGAACGTATGTCATACCCGATCGGCCTTCTCGTCCGCCTCCACTAGAAATCATAGGCCAATAGTGTTTCAACACCGTTTGAACCTATGGTTAGCATATGCTTTACAGGCGGTTAAGAGGCATGTGTGGTCTGAACCGCAGGCCCGAGCCAATCAAGTGGCTGACCGATAACGGCAGCTGCTACACCGCTCGCATCACGCGTGCGTTCGCGGTTGCTGATAACGCCGATCTACGAGACGCAGAAGTGCGTGGCAGTGTTAGCAGGGCGTTCAGCAAAGTGGACTATGGCGGCGGCATGCCCATCACCGATCCAGACAATCGCGCCGAACTGATCGAAACCATCCATCAGCCTTGGAAGGCAACGCTAGGTGAATGCCTGCGTCGCTGGAACGGGCTTGATCCACTTAGGCGTACGCAAAGCTATCTGGTGATTGAGGAGAACAGCGGTAATAGGCTGACGCTGAATGCAGCTATGATCGCTATAATGGCTGAACGCCTGGTGGCTTGACGCCTATCGGGGGTCGCTCAGCGAGATTTGGCTCTCGCCGCACGATCGTCATCGGGAACCTTCACTATTTCCCGAGCGACCGTGCCGGATCCACTCCGCTTGGCAGCGCGCGGTGCCGAGGACACGATCGCCGGCATCCGTGAGCGGCTCATCGCGAGATACTCAGCCAATAGATGATGCGTGCGTTGATAAGCCCCGGTTGCTCAATATGCAGCCAGAGGATTGGAGTTGCAGGTGTTATATTTGCTGTCAGAAGCCGGCACGCTAGCGGCCCAAACGCCTATTAGGCGACGCAAAACACACGATAGTCGCCAATCAAGGTTGCGACGGTGCTTTGCGCCGATCGAAAGACTGCCGTCCGAAATCACCAGTTTGTCGCACGATCGTGATTGCGACTGGTTTTTCACACAGCAGACGGCTGAACGGCGATAAAGGAAAGGATTACGGCCCGGCCGCTCAGGGCGCTCGGATGGCGCAAGCGACCGTTTGTTCACCTCGAGCTGGGCTCGTACGGGTCCATATTTCGATTATCGAGGGCTATAAAACGCCGATCCCGTAGCAGACATTCTAACACTAGCTTTTGACACCTGCGAGCCTGTAAAAACCCGCTTATCGTAGGCAGTGTCACAACAGTCTCGAACGGTTGTGACACCTAAAACCGTTCTCGCGCTTCGAGCCGGTCCACGAACTCGCTCATCTGACCGTCAGTGCCGCAGCGTCCAACCGGTCGATATGATCGAACGCTGTTAAAATCGGGCAGGGGCCTTCCGAACCGGAACTGCACTCGCGCGCGAGCCGGCGAAGCGAGGCGCGTACCCGCTCAAGCTCCGTGATTTTCTCGTCCAGCGCGCCGATGCGCTCATTGGCAAGTTCGCGCGCTCGGGCGCGATCGTTGGTCGCGTCCAGCGCCAGCAGTTCGCCGATCTGCTCAAGCGTAAACCCTGCGGCTTGGGCTGATCGGATGAAGCGAAGCTGGCGCGCATCGTCTGAACCGTAGCGCCGGATACCGCCGCCCGCGCCGCCACCGTCCGGCCGGGCCGGCGTGTCGAGCAAGCCGCGGCGCTGATAATAGCGCACCGTTTCGACGCCGACGCCGCCCTCGCGCGCCAGTCCTGCGATCGTCATGTCTGCCATGCCTTGACTCCGTACTGTGGTACGGATCCTATATAGGCGAGGTAAACAAGCTGGAGAAGCGACATGGCGACCGCCCCCGCCAGACAGGCGAAGATCTACCGGATGGTGATGCCGGAACACACCTGCCCCTATGGCCTCAAGGCGAAAGACCTGCTGCGCCGCGAAGGGTATCAGGTGGACGATCACTGGTTGAAAACGCGCGAAGAAACCGATGCCTTCAAGGCAAAGCATGGGGTCAAGACTACGCCGCAGACCTTCATCGCGGGCGAGCGAGTGGGGGGCTATGACGATCTGCGCCGCTTCTTCGGCGAGGCTGTCCGTGATCCCAAGGCCGTAACCTACCGGCCAGTAATCGTCTTGTTTGCAGTGACGGCACTGATGGCGCTCGCTGCCAGCTATGCGGTGCTAGGCACGCCGTTCACGATCCGAGCGGGCGAATGGTTCATCGCCTTCTCGATGTGCGTACTGGCGCTGCTTAAGCTTCAGAACGTCGAGAGCTTTTCGAGCATGTTCCTAAATTACGATCTGCTCGCCAAACGCTGGGTTCCCTATTCCTACATCTACCCTTTCGCGGAAGGTGGTGCGGGCGTGCTGATGATCTCCGGTGCGCTAACTTGGCTGTCGGTACCCATCGCGCTCGTTATCGGGACGATTGGAGCCGTGTCGGTGGTCAAGGCCGTCTATATCGACAAGCGCAAGCTGAAATGCGCCTGCGTGGGCGGGGACAGCAACGTGCCGCTCGGCTTCATTTCGCTTACCGAGAACGTGATGATGGTGGCGATGGCCCTGTGGATGCTCGCCGCCCCAGTCACGCTCTCGACGGCGCACTAGGTTGGGCACCGAACCTTATCTGGCGGCGAGCGCTCCGAACGCCCTCCTCGGCAGGAACCCGGCCAACACGCCCAGGTGATACGGTCATACGAGAGGCTTGACAGATCGAGCTGCGGAATGCCTTTTGCGGACATGGGGACTGCGATCTCCCCACGAGGCGACAGGCCGAAGTATCGCGTCCCTTCTACCTGAGGACGCATCATGCCTGCGCTACATGCCATCACCGTGGACAAGCTTGCCCGTATCATCAGGGACGCCGAACGCTCCGATCGTCATCGATCTGGGTCCGGACACGGTCCGAAATACACTTCCGGCGGTCCTAAGCCGATCGGTCGCGACCATGCCGGAGTGGGCAGGCTCCATCGCCGGACGATCCGCCATCGTCATCTGCGAGGACGGTGGGGCCGCCAGTCAGGGTCGATATCGCTCAGCAACTCCAGGCGGTCGAGAATGCCATCGCCAGCGCCAAGCGGGCTCTCATCAACAATCACATCGATCATTGCCTGGTACATGCCGAGGAAGGCGAAGGGCCGCAGCACGCGATCGATCAGTTTCGAGCAATCTCAAAATACTGGTGACGTTAGGCTTCTCGATTAAAGATCCAAACGGGACCGCGGCCTTGCACCGCAGGACATGGTCTCTCGGTAAGGCGCAGTTTCTGATCGACGATTTTCGAGGGCAGAGGGCCAGTGACAGCCTTCCCGATCAGGCTTCGCAATCAGACGCGATGTCATTTTAGCCCACATCAATTATCGAGCATGCACAAGTGCCGGTGGTTGCCAGGTACGCCACGAAAAAGCAGAATGACGCAATGGCGGAGAAACACGAAACTTTCCCGGACGGAATAGACGCGAACCACGCCAAAACCGTCAACGGTTTGCGCGCACATGCCAGCCCACTCGCGTTCTTGATCCTCGGCGGATTGGTGGCAATCGCGATGACGGGGATTCTTGGTGGCGCGCCCTCACCGGTTGCTGTTGTCAGGGCGCCAGCTGCATCGCTCGAGGTGAAGTTGGCCCGGCCGCTACGGAGCGGGCTTTTCTTCGAAACGCGTATCCGCGTGGTCGCGCGGCGCGATATAGCGAAGCCTGTCATCGGCTTCGACGCATCGCTGTGGCGTGATCTCACGATCAACAGTCACATTCCCGCTGCTGCCGACGAGAGCTTCAAGGACGGACAGTTCCGCTTCAGCTATGCCACGCTTAAGACGGGAGAGACGCTGGAAATCAAAATTGACGGCCAGACCAATCCACCGCTGCTCGGCCGTATTGTCGGGGCCATCACCTTGCTCGACGACGATGTCAGGCTGACCGAGAAACGGGTTTCGATTCCGGTGCTTCCCTAATGGATATCGTCCTACGCGCCAGCGTCACGTTCGCTGCACTATACTTGCTGCTCCGCCTGTTGGGGAAGCGCGAAATCGGCCAGCTTACGCCTTTCGAACTCGTCGTCATTGTGGTGATGGGCGATCTGGTCCAGCAAGGCGTGACACACAACGACTTCAGCCTGACCGGATCTATCCTCGCGATTGCGACCTTCGCCTTCTGGGCGCTGGTGATGAGCTGGGCGACGTATCTGTCGCCGCGGCTGGAAACGCTGCTCGACGGTCGTCCTCAAGTGGTAATACGCGATGGTGAGCTGATCACGGCGAACCTGCGGCGTGACAGGATAACGCGCGGCGAAGTCGAGGCGGAAATGCGACTGGCCGGTATCGCGCACATGAAGGACGTAGCTTGGGCGATCCTTGAGACGCAGGGCAAGATCAGTTTCATTCGCAAGGATGACGGTGAAGTGCAGCGGGGAAATGAGGATCGGGCTGCGTAATGGTTTATAATCTGCGGGCGCCATTACGGTCGAATGTTTCGAATGCAGGCGAACGATCGGCCTTGATTCGTTACCGCCCTCAAGGTTGACCAAGTAGATGTTCGCGACGCTTGTCTGGAAAACTCGTCGGCTCTCCCAGTTTTCAGATTTTGTGATGGGGTTTTGGGAATTTTTAAAGGTGCGATTGGGGAGCTGGCAACTTCTGAGGAAGAGTGTCTTCGATTCAGCTATTCTTGCCACCGTGCCGCAGCAGTTGCCTGACCTGACAGAGTGTAACGGAACCGGTAGTCGTGCCGACCGTCGACGCTAACCGATCGCCTTCCGTAGCGTCTTAGCGATCTTGTCGGCGGAATACGGCTTCTGCACGAGCGTGAAGCCATGCACGCCCTCCTGCGCCAGAACGTGGCTGTATCCGCTCGCCAGCACGACAGGCATGGTCGGCATCTCCGCCGCTAACTGCTTTGCAAGCTCAATCCCGCCCATCCCGGGCATCACAACGTCAGAGAAGACAGCGTCGAAATTATAATTGTCACTGCCCAATGTCTTCAGGGCTTCTTCTGCGCTCGTGACCCACGTGGTTTCGTAGCCAAAATCCTGGAGCGCTTGCGTCGAGAACCGGCCGACATCCAGATTGTCTTCGACAACGAGTACGGAAAATCCCTGGCCGTCCGGCGATTGGTCATCCCGGTCGATCACGCGATCTGCAACGACAGCTTCCTCGGCCTGAGGAAGGTATAAGGTGAAGACCGTTCCTTCTCCGATCATGCTGCGAACATCGATATCCCCGCCCGACTGCTTGGCAAAACCGAAGACCTGGCTCAGGCCCAGGCCAGTGCCTTTGCCAACATCCTTCGTTGTGAAGAACGGCTCGAAGATTCGCTGCAAGTCGTCCGCGGCTATGCCTGAGCCCGTATCGTGCAACTGAAGAGTGACAAAGGGCCCCGGCGAACCGCCATGGCCTCGGATCGATGGCATTTGCCTTGCGCAGTCCAGAGTGATGGTCAGCGTTCCTCGACCATCCATGGCATCGCGCGCGTTGGCAGCCATATTGACCAAAGCAGTTTCAAACTGACCGGCATCTGCACGCACGATACAAGGGCTATCCAGCACCTCGATTGTTACGCGCACCTGGCTACCAGTGACCGTGTCGAGCATGTCGAAGATACGCTCGACGCTATTCTCGATGTTGAGCAACTCTGGTTTCAGGGCCTGCCGACGAGCGAACGACAGCAACTGACTAGTCAGCTTTGCAGCCCGCTCGGCGGTGTCCCCGATCGCATCGATGTACCGACCACGCCGCTCCGGCGTCAGACTGTCCCGTCGGAGCAAATCCACTGACCCGCGAATGACCGTCAGGAGGTTGTTAAAGTCATGGGCGATGCCGCCCGTCAGCTGACCGACGGCTTCCATCTTCTGAGATTGGCGCAAAACCTCCTGCGTTTCTGCCAACTCAGTTTCGGCACGAACTTGCGACGAAATATCAACAGCATGGTGGAAGGCACCCACGATCGCGCCGCTCTCGTCGCGCAGCGGATTATATGTAACGCTCCAGGTGGGCTGGCACCGTGCCGGATCACCAAATGCTGCCTTTATGGCAAAGCTTTCGCCCTCGAGCGCCCGGCGCATAAACTTTCGAAGCGATTTCGCTTGGTCCGCCGGAACCAGGTCGGGCATGACGTCGCCGATTTGCGCCTCTTTTCCAAAGACACGCAGCCAATCTTGGCCGTGGGCTCGATTGAAGGCGATCACGCGCAGATCGTGATCAAACGCTACAACTGGCGATGCGTTCGACTCCACGATGTTTCGGTACAGGTGGAGCGAAGCGGAACGCTCCTTGATCCGATCCTCGAGGTTGGCGTTCAGATCGCGTAACTGCTGCTCAGCCTCACGGCGGGCTGTCACATCGCTTGCAGCACCTGCCCATTCGAGGATCTCGCCATCATCGTCGAGGATCGGTACTGCGCGAGATAGCGTCCAGCCTATCCCGCCGTCCACCTGACGAACCCGGTGCTCGAGACTGAATAGCGTCTTCGTTTGGATCGCCTTGTCGATAGCCGCTGATACAATCGCCTGATCTTGATCGGGGATGTAGTCCATCAACCAGGCACGACTTGAGTCATTCGTGTCCGGTAGGAACCCGCCCCCCGCCAGTTCCTTCATCTCGCCCCAGTCGGCGCTCATCCGGTAAACGACCTCGGGACTGGCCTCGATCAAAGCCTTGAGACGTAGCTCGCTCAGCCGGACCTCAGAGGGGGCCGGACCGTCGGTTCCGCTCATGCCTGTATCCGTCGTTCGCATTCGTATCGGTCTCTTCGGCTATGTCCCACGAGTTTCAGGCAAGCTCGTCATTTGTCTCGGGTAGAGGCGCTATGACTTTGAAAATCACACCGTTCGGCTGGTAATCGATCTCCGCTTTCCCGCCGATCTCACTGGCAAGAACGCGCTGGATCAACTTTGTGCCGAAACCGGTACGTGTTGGGGCAGTTACAGGCGGGCCGCCCACTTCCGTCCAGGTAAAATGCAAGCGATATGGACGTGACCCGTTGACGATCTCCCATGACAGGCGAACAACGCCACCTTGCTGCGAAAGGGCTCCATATTTGGCTGCGTTTGTCGCCATTTCATGAAGCCCAAGAGCAAGAGCGACCGCTACAGCTGGCGGCAGCTTGAGGTCAGGGCCATCGAGTTCGAAATGCGTTCCGTCATCGATGCCGAATGGCGCAAGCGTTCGTTGGAGGAGCTTACGCAATGACGCGCTTTCCCATCGCTCGTTGACCAGCAGATCGTTGGCGGCAGCCATGGCCTGGATGCGAGCTTCCAGCGTCGCCCCTGCTTCCTCCAGCGAGGT
The DNA here is from genome assembly GCF_014842355.1 of Sphingomonas sp. CFBP 13706. Lineage (NCBI taxonomy): Bacteria > Pseudomonadati > Pseudomonadota > Alphaproteobacteria > Sphingomonadales > Sphingomonadaceae > Sphingomonas > Sphingomonas sp. CFBP 13706. Next base: position 17,416 of record NZ_JACYVM010000022.1, read on the forward strand.
GGCCTTGCGCAGGGTCTGCCCGACGATGGCTTGCACCATCGCCAGGCTGTTCTTCACCCGGTGGCTCAACTCGTTGGCGAGTAACGTACGATGCTCTTCGGCTCGCTTCCGCTCGGTGATTTCCTGCAAGACGCCGATCAAGGCCAACGGCGTACCGTCGGCGCGGTAACTCGCCTGACCGCGGATCTGCACCCATCGTTCTTCGCCAGTAGGCGTGTGCAGGCGATACTCTACGTCGAGCAGGCTACCGTCAGCGATCGCCTCTTGCATCGCTTCGTCGCGTCTGGCGCGATCATCCGGGTGGACGGCCGCCATCGCATCTTCATACGTAAACGGCTCGGAAAGCGGTCGCCCGTAAGTTTCCTTGGAGCCATCCGAGGCGATCATCTGCAACGTCTGGAGATCGATGCTCCACGAACCCATGCGACCGGCTTTCAGCGCGAAGCGCAGACGCTCCTCACTTTCGATGAGTTCGGCCTCGCGGCGGGCAACGGCGGACTGCAAATCGGTCCGGTCACGCTCTAACCTCGCAAGCCGTTCGCGCTCAAGCGTGACATCGAACTGAGATGCGAAATAGTATGTCAGTTCGCCATCGTCATTGAATACAGGGGAGACGAGAAGCCGGTTCCAGAATGTCGTACCGTCCTTGCGGTAATTCAACAGTTCCAGCTCAATGGGAACGCGCGCCACGATCGCCTCGCGTAGTCTGTCGACCTCGCCTCGATCAGTGAGGGGCCCCTGCAGAAACCGGCAGTTACGTCCCAATATTTCGTCGTGATCGAAACCGGTAAGCTTAGAAAAAGCGCCATTGACGAAGACGATGGGATTATCCGGCTTGCTCGGATCGGTAATCAACATCGGCATCCGGGTTGCACGAACCGCAGATGAGAATGGGTCCGGACCGTTGTCTTCTCGCGTTAGCTCGTTCGTGATCCGTGCGTCTTCTTGATAGTCCCTCACGCATCACTCCGCTCTATGTCTGCAGCGATTTGCTTCGCCGTTCAAAGACCTAACAATTTCAGAGTATAAAGGACGACGGGAGCGACCGCTACCACCGCCTTACAGGCGATGGGTATATGGCCGCCCTTTGGCATCGTAGGTTCGCATCACCTTCCTAAAAACAAACCCGGCCTGGCAACGAACCGTTTCAAAACGTTGTGCCGAACTGGCGTCATCTCGACGGAGCTTTGGGAATGACAAGTACGCTCTTTAGGCGACGCAAATCACACGATAAACGCCAGTGGGGGTTGGCGACGGCGTTTTACGACGATCGAGAGGCTGCCGTCCGAAATCACCCGTTTGTCGCACAGTCGTATTTGCGACCGGGTTTTCCACACGTCTGACCGCTGAAAGGCAATAATCGATGGTGAGGCGACAGGCAGCTTTCGGGACCACGATGGTTGAAAGCTGTTTGTGAGCCGGCGTCATAACCGTTCGGTAGTGATCCTGCCAAAGTCAAAATTCTGCTTTCCGAAAGATCTGTCTACGTGAGCCTCAGCGCCGTTTTCTAGCATTATTATCTGCACGACGTATTGCAGCATGCACTCTCACGCGTTCTAATAGTAGATTGAGATCCTCGCGGCCGATGTCGAATGTCTCACCAAGGCCCGCAAGTGCAGCGTCGAGGTCTTCAGGATGGGGAATAGTATCTCCTCCCGGAGCGGTAGGCCCGGCTACCATTGAGATAGCACGATGCGGGTAGGAATGCCTCGATAGCAGATGAAAGAGCATCCCGGCAGCGGTCAGGATCACGGCATTAATACCAACAGGCAGAACCGGAAACATCCAGCCCGCTGCCGTAACGGCAGGTCCGCCTATGACTGCGGTTAGTGCGGCAGCCCCGCCAGGAGGGTGCAGGCAGCGCAGCAGCGACATTGCCAAGATCGCGCCTTCAACTGCCAAGCCGCTCGCAAGCGCGGGCGATGACACCACGGATGCGATCCCCACCCCGACAACAGCTGAGACGACGTTGCCACCAATCACTGACCAGGGCTGCGCAAGCGGGCTGGGCGGTACGGCGAAGATGAGCACTGCGGAAGCGCCCATCGGGGCCACCAGCAGAATCGCCGGTCATCCGTTTCCGAACGCCATCGCTGTCACGATCGCAGTAAGCGTAATTCCGACCGCGGCACCGGTACACGCCAACAGCCGATCGCCGAATGTGGCACCAGCAAGGATCGGAGCGAAAAGCGCGCGCAAGCAGATTACCTTTTGTCGAGAGGTTTTGAATTGATCTGCTCGCCCGGACGGTCGGACAGCACTTCGCTCATCGCAGCGACTAGCTCTCCCGTCGCGCCATCGCTTTCCCAAGCATAAATCGACACCACCAACGGCGCGTCCGCGGCAAAGATGGAACTGGCACGAACGGCGTGTGCGGCGGCGGTGCTGACGGGCAGCACCGACACTCCTAGCCCGGCCTCGATTGCGGACAGGACACTGCCCAGGCTGTTGCCGGCAAAGGCTATGTACCACCTTCGGCGCTCGCGCTCTATCCGGTCGATCATGAGGTCACGGTACAATCCGCCCGGTGGAAACGTCACGAGAGGGATAGGGTCAGACCAGTCATTGAAAATGTCCCTAGCTTCGAACCAGCCAAGCGGTTCGGAAAAGCTGGCGCGGGCGTCGCCATCTGCTCTCGCCTCCTTGACGATGGCGATGTCGAATTCGCCGGCACGGAAGCGTTTGGTCAGATCGCGGCTGAGGCCTGTCGTCACATCTAACCGGATTTCACGATGCCGTTCGGCGAACCGTGCAAACTGCTGGCTCATAGCCTGAGTCACGACATCGTCGGGCACTCCGATGCGGATCGTGATCGTTCCCGATGGGTCGGCCAGCAATGTCTGCGCTTCATCCTGCAAGGCCAGTAACCGCCGTGCATATTGGGCAAAGCAAGGACGCGTCCATGACCGGTCTGACAAACGGCGATCAAGACGGAGAGGGCGTTCTCACAAACGAGCCCGGGACGGGACAGGCAGAAAACGGCGAAGAGTGAACTGCCCTTGCTGCAAGCCGCTTGCCCAAAAACCGTTTCCAAAACATTTTTCAGAAATGGCGTCATCTCGACGGACTTATTAAAATGAGGGGCCCGCTCCTTAGGCGACGTAACGCACACGATAGTCGCCAATCGGGGTTGGCGACGGCCTTTTGCGACGATCGCCAGGCTGCCGACCGAAATTACCTGTTTGTCGTGCAGTCGTGATTGCGACTATGTTCTTCACATATCTGACCGCTGAGGACACTCCGCAGGCCTATGTCGAGCCGACAGCTAAACCGTTGCTTCCAGCTCGCGTAAGCTGCGGCCCCGCGTCTCTCTTCCTGCGCGCCCGATCAGTACCGCTGACAGCGTCATTGGTACAATTAGCGCGATTGCAGCGCCCCCCATCGTCGGGATCAGTCCAGCGAAGGCTCCCAGCTGGACAGCAACGCCACCAAATTTGCTACTCCCCGCGATAAGCCCTGTGGCACGTCCACGGACGCGTAATGCGTAGTTTTCGGCTGCATAGGGAAGCAGCACGGCGATCAATCCGTTTGTGCCAACCACCAGCAACGCGATCACTGCGATTAGCAGCGGTGGCCAAGCCAGCGTAGGCGCCGGCAGTAGGGCTCCGGCAAGCCCGACGAGCGTAAGAAGCACAGTGCCGATCAGGGTGCGCTTGCTGCTCCATCGGCTGTAAAGGAAGGCCGCGATCATGATCGTGGGCAGGGCAACAAGTGCTGAGCTGGCAATGATGCCGCTCGCAATCTCTGCACTGAAGCCTCGATCCTGGAGATCGGAAGGCAACCATAGCAGCAAGCCGAAGTTGACGAAGCTCCAAGACAGGGCCGTGATCACCAGGGCGATAGTCAACTCGCGGTGGTGAGCCGCGGCACTGCCAGCGTCCGCTGGCGCTGCTTGTGGCGCACGCCTGACGATTCCGAACTTCCGAGCCATGGCAGCTAGTTCGGCTTCCATACCCCGTTCCAACAGAAATCGCGGGGACTCAGGTATCCACCTTGCCATCGCAAGCAGCAGCAGACCGGTGGGAAAGCCCTGCAGCCATAAGCTACGCCAGCCGAACAGGGGCTCGAACAGATGCGCTGCACCGCTAGCTGCGAGGTAGCCACCGACCAGTCCCGTACCACCAACCAGCACAAGGACCCAGCTTCTGTGCCGCGGGGGCATGATTTCAGCCAGCAGAGTGTAGACGACGGGCAGCATGCCGCCAGCCGAGCACCCCATCAGAAAACACATGACCAGGTTCCAGCTGTAGGAAGGCATGGCTCCGCAGATGGAGGTCGAGACGAACAGGATCGTGGACAACAGGATCGACACACGCCGACCGTAGATGTCCGCAAGCCACCCCCACAGAAACGAGCCAACTGTGGTCCCCGTAAGGGCAACGAACGGAAGCAGGGCAACGGTCGATTTGGCGAGCCCATACTCGCCCCGCATGCCGGGAAGCACGAAGCCGAGCGTTGCTGGCTTCATAGTGTCGATGATGAGCCCAAGGGTAAGCACCAGCAGAACGGCAGCATGCGAGCGCGTCAGAGGGGTATCATCGGGCGCTTCATATGCGACGCCAACGCCTGCCCTGTGATCAGGCCGTTTCTTGGGTAAAGCGCCAAATATAGCTGCCGGCACGCCGATGCCGATCAGCGCCATGCCCAGGTACATCCATCCGTCCATCGGCATACCCGACAGGTGATTGCCCATCGTATGCGCCATCGCGAGCATCGGTAGGTGAAGTGCAACCCCAACGCTGATCGCCGCACAGCCTGCCCAGAAGAGCGGCCAGCGCTCGCCGACCACCGAGTTTCCGCGGCTGCTACTGCCATTCGCCATTCATTTCCCCCCACCAGCAGTAGCGACATAAGCCGCACGGCTTGCCTGCCGCAAGCCAAGTACCTGCCGGCGGTCACGTCGCGGCTCATGGCTTGGCGAATGGCCTTCAGGCTTGCGGATCGCCAAACTGAGTGTCCAGAAGCAAGTGTTTTCGACCGATCCCTTTTTCCGGTCAGCTTAATACTTTGGGAAGGGAAGTGCGGCAGTTTGAGTGCCGACTACAGTAATTATCAAATAGTGAAACAGCTTGATCACCGGGAGCCATGTCCTATCTAGAAAGAGCGGGCCGGGCCCCTCTGACAATTTCCCTCGGGTGATTGTGATGTCGGACCGCATCGGGTTATCTCGATATAGGCCTGGCCGCTTTGCCTCCTGTCGTCGTTGATGATCCGAGCTTTCGATCACCGATTGAAAAGAGGCTCTGAGCATGGAAACGAACAGACCGGCACAGCTCCATCAGCAGTTGAACGAGCACGCGCGTATCGCGATGGCGCGCCGAACCCCGACTTCTCCAATTGTGCTGCAATTGTAGCGCTTTGAGTTGGGCCTGAAAGGTCGCTTGTGCGCGCCACCCGCGAGATACCTGCCCTCCTGACCGCTTATCCCGCCCCACGTCATCACGTTTGTTAGAGGTCCCCATGCCTGAGCTGCTTTCCTTGTTATTCCACGGTACGCCTGTCTGGATGTGGTTGGCATTTCTCGGCATCGTCGCAACGTTGCTGATCCTCGATCTGGGTGTCTTGCACCGCGGACAACGGGAAATCGGGGTACGCGAGAGTCTTGCATTGTCAGCAGGTTACATCACGCTGGGACTGGCGTTCGGCGGGTGGATTTGGTGGTATATCGGGCCTACTGCCGGCCTCAACTACGTGACGGGCTTCGTCATCGAGAAGAGTCTCGCGATGGATAACGTGTTCATCATCGCCATGATCTTCGGCTACTTCGCCATCCCCCGCATCCATCAGCACCGCGTACTGTTCTGGGGCATCCTGGGTGTGATTGTCCTGCGTGCAATGATGATCGGTTTTGGCGCGGCATTGGTCGATCGGTTCGAATGGGTATTGTACGTCTTTGCTGCCTTCTTGGTTTTCACCGGTATCAAGATGTGGCTGACTGCCGACACGGAATATGACGTAGCCAGTTCGCCCGTTTTACGTTGGGTTCGCCAGCGCATGCCGGTTACCGACCAACTTCACGGCGAACGTTTCTGGGTGAAAGAGCAGGACCCGGCGACTGGGCGCATGCGCCGGATCGCTACGCCGTTACTACTGGCTCTGGTCAAGATCGAATGCGCTGACGTCATCTTTGCGGTCGATTCCGTGCCGGCCATCTTCGCGATCACAACGGATCCATTCATCGTCTACACGTCGAACATCTTTGCTATTCCTGGGTTACGCGCGCTCTATTTTGCGCTCGCCGCGATGGTCGACCGGTTCCATTACCTTAAATACGCCTTGGCCGCGTTGCTGGTATTTATCGGCTCGAAAATCTTCGTTGCCGACATCTTCGGGCTCGCCAAATTTCCGCCCGCAGCGTCGTTGGCGGTCACCTTTGCGATCCTAGGTTGCGGCGTCGGTTGGTCCTTGTGGAAAACGCGAGCGGCTGTCTCGGCATGAGTTTGAACGCGTCCGCCGGCATTGGGAGCGGACCGGTCACACGCTGTGGTTATAGCCGTACTCCGCTTACTGGAACTGGCGTTTAAGACGCACAGGGATAAGGTGGCTGCTGATTATGACCGTCCGGCCGTCTACCAACATCGTCAAAAAAAGGGATCAAGATGCGCGCCGCTTTAGCCATCATCGCGCTAGTCTCTGCTCAACCTTGCTTCGCGCAAACTGACCCGAGGCCAGGCCCGCCTGCAGGTCGGCCTTTGGAGGCAGGCACTGCCGGATGGAGCATTACCGTTGGCGTCGCGCCAGTCCTCAGTCCTGCATGGCAAGGCTCGCGAGACATGGCCTTGGCGATTTTCCCCGACTTGCGGATCAACTACAAGGACGTGATCTTTGCCTCAATTCCTGACGGTTTGGGCTGGAACGTGGTGAACCACGACGGGTGGAAGGCAGGACCGCTCGCCAAGCTCCGCTTTGGGCGGGATGAGGAGCGCGGGGGATCGCCGTTCCTCATTGCAGGCGGGAGTGACGCGCTACGCGGCCTCGGCAACGTAGACGCAGCTGTTGAGGTGGGAGGCTTCGTCGAGAAACGGGCTGGGCCATGGCGTGGACGGATCGAAATTCGTCGCGGCTTCGGCGGGCATGACGGCGTTGTCGCCGACGGATCAGTTGCTTACCAAGGGCGCCGAGGACGGACTATCGTCAACGTCGGGCCTCGCGCAACGCTGGCAAGCCGCGAGTATATCGAGACGTATTTCGGCATAGATGCGCTCCAGTCGCAACGGTCCGGGCTCAGACCGTATTCTGCGTCAGGCGGACTATTGTCCTACGGTGTAGGCGGTACCGTAATTCGTCCCCTGAACCGGCGAAGCGCCGTCACGCTTTTTACTGGTCTGGATCGACTAGGTCAGAACGCAGGCGATTCACCTCTCATCCGCGAACGGGGACGGCGGACCCAATTCACCCTGGGTGTCGGCTACGGATTTAGGTTCAACCTGTAATTGAACCAGGCGCATACCCCGCCGTCGATATCCAGCGATCAAGCCTGAAATAATGAGGATCGCGGCAGCGCTGGTCGCTACGGCAATAGGTCCGGAAGCCTGACCACCCGCCGCGAAGATAGCAGCAAGCGCCCAAAGGAAAACAGCTGCGTACGGTAGATTGCCACGTCCTCGGACCAGCACGATGGCCGCGATGAGTCCAGCAATCACGATCACCGCTGCACCGATCCCCGGAGCGGCTGCCCCCCCCTCCACGCCGTGATACCTCAGGCTAGCCGCGATGTTGACGGTGGTAGCGACGGTCAACCATGCGGCGAGCGCGCTCAACGGAAGGTACGCACACCACCACGCACTTCTCGACACCGTCGCATTCGACAGGGCATGATAGGCAACGATCAGGCACGTCAGCGTGAAGGTAATGATCAGAACCGATACGAAGCTTAACCCGTAAAACTGCGTGTAAGCAGCCCAGAGTGCATTTCCCAAAAATGCGCCAGCTGCCGGCCAGCGCAGGTGATGAAGCAACGCATCTTGGCGCTGTGCCGGCAGGGCCTGAAAAACGGCAAACACCGTGGCTCCGAGGTAGAGCGCGCCCCAGATCGAGAATGCCCAGCCTGCTGGGGTTATCAAGGTTCGGACCGCCAGAGACCGGGATCCGATAGGCTCACCGATCCCAATCTGCGGTAAAAGAGGCGTCAGAATTTGAAGCGCTGCTGTCAGCAGCACCGCGAGATGCGGCAGATTTAACGCGGTCCGTTGGGATAAGGTATTCGTTGCCATTTTTCCACAACGGCCGATCGGCTTACGCGTTGCAATGTCACAAAGGAACTCGGTTGCATTCAGCGCTATCGTATCTAAACGGTCCTCGGGCGCCTGACATATTGTCATTTACCCGAGGCTTCAGTGGGACGATCCAGAGGCCTTTATCCACAATCTCGGTTGCGACGCAAAAGCGGCATCTTGTCCTGTCCTAAAGTGCGGAGGATAAGACGCAATATACCAGGACCGGTACGCCAACCAAAACGATCAAAAGTAACAGGTTGAGCTCCATAAGTCGGCTCAGCCAGTCCTTACCTTCATTCTGCCGGGCTTCGGCATCAGCCTTAGAATAGCCTTCTTCGATCTCGAGATCGAATTTGTTCGAGAAAAAGCTTTGTGGTCGCATCCGCAAGAAAGGCTGAGGTGCTGGATTGGCAGCTTGATGCTGACGGTCATCCTGACACAAATCATCGGATTTCGAGACTTGGTTTTCCACTACACGGTTTCCACTTATTCGAGATCATGGGCGCGCAGAACGCGTCCCAAAGGTCAGATCGAATAAAGCCCGAACTCGAACGGCAGTGGCCGCGAGCTCGGGCTAAGCGCGTGCGGCGAGTTGGCCGGCGTGGTCGCGGAAACGCTTATGTGTCGCAGGAGCGTACATGTCAGTAACATCGGGGACCCGTGTCCTAATGTCAACTCGTGCAAATCCATTCGCTCTCCTATTGACCTTGACCGGCTAAACCCTAGCTTGAGGGAGCGGGCCGGGCCCCTCTGGCGGTCGTCTCAAGACGAACGTGATGTCGGACCGCATCGGGTTATCTCGATGTCTAGGCCTGGCCTGTTTGCCTGCTTTCATCGCGACTGATCCGATCGTTCAATCGTTGGCTGGAGAGCGGCTTTGCCTATATTTTCTCACAAGTTGACCCAGTTGCATGCCCGGCTGGATGAGCAGATCCGCGTCGAGATGAAGCGACGCATGCCCGATACCTTGCGGCTATTTCGGCTGAAGCGGTTGCGTCTCGACGTAAAGGACCGCCTGCACGCACGCGCCTTGCAGCCGCGATTCAGCTGAACCGACACGCTGAACCATCGTTGTAGGATCATCGTCCGTAAGGATTGGCTTCACCGATCAGAATAGATCGGGATGGCAAAAGGAGAGCGAAAATGGCCTATTTTCTAACCGCCAGCTTGGTGCTTGCTGCTACCGGTGCGGCCCTCGGCCTGACTGTCGATCATCAGAACCAGGTGGATCACCGCAGCGGTCCGGTCGCCGTCAAATATCGCGGCGACGTGGTCATCACCCATAAGCAGGTGGGCGCGGTTGCACCTGGCGGAAGACCGTCGTCGCTACGCTGCGACTGGGCGGCGAGCATGTCGGTGGCGCGACACGCGGTCGCGGCATCGGGTACCAGGCTGGTGCGCAGCATCGACAGCGAACCGGTGATTTCGGGCACCCGGCCCGGCTGGTGCGTTACGAGCCATGGCGCGATCAAGAAGGAGGTCGCGACGAAGTCAGCGGACATGCAGCAGCATCTGGTAAAGCTGGCGCAGGAAGACGAGCAGATGCTGCGCGTCGAGCTCGACCAAATCCACGGTCCGCAGCGCGCAGGATGATCCGGCGCGTTCGATTGGCGGGCGTGCTCGGTGCCGCAAGTTGCGGCCTGATCACGCCCGCGTTTGCACAAGATGCCGGGTCGGTAACCTTGGAGGTGATGAGCGAAGAGGAACGGCGCGGGCTGAGTTGGAGTGAGGGACGTGCCGCGCTGGCAGGCGATATTCACGGCTCGCGCGGCCGGCTCGATGCATCGGCGCGCGTGGTAACGCTTCGGAACAGCGTGCGACACGGTGGCGCCGATGCGGTCGTCGACCTTTCGGTGGGAACCGACTGAGATCTGGGTGCGGTGCGTATCCGTACCGACGCCACCGGCCACGCATTCGCGGGCGCGCGGGGCCGCATGGACTATGTCGAGGCCGGCGTATCGGCAAGCTATGCCTATGGTCCGCTGTACGCCACGGTCGGCGTGATCGGCGCGCCGTCGCAGCGCGCGATCGGTGGCAGCAACGTGTATGTCTATGCGAACGCCAATGCCGGTATTCCCGGTACGCCGCTGACGATGCTCGCCGAGGTCGGCCACTCGTCCGGCAGCGTCCGCGACCCCAGTCGGGTGCAGCGTCTTCGTCCGGGCGGCAGTTACACCAACTGGCGGCTGGGTCTCGAGCATCGTCGTGACCATCTGACGATCGGCGTCGATTATATTGGGACTGACGTCTCCCGCACCGCCACCGCCAGCGGGTTTGCCGATCAACGCAACGCCGCAGACAGAATTGTAGGGCGCGTACATGTTTCGTTCTGACGATTACCGCGGTCAGGGAGTGCCCGTTAACGCTGATGTGTACACGAACTGCCTCGGCAGAACCGTCTGTATATGTTTAACAAACGGCCGGTGCGGTTGAAGAATAGCCTGACGTCGCGCTCCTGATAGCCTGACGTCGTGCTCCTGATCGTATCGACCGGGATCGAATCCGAGAACGCCCTATCCGTCTCGATCATCGTTCGTTTGCGGGATGAGAAGTCGCGGATGGTAAGTTTTGCTGGCGAGCGATCTTGTTTGCTGCTGCCTTCAAGGTATCGGGCTGATTGCTATTAAAAGGGCCGTGACAAACTATCGGGAATAGCACGGCAACGCGATTGCAGTTCGAAGGCAGTCATGAAGATGCGCGCCTACTAACGGTTGGTCACCAGCATCCGCGACCGCTAAAGCCTGACCGATAATCGTTATTAGACGTTCGAGGTGCTGAGCGGTTGTTTCGCCGTCCATCATGGCTTCAAAGCCTTGATCATTTTGGCGTACCCGGCAGCACGAGCCAGATGAGCGATGCGAGCTGAAACGTCGTTACTGGCTTCGGCCTGTTCCCGCGCGCGCGCTTCGTTACGAACAAGAGTGCTCAGATCGCTCGAGTTGGACACGTTTATGCTCCTATCAAGCGGGAGCGCTCCAGCGTCTCTCAGTCGCCGCCATGCCATTAGCGAGTCGCGGCGATGTACCGACCCTGTACATGCCGTTAACCCGATGCCAACCTCACTTATGCTACCGTCTCCCATGGTAAACATAACCGGCATAGTCGACGAGGTAGCGCGGCTGGACGCGCTTCGTGCTCTCGATATGCTCGACACTCCCCCTGAAGCCGAGTTCGACGCCATCGCTGCAGGGGCGCGGCACCTCTTTGGCTGCAAGTTCGCTTTCGTTTCGTTAGTTGACGCGGACCGGCAGTGGTTCAAGGCAGCGTGCGGCCTTGAGGCTAGCGAGACACCACGAGATGTGTCTTTTTGCACCCATACTATCGCAGCCGACGATCTGCTCGTCATTGCGGACACGCGCGAAGACCCGCGCTTTGCAACCAATCCTATGGTGGTGGAAACACCCTTTGTGCGTTTCTATGCAGGCGTGCCGTTGCGAGTGACGCCACCAGGAGGAGGTGCCGCGCTGCCGATCGGCACCTTGTGCGTGGCTGACGACAAACCGCAGGATCCGACCCGCGAAAAGCTGGAGATACTCGCCGGTATGGCGCGGGTCGTCGAAGCGCTGCTTGAGGCGCGCCGGACCAGCAAAGAGAACCTACAGCTAGCGCTTGATCGCCAGGAGGCCCTCGGTGACATGGCCCGCACGCACAGACTGCTCCAGCACGCCGAACGCATGGCAAGGATCGGGTCGTGGCGCCTCGAGCTTGAAGGCGGACGGATACACTGGTCCGATCAGACCTACGCGATCCACGGCCTGGCACCGGGCTCGCAAGCGCAGCTTGCCCTAGCTATGCAGTTCTACCCTGAAGACGATCGTGCCAAGCTGGAAGCAGCGCTAGACCGCTGTGTGCGGCAAGGGATTGCATGGGATCTGGAGCTGAACTTCACAGATGCGCATGGGCGGCCCCGTCGCGTGCGCACGTTAGGTGAAATCGATGAGCGCGTCGGTAAGCGTGTCGCCGTCATGGGAGTGATCCAGGACATCACAGACCGGTACCAATTCGAGCGCCGCCTGGTTGCGGTAGCTCGAACCGACGAACTGACCGGCATACCAAGCCGACGCGCCTTCAACGAAGAACTGGAAGTTGCGCTCGACCGCGCCCGTGAAGGGGCACCGCTTGCTATAGCAATCATCGATCTGGATCGGTTTAAGGAGGTCAACGATCGGCTTGGCCATGCGACCGGGGACAAAGTTTTGCAGGTGATGGCCGCCAAGCTGCAAGCAGTACAGTATCTGGGCGATCACTTCATCGCCCGACTGGGCGGGGACGAGTTCGTGCTCATCCTGCGCGGACGGCGTACACAGGAAGCGCTTGTCCAAGACATCGCGCGATTGCTTGCAGACCTACGCTACGCCGTGCCTGACGACCGTAGCGCTATAATGGTGTCCGCGACGATCGGAGTCTGTGCCTATGGCGCTAGCTATGTCGATCGGGCTTCGTTGCTCAAGGAGGCAGACGAGGCTCTTTACCGCGCGAAGCGGATGCAGCGAGGCACGGCCGCTATTGCAGGCAACAGTGCCCATATCCAAAGTTTGGTTGGTGAGCCGCGATAATCTGCTTTGACCCCGGCACCTGGTTGGCGAGATTAGGGTTCAGGCATTTTGCATGTGACAATGGGCCGATGACCACCGGACTGATGAAGATACCCGTCTTGCTAGTATCCGGTGTCCTGTACTGGCTTTTCGTCTGCTGGGTGACAGGCGCGGCGGAACCATGGGATGCCGACGCCTACTGGCGTCTCTGGTACCCCGCCTCGTTGGGCTTAGCTGCGCTAACAGGGGCGGCGTTCAAGACGAGGGGATGGATGGCAGGAGTCATCCTGACGTTTGCCCAGCTTCCTGTGATATGGCTCAACGCCGGAACTATCTCGCTCTGGGTAATCGGCCTGGCAATGTCATGCATCCTCGCTGTGCCGGCTGTCGCAATCTCAGCTTTTACCGGCTGGTTTGCGGCTCGCTTACGACCGTTGTGACAGTCCGCGAATAGGATCGATCCGCCTGTGCATCAATAAGATCATGGTAGGACCTGTTCGCCCGCGCTGGACGGTGCCCTTACCGTGCGCAGCGAGCCGGAGTGTCGACCGGAAGATGGATCGTGTTGAAGCGACTTGGACCGGCGGTGGCGGCGATGGGATTGCTAGCCACCGCCGCGGCGTTTGCCACGATACGGTCGCCCGTGGGTCTGCAGTGTACGGCGGTAAGAACCTGGGCTTGCGCGGAAGCGAAGACCTGCGAGCGACGCGACGGCGAGGCCAAGGAAAGCTACAGCTTCGACTTGGTGGCGAAGACGTATCAGGCACCGCATGATCGGGGGGCGATCACCGCGTTCGAAACTGACGACGACGGCTTCATGACCTTCCTGCTCAGTGGCGGCCCACGTTACGTCCACAAGAACGTCGACGCCGGCGATCCGATGACGTCGTTCCTGTACATGTCGTCGATGGATATGCGAGAGCTGCGGTGCAATGCACGCTACGCCCCGGATGCATCAGCGGTTGCATCCGGGGCTAGCCGCAGTCTTACCGGTCATTACTACCTGTCAGGTGTGATGGAGACGGGATCGGAACTGCTGCTACGTCCAGATCAAAGCTTCGTCTGGTTCATGAGCTCTGGCGCCGCGGATCAGGCGGCGGAGGGCAAGTGGCGGGCCGATGGCGACGCGGTCCTGCTGGAGGCCGGAATCGGACCCGACGCTGGCTCAGAACCGGCGTTCCGGCAATTGCGGCTGCGGACCGACCATGGTGCGCTGCTGCTGAACGGCACGGATAAAGGCCGGTACGAGCGGCATCCGTAACGCTGGAGTTGATCCTACGTACTGCCGGGGTAGTACCGCGAACATGGATCATCGTCACCACCGCGCGACCACGTTGCCGACACGCTTCACCCCGAGGCGGTCTCTAGTGCGAGCGATGGTCGCCGTCGCGGTCGGCAGCGCATTGGCGGCATCGCCAGCCATAGCCCAATCCGAGCATGAGGTACTGCCGACGCCGGCATCGCTGACGCAGGTCCTGTCCTGCCAATCGCGCGACGCACTCGGAATCTTCGCTGAGCTGCTTTTCCTGCAGTATCGCCCGCCGGCATGGATGCGCCCGAGTAAATTGCCCAAGGCACTCGACGGCATGATCGGGTTGTATGGCTTCGCGGTCGAGGGCAACGTCTCGGTGTTCGGGGAGCCGGTCGACCATGTCTATTTCATGAGCGACTGGGTCGTCGCGCTGCTGCCCCGCGCAAGCGCCGAGCGGGTGATTGCTGCCCAGAAGATGACGCGGGCGCCGATCGCGATCACGGAACAATATTACCGCTTTGTCGATCCCGAAAGCGGGCCGATGATCGGCGGGTTCGCGCCGACCGGTGATGCGATGGCGAAAATGTTAGTCGATGCCTTCGGCGGCGATCCGGCAGCGAAGTCCGCGAAGGTGTCGCCGTCGACGGATCCGAAAATGCTGCTAGTCGGGTGCAATTACGCCGTGGCGTCGCAGGAAGATTTTCTAGATGCGGCACGTCGCGCCGAGAATACCATGCGCAAGGCAGGCGCGGATATCAGGCGGATGGCCGAAGAAGGTGAGGCTCGCCCGCCACGGTGATCGTCTTGCGGAAGGCGCGGCCGGGAGTACCGTAATTTCAATGCGACCTGGCAGGATGCCTTCGGATTGCGCAGACCTCCCAATCGCCGAACACCCGCATTCACGGAATGCATCATTCCGACCGTCTCGTCGACGGGTGTTGCCATCTAAAACACGGCACGCCGATACGTCGAAGACTTTTTACCGCTGTCGGGACGACCGAGAAACTAACGAAGACACCCCGAACTATTTCTGTCGCCAAACTCGGGCAAACGCCCGATAGCAACCCTGACTAGTATCCCAAATCCTCTGGTATCCTAAACCCTCGTTAGGCAAAGCAATAGCGTCATTTTCCGTCTGCTTCTCGAATAATGGTGTGAAGCCACTTTAGCAGAAGCGTTGCTGACAAAATGGCAATCCAAGAAAATATAGGGTCCGTTTCTTGGACTAAACCGACCTGGGCAATCCAAATTGTGGCGGTCAGTATTGCCATCGTAAGCGATGTTAACAATATTCTTCCCGCTCTCGCTTCCGATCGCCAGAGCAAATCGCAAAGCAACGCTATAAATAGAGCAAAAAGAATATTAATAGATTCTATAATCTAAAAAACTCCCGTTTGCATTACAAATATGAATTCAAAGTCAAGTTCGTGGGCGCCTGTCGAGAATTCCGCTTGCCGCCCGACTGGCCGCGTGGAACTCAACACGCCGGAACAGCAGGTCGAGGTCTTCCCGGCTCACATCGAAGGTTTCTCCGAGATCCGCGAGCGCAAGGTCAATGTCTAGGGGGTGCGGGATGCTTAACTCGGATGCAGCAAGCTTGTGACCTACTACCGGGACTGCGCGGTGCGGGTAGGAATGGCCCGAAACCCGGTGGAACGCGATGCCAGCCAAGATCAGGATCAGTGAATTAACGCCGACCGGGACGAGAGGGAAAGCGTAACCAGCTTCCAGCACTGAAGGCCCGCCGATCACTGCTGTCAACGCAGCAGCCCCGCCGGGGGGATGCAGGCAGCGTAGGAGCGACATGACCAGAATTGCCCCGCCCACAGCAACCCCTGCCGCTAGATACGGTATGGGTACGAAGCGGGCCGCTGTTACGCCGACCAGCGCCGATATGATGTTACCGCCGACCACCGACCAAGGTTGTGCCAATGGGCTCGCCGGGACGGCAAAAATTAGCACTGCAGAAGCGCCGATCGGCGCCACCAGCAACGGGAGCGGCTCAGATCCGTGCAGCGCCATAGCGCACACGAGGCTCGTCAGTGCAACCCCGATTACCCCCCCAATACACGCAAAAAGGCGGTCACGCAGGGTTGCACCAGCAAGCATCATGGGGAAAAATGGCCGTCTCATATTCTCAGATTACCTACAACGATGGAGACCAAACCGCGGTAACCACATCAACTACAACTGCTCAATCGTTAGCAGAATTGCCAAGCTCGGTGTGTCGGATATGGCAGGCACGCGACTGAGCCTCCTTACGAACTGAGCTTACGCCGAACCGGACCCTGCAACGTTCTACCGATCCCTGTGCCATGGGGGCATGATCGCGGTCCACGCTGAAGGCGTGACATTAGAACGACTACCCTGTGGCGCCTGGGCAACAGAACCTGGAGCGATCATCAGGAATGCTTGAGTGCATGTACCATCTGCAATGCATCCGGCTTGAAATCGGCCCCGATTTGCGTCTTCTTCCGCGGTAGGTAGCGGCACCGCGGACACAATCGACAATCGATCGGCTGGCTGGCGCATGGGGGGACATATGGCTCTATCTGAGCTGAGCGTAGCATTCTTTTTGCAGGTCTTCGTCATCGTCGCCGCATGCCGTGCGATGGGCTGGATCATGAAGCGCTTCTTCGATCAACCGCAAGTCATCGGGGAGATGATCGCCGGCGTCATCCTGGGGCCGTCGCTGCTCGGGCTGCTTGCGCCCGACGTCCAGGCGATGATCTTCCCCAAGGATGCAAAGCCGGTGCTGTATGTCTGTGCCCAGCTCGGCGTCGGGCTCTACATGTTTCTCGTCGGCCTTGGCTTTCGCACCGACCATTTCCGATTGAACGCAAGGAGCGCGGTTGCTGTTTCAGTGTCTGGCATGGCCGCGCCTTTCCTCGTTGCCGTGGCGCTCACGCCGTGGCTCCTCAGCCTCGATCTCTTCGGCAAAGGCATAACCAGCGTCCAGGCGACGCTTTTCATGGGTGCCTGTATCTCGATCACCGCGTTTCCCGTGCTCGCGCGCATCATTCAGGAACGCGGGCTGACGAAGACGCCGCTCGGTTCGCTGGCACTGTCTGCCGGTGCAATCGACGATGCCGGTGCGTGGACGGTGCTCGCGATCGTCCTGGCGAGCTTTGGCGGAGGTCCGGAGGTCGCCATCAAGGCCATCGTTGGCGGCGGTCTGTTTGCCGCGTTCATGATTGTCCTGGGTCCAAAGCTGCTGGCGCCACTTGCCCGTTGGGCGGAGCGTGAAGGTAAGATCACTCCGCAAATCCTGGCCGTCGTGGTCATGCTGTTTGGGTTGAGCGCTTGGGCTATGGACGCTGCCGGACTGCACTCGGTGTTCGGAGGCTTTCTGCTCGGTGTGGCAATGCCGCGTGGGCTGCTGACCCGTGAGATTAGAAAGCAGGTTGAACCGTTTACCACAGCGCTGCTCGTGCCGATGTTCTTCGCCTTCTCAGGGCTCAACACGCAACTCACAATGGTCAACAGCCTCAACCTGGCTGCCATCGCTACCGTGATTCTAGTGGGTTCGGTTGCGGCTAAAGGGTTGGCATGCTGGGCGGCAGCCCGTGCCACGGGTCAGGACAATGCGACCGCCATGGCGGTCGGCACGCTGATGAATGCACGCGGGTTGATGGAGCTCATCATCATCAACGTTGGTCTGCAAAAGGGCATCATCGGTCCTGCGCTGTTCTCGATGCTGGTTGTCATGGCCATCGTGACGACGCTGATGGCATCGCCCCTGTTCGAGCTTGTGTATGGTAGAAAAGCGCGGGCGTCTGGCGAGCTTGGCCAGCTTAACGAGGCAGACGATGCCGAGGACATAGTAGCCGCCCCTGCCAAAGGCCTCGCCTGACATCTAGCGTGAAGTACATATGAGTTAGGGTGGCGCCACCCGCCAACCAGCGAGCTGCTGCGATTCAAATCGGACCCTCGATTGTTCATACGCCACAACAGACGATGCTAATTATAAGCTGTATCGGCTCAATCATGCGGTGGCTCCGGCTGCTACCGGGTGTTCTGATCTGCATGCCCGCGGTCGGCCAGGCGCAGCGGGCTGGATTATGGGAGATCCG
This sequence comes from Sphingomonas sp. CFBP 13706, assembly GCF_014842355.1. NCBI lineage: Bacteria > Pseudomonadati > Pseudomonadota > Alphaproteobacteria > Sphingomonadales > Sphingomonadaceae > Sphingomonas > Sphingomonas sp. CFBP 13706. Next base: position 35,492 of record NZ_JACYVM010000022.1, read on the forward strand.
GGTCAGCATCGCCGGTGCTCCGCAAGTTGCACCAGTCCGATCCTGCGTCGCTGCCGATGCACCGTTGCATTCGCTCAGTTTATGGCCTGCGAACTGCACTGCCGGCAAAGTTAGGAAAACAACTGCCGGGATCGTTTCCAGAGTGGAATGTCAAAGTGGCCAGCCCGGTACGCTGTTGATCATACAACGGGAGCTATCAGGTGATCTGGACCGCCAGTATCGGCTTTCCACCGAAACATTGGTCGCACGGGCAGGCATGCAGGCGGAGTTGGCTCAGTCCTTTGACACGACAAGCCGCTATCTGGGGCCATGCGAGGAGGACGAACGCGAAGCGGTCTCCGACGAAGAAAAAGTTCCTGAAACCGTGTGGACAATCTTGGGGTTTGCGCTGGTCTTCGTCCTCCAGGGTATGGCGTTCGTCGGACTAGCATATGCGACGTACCGCGGGATGGCCTGGCTGTCGTTGCGGGTGGGACGTCGCGCCTACGAGCGAGCCGTGGTTGCCAACATCACCGTCGACGAGGCAGGGGCGGCAACGATACCCGTGCTTGCGACCTTCACCGGAGTCCGCGGTCTACCGTGGTGGTATGCGGTCGCGTCGAACAATGCCAAACCGCTGTTCGTGATCGAACCTGACGGCATTCGTTTCCGCGTCGCTCGCCAGCGGAAACGTCGTTATGCCGAAATCGAATGTGTCGATGTCCGGCAGGGCAGGGGCACCGTCAATCTCGACTTCACCTTCTACGGATCACTGCTGAACTTCACGGCCAATCTCGGTGCCGTGCCGCTGGCCGCCCATGTGCTCGCGTTGCTGCCTGGAGCCGTGCCGCTGTCTGCGCGCGCCCTCGCCGTGAAGGGAATCGGCATATGAACGGACTTATCCTGTCCATGTTCGTCAGTACGATCCTGAGCGGCGTGATTGCCACTGTGAGGGATCGTTCTGTGATCCCGTGGACGATCCTAGGCGCGCTCACCGGCCCCATTGCCGTCGCGTTGCTCCTGTGTCTGCCATCGCGAAAGGCGGTCGTTACACCGACACCCATCCGGTCACTCGCTAGCGAAATTCGCGAACTACAGGAACTGCGGGAGCGAGGTCTTATCTCTGACCACCAGTTCGAGCAGGGCAAGGCACGGGTGCTGGCCTGGCCGGTCGGATCGGCAGACCCGCCTACGCTGGGATCAGCGCGGGCCTTAGCAGATAGCGGCTGGACATGGGCGAGTTATCACCCAGCCGCCCGCGCCGCCTTTGTCGATCTGGCGCAGCGATATCATCTTGATCTGCAATGGCCGGACGACGTGCTTTTCGAGGTCGTCTGCACCCTCCCCGTGCAGCCGGGACTTTCCTTCGCGGTCACGCTGGCGCTCGAGAAGGGCTCGATCCATTGCTGGGGCGATGGGTGGGCGTTTGATGGCGCGGCCCCTGGAAACCCGGAAATCGGCTTGCCGGCTGACCTCGCGGAAGGGCTTGAAGCCTTGATAGCTGGATCAGGCCGATTGCTGGTGCGAACGGCCTACCGCGATACGTCGCCGTTTTGGACATCGTTGCAGGTGCAGCGGAACGGCCGCTGGCGAACGGTTCGGTATCAGGCGGGGATCCCCGTCCTGCCACTGTGGCGGCGTATGATTGTCAAAAACGAAGCCGCCCTGACCATGCCGGGACAATGAACTTCTAGCGCAAGTTCTCGTCGGTGACTGTTTGGTCAAGCAGGAAGCGGCGGGCATGAACAATCACGCGGGTCTCCGCCGTCGTTAGACGATGTCACGACGGCGGCATGCTCGTCTGTTTACGGCTTCAGGTTATTCTCTTTGAGCGTTTTGCCATCGGTGGCGAACTCAGCGTAGTCGCTTTCCTTGATGTCATTGGTGGCGAGCTGCCCGTCGAAGTCGAGCCGCAGCACATGGACGTTGCTGAGCGCGCCCGGCGACATCAGCCGCACGCCCGACCACGCGGGGCGCTGGCGATTTGATTCAGTGAACCTGCGCCCAATCTGCAAATTAGACCGTTGCGTTCATAACGTCCCGGAGCCGTATTGGAGAAGTGAAATGGCACTAGAAAACATTGTTAACGCGGCCAAGTCTGCTTTGAAGGATGTCGTCTCGTCGCCATCTGCTGACCCAATTTCCGACCGTGACGAGGTTTTGCAGGACTTACATCTGGCCGAAAAGGCATGGGCGACCGACGGTGTTCATTCAGGAGTATGGTTCGTCCGTGACGGCGAGCATGTTGCCTTCACGCCCACGACGCGAAATGGGGCGACACTGACGATCGGTGGTCAAACGACGAACTTCATTCCCGCTGACCGCTTTGCCGACTACCTAGTGAACATGCGGGCCGCTATCGAAGCAGGCGAATTTGATCGTGAGATAGCAGGTGCGCTCCATGGTTCGGCTAACGTCGGGGGAATTGCCGAGGTTGCGCTTCCGCCGGCTAGAGAAGGCAGTCCGCAAGATATCCGGCAAGTGCAACAGGACGCTGTACTAATTCGTGAGGGGCGCAATCCGGACGGATCGTTATCTGCAGTCGTGAGCAGTGGTTCTTAGCAACTACTGCGAACAGAGGTGGCTCGACAGAACTGGGGAGGGGCCTCTGTCTCACCTGTCCATTTTCCAAAAACTGTTCCCGATTGTACCGATAGTCGTATTGCCGCACGCGACCGTTATGCCACCATGTTCGTTGCAACCGCATGGGCAAACTTTCATGGCCCCACTTTGAAGGAGCAACACGATGTCGGACCTCAGCCTACACGACCTGTCAAAGAAGATGGCAAAGTTGGACTTCACGATGATGGCCACTCGCTCACCCAATGGCACCCTGACAGCCCGCCCGATGAGCAACAACGGCGATGTAGAATACCAAGGCGACAGCTACTTTTTCGCCTACCAAAACTCGCGAAAGATTACTGACCTGCGTGCCGATCCGCACGTCACGCTTAGCTATACCGGTGCCGTCGGTATGCTCGGCGGTCCCCCGCTGTTTGTAACTGTCGAAGGCGCCGCTGCGCTGATCGAGGACAAAGGCGCGTTCGCCGATCACTGGACCAAGGATCTCGATCGGTACTTTCCCGAGGGCATCGACACACCCGGTATCGTAATGATCCGTGTCGATGCAAAGGTGATCCGCTACTGGGATGGTAGCGATGAGGGCGAGATCACAATCTAAGCAAGTCACCTAAAGCCCGTATCACATAGGACTTCCGCGGCATTCTCGCGGAAGTCCTACAGACTGTGTGGAAACCTCGTCTGAGGATTCCCGTAGATCTCGGCCCATGGTATG
>NZ_JACYVM010000023.1:0-35091 GCF_014842355.1 Sphingomonas sp. CFBP 13706
GATTTTAAGCCGGTGCCAGCCGGCGCCGAGGCCGACTTCTTCAACACAATCGGGCGTTGGCGGAATGACCGGGATTGGTGGATAGCCGCCCGTCCGCTTTCGGGCAGCGATTGGCTCAAGCGGACGTTCGTTCAGGCTGTAGGCCAGAGGGCATCCGACGCATTCTGGTGCTCCCTGACTTGCTCCCCAGAAATCATGCCATTATTAAGTTTGCTCGTCAGATGGAGCCGAATGATGCGGCGAGCCTGATTTACCACAAATCAGATCGCTGGCGTGCTGCGCGAGCATGAAGCTGGCGTGAAGACGGCGAATTAGTACCGGAGTTACGGGATCAGCGATGCAATATTTTTCATCTGGAAGTCGAGTACGGCGGGATAACGGTATCTGAGGTGGCACGGTTGCGCACGGTGAAAGATGAGAACCCACGGCCGAAGAAGTTGCTGGCCGAGTCGATGCTCGACGTGTCGGCGCTGAAGGATTTCCTGTTAAACCCACCCGGTCTGCGGAGCGCTACGCTGCGGTGGAGAAGTTGATGGCCGATCGCGGCTTCTCCGAGCGTCGCGCCTGTAGGCTGATAGGGGTTAATCTGTCCGCATGGCAATACCAGCCGCGTCGCAGATAGGATGATGCTTTCGGCGTGGAGATGCGCGAGATCGTGGACGAGCGTCGTCGGTTCGGCTACCGGCGGCTGGCGATCCTGCTCAAGCACGGGGAAAGGCAGGAACTGGAAGAACGTGTATAGGCTGCATCGTGAGGAGCGGCTGAAGGTGCGTAAGCGTGGAGGCCGCAAGCGAGCTGGGCACTTGGGCGCCGTTGGCGATCCCGCAGAAGCCCAATGGGCGTAGGTCGCTCGACTTCCTATCGGACTCATTGGCCTGCTGTTCTGCTTGTTCAACGTCATCGACGACTACAGTGGGAGTGCTTGGCGTGCCTCATCGATACCCCGTTGTCAGGCCGGCGCGTCGTCCGGAAGCTGAGAGCCATCGCCGAACGGCACGGGCTGCCGTGCATCGTGGTCAGCCACATGGAACAGAATTGCAGCCAAAAGACTCTCCTGCCGGAAACTGCGACGCTATGTGATGTCTTAACCGAAAATGGGCCGGGACGGGCCTGAACGTTATAAAGTAAGGGCTCTGCCTGACGCTTCCCTCTCCCGCTAAGAAAAGCTAGCACTAGGGGATACAAGGGGGGAAAGCGGAATGCCTGCACAGGAAGCCATTTGGCTCCATATCTCGGATTTTCACTTCAAAGCCGGTGATCCATACGACCGCGACGTTGTGTTGAACGCGTTCCTCAAGTCGCTGCCAAACTTAATCGACCGGAGCGGCCGTCCTGATTTTGTCGTTGCCAGCGGCGATATAGCTAACTCGGGCCAGCCCGCCGAGTATGAAGCCGCGACAGCTTTCTTTGACAAGCTTTTGTCCATCTTGGAGCTTGCCAAGGATCGCCTAATAGTAGTCCCCGGCAACCACGACATCGATCGCAAGGCTGGACGAGGTATCATAAGAACGCTTTCGCCTGACGAGGCCGACGCATACTTCGACCCATCAGAAGAATTTATCCACATCGGAACGCGCCTAAGGGCTTTCGCGGCTTGGCATGATACTTACTTCGACGGTATTCGTGCACTACCTCGAAATTCAACCTGCGCACCAAACATAACACTTAGTCTACCCAATGGCGTTGTTGATGTTCTTGCAATAAACACTGCAGTATTTTGTTTCGACGACAACGACCACGGGAAGCTCTGGGTGGGCCGAAGGAGCCTTAGTGCTGCGTTGGACGAGAGCTCTCTGATCAACAACCGCCTAAAAATCGCCGTGATGCACCACCCACTCAACTGGCTAGCGGCTAGCGAGGCGGCGAACATCAAGGCAGCACTTCGCGCGGGTGTTGACTGCATTCTGTCAGGCCACCTTCACGAAACGGACATTGAACAAGTCGCTGGCGTTTACGGTGGCGCTACACACTTGAGTGCAGGCGCAATGTACCAGACCCGAAACTGGCCGAATACTGCAATGATGGTAAGTTGGTCAAAGAGCAAACTTGTAGTCACCCCGTTCCGTTATGAAGACACCCCGTCAGAGATATGGACAATCGATCCAAGTATCTTTTCCAAAAACCCAGATTTCAAGGGGCATTACAACCTCGATCGTCTAGGATCCGAGATTGCGCCAAGTCCGTCTAGCGCGAACTTAGTCGATGTTGGCGAACCAGCCGATCCATCGATCGCCACTATTAGGTCTTCCTCCAGCGCGATCCAGCCGAAGCAAGCAGAGTCCGACCTCCAGCAGGACTTATTTCTTACTCCTAGCGGTAAGCCACTGTTCGCAGAACCTCGCCTGATGACTAGTCCCATCGAAAGGGCCGATCACGACGACAGCGCAGAAGAGCTCAACATAGATCGCATCGTATCATCACGATCGTCATTTTTGATTGAAAGCCGTTCAGAATACGGAGGGTCGACGCTGTGCCGACTGATTGCGTCCCGGCTTTCCGTGGCAGGAGCGCAGGTTTTCAGAAAAGACGCTCGCGAGCTTCAAGCGTATCGGAAAAAGCTAGAAGCGGATTTTCATGGAATAGACGTCAATTTAAGTAACGTCTTGATTCTCGATAACTTTGATCCTGAGCGTCATGAACGGCTCTTTCGTGAGCTAAATGGAACCGGATGGTTTTCAAGATATATTATTCTTGTGCAAAATCGAACTCTCAGTCCCGTCAAGAGCTCGGATATATCAAACATCGGCGTAGAGTTTGAGCATGTCTACCTTTGGACACAATCACGTTCAGGAATTCGGCTGATGGCAGCCGAGCTTTTTCAATCCCGTGACGACCTATTTATTTCAAGCATTGTTGACAAGGTATACGAAGATCTATTGCGACTTTGTATTCCCTTAACGCCTTCGAATATTGTTATGTATCTCAGAATTCTGCATCGAGAGGGCGAATTTCACCCGCTCAATCGAGTTGACATCGTGGGCAGGTACGTAAGTGAAATGCTAAGACGGCCCAGCGATGCCTACGGCGAAACTTTCACCGGCAAAAACAAGGTCGACCTTTTGTGCTCCTTTACGTATCAGATGTACCTAGACAAGGTAAGTTCGTTTGATCGGCGATACTGGACAGAGTTCTCGACGAGATATCAAAAAGAGACCTTAACCGATTTTGACACAAAGGCTCTTCTCAACGAAGCGCTGGAAGCGCGAATTTTCTTAGAAATAGGGTCTACAATATTTCATAAATACAGTTTCTTTTATTCATACCTTCTCGGAAAGTATATATCGAACCGGACGGACGCTTTGGCCGCATTTTTGACAGACGAGGAGTACCTGAGAGTCCCCGGGGTAGTCGATGTTATATCAGGAGTCAGTGCTGACAATACGAGCTTGGTTAAGGCTTTGACCGATAAGCTACAGGAGCAATTAACGCAGTTTGATACCAAATACTTTCCTCGTCAATTTGACCCTTTGGCTGGAGCACTTTGGCCAACTACTGAGGGTGAAGACGAGAAGCTTTGGAAGCCGATCGCTGCTCAGATTGAAGCCGGGCCGAAGCCAACAAGCGAAATCGATGAGGTAAAGACATCATTGCTTGCGGAGAAACGAACCGCCACGCAGGAAGTTAGCCTCGCTAAATATTCTCAGCTTGAGTCGGCTCTCTTCGAATGCACTGGGATACTGATAGACGCGTTGCGCAATGCCGACGACGTCCAGGGAGACTTGAAGTTGAGAGCCTTGGAGGCGATCCTCCAGGCAAGGCATGTCATATTCCAGGTCGGGTCTCTCCTAGCGCCGGCGCTCGCTTCTGAGCGCTACTATCAGTGGGGTGGAATCGCTTACCTCAACTTCAATAAGGTCGGTGGCGATCCTGACTCCCCGCAGGCAAAGTTATCAATTATCGACACGCTCAGCTACTCAGTGGCAAAGCAAACTGCGGAGATATTGGGAACACGAAAATTAGCGGGCGTGTTCAGAGCTGAGGCTGAGAAGGTTTCAAAGATAGGATTCGTAGATATCATGCTCTTTCATCTCGTGGTAAATGCACGAGGAGTTGGTTGGGAGGACACTGCTCGCGAACTTATCAAAAAAGCCCCCCGCGAGTCATTTTTCTTATGTATGATGTCTGACGCTTTGACTGAGGTTGGTAAACATGAGATACTCCAGTTACGTGATCGAAGTAGCTTTAAGCAGCTGATATCGATTATTAGCGCAAATAGAACCTATAAAAAGGAAATGCCGGGCGCGAAGGCAGTTGCCCGGCGTATGCGCTTCCTAGATAAGAAGGGTTATCTTGAGGAACTAGTTGGAAAATCGACAGATTAGACCTTACTAGGCCTCAGACGCATTTACATCCAGAAGGCGACAGCCGTAGCGAGAGCTACGGCTGAGAGGAAGTTGGCGGCGAGCTTGTCGTAACGGGTAGCGATGCGGCGGAAGCCTTTTAGGCGGCAGAAGGCATTCTCGACGAGGTCGCGGCCGCAGTATCGTTGTTTCTCGTAGCGAATGGTTCGCTTCGGTGGCTGCGTCCAGGGATGACGGGATGGCGCCTGCCTCACGGAGAGAACGGTGCGGGCTATCGGCATCGTAGCCTTTGTCGCCGAGCAGGTACCGCATGCGACCGGCGCGTTCGAGAAGGGCAGGCGCTGCCCTGATGTCGCTGACGTTGCCCGGCGTCAGTATCAGCTCATAGGGACGACCGACGCGGTATGCTGCGAGGTGATCATCGCGGGTTGCTCCGCACTAAATTCGCTTCCCCGGGGGTTCGTCCAGAACGTATTTGTACGGGGAAGCGCGGCTAAGCCCAAGCAAGGTTCTCGATCCGCTTGTTTAGCAGGTCGTTCGGAAAGGCACGGATGAGCAACGACTCGACGTTGTTGATCATGGCGTCCGCAACTCGATAAGCACTTACGTACTCCGCCAGTTCGTGCAGCCTGACATTGACGCTGCGGATTTGCCGCGACACCTCATCCGACGTGCGGAAATCCTTCCGGCTCTGCAGATGGTTGACGCGCAGGATGTTTTGAAGGCCACGGTCCCGATTGTAGGCGTTATGCAGCTCGGTCCATAGCGACTGGTTACGCGCCTTGCCTGCGTAGAGTGCTCGCCCACGACTGTCGTAGAAGAGATATCCGCCACTATGCTCCTCCAGTTCGGCCCTGAGCCCCGTTAGGTACGGCAGATCCTCTCCATCCTCGTCCTTGATGGAAAAAATACAATAACGCTCACCGTTCCCGTATGGGCAGGGTGCGATCTTGAAGAACTCAACGATCGGCTGGATCACGCCATTGTGGGTACGCTCTTCCGAGGCGCGGTCGACCGACAGTAGCAGCTTGGCGATCTGCTCCGGCGTGACTTCCTGCCGCTTCTTCCAATTCGTCAGATGTGTGACACTCATGCCCAAGCGTTCTGCAACAGCGCGGTCGGTCGCTGGCCGCTCGCTGCCTCCGGTGATCGCGCGACGTACCTGCTCGATTAGTTCGGCTCCAGTCATGCGTCCCCCTAACGTGATCGATAGCCCAGATTTGCTAGTCCTTGGGCCTACTTCTTCATATCCGCGAACCGCTCGGGTTTTCGCTTTTTTGCAAGGCGCTTGAAGAAGGGCGACCGGAAACTGCGTCGGCCAACCCTTGAAAGTGACGTGGAGCGAACTTGATCGCGTTCCGTTTGTCACCTACCTAGGTGTCGAAAACAACGGATGTTTGCAACGTGGCTGAAAGTCTGGAGGAGCGGCTCTACAATCGCCTGCAATCGGGGGAAACCGTCGAGATGGCGGCCCTCGAGGGCGGGGGAAGCTACGATTCTGCCAATCGGGCCCTGCGGAGCCTGGTCAAGAAGCGGAAGGCCGTCCGGGTTGGTCGTGGTCGTTATCGGGTAGCGCGTGGCGCTTCGAGCTCTACCGGCTCCATTAAGGATTCGATCACCCGCAAGGTGAGCCGATCCTCCCGCAACGTCTTCCTGCGAGCCGACTTCGACAGCCTCGGTAGCTACGACTCCGTGGGTCGCGCCCTCAAGGGACTCGTTCAAGAGGGACGGCTGATGTCGGTCGGATACGGTCTCTACGCCAAGGCCGCGCCGTCGCCGTTCACGGGAAAGCCGGCTCCGGTCGTCGGGATCAAGCTACTGGCCACGGAAGCCCTGCGTCGGCTTGGTAAGACGGTCGGCCCTTCCGGCTTCGAGACGGCCTACAACGAGAAGCGCTCAACGCAGGTCCCCACCGGCAGAGCGATAGCCGTAAAGGACCGGGTCTCGCGGCGCATCGGTTACGACGGCAAGTATGTCATTCTCGAACGCTCCTGATCGTCGCGTTCTCGGTCGGGTAGCCGGTGCACTCGGGGTCGACGAGGCCTTCGTCGAAAAGGACTGGTTCGTCGTCCAGGCCATCCGCATGCTGGTCGCCTGCGGCACCGACGACATCCAACCGGTCTTCTCCGGCGGAACATCGCTCCTGAAGGGCCATGGCCTGATTAATCGCTTCTCCGAGGACATCGACTTCAAACTCGTCCTGTCACCGGCTTTCGAGGAGCTTTCTGGAAACCAGCAGTCGAAAAGGCTGAAGGCATTTCGAGAAGCCTTAGCTGGCGCCTGGACAGAGCAGGGATTTATCCTGAACGACGTCCAGTCTCGCGACAGCTACCGCTTCATTCAAGTCGAGATGAGATATCCGACCGTGCTGTCCGGGCATCCTTCCCTCCGACCGCACATCCTGGCGGAGATTTCGGCCAAGCCGCCGAAGATGACGGCCATCGTACGCCCTTTGCGATCCTTCGTCGCCCAAGCGGCAAAGGCGGAGGAAGAGGTAGCCGCCGCACCCTGCGTCGACCCCGTGGAAACGGCGGCCGATAAGCTGAGCGCGCTTGCTTGGCGTGTCGCCGCACGCGACCGGAACGCCGAAACCGACGATCCGACGATCATCCGCCATCTCCATGACCTCGCGGCGCTGGAGAACGCGATCACCGGCTCGGCGGAGTTCAGCCCGCTGGTCCTGAACGTTTTTCAGGCCGACCGGCAAAGAGGCGGCGGGGTGCTTGCCGAGATGCCGCCTCCGGGTCGCCTCGCAGCCCTGCGCGAGCGGCTAGGGCAAGACGCGCTCTACCGCGAGGAGTATGACCGCTACGTCGCGGCAATCGCCTTCGCTGGGCCGCCTGAGGTATTGTCCTTTGATCTCGCCCTAACAGCCCTAGAACGGATTAGCACCGAAGCGCTGGCTACGTGGGCCTACTAGGTCCGCCCGGATGCTGGGTAGGTTCGTCCAGCAGCTGGAGCAGGCGAAGTTCGCGAGGCTGCTGAGGGTCAGGACTCGTTGATCAAAGCCAGAAGATGACGGTGGCAGCGAGGGCGATGGCGGACAAGAAGACCGTCGGGCACCTATCGTAGCGGGTCGCAACGCGGCGCCAGTCCTTCAGCCGTCCGAACATGATCTCGATACGGCTACGGCGCCTGTAGCGGCGTTTGTCGTATTTGATGGGCTCAAGCCGAGACCTCCGACCTGGGATGCACGGCTGGATGCCCTTGGCCTGTAAGGCATCCCTGAACCAGTCGGCGTCGTAACCGCGGTCGCCGAGCAGCCATTGCGCCTTCGGCAGATCGTCGAGCAATGCGGCCGCACCGGTGTAGTCGCTGACCTGTCCGGCGGTCATGAAGAAGCTGAGCGGACGGCCGTTTGCGTCGGTCACGGCATGGAGCTTCGTGTTCATGCCGCCTTTGGTGCGACCAATCAGGCGCCCGAGATCCCCTTTTTAACCCGCAGGCTCGATGCTGTGCGGTGCGCCTTCAGATACGTCGCGTCGATCATGACGGTCTTTGGGTCGGCATCAGCGGCAGCCAGGCCCTCCATGATGCGGAGGAACACACCCATCTCACCCCACCGTTTCCAGCGATTGTAGAGCGTCTTGTGCGGGCCGTAGTCGCTGGGCGCATCACGCCAGCGCAGCCCATTGCGGTTCACGAAAACGATGCCGCTTAACACCCGCCGGTCGTCAACTCGCGGCTTGCCATGGCTATTTGGGAAATATGGCCGCAGGCGCGCCATCTGCTCCTCCGTCAGCCAGTACAGGTCGCTCATCCTCAGTCTCCTCACGGAGCCTGAATCAGATCGCGCCTCTCACATCAATGGGTCCTGACCCGAGGTACCGTCTTCGAACCGGCTTGCATCCCGAACCTCATCAAACGCCCCTCCGGGCGGTCGACACGCCCGAAGGGGCCGGTCGCGAAGGAAGTACAGCGATGGATTGACCTTGTGACGGGCAACTACCGGACGTGCAGCTTCGGTCTTAGGCCCCAGAAACGCCGGAAACTAACTCATCGGGAAGGCCGAGGAGTTCGTTCGTAGGCTCCCGCGGACCATGGCGGTTCCCAGGCGGTTGGTCGGAGGGCTAAATCGCCGGCTCCGAGAAGGTACAGGCAGGAGCGATGAAACCGACGATGATAAGCATGGAGCTGCTGGCTTCCACATATGCTGAGCACCGTCACAACCTTCCTCAGCTCGTGTTCCCGGACGTTTGGGCGAATGAATGGATGTCCGAAGCCTGGGGGAACGACAACACGCGCTGAATGGCCGACTATGGGTCTACCCCTTCGCTCGCCCGTCGAGCGACGAAAGCAGTGAAGAATGCAGATTGCCGCCAACCATGCAATCCGGGCATGCTGGTCTCGCTTTTGGAGAGTGTTTGATGCGACTATCGACGGTGTTCGCGCGATTCTACAAATCGTTCAACTACGACCGCATCCGTAAGGCGCGACCGGATGGGAAGCCTCGGGGTGACTGGGAAGTTTTCAGGGGACAGTGGTTTCCTTACGTTGAGGTAAGGATCGACGAGCGCCTCACCACCGTTGTCGGTGCTAACGAGTCTGGCAAGAGCCACCTATTGAGCGCGATTGAGAAAGCGGTCTCTGGAAAGGGTTTCGTACGTCGAGACCTCTGTCGCTACAGTGAATTCTTCGGCGTAACAGAGGAAGAAGCCTGCTTTCCGCATCTCGGTGTCGCCTGGTCCGGCGTTACCCCGGAGGAATGGGAGGGCATTCGCAACGTCCTAGGCCTATCCGGTCCGACCTCCACGACGTTCATGATGTTCCGCGAAGGTCCGGATCTTCTGACCGTCTGGACGCCGCTGTCTGACGGCTGGCAGCCGCATGAACTCGATCAAGCAACAGCGTCGCGTTTCGCAACGCTGTTGCCCGCCACTTTCAGGATTCATTCGGACGTGGCACTGCCTGACAGCGTTCCATTCAGCTGGATTGTCTCCGGCAATCCTGCGGGCGGAAGACGGATCCGGCCATCGCTGCTCGACAGGGTATCCTCGCTCACAAGCATGGTGGGAGGCGACGCCTCCTCGGTAAGCGTTAACGCGGTGGGCATATTCGGCGTTCTTCGGCCACTGATCGACGAGATGGGTCAGAACGAGAGCGCGGGCGATCGTCGTGCGCTTGATCTTGCACGGAGCCTCCTGGTCGATCTTGCAGGCATCGATCCGGTGGCAGTAGGGGAACTGGCGAACGCCATCGCCGACGGTGCCGAAGGTTATGCGAACGCCCTGGTCGAGCGCATCAACGCTCAGATCGAGCAGGCGTTGAACTTCAGACGCTGGTGGGTGCAGGATCGGGATTTCTCCCTTCGTGTGGCTACCAGAGAGCACGATCTCGTCTTCACAATCCGGGATCGGACAGGCACGGAGTATACCTTCGCAGAACGCAGCAGCGGACTGAAGTATTTCCTCTCGTATCTGATTCAGTCGCAGGCCCATCGTCCGATCACGAGCGAGCGTATTCTGCTAATGGACGAGCCGGACACCTATTTGTCTGCCGAGGCTCAGCAGGACCTGATGCGCATCCTTCGGGATCTCTCTGAGGATCAGCCCGACCGACCTGCCGTCCAAGTTGTGTACGTGACGCATTCGCCGTTTCTGATCGACAAGAACCATGCGGAGCGCATCCGGGTGCTCGAGAAGGGGCGGGGTCGCGACGGAACGCTGGTGGTCGATAACGCGGCCCAAAACCATTACGAACCGCTGCGTTCCGCCTTCGGTGCCTATGTTGGAGAGACGGCGTTCGTCGGCTCCGCCAACCTTCTCGTCGAGGGGGTAACCGAACAGGTCCTGCTCGCGGGCGCCTCGCGCGCAATCCGGAAGGCGGGACGGACGGAAAACGAATCTCTCGATCTCAACGGCATGGTGATTGTGCCGTGCGGGTCCGCGAGTCACGTGCCTTACATGGTTCATCTCGTGCGCGGGCGCGACGCGGAGAAGCCGCCTGTCATAGTGTTGTTGGACTCGGACGGTGCCGGCGACGACGCACTCAAACTGCTGAAGCGCAAGCCGTTGAGCGGACTGCTTCCAGCCGATTTGGTCCTGCAACTTGGAAAGGTGGCGCAGGATGTCGATGGTATTGCGGAGATCGAGGATATGCTCCCTGCGGCGCTCGCGGCTGCGGCTGCGAATCTCTGCCTACGGGAACTCGCGCTGCATCGAAGTGGTGCCGGGGTCACCGTCACCCCCGCAGAACTCGAAATCAGGCGAGCCGGGGTTGGCCTGTTTGATCGGCTCGACGAGGTGCTGGAGGGGAAGAACGCGCGGGTCGAAAAGCTGCCCTTCGCGCGCGCGGTCGTGAAGCTGTGCGAGGATCCGGTGGAAGGTGATGCGTCGGATGTCGCGATTTACCTCGATAGAATGGCCAAGCTCTTCATCGAATTAAACAAGATGCGCCGCAAGGCGGAAACCGCGGCGGGACTTGATCGCCTAAGTCAACTTGTTGACCGGGAGCAGCAGCTGTTCGCCATGGACCATAAGCGCTCAACAACCCGGGAGGAGGTCGAAAACCTTCTGGAGAAGATCGAGGGCATGCTCGACAGCTCTATCGAAGCCGAGGCGATCCAGCGTGCGGCACATCGCGTTCGACGTAAGCATGGCATCGAGGCGGGTTCGAAAGAGCCAGTTGCCGACTTTTCATCGCTTATGTCAGAGCTCGCAGCGCTCAAGGATGCGTTGAGGATCGAGCGGACTGCGGAAGTGCAGCGGCTTGAGACTCAACGGGCGGTAACCCCCGATTCCAGCCCGGCGATTGCAGGCGACGAAAGCAGCAACAGCACCGAAGGGGCGGGCGCATAGAAGCGCGCAGCCGGAGCCGTTGCGGCGCGCACCCTAGCTGCTCGAAGGGGGTGATCAGCGGCCTCCATGCTGTTCAGATCGTCGTTCTTTCGGTTCGTCGACGTGAACAAGTAGCCGAAGTTGGAGAACGGCTACGAGACCGCGAATGTCGCCTTCTGGGTCTTCAAAGCGGTACCGTCTACCGCCCGTCCTTCGTGACGAGCCTGCCGCCCGTCCACGCTACGACGGGCGGCACCTTAAAGTTGACGTGCGGCGCCAATATCACTTGGGGAAATGGATCCCACAAAGCTTATTGCCATCGGGGTCGCGAAAATAGGCGAGCTCGATCGTCCCCATCGACGCAGTCTCCCTTGGGCCAGGCGGGGCCTCGATCGAGGTGCCCCCATTGGCAACTGCGGCATCGTGAAGCTGCTTTACTTGCTCAGGTGAGTTGCATGAAAAGGCGACGGTACTGCCGTTCGCGACGGTCGCAGGTTCATCGTTGATTGGCTGGCTAACGATGAAGTTCGTTCCGTTGCGATTATTGTAGATGAGCCGGGTGTGGCCGCTGTCGGCGATATTCCGCATCGGTTCACCTACACCGAGTGTGCCAAGCACCGTATCGTAGAATCGCTTCGATCGTTCGATGTCGTTTGATCCGACCATAGTATGAAACAGCATGCTTGTTCTCCTGCTCAAGGCGTTATTCAATAGATACGGGTGATGAGGACGCTACGAGCGGTCATCCAGTTCCGAAACACCGCTCTGCCCGTCGGCGTAGGCTGCCATGAAGGCCGGCCGGGTCTGCCACCGCCGCCAGAACGCGTCGATATGCTCAAAACGCTCGTCCAGCGGGGTGGCGTTCACCGGGTATTTGGAAAACGCGATCGCGGTGGCTAGCGTGATGTCCGAGAAGGTCGGTTTGTCTCCGCCGAGCAGCCACGTCCGCCCGTCGGCAAAATGCCGGTCGACCAGTGCTGCATGCGCAAGCGCCACTTTGCGCGAATGCTCACCCCATGCGGCGTTGTGCGTCAGTTCCAACTTGGGCCCGAGGCCCTGGTGCAGGACGTGGAAGGCGGTGACGATCGGATAGAGGATGTGGACCCAGACCCGGTTGTCCCACATCTGGTCGAGGCCGCGCTCGATCGGCGTCTCGCCCATGACCTTGCGGCCTTCGAAGCTGTCGTCGAGGTAGCGCGCGATAGCCGACGTCTCGCTCAGGAACGACCCGTCCGCCAGCACCAGCGTCGGCGTTTCGCCCCACGGGTTCATCTTCAGGTGTCGCCACCCGCGCTGTTCACCCACAGGCGACATGTCGTACACAGTTTCGGTAAACCGGTCGGCGATGCCCTTCTCGTGCATGAAAATGCGCAGCCGCTGTGGATTAGGGAAAGCAGAAGGGGAGGTGAAGAGCGCCAGCGTATCGGCCATGGGAGGTCTCGCTTTCATCGATCATATCACCTGCCTGTCAGATGACAGGTATGTATCTGCGGCGTAAAACTTGCCTCGTCAATCCCTGTCTGGCATATGACCGGTGGAGGCGTGACGATGGCGGCAACGACGAAGGAGAATACGCGGGAGGCGATCCTGCTGGCCGCACGCGAGGCGGCGATGACGCGCGGCTACGGCGGCATCAACTTCCGCGACCTTGCCGCAACGGTCGGCATCAAGGCGGCCAGCATCAACTATTATTTCGCCAACAAGGCGTTGCTCGGTGAGGCGGTGGCCCGTCGCTACCAAGTGGATATCGCCCGCGATCTCGAGGCGATATCCACCGACGCGAAGGACGCGAGGGACGCGTTACGACAATACCCGAGCATCTTCCGGGCGTCTCTGGAGCGTAACAATCGGATGTGCCTCAGCAGCTTCATGGCGGCCGAGCGTGACGAGCTGCCTGAGCCGGTTCTCAAACAGGTACAGGCTTTCGCCGACGTCAACGTGGCGTGGCTCAGTAAACAGCTTGCCGCCGCAGCGATTGGATCGCCGGAAAGCGCCGAGGCAAGAGCGCGCGCAATCTACGCGGCAGTTGCCGGCGCACAGATCATTGCCCGCAGCAGATCCGACATCGCCGTATTCGATGCCCTGGTCGAAAGCTACCGCGCGGCCGGGCCGCTCCCCAGCTAGCTCCTTGTGCTGTCCGAATTCGCGTAGCTGCACGCTCGACAGACATGAACCAATGACCGGTATGGGGACTGGCGGGGTGAGGGCTTAATGACCGTTTCTGGGTCTCTCCGGCCACTAAGCTTTCACCTCAGCGCGGGAGAGCCAAAACTAGAGCTTGGTACTCAGTTGGCAAACCCGCAGCCTTATGGGCCATCTGCGGTACCGTCTCCCGAAGTTGCGCAGCGGGGCGTCCGTAGAGAAACCCTTGACCAAGCTGACAACCTAGCTGCCGTAGGCACAATGCCTGTGCCTCGGTCTCAATTCCTTCAGCAACGACCTCTTTCCCGAGGCCGCGGCCCAAACCAATGATGGCGGTCACGATAGCCATCGTTCCCCCGTCGGGTTGATCCATGCCGGATACGAAGGAATGATCGATCTTGATGCGGTCCACCGACACTCGGCGAAGATGTACGAGAGAGGCATATCCCGTTCCGAAGTCGTCGAGGGCGATACATACTCCAGCGTCATGCAGCATCTGCAGGTTCGCAATGATGCTATCTGCTGCCCGATCAAGCATTACTCCTTCTGTGACCTCGACACAAAGAGACGCTGCGGAGACCCCGTAGTGGGCCAACCGGTCGAGCACCCGCTTGCCTGCGCGCGGTCCGGCCAGCTGGGCCGAGGTAAAATTGACACTAAGCACCCCGATCTGATCGCCGTGGTCGCGCAACTGGCGCAGCGCAAGTTCCAGAACATGCTCCTGGATACGCAGTCCGATCCTCTCCGCCACGAGCACATCCGCAAACCGATCCGGCGTCATGAGGCCATGTTCAGGATGGTTCCAACGCAGCAGCGCTTCATGGCCACAAACGGCTTCAGTCGTGAGCGACACGATCGGCTGCATGTACAGCCGGAACTCACCTCGCTCGAGAGCGGCTTCCGCATCGAGCGCGTAGCCGGTTTGGAGATCGCGTAACGCACGGTGCAGTGGATCGTAGCGACAGTATCGCGCCCGGCCGAGGCGCTTTGCGGTGTAAAGTCCGAGATCGGCGTTCTGAAACAGCATATCCACCGCTTTGCTGTCGTCCGGAAAACGTGCAGAGCCGACACTGAGCGAAATCGCACAACTCTGGTCCGCATGGTGCCAGGTCTGGCCCTGCAGGGCACCGATGGCATTAGCGAGCGCTCTTTCCAAAGACAGATCGCCTGGGCATAGAATTGCAAACTCGTCGCCGCCGACCCTGGCGACGTGAGAGCCGTGAATTCGCCCGACGGTAATTGAAAGCGCCGACGCCACACAACGAAGCAAGGCGTCACCGCCGGCATGCCCCAAATGGTCGTTAGCGGCCTTAAGAAAGTCCACGTCGATTAGAAACAGACTGAATGGTGTGCCGCTGGAAACAAATTCGTGCGCGTTTGCCTGAAAGGCGGCGCGGTTGCCAAGCCCCGTCAGGAAATCGGTCTCTGCGGCAATCCGCAGCGTTTCCGCCTCTGTAATGGCAATCTCGCGACGTCGGTGCGCGCGTTCGAGATCGCCTCGCATCAGGTGAAACCGGTCTGCGATGGCAAGCGACAATATTAGCGCCTCGAAGGCGAGCGCAGCGAACGTCGCCATGTCCACGGCATCGCTCTGCGGTAAGAATCCAAGGTTGCGTGCGAGCCGGGCCAGAAACACGCAGATCACCGGTCCCCAGCCGATCATGTAGAACCAAACTACGCGGCTGCCGCGCCGAATAGCAATCCAGCAGGATACCGCTATAATCACGGCTGTGGCCGCAATCACATAATTGAGCAGGCGATCGGTCAGGACGACAGGCAGCCACCTGTCCGCCGCGGCCATCAACCCCAGCACGGCTCCCGCACTTGAAAGCAGACGGCCAGCGGTCACCAAGGGCCGCGGCAGGATGCCTACTTCGATCACGGCAAAGAAGAACATGTTGCCGGCTGCGACCATCAGTCCAACTAGCACGAAGTCTAGCCGAACTACCAAGGGGCCGACCAGACCCGGGACCACGAACGCGGCAACGTTCGTCCACGTCAGGCCATAAGCGAGGGCTACGGCGACCCAAAGGAGGTACCAACGTTGAAAAGCGTGGCGTTGCCCCGTATGAATAACCGCATTGTAGAGCAGTGCCGACAGCAGCGTTCCGGCGAAGACTCCCATGAGCAGCAACCACGTCACTTCCTCGGCGGGTGTTGCCGAGTTGGGTGTCGCGACGATCTTCCGCATGAGCGAGAGGTCGTCGGGGTGGCGGAACCCAAGGTAAAGACCGTGAACGTCGCGACCGGGCGTCTCAATCGTAAATCTCAGTAGGCCACCGGGCGCCCAGTGGTCCTTCAACTCGGAGTGCATACTGGTTTGACGCACTGCGCCACTTGCGCTGGTAACAACTACCGCGATCCGGTCGAACCGTGTCTGATCGACCAACAGCTTCCAATCAGGCGGAAGATTGTGCAAGCGGGAAGCGTCTAGGCGCAGCCAAAGCCAATCGCCGCCGTCGCTCGGCGCGTCGGTGCCGCAACGGTAGCTAGCAGCTGCCACCGCCGCATTCGTAGCAAGGTCGGCAAGTGTCGTGGTGCAGGCTGCTTGACGCAAGTCGATACCTACCGCCGACGCCGGCTGCGGCACTAAGCTTAGAACGAAGAGCAGCAATCCACGCCATATACTTTCAGACTTCGATGCCACTCTCGCGGCCCCCACTGCCAATCTGCCCCGATGACGCGCTAGCGCCGATACCCTAACAAGTGCTAACTATTTCTTTTGTTGGACGGCACAGCCACGCCGCTTGCATGCCAAGGCTACGGTGAGCCTGAGTCGATCAATGCTTGAGGCGTCGTAGCCACACAGGCCGCCGTGCAAATTTTCAATCTAAGTTTTCAGACTATCGCGGATCATGCGCACATCACGGCGTTTAAGGTATTGCTCTCCGACGCCTTTGCAGGCGGAGCTTCCTTCGTGCTCACTGGAAAGGCCGCAACGGTTTAACGCTTCGACAGAGCTTACGGCAGATGTTGTTTTCGACGACGCGGCTTGTTAGCAAAAGGCCTCTGAGGCACCGGCAAAACTGGCCCTGAACTCAGCTCATTGCGTGTTGCAGCAAAGCCGCATGTTTGGCTCGTAGCTTGCCTGGGTTATCGCCGCCAGTCAGATGGTCAAAACCCTGAAGCTGAACGAGCGGCTGATTCCGGGAGGTGGCGACGGAACTCTGAATGTCGCTTTCTGGGTCTGGCCGGAAGTCGGAAGGCGGGGTGCGTTCGCCCTTAAACCGTCGTTCGATGAGCGAATACATAAAGCCAGAAGCTGCCGTTCGTTCAGCTCGAACGCGGCGGTCCAGTTGTATTTGCTAGGCTGCCACGCCCAGTTCATATCGGGAGCGCCCTGAGGGGCCCTCCCGATAGCGGATCAGACAGTCACGACGATCTTGCCGATCTGCTCGTTGGACTCGAGGAAGCGGGTCGCTTCCTGAATCTGGTCGAACGGGAATGTTCGCGACACCAGCGGGTCTAGCTTGCCGCTTTCCAGACCTTCGATGATGAAGGCCTTGGCTCGCGCAAGCGCACCGTCATCACCGACGATCTCTGTGTAGAGATAGCCCTTGATCGTCAGGCTCTTGCCCAGCACGGCGAACTGCGGGAACGGACCGTCGTCTGGGCTTAGGGCACCATATTCCAGCAGAATGCCGCCCACAGCCATGACCTCGGCAAATTGGGCGATGGCAGGACCGCCGATCGGATCGAATACAACGCGGGCACCCTTTCCGTTGGTGATCTCCTTCACACGTTCTGCAAGGTCGCCGTCGGCGGTGGCGATCACATGATGAGCGCCGGCATCAGTCAGCGCCTGCGCCTTGGCGTTCGTGCGGGTGGTCGCAATCACCGTCGCGCCGACGCTGCGAGCCACCTGGATCGCTGCGATGCCGACGCTACTCGATGCGGCTGACACAATGACGAAGTCCTTTGCGGTGACCTTCGCCTGATCGATCAGCGCACCCCAGGCGGTGACATACTGCATCCAGGAGGCGGCTGCCTTCTCAAACGAGAGGGCGGTAGGATGCTTGACGACGTAGCGCGCCGGGATGTTGATGATCTCGCCGTAGGTAGACCAGCGCGACATATCGAGCGTCGGGATGACGCTAACGGCGTCGCCCTCCGCGAAGCCCGACACGGCGCTGCCGGCGGTCTTGACCATGCCTGCGGCTTCGTAGCCAAGCCGTGAGGGGAACTCCGCTTCTTGCAGGTACGCGCCGTTGCGGAACATTACCTCTGCGCGGTTCAACCCGATCGCTCTGACTGCGATCTGCACCTCATCGGCTTCAGGTGCAGGAACCTTGATGTTATCGATGCGCAGCACGTCTGCGGAGCCGTATTCGTGAAAGCGTACAACGCGGGTCATGGTCTGATCCTCTGGTAGATAGATGGCTATCGGAATGGAGCGGTTCGGGCGGCGTTTACATATTGATGGCGCGCACGAGGCGAACGCCCCAGTCCTCGTCAGGGTTCGTAGTGCCGTCACCCAATCGCTCCTGCATCACCGCGACCGCCAGGTCCCGGCGTTTGGGGAGCCTGTCCTTCTCCGCAGCGTCGAGAGCCGCAGGAATCTCGGCGAGGGTCAGGTCGGTGCAATAGACCGGGGCGCCGGCCTGCTGACGCCAAGAGGCCGAAAGCGAGCCGGCATCGAAGGCGTCCAGGCCGGTATCGCTTACCAATTCCATCGTAACCTGCCGATCGCGCTCCCGATCGGCTGCAACGGGAATGGCGATCCGGTCCGGTGTCCCTGCTGGCTTGTACTTCTTCGCGAGCGACGCGGAGCCGATCGCATTCCATGCCTTTGCGATCAGACGGCCAAGTTGCTCGGCCACCCACAGGCTTTCGACCTGTCCGTCTTCGATTGCCTGGATCTTGGAGTCCCGGAACGGGTAATAGTTGGAGGTGTCGATCACAACCGTCTCGTCAGGCAGGCGTGCCACCAGCGGTGCAATTCCGGCTATGCGGTTAAGAGGTATTGAAAGGATGATGACTTCAACGTCGGTCAGCGCGTCCTCCGTTGTCACGGCGCGGGCGCCGGCTGACAGGAGCTCGGGATCGATCGTCTCGGGCCCGCGCGAGTTGGCCACTTTTACCTCATGGCCCGCCTCGCTCAGCCTGGTGACGAGTGTCTTGCCGATATGCCCTGTCCCAAGAATGCCAATCTTCATGTGTCGTTCCTCTGCGATCATTGCTTCGCACCGGAAATTATGGTCAGGTACCAGAAGTGACAAGAACCCACCGAAAGGTGGGTTACCCACCAAAAGGTAAGTGACCTATGCAGCGTGACTGGCAATGCGAGGACCCACAGCAGCAGCTTGTCTGGGCTGCGGCAACGAGCGAGGCCCTCCGCGTCCTCGAGGGAAAGTGGAAGATGGTGATCATCTTCCAATTGTTTGCCGCACGGGCGCCTTTGCGCTTCTCCGAGCTAGAACGACGTGTCGAAGGCGTGAACCAGAAAATGCTGATCCAACAGCTAAAAGAATTGGAGAAGGATGGGATCGTCACCCGGACGATCTATCCTCAGGTTCCTCCCAGGGTCGAATACGCGCTGAGCGAAATCGGTCTGGCACTTGGGCCGTCTATTGAAGCCCTTATCGATTGGACATTCATGCGGCGCGAGACTGAGACGTCGGCTAGATTGGAAGAACAAGGGTCCCTTTAGACGTCAGCTTATTCGATCGAAGCACCAAAAGCGGATGGCCGCTTTCCTCTCCCTTCACGGAATTCGCAAGCGGATAGCCGCCCTTCGAAATCGGTCATTCGCAAAGATGAACCAGCGTCCGAAGTTGGGAAGCGAGGGGAGGGGCGTGAGTGTCCGATAGTGTAAAGGAAATCGGGCACCGGCAGGTGTACGATATCCTCCAAAGCAGGAAGCCGCGGGCCGCGGATGCTGGCCTATGGGGTTTTCGGTTTTCGCCCTGGTTTGAGGCGCGTGCAACAGCTGCCCGGGCGGGCATCTGTGGGCTGGAAGAAGGCCGTCTGGCGCTGGGTTTGGCTTGGATTCTGGCTTCGACGAAGGCGTGAGATGTTGGTCGGCACGCGGAGCGGCATCGTCGACGCGAGCGTCATTATGGTAACTACAGGGATGTGCTACGAAGCCGGAATGCAGGATAAATTGGACCAGCCGGCAGGCGGCGCATGAGCGAGATTGTCGTCCACCGTACAGACGGGGAGCCGCTGCCGGTCCGCACAGCGCGCGGGTTGGTCGAGCCAATCGATGCCCGTGTTACCCGGTTGCTTGGCCTTGCGCTGCCCGCTGATGCCGGCCCTGTCAGTGAGATCGGCTTCGCCGCGCAGCTTGGCGCTATGGCAGCAGCGAGCAAGGCGGCACTGGCTTCGGACCTGGCCTGCTATCTACGCTGGTGTGAGGACATCCTTGTCGCCCCGCTGCCCGCAGAGCCCGAAAATCTGGTCCGCTACATCGCCATGCTCGAAGCGCAAGGCGCTAAGCCCGCGACGGTCGCCCGGCGGGTTGCCAGTCTTGCCACCGCACACGGCCTGTCAGGAATGCAGGAGAGGGGGCATGCGCCCACCAGCCACGTCATGGTCCGCGCCGCGCTCAAGGGCCTGCGCCGACGGCGTGGCGCTGCTCAGCGCCAGGCGGCCCCGTTGCGCTTCGGGGCCTCGCTAGATCCTCATACCAAGGGGTTCACGTTGACCGCGCTGCTTGGCGCCTGTGGCGGCGATTTGCAGGGCTTGCGCGATGCCGCACTGCTGTCGCTTGGCTATGACGCTGGATTGCGCGTCAGCGAGCTCGTCGCGGTCGCCGTCGCGCACATCGATCCACATAGCGATGGTTCGGCGCTCTTGTTCATCCCATCATCGAAGACCGATCAGGAAGGGCAGGGGGCCTGGGGCTGGCTGTCCGCAGACACGATGCGCCGGGTCGGTACCTGGCTGGTAGCGAGTGCCATCACCGAGGGGCCGGTCTTCCGCCGCGTCGGGGTCGATCGACGCCGTCTGCGCGCCGCGGTTCCGCCAATGGCGTACGAGGCGATTCCAGGGCACACGCGGCACTGGCAGGAGAAGCTCCGTGGCAAGAAGGCCGAACCGGCGCGGACGGTGTATACCGTTGGTACGACCTCACTGAGTCGGCAGGGCGTTAATGGGATCTATCGGCGTGTGGCGCTAAGTGCATTTGATCAGGGGCTGGTCGAGATGCCGATCGGCAAAGTTGAGGAGGCCGCACGCGCTTTGTCGAGCCATTCGCTGCGCGTCGGGCTCACACAGGACCTGTTTGCGGCCGGCGAGGACGGCGTTGGTATTGCGCAGGCGCTGCGCTGGTCATCGCCGTCAACGGCGCTGCGTTATGGGCGGCAGCTCGCAGCCAGAAGTAATGTCGCGGCGCGCGTATTGTCTCGCATCAGGAGTTGAAGATGAGAATAAAGGCAACCTAGGTGCCGGCGACCGACTTGGCGACGTTGTAACGCGTTTTAACGGCGATGGTCGATTATTGTTGGTAGTCGGTTTGATATCTATGTCGAATACTTGGTCACTATCGGGTCCCACCGGATATCTGATATATAGTCAAACAGAACCAAATAACATCCAAAACAGGTGGTGTGATCTATCGCTTTGATCTGCCCCTTAAAGAAATATAAATCGGCGATGTGATAGGCTCTGTTCCCATGGGCTTTTTTAAAACCGATCCACATCATGAAGGCGATGATACCGTAAGCATCCTGCTTCATTTTCAGAACGCGATTCTGGAGCTGATTGCCAAGGGTGCAGGGCTTGCGCCAACCTGCACCACACTGTGTGCCGAAGTGGAGCGGATCCTCCCTGAGGTGATCTGCTCAGTCCTAACCGTCGATTTAGCTGGGATGCTTCATCCGCTTGCCGGCCCAAGCCTTCCGGAAACATATTCCCAAGCCTTGGATGGTATGTCAGTTGGTCCGTTAGCTGGCTCGTGCGGCACAGCTGCGTATTTAAAAACAGATATCAGCGTTGTTGATATCGAAACCGACGCCCGCTGGACGCAGTTTAAACACCTTGCACTTCCGCACGGGCTTCGCGCATGTTGGTCTAGTCCGATATGTGATGCAGACGGTCGCGCGATCGCGACATTTGCTTTCTACTATCCTAGCGCCCGAGGACCGACGGCCTTCGAACGCGAGGTGGTGGCCAACTGCGTTTACCTAACTCAAATCGCCATCGAGCGTCATGAGCGTGTCCTCGAACACCAGCGCCGCGCTTTTACTGACGCCTTGACCGGTTGCCCTAATCGGGCCGCTTATCATGTCGCACTTTCCAAACTCGAAGGCGCTGCGGTCGGCAGTTGGGCATTGTTCGTCATTGATCTCGATAATCTTAAGGTTGTGAATGATACGTTCGGTCATCATGCAGGTGACAGGCTTCTGCAGGTCGCCAGCGATAGGATTTCAGCAACGGTCAGCCCTGGGCGGACGTTTCGCGTAGGGGGCGACGAGTTTGCTGTCATTCTCCAGGCTACTGATGCCCTTCGCGACCTGAAGAAAATCGCGGATGAGGTACTAGGCACACTCTCGGTTGCTGCCGACTGCGGCGGGCATAGCATAGTCCCGCGCGCTACTATCGGAGGCGCTGCGCTCTCTCATGACGACGTCAGTGTGGCGAGTGTTCGCCAGAATGCTGACTTTGCCCTCTACCACGCCAAAGAAACAGGTCGCGGCGACTTCGTACGATACTGGGCAGGACTCCGCTCGAACATGACGCGGCGTATGGGGGCGATCAGGGACCTGAGCGCGGCTTTGCGAGAGGACCGGATTGAGGCGCATTATCAGCCGATCTTCCGACTCGACACGCGGGAGATCGTAGGACTGGAAGCGCTTTGCCGCATGCGCATCGGCGACAATATGGTCTCGGCTGCCTCTTTTCATGAGGCGACTGTCGACGCCCAGGTTGCGACCTCGCTCACTGCCAGGATGATGACCCTTGTCGCCGCTGACCTGCGCCGATGGTTGGATTTGGGTATTCCGTTCCAACATGTCGGTATCAACGTCTCGTCTGCGGATTTGAGTGGTGGTGCCGTCGGACAGGTTTTGGCCGCGGCGCTTGAACACGAGCGGGTTCCTCTCGATCACGTCATTCTCGAGGTAACCGAAACGGTGTACATGGGACGTGGCGACCAAGCGATACAGCAAGCGATCAGGTCACTACGGGCTAGTGGCATACGGGTCGCGTTGGACGATTTCGGAACGGGTTTTGCATCGCTGACGCATCTGCTCACGGTTCCCGTCGATGTTATCAAGATCGACAAATTGTTCGTTGACCACCTCGAACCCGACGGGGTTAGCGTGACCATCGTCGAAGGCCTTATCCGTACCGCGAAAAAAATGGGCATTAGGATCGTGGCCGAGGGGATAGAAACTGAAGAGCAAGTCGAGCAGCTTCGCGCGATCGGCTGCGCATTAGGGCAGGGGTACATCTTCTCACCCGCGGTCAATCGCGATACGACGACCGCTCTTCTTCTTGAGCATGCGCAGGGCATCGCGCGACTGCCGATTGCGACGCGATCGGGCTTTGGCTGATTGACGATCCAGCGTTGAAAGGACTGGAGCACTCAGCGGCAGGATGGCGGATCGGTTAGCCTAAGATGCTGGTCGTAACCGTCGCTAGTGTCGACATATTACTGAAAGCATAGATCATGCAGTAGCGTACTGGCGTGAGCGATCGGTTGACGATCACCTGCTTAACAGGCCCTACGGAACAGACAGCGGTCCCGGTAACTGCCGAGGGAACCATGTCAGGAGGGCGTCTGAGAGCGCCGTAGCGACAACGGTGGGATCGCCCGTTCGTGTGCCACTAGCGCGCACCGTGGTCGCCTGCCCCGTCCATACGACGTGATTGTCGCGGCGCAGCGATACCGTCACCTGGAGACGGGTGACGATCAGACCGCG
The DNA here is from genome assembly GCF_014842355.1 of Sphingomonas sp. CFBP 13706. NCBI lineage: Bacteria > Pseudomonadati > Pseudomonadota > Alphaproteobacteria > Sphingomonadales > Sphingomonadaceae > Sphingomonas > Sphingomonas sp. CFBP 13706. The sequence goes on from NZ_JACYVM010000023.1 coordinate 23,086, forward strand.
CAATTGATCCTTCCCCGAAGGCAAAGTCAGCGACAGGCCTCCAAGGCCCGCTGCCATGCCCGGTCGGTCTGATCGGTCGTTGCCGGACCGGACGACGCCGCGCTGTGTCTGCGATACCTCAACCTTGGCGACGTAAAGGCTGTGGTTTGCGTCGGGCAGGGGCAGGAAGGCTGTTCGAAGGAGGGTTCGCTGAACGGCGTCCGTGAACGTTTTCGTGATAGTGGGAGACGTGGTCGGACTGTCAGCAGCAACGATCGCTATCGTGCCCGGCGGCACCACGGATCCGGCAACCGGAGATTGCACTAGGGCTGCGGCCGCAGCGAACAGGAGAACGTACATCTGACAGGCGCCGATCAATTACAGGAGTGAGGAGCGCCAACGGCATCGCGCTGGCAATCCGCGTTAAAGGTGGTGATAAACCGTGATCGAATGCCGATCGTGATCGCGCTCTCCGTTCGAGAGCCCTCTATTCGAGCTTCTCGACATGTCGATCAGCCCATTCCTTGCCCTCATCGCCTCCCCAAAGAAGCCAGGCGATATAGCCGGCAGAAGGATCAGTGTCCGATCCCCACTCATGTGTTTTACCGTCTTTATCGACCTCGTGACGTGCGAAGTAGCTGTGCATCGACTTCATATCTTCGGCGGTCACATCGTCCTGCGCGGCCAGTTGTTCGGCACGACGAAATCCGACGTCCGTGCCGCCTCGTCCGAAATCGTCCCGCAACTTTAGCCCCTTCTTCGCATTAGCGGCGATTTTAGCAGTTGGTTTGAACGTATTGGACATCATGCTCTCCCTGTAGCAGCGTTCAAAACGCCTAGACTTTGGAACATATCCCTGAGGGTGTAGCGGCGGAATTTGCCTGTGGTCATCTCGGGTGATGCTGGATGACTTGGCCATCGGGTCGGGCGGCCGAGATGGTATTCTAGGGGCTGGGTGTATTCCAACAGTAAGCATTTGATTCGCTGAATTGATGGCAAACTCGCCTCGTTTGAAAGGTTTTAGAGCGAGCAACGAAGATCGACATGGTGATCCAACAGCCGAACAGTTTACCTGACGACGTTAAGCCAAAGCCGCACGACGCAAATAGCGCTGCGACCGTTTTAAACGATGTACAAATGACCGAAATGCCGGGGGGTGGGGGGTGGGCGTTGCCAATGCCGCGGATGGGGAAAACTCAGTGATGGTGCAACTCTGCACAGCCCTATCGACGTGGCAGTTCCGCATGGCGGTGGTGGTAACCCAAATCGTGAGGCGCATCTTAGGTCTTTGAATGATGGCCCCGAGGAGCCGCATTCCAATTTGGACTGATCACCCTACTGAACGACTGCAGCTGGGGACTCTCGCATGGCCTTGAATGCGTTCTCCACGGTCCGCCGACAATATCACCGGAACCCGATGTTCTTACTTGCATTACTTATCCAGTGATGCTGTCACTGCTCACCTGCCCTATTCACGCCGCATATTCGAACTAGACCTAGCTATTCCTCGCAAGTCGGCAGCTGCGTTTTGGTTCCGATGGTGGCAGGGGCCGAACAAAACTCGCTCATTATTCTAAACGTAATCCACGGGCCTAACGTCGTCTCCAATGACAGCATTGGATTAATTGATCAAACGCGCGTCAAACTCTGTCCATATGATTCAGCGGCCTGCAGCGGTCTGCTTTGTAAAAATCGGGCTGTCCTCCAGTGCGGCGATTGACATACTTAGATGGGCAGCTGGCAGTGCTAGCCCCATACGGTCCATGATAATGAGGGCCTGTTTCATCAGAGACAATGCTTCGATGGCATCAGTCATTTCAATATTTTCCACTAATACAAGTTTGCTATTAATTTGTCCTATGATTTATAATAGCGCGTCGCAAACGCGCTTTACTAGTAACTGTGATTGACTGCGTGATTTTACGATATGACGGCTGTTACGATTAATAAATAAGCAACCATATGAACGCACTACACCTCGACCATAAGGTATAACAGCGGCACGCCTCTGGAAAATGAAATTCAAATCTTGTCAATTAGCCTTGAGGTATTCATGAACTTATTGTCATAAGAAGGTTAAAATCCCTCCCCCGAAAGACATTCTTTAGTCTGACGCTGTCGCTCGCCCTGGGAACGGAGACTCTTTAAGCGATCGTTGTATTATTAGATCTTTTGCTATATCAGAGCCTATGGTTCAATTATGACTTGGCGTCACATTGATTGAAAGAATAAGCTTTACGAGGGCGGGTTTTAAAATGCAGATAAATAGCATTTTACCGTAGATTTGTGAAGCTCGAGCTAAATTAGCTACGCCTCGACCTCAGATAGGTGGGCTGGGCAGTAAACGATGAGGGCGTACGTGGGTACCAACAACTTGTCAGAAAAAAACAGTTCTGCGGGTTTCTAATCGGGTGCCAGAGGCCGAACTGCCAACCTCCTGGACTTTGTATGGGGGCACAACACCATTGCATGTTACGGCGGAGCGATGCACGCGATCGGTTGAGACGGCACACCGGTCTATGACTACAGCGCTAACGCTTAGCGTTCCTGTCGCGCTCGCGGCGAGGAGCGGCGAGGCCGGCAACACGATGAACGTAGCAACTGCAAGACTGAAACCAAAGCGCACGGTGTACCCCTTCGAGGCACGCTAAGCGTAGCAGCGGGGGATTCGGTTCCAACATTAGTAGACGATGGTGACGACCGGACTGTCTGTGTAGGAGCCGGCAGGCACAGTCTGCCCGGCCGGGATACGCGCGAAGGCCGTCAAGACCTGTTTGGAGCCAAATAACGCAATCAGATATAGCGCGCCGTACCCGGCGCTCCCGGTCCCCCAAACCGTCGTGAATGCAGGATCGGAGTATAAATTGTACCGCAGACGGCCATTCTGAGCAGCCATTTCGCGTGCGGCGGTGCTTCCCGACTGCCCTCCTGACAGTTCTACCCGGTAGCCGAAGGCGACACAGTCCAAAACCGTACAGGTGCAGGCGACGTCGATCGCGGCCGTGGTCGAGAGTGGCGTGGCCTGCAGGGGATTGTACACGCCAAAGTTTGCCGCACGCGTGGACACACTACACGACACTGCCTGCGCAGCAGACGGCAACGCCGCACATGCGACTGCACAGACGAGGCCAAGCGACCTAAATAGGTTTACAGACAACAGGGTCACTGGTGTTGCGAAAGAAGTTGATGTGGCAGCGCTCGTCACCGTTTTGAACCTCAGCCGAAACCTCGTCCGGAATGTCGGTAAGATAGGCGACACCATCGTAGCCCACCACGTCCTCGCGGCCATCGAGCTGTCGGACAATCGATCCCAGCGGCATCGGCATGCCCTGTTCCGAAACGATGTGGATCGTTGCAGCGCGCACCGGGCGAAGGGGAATGCGTACGATCGCTCCGCCCGCCCTACGGATGCGCACGATCCTGTCTGCCCGTGCCGTGTCGTGATCGAGATCGATAGCATCATAGTCGAGTGCGATCCTTGCAGCCGCATTGGCGGGCAGATTAGGGATGAGCAGGCTGCCGTTTTTTCGTGTCCGACCAGCGGGCCTGTTTTCGAGAGTTACGGCAACATCGGGCTTGCCCACCTGCACCAAAGCAAAGCTCTGTCCGACATTTGCCGTCAATACGGGTCTGCCACCCATCCAGATTGCAGCACCGGACGCGAATGCACGAGCGGCTGCCCGACGACCCTCCAGCTGGATGTCGGCTCCGACCTCCCCCAGGTCCCCACGCATGGTGGCGCCGCCAATCACGGACGACCGCCGGCCGGGCGCCGTGGCGACACTTGTTCGCAAGTCCGTCCCCCGATCTGGTTCACCGAAACGTGACCAACTTGCCGACCCCGCCATGCCGCGTTCATCACGGCTTGCCTGGACGATGGCCGTTGATCGGGGCGAAAGCACGACGGTAATCCCGACTGTAGCAAGGAGTCCGGATTGTCTCGTCCGCGTCCCGACCACATTCGCGAATGCGGAGAAACGCGTGCCGACGGGGCGTGACCAACTTGCTGCGAGAATACGTGTCGTAACACGATCAGCGTTCAACATAGTTGCGGAAAGCGAAAAGCCACCAGTCACAACCGACTGCCAGGACCCGCCTGCCTGGAGCCTCCAGCCCTTTTGCAAGATACCCTGACTCGCCAATGTCTCGAAGCCTCCGAAACTCTTTTGAGCTACTGCAAAGATAGACATGCGGTGATCGTCGCGCCTGAATGAAGCGCCGATCTGGCCGCCCGCCCGGTGGGTGGAATGCGAGATGTCACCGCTGATCGATGCAATGCCGAACTCGCTAAGCTTGGTGGTCATGGCTGCGCCTGCCACCTGCACGGCGTTGGCAAGCGCTATGCGCGCTTCGCCTGTTGTCCGGTTATTCAATCCGCGGCGCGTGGTACCGGACGCGAACGCAGCGCCGTACCTGTCGCCGCGCGAAAACGCGTTCGATCGTAGGAGCCCGGCCTGGACAGAACTGGCGTTCAGTCCCCGACGCAGCAACTGCTGCGAGCCATAAAACGATATTTGCTGCACAGTTTCATGCCCAAGTACATCGCGCACGAGCAGTGAAACCTTCCCTGCTCCGTCCACCATCGGCACGCTGGAAACGGCGAACCGTCCGCTTTGAACATCTTCGGACAGTCGGCGAACACCATTCACGTACAAATCAACGGTCGACGGCACGCCGTCGCCACCCACGATATCCGGCATCGGTGCGGTCACTAAATCAGGTTGCAACGTGAAGTCTGTCGAAAGCTGGATCCCGCCCGCCCGAATGGCACCATCGGCTGACCCGTCGGGGCTCACAAAATCACCTACGGTCAGTCTTCGTGCGGTACGGGGATTTTCGAGGACGTAGCGGGTCTCCAGGCGCCGGACGCTCATGCCGCGCGCACCTAAGCCCCGGCGTGCCAAGAGACCGGTGGAAAGGATGCCTGCAGGGCCGAAGAGGCGAAGCTCGCCAGTGACGCCACCGTTGCCGCGGTCATCCCCATAGATCGCGTAGTTAAGCAGCCCTCCCCATGCCGGCAGCACGTCCTCCGCAGCGACGGTCTGACTTTTGATCATGGCACGGCGCATCCTGGTGGCCGCGACATGGATATGCACAGTCTGCGTTGCCTGATCGAGGCGGTAGGTTAGATCGGCGATGCTGCGCAGTGAGATCAGTGCTGCACCTTCGGCTGCGTCGATCCCAAGCGCCTGAAGATCGTCCCCGCTTGCGAGGAGATTGTCGCTCTGGCCCGAAAACTCGACGACGAGACCCGTGTCGATCCCGTTGACCCAGACCTGTGCGAATACCTTCTCTTGCGTCGCGGGTGTGCTAGCCTCAATCGAGGAGGGGGCTCCGATCGAGGGGAGAAGCGTCGCCGAGATCGCGAGCGCCAGCATGAACGCAGCCAAGCCGTCCTCATCAACGCGTGACTGGGATCAGCACGCGTAAGAGCTTGGCTCCGTCGCGGGCAGTGATCGTCACGCTTTTCGGTGAGCCGTCGGCTTTGTAGCTCCACGCCCGTTCCTGACCCGCAAGCGCGTACCCGGCGAGACCGGAAGCAACGACGGTCGGCTTGTCTCCCGCCTGAGCGGTCAGCTCAACGAGCCGGACATGCACTGACCCGCGGTTCCTGACGCTGATGCTGACGCGTTGCGTCTGGGGGTCCTGCCGGGCGCTCCATTCCAATGACGGCGACCGAGGCACCCCCGCTGCTGGCTCGACGAACACCGGAAGAACCATGCGCACCGGGAGCTGAAGTTGGCCAGCTGCACCAGCAAGCGGCAACTGGTCAACGACCAGCCGATAGCTCCGTTCAACAGGCCCTGGCGGAACCTTGGCTACAATGCGGACCGATTGCGTTCCCCGCGGCTCAAGTCGAAACATGGGCGGACTAAAGCCTGCATCATCGACGGGGCTATAGACCTCCTCTTCACCCTTCATCGTCCAGCGATAGAGCCTGACCTGAACGGTAATCGGGCTGGTCCCGGGGTTGCTGACGATCGTCGAGACGCTACGTGCCAATCCTGTCAGGGAAAGCTGTACCGGAGCAACCGACAGGCTGCCGCCAGGCGCCTGAGCGCCTAGGGTGTCCGGCTCCAGCAGCAGCAATAGAGCCGTGGCCGGTCGCAGCGAGCGTAGTAGGAGAGATCGCACGAGCGCAGGCTCAGTAGTAGACTGTGATCGGAACGGTATCCGAATACGTATCCGCTGGAGCACTCTGCCCAGCAGCGATCGAGGCATAAATTGCGATCGTGTTGGCGGTCGCTCCGAGCCCCGTTTGGCCGGTCAGACGCTGCGACGTGACGCTGTCACCAAACCGCTGCAACCCCGCGCTATCCCGGTGAAGTTCATATGAGAGAAACTGGGATTGGCTTGCGCCCTTCATGCGCCGCTGAGTGCCCGACGCATTGCTACCGTCGCTTAGGCCGATCGAGAACGGTGTTCCCTGGGTGCAGGTAACGTTAACATTCGCGTTGGCAGGACCGGACGTGCCGAGTGCCGGATCGATTGTGCCAAAGACCAGCGTGCCGCTGCCAACTGCACAAGCTGCAACTACGGTGGCTTGAACAGTAAGAACACCATTGGCGGTTGCAGCAATGGCGGAGGTATTCCCAGCCATCAAACAACATGTCAGCGCGATCGCGCTGAGGCCCTTCTTCATGACAAATCTCCTGGAGCAACTCTGTTCCAGGTTAAAATGGCGGGCACAGATTAAAAAACAGTAATCAATAGAAACATACGAAACCCATTGTTTCCAAAATGCAACCATTCCGACTTGATTTTCCCAAATTGCAAGATTTGCGAATTCGTCCACGTGGACTGAGCTGATGCCTCTGATCGCTCGGGTCGAAGCTGCCTTTTGAAGGCGGCGTTGGCCGAGCGGATTGGGGAGTGGAGTGGGCTTTGATCGGCTCCTTGCTGCCGTTAGAAGTAGGCATTGGCTGTCGACCCGCAGGTGAAGACCGGCCCGATCACGAGGACATGGTTTTCATGGTGCGCACAGGCGCGTAGTGGCGGTCAGCTAGAACCGTCACACTTGTCTGTGAGGTGCCCACAATCTCAAAATGGGCGTACTTTTCAAACCGTAAAGGGTGATTTACCTTTTTTAAAATAGCCCGGGAGCAGCACCAATAGCTCATGAGAGGTAGACGATATGCTGCTCGTTCGAGACTATCCAATGACAGATAACGAAGTGTCCCGCGCTTCTGAAACACGGAAATATGCGACTGGAGACGAGAACCTTCAGAACGTATTTGATTCCGTCACACAGCTTTGCAGCAATCTGTTCCAAGCTGAGATCAGCCTGCTGTCCTTCATCGAGGACGATATCCAAATCGTAAAGGGAGCGGCCGGCCTTGCGGCGACGACGATCAGTCGGACTGACTCATTTTGCTCACACACTATATTATCAAGTGAGGTGATGGTCGTGTTGGATGCCACAAAGGACGTGCGGTTTCGGGGGAACCGTTTTGTTACGGCAGCCCCGTTCATACGCTTCTACGCGGGTGCACCGTTAAGAACAGCGTTAGGGTTTAACATTGGTGCACTATGCATCGCTGACCCGCGACCACGTAGAGACTTTTCCGCGACGAACCGTAGTCAGCTGGGGCAGATGGCCAGGCTTATATCGTCCAGGATGGACGACCTGATCGTCGGGCAGTGCAATCTGGTAGCGCCCCGGCACAGCGTTGATTTGGAAGGCATGATCAGCAGCTACGGCAAAAGACCAGTATCTGCTGCTATTCAAAACATCTCTATTCGCGGCGCTATGATCAATGTCGCAGGAGCCCTGATACCAAGAGGGGAGGAGGTTGTGCTGTCGATCGGCACGGTAGCTATCGTTGCCACGGCGATGTGGACCCGCAATGGCCTGATAGGATTATCTTTTGATCGTCCTATCAACGATGAAGACCTTGCTTCTGTGCACAATTCAGTCCGTAAGGCACCGGCCACCTTACCGAGTATGCGTGGTAGCTCGCAGATTGCTTCGGAGCAGTAACTGTCCGCTATGGAGTTCAATCACTACGTTTGCCTGCGGATTAAGATATCTGGCAACGCTGGTGGCCTGCTGATAATACCAGCATAATTACATGATAGTTTGCCGGCGAATATATCGTTTAAATGGTTGAGGCGCTTGATCTACGTAGCAAGCTGTTACGGTTAGGGCGGTGCGCTTGGACCTGCGGCAGACTGGCACGGTGCCACAGTATCATGAATAGCTGTTTAGAATGCCAGTATAAGCTTCGCGCTGTGATGCAAGGACGCGTCTGGGGTGCCCGAGACACAATAATAATGCTATCGGCAACCAGTGCGCGGTTCCCGCGACATCGAAGCGGACTGGGAATGAAAACAGCGTCGGCGCCGGCACCTCTGAAATCCCATTGAGTTCACACCTGTCCAGTATGCGTTTTGGGATGGTCTGCCCTGTTTGCCGCACAGTGGTGACTGAGACCGGGTTTCCACATATCTGGCCGCTGAACGGCGAGAAGGGAGAGAAAAGCGGACGGCCCGGTTATGGCAAAGCGGACTGTGATAGCGGACCGTGCGCGGCGCTGCTGCCTTGCCTGATGGTTGATTCGGAAAACTTACCGCGCTGACTCCAAACCGTTCGCCCGTAGGTCGCCACAATAGGTCGCCTTCAACAGGGGCAACGACAGCGTCTTGCAATCACGCGATAGAGCTTGGCCCAACCATACCAGCCTCCTTAACCAACACGGAGCGTGAATCCGAAACGATCGCCATGTGTACCCTGATGATCCAAGTCAGCTGAAAACTGCTCTTATGAAGTCCCGCAAAAAACTTCTGAGGTTAACCACCGTGCAACCCTTTCCATTCCAGTAGATCACAAGCGATAAAACAAGGCGGATGTCATGCGCGGCACGAAGGCGGGCCACCTGCGATTGGCAGCATTGAGCTGCGGGTTATTTCTCGGTGCATGCGGCAGCGGCGGTGGTGGCATCAATTCGACACCGACGCCGCCTGACGCATCCGTCCCGCCAACCACGCCAGCGCCTGTTCCTACACCAACGCCCCCTCCGACACCGACACCGACACCGACACCCGCTCCGGCAGCGACGAATTACGACACACGCGAATATCGTGCGACGGTGGGTGCGGTGTCGATGAATGCGTTCGCAGCCTATAATAGGGGTGCGACCGGCCTGGGCATCGGCGTCGGCGTCATCGACAGCGGCATCGACCTGCAAAGCGAGGAGTTCGGTAGCCGTATCTCCACCGGCTCGACCGGGGTCGCCGGCAACACATCGATCGACGACGAGGGAGGGCACGGCACCGCCGTTGCCTTCACCCTCGCCGGGAGGCGCAATGGCACCGGCACGCACGGCGTCGCGTTTGATTCAACGCTAATCGTGTTGCGCGCGGATCGCCCCGGCACCTGCGTCGGCGGCACCACGGACGACGCCGAATCGGGCTGCAAGTTCTTCACCGATGCGATCACCCGCGGGGTCGATACCGCGCGGACAGCAGGTGCGAAGGTCATCAATATCTCGCTTGGCGGATCGGCAATGCCGCAAAGCCTGAAGGATGCCGTCGGCCGGGCGACGCTGGCCGGGATCATCGTGGTGATCGCGGCAGGCAACGACGGCACCGACAATCCCGACCCCTTCACCAATGTCGCCAATGACAGCACCGCTCGCAACATGGTGATCATCGCGGGTTCGGTCGGTGCAGGCGACACGCTGTCCACGTTCAGTGACAAGGCTGGTACGGGCGCTGCACATTTTCTCACCGCAGTCGGCGAGCGGGTCCCCGCACCGGACAATAACGGGGGAAATTTCCTCTGGTCTGGAACGTCGTTCGCCGCCCCGCAAATCTCCGGCGCCGTCGCTTTGCTCGCGCAGGCGTTCCCCAATCTTAGTGGCGCGCAGATCGTCGACATACTGTTCAAGAGTGCGCGCGATGCCGGCGCCGCAGGAGTCGACGCGATCTATGGCAATGGCGTGCTCGACCTGACGCGCGCATTCCAGCCGCTCGGGACGACGTCGGTCGCGGGGTCGAGATCTGCGATCTCGTTCGTCACCAACGGCATGCTGTCGGCACCGATGGGCGATGCCGCGCAGGGGTCGCTGGGTGCGGTCGTCCTCGACGGTTACGCCCGTGCCTTCGCGACCGATCTTGCCCCGACGATCGGGCGCAGTGCACCATCGCCAACGTTGGGCGGCATGCTCCAATCAAGGACCCGGGCGGTTGCCGTGGCGCGTGGCGGCATGACCGCGTCGATGACGTTGGTGCCGAAGTCCCGTGGTTTCGGATCAGGTAGCACAGACAATGATAATAGGCGGTCGATCCTGACCAGGGCCGACGTTTATCCAAACGCTGGTCCGAATAGCGGGATCGACGCCGGGCAATCGCGCGCAATTGCCGCAACGATGACCCAACGGCTTGGCGAGACGCTGTCGTTCGGGCTCGGCGTTGCGCAGGGATCGACTGCAATAACCGCGCAGCTGACGGACCAGTATGAACCGGCGTTTCTCGTTGCCACCATGTCGGGCCTCGGCTTCGACAGCAGCGCGCGGGCGTCGAGCGCTGTGCGGCAGCGTTTTGGTGGGTTCGGCGTGACTGCGGGGATTGAAACCGGCGATGTGCTGTCGCGCCGCGAGGCAGATGGATTTGCGCGTACCGGCTGGCGGCGGTCAGGCTATGAGCGCGTCGCTATCGGTGTCGATCGGCAATTCGGCGCGGTGTCGACGTATGTCTCGGCTACCCGGATGAGCGAGCAGAATACGTTTCTAGGTGCGAGACTCGATGCCGGGCTAGGTGCTGCGCGTGCAGCGAGCTGGTTTGCCGATGCCAAGGCGCGGCTCGACGGCGGCGATGGCTGGTCGATCGGCGGCTCGTTTCGCCAAGGCTGGTCCAGCATGCATATCCGCGGCGGTCTCAACGGCGGCGGCATGCTCCATACCCGAGCATTCGCAGCCGATATCGGCAAGGCGGGCCTGTTCGGTACCGACAGCATCGGCCTGCGCATCGCCCAGCCTCTGCGGGTCGCACGGGGCGGGATCGGTCTCGCGCTGCCGACCGACTATGACTATGCGACCAGCCAGGTAACCGGCTGGACCACGCAGCGTCTGAACCTCACGCCAAGTGGCCGCGAGCTCGATATCGAGGCCCGGTACAGCCTGCCAGCGTTTGGTGGCGGACTTGAAACCAACCTGTTCCTGCGCCGCGACCCCGGCAATTTTGCGAATATTCCGACCGACTACGGTTTGGCGGTACGCTTCAACCGCGGATTCTGACACGCGGGGCAGCTTGGCTGCCGGCCATGATTCATGCGGTTGGAAACACTACGGAGCGGAGTCATGCCGCGGACGGTTTATTATCTCGTCGCCGCGCCGCAAGGGCTGGACCGCACCGCTGTGGTGATCGACGTTGAAACGATAGGCCTGGATGCGGATTATCTAATCAGCAATCTAGTTGTCCAGCATATTCGCGCCAATACGTTTTGACTTTAAAAGGTCGTAGACTTCACTTTCCAGGAAAGTCATGGTGAATGGCTTTTTTAAAAATCGGTGGGCAACATGTCGACGAGTTTCGGCTTCCTCTGTAAAATCGGACATAACAATAGTTTGAACGCCTGGTCGTCTCACGTATGCTCGTTCAATGAAATCAAAGCCGTTTAATGTACCTGGCATATTAACGTCGGTTATAACTAAATCTATTTCAGGAAAATCATTGACAGCTAATAGTGCGTCGTCTGCGTTGCACGCCAAAAGGACCTTAAACCCGCACTCATCGAGATGCTCCCCAATCATAGTGCGAATTCTATCCTCATCGTCAACAATCAGGATGGTGATTCCGTAACCAGTTATCATGAAAAACTCCCGAACCTCCAATTTCAATCATATCTCGAAGAGGCAGCATGGCTACCCTAAAAGCGCTTGCCGCGACGATAATTTGTGAACTTTTCGATGATTACGGGCATGGTCGAGAATGCTGGCTCCGTTTGTATAGAAATTATAAAGGTAAGAGGTAAGCGTCCGGGCTGGGCCGCTGCGATCGAAAGCAGCCCTTCCGCAGCCGCCCAAT
>NZ_JACYVM010000024.1:0-32757 GCF_014842355.1 Sphingomonas sp. CFBP 13706
GCGGCCACCCCCTGGGCCAGGCAAGAGCGACCAGACGCCGGCAGGTCTCCTGGCTCACAGGTCATCACACGATGCACGGCCTTCCCAGGCCTTTATGACAGAACGTCCGGCCCAGTGGCTGCCCCTCCCTGTGAAGGAAGAAGCGATATGCATCGCGCTCGCCGCTTACAGTTGCAGGGACAGCCTCGGCTTCGGGCGGCGAACCACCCTCACCGCGTTCCCTATTAAGCCCCTCTCGGGGCACCGACGCGATCATGCCGACCGTCTCCAGCGGAGCAGGTCAGCGGGGACGGTGTATCCTGACGAAGACGATCCGGCAATTGGTCGACGCGACGATCGCAAAAGTCCAAACGGAGTGTCGGTGCCCATTAACGAATGTCGGAAGTTGGGAAGCGACGGATGCGTCGAGAACGACCGGAATTGGGTCGAATTGCTTTCCATCGCGCGCTGAAATCAACAGGCGCGGCCGGCGAACCATAAGCCTCGTACGACATAATATTTTTGCGAATCCCAATAGGTTAAGCGTGCGCCTGCGCGCGCCCGTCTCAACGATCATAACAAAACTGTTATATTGCTAGTGACTCGCAACAGCATATGACATAGAGCCCTTCCGATAACGGGGGTTCAGTATGAGTTTTTCGAGTATATTGCTGGCAAGCGCAGCGTTTGTCGGGGCGCCTTTGCCAGCTCCAGCTGAGGAGCCAACGACCGTAGAAACGTCCACCGGATCGGACGACGCGCAGAAGTCCGACGAAATCATGGTCATCGGCAAAAGCTATGGTCGTGCGGTCGGCAAGACCGTGACGCCGCTCAAGGACACGCCGAACACCGTTACCGTGATCGATCGCGATCAGATCGAGGCGCAGAACCTGTTCACGCTGGAAGACGCTCTGACCGCGACCAATGGCATCACCGTCAATGGCGTTGGCAGCGAGGATCCGTCGTTCTTCTCGCGCGGGTTCGCGATCACCAATTACCTGATCGACGGCGTCCCGAGTTTTGCGTTCAACTTCCCGTCCGCCGTGCCGGACTTGTTCTTCTACGACCGGCTGGAAGTACTGCGCGGCCCGGCAGGTCTGTTCAGCGGATCGGGCAATCCGGCGGGCAGCATTAACATGGTGCGAAAGCGACCGCTCGACGCGTTCAAGATGCAGGCTAGCGCCGGTGCCGGCAGCTACGACAATCTACGCTTCGAGCTCGACGTCTCGACGCCGATCGGCACCAAGGCGGGCTTGCGGTTCGGTGCAATGGCACAGGACCGGGATCAGTTCTTCGCAACCGCGCACCGCAACCGCATTGACGGGTTCGCGGTCGGTTCGCTTGAGATAGGCGAGCGCACAACGCTGACGGTCGGTGGCTATTACGACCGCTTCCGTCCAGCGGTGCAGTCGGGCCTGCCCGGCATCATCGGCGGTGCGGACGGCAGCGACGGCAAGTTGCTCGACGTGAAGCGATCGACCTATCTCGGCGCCGAGTGGAACCGGTTCAACGCCGAGACCTGGACCGGGTTTGCCGAACTCGCGCACAAGATCAGCGATCGCTGGACTTTACGCGCGACCGGCCTGTTCACCGACGTCGATCGCGTCGACATCTACAGCTATATCGGCAACCAGCCGGTCACCGCGACCAATGGCTCGACCAGCCACATCGCTTATCGCGGCGACAGCAAGCAGCAGACGCGCTCGTTCGACTTCAACGGCATTGGCAGCTTCCCGCTGCTCGGGCGCGACCAGACGCTGATCCTCGGCACCGATTATCAGGCAAGTTCGGGCACGTCGTATTTCACGCGGTTGTCCAATTATGCGCGGATCGACGTGTACAACCCGGTGTCGCCGTTCGAGCCGCCCCTGAACCCGTATGGCGCCTCGCCCTATTATCCGGTGCAGGGTACGGGAGCGACCTGTCCCAGTTCCAGCACCACGATCACACCCGCGCCCACCAATTGCGTGCTGCAGGTCTATGGCGGTTCCTCGACCGACGTCGAGCAGTACGGCATCTACGGGCAGATGCGGCTGAGCCCGCTCGCCGGCCTGACGCTCATCGGTGGCGGGCGCGTGACATGGTGGGATACCACGACGACCACGTTGCTGACACCAAGCGGTGTCTTGCCGCCGTCGACCCGCTACGGGATCGACAACCGCTTCACGCCCTATGCGGGTATTGTCTGGGACGTAACGTCGCAGCTCAATCTCTATGCGAGCTATGCCGACAGCTTCACGCCGCAGGCGGCACCGGTCGGCCGGGCACGTCCCGACGGGCAGCAGATCGAGCCGCTGGTCGGCACGCAATATGAGGCGGGCACCAAGCTTTCGCTGATGAACGATCGCCTGCTGCTGTCCGCGGCGGCGTATGAGATCACACAGACCAACCGGTTGTTCAACGATCCCGACATTCAGACCGTCGTGCTTCAGACCGGCAAGGTCCGCTCGCGCGGTATCGAGGCCGAGGCGACCGGCGAGATCCTACCCGGCTGGCGGATCAACGGCGGCTATACCTACACCAAGACCAAGTATCTGGAAGACCAGACCACTGCGTTCGAGGGGCTGCCACTGGTGCCGATCGTGCCGAAGCACATGGTTAAGGCGTTCACCAACTACGCCCCGGTCGATGGGCCACTGGCAGGCGCGAGCCTTGGCGGCAGCGTGACGTTGTTCAGTTCGACCTATGGCGGCAATGCGGCGGTGTTCAACGCTGACGGTACGCTGCGCACCCGGTCCACCATCGTCCGCCAGCCAAGCTATGCGGTGCTCGACCTGCGCGCAGGCTATAAGTTCAACGAGCGGGTGGGTGTCTCGGTCAACGTCGCGAACGTACTCGACAAGAGCTATTACGCGCGCATCGCCGCCACCGGTCGCGGCAACTACTACGGCAGCCCGCGCACCGCGTTCGCGACACTTCGGTACAGCTTCGAATGACGGCGGGCGATGCGCATGCCCGTGCGCGCTGGGCGCGGCGCGGCGACATCGCGCTGCGCGTCGTCGCCTCCGTGCCGCTTGCTTATGCAACTGCGAGCCTGTGGGCGATGGCGCTTGCGCGGCTGCTGCCGGGGGATCGTGCCGAGGCGACCGTCACTGCCGCGCTGATCGCGCTCGCCTTGTGCGCGCTTGCGGCGCTGTGGGCGTTCGCGGCCCGTAGCGGCTGGCGCGCGATCTGGACACTCGGCCTCGCAGCGGCAGTTGCGGCCGCAATCACGTGGATATCGATCGACGCGACGGGGCGGGTATGAGCAAGGGCTTCCGTCAGTCGCAGGCGTTCCTGCACACCTGGTCCGGATTGCTGCTCGGCTGGATCCTGTTCCTCGTCTTTGTCGCCGGCACGATCGCGTTTTGGCGCGAGGGTCTCAACCGCTGGATGCGGCCCGAGATCGCGCGCGTCGAACAGCCGATGCGCGTGCTGGCAGGTTCGCAAGCGTTCCTTGCTCGCAAAGCGCCCGATGCGAAGAGCTGGATCATCCCGGTAGCGACGGAACGATCGCCCGGTGCGCAGGTCTTCTGGGTGCCGCAGCCGAAGCCCGGCGAAGAGCATGGCAGGCGGGGCAGGCGGGGCAGGCGAGGGCGCGGCGACACGCAGGCGCTGATCGGCGCCGACGGACAGGTCGCGCAGGCGCGCGAGACGCGGGGCGGGGATTTCTTTTACCGCTTCCACTTCGATCTCCATTACATGCCGGTGATCTGGGCACGGTGGTTGGTCGGATTCGCAACTATGATGATGCTGGTCGCGATCGTCAGCGGGATCGTCACGCACAAGAAGATCTTCAAAGACTTCTTCACGCTGCGACGTGCCAAGGGCCAGCGATCCTGGCTCGACGGACATAACGCGACCGCGGTGCTGGCGCTGCCGTTTCATCTGATGATCACCTATACCGGGCTGGTCACGTTGATGACGCTGCTGATGCCGTGGGCGGTCGTCGCCAATTATAACGATCAGAATACCGTGTTCGCGACGATGTTTCCGACCGCTTCGGTGGTCGAGCGGACCGGCCGTCCCGCACCGCTGATCGACCTGCGACTGATTGCCGCCGATGCGGAGCGCCGCCTCGGTGCCCCCGCCAGCTTCATTGAAGTCAGTGATCCCGGCGACGCCGCTGCGCGCGTGTCGGTCAGTCAGAGCGCCAGTTCGATGCTGTCCTCGCGGACGCCGCGGCTGACCTATGACGGCGTGACCGGGCGCCTCGTGTGGCGCTCGCCGCCACCGGGGGCGGCGGCCGAGACTGCCGGTGCGATGATCGGGCTTCATGCCGGACGGTTTGCGGGTAACGGCGGGCGCTGGCTGTATTTCCTGTGCGGGATCGCGGGCACGCTGATGGTTGCGAGCGGTCTCGTGCTATGGACCGTCAAGCGTCGCGAGCGCCTGCCCGATCCGACCCGGCCGCATCTCGGGTTCCGCCTCGTCGAGCGGCTCAACGTCGCAGTGATCGGCGGTCTCCCGCTCGGGATCACGTGCTTCTTCTGGGCCAACCGCCTAATCCCGGTAGCACTTCGCGGACGCGCCGATTGGGAGATGCACATGCTGTTCATCGCCTGGGCTGCCGCGGCGCTGACGGCCTTCGTTGTCAGGCCGGCGCGCGTTTGGCCTTCGCTATTCGCGGTGACCGGGGTGCTGCTCGTCGCATTGCCAATGTACGACGTCGTCGCGACCGATCGCGGGCTGTTCGCGTCGCTGGCGATAGGCGACATGATGATCGCCAGCATCGATGCGGCGATCTCGGTCTTTGGAATAGCGTTTCTGCTGCTTGCCCGCCGCGTCGCGCACCATCGCCCCGTTGCAAAGCGCGTTCGCAGGGCTAGAACCGCCACCGCCTCCAGGGTTCCGGAGCCCGCCGAATGAGCATCCTGTCACTCCTGCTCGCCAGCGCCGCGTTCTTCCTGCTTGGCCTGGCGACCGAGGCGCATCATCGCCGTCGGTTCGGGGCATGTCCGCAGGCAGCGCGGTGTAAAATGTTGCGGACCGGCGGCTGGCTTTCGCTGGTTGTAAGCGTCGCGCCCGCGCTTCTTGCCCGAGGATGGATCTTCGGGCCGATCCTATGGGCAGGCGCGATCATGGCCGGCGCCGGGATCGCCTTCCTCGCGCTCAACTTCGTTCCCGCTCGTGCGATGCGCGATCCGGAAATCCCTAGCCCATCGGTGAGCGCTTCCAGCCGCCTGTGTAACGGATTGGCCTGCAGGTGCGGCGCATCGATCTGATGAATGATTGGCCGATATTGGGTAGCCGACAAGAGCCTACGAATGTCGGCTTGTGGGTCTCAGTATCAGGGAAGGTGAAAACTGCCGTACTCTGTTCAGCGCCTATGGACTGACAGTCGACGAACCTAGCGCAGTCCCATCCGATCTAGCTTTTTTAGCAGGCCGACCCGCGAAAGACCGAGGTTGCGGGCGGTGTGAGTGTGGTTATGGCCGGTCAGTACCAGCGCCTCGGTGATACGGCGGTACTCAAGCGCTGCTATCTCCTCCTCGAGCGTCTGTGGCGTGCCGACGGTTGGCAGGTCTGCGACGGCGTCGCCGACGGCGAAGGCGAGATCGGCTGCGCCGACATCGACGCCGATTGCCGATCGAGGGGCCAACGCAGCCGCACATTCGACGGCCGAGCGCAGTTCACGGACGTTACCGGGCCAGCGCCGCTTCGCCAGCCAGTCCAGCGCGTCCGGTGCGAACTGGCCAGTGCCGTCGCTGGCGCGGCGTAGAAAAACCGTGGCGAGCAGGGACACGTCGGTCGGGCGTTCGTCGAGTGACGGCGTGCGCAGAACGACGCCCTTCAGTCGGTAATACAGGTCTTCGCGGAAGCTGCCGTCGGCAACGCAGGCAGCGAGGTCGCGGTGGGTCGCGGCGACGATACGGACGTCCGCGATACGCGGCTCGCGCGCGCCCACTGGCTGGAAGCTGCCGTCGGCCAGGAAGCGGAGCAGCTTGACCTGCATGGCCGCGGGCATCTCGCCGATTTCGTCGAGGAACAGCGTGCCGCCAGCTGCGGTCTCGACGAGCCCGGGACGGTCGCTCGTCGCGCCGGTGAAACTGCCCTTGAGATGGCCGAACAGCTCGCTTTCGAGCAGCTCGAGCGGGATCGCACCGCAATGGACAGGCACGAGCTTCCGGTCGGCGCGCGGGGAGGCAAAGTGGAGCGCACGCGCGACCAGCTCCTTGCCGGTACCGCTTGGACCGAGCACCAGAACGGGCAGACGGGTCGGTGCGACCCGCCGGAGCAGGTCGCGCAATGCGGCCATTACCGGTGTAGTGCCGATGAGTCCCATGTCCTCGGCACCGGTCTCGCGAGCCTTGAGCGCAGCGAGTTCGCGCGCGAGGCCCGCGCGTTCCATCGCGCGGGCGACGACGATGCGCAGGATGTCGGGGTCGACGGGTTTGGCAAGGAAATCCCATGCGCCGGCATCAATGGCCTTCAGCGCAAGCGCGTGGTCGGCATGGCCGGTCATGACGATGACGGGCGCAGGCGCGAAGCTGGCGATCAGCGCCAGCCCGGCTTCTGGATCATGGTGCGGTGGCATCGCGAGATCGAGCAGGACGAGGTCGGCGGGTGCCTCGGCAAAGGCGGCACGGGCGGCATCGCCATCGCCGACCACGCGGACGTCATGGCCGAGACCGCGCAGCCACGCGCCGGTGAGCCGCTGGAAGGCGGGTTCGTCGTCGGCCAGCAGGATGCCGCTCATTACATATCTCCGAAGGTAAGACGGAAGCAGGTCGACCAGCCAGGCCGCCAAGCGAGCGTGACGGTTCCGCCATGCGCCTCCATGATGCGGCGGACGATGGCGAGGCCCAGGCCGGTGCCTCCGGGGCGGCGCGAAACGAACGGGCGGAAGAGGTTGTCGACGATCTCGGGAGCGATGCCGGGCCCGTCGTCGCAGACGTCGATGAACACAGGGGGGCCCTCTGCGGCGACGATGGTGACGTTCGTGCCGAGCGCGCGCGCGTTGTCGACGAGGTTGGTGAGCACTCGGACGAGCGCCCGGCGGTCAGCCATGACGCTCAGGTCCTCAGGCACTTCGAGTCCGACGCCCATCTGCCCGACGAGCTCGATCAGGCGAATGGGCTGCGGCACCACCGTCCAAGCACGCGAATAATCGAGAATGTCGCTGACGAGGTGATTCATCCGCGCAACCTGTTCGCTGATTTCCGCGCGCACCTCGGACGGGGCACCCGTTGCTGCCATCGTCACGATCCCGAGAGGGTTGCGCAGATCGTGCGCGACGGTCGCGGCCAGTTCGCCCAGTTCGATCATCCTGGCTTGGCGTTCGACATCAACCAGCCGGTGCGCGGCTGCAAGGCGGCGCGCAGTTTCCTCAACGAGCCCGGCGAACCGGTCGACGACGTGGCGTGTCGCTGGCGGCGCATCGTTCCAGCCACGCAGGGTCACCGTTTCGCCGGTGACCGCCAATGACGGACCGTCGTCGACCACTGGCAAGTTCAGCCGCAGCACGAGCAACACATTGGCGATCGTCGCGAGTTCCGTCGTGTCGGTCGCTCCGGCTAGCTGGTCGCGCCAGTCTGCGACGTCGGCGTCGCTGACCCGGCCGCCGGGAAACACGACCGCATCAGCCAGCCGCTTGAGCGGGGCGAGCACGAGGATGCCGAGCGCAAGCGTCGCGGCGAGCGCTGCCCAGGTCGCTAACAGGCCCGCTGGCCGGCCGGCCAGCACGAGCGGCACCGTGGCGATGCCTGCGCTGACCGCTCCCGCCAGCGCCACGAGCAGAATCCAGACGAGCCCACGCCGAGCCCAAAGGTCCGTCGCCATGAAGCGATACCGCAGGATGCCGTAGAGCAAGGCGACCGAGTAAAGCGGCAGCAGCAGGACCGGCCAAGGATAGGCGTCGATCCCGAGCGCGGGGAAGGTGAAGCCGGTGAGTGCGACGAGACCGATCAGGCTGGAGACGAATACCGCGCCGGCCTGGCGGCGATGCTGCCCTTGCTGCTGCACCCAGGTCTGCGCGAGACGAAGATGGCCAATCACCGACAACAGGCCGGCGAGACCCAGCACGCCCCAGCCGACGATTGACGGCACGAACATGCCAGGGAAGCCGTGCCACGGCACAACCTTACCCACTCCGAATATGAGGCCTACGATCGTGGCAAACCCGGAGATCGCGTAGCTCGCGATCGCGACGGGCCGCAGCGTGCCGCACAGCGCGAACGCGAAAACCAAGTGGACAAACGCCGCGGCCGGCAGGGGGGACAGCGCGATCAGCGTCGCGGTGAATGGCGTCGCCGCCGGCCCAACGATCGCGGGGATCGCCTGCGCGATGCTCCAACTCGCGACGCCGACCAGGAACAGCGCGAGCAACCCCGAACCCGGTAACGCGCGCGCACGCGTCGCAACGAACAGCGCGAGCATGAGGCTCGCGACCGCGGTTAGACCAAGCGCGCCGACATAGGCGATGATGCCGATTGCCGTATCCATCGTTGACACCATAGCACGCAGTCCCGTTCACGACGTTAACATCTGCGGGGTTGCGAACCAGCCTAAACCACGCATTCTTGTTGGTTTTCGCAATTGGCATGCCATTCGCAAGGCGTCGGACAGCCGGCCGATATCCGGACGGCGTCAAAGGGGATCCGTCATGCTGCTACCCATCGCTGCCTTGCTACTGACCTACGCACTGACCGCATTGATCGCGATCTTCGCTGC
Organism: Sphingomonas sp. CFBP 13706; assembly: GCF_014842355.1. Classification (NCBI taxonomy): domain Bacteria; kingdom Pseudomonadati; phylum Pseudomonadota; class Alphaproteobacteria; order Sphingomonadales; family Sphingomonadaceae; genus Sphingomonas; species Sphingomonas sp. CFBP 13706. The sequence continues at coordinate 8,632 of NZ_JACYVM010000024.1, forward strand.
CGTCGCCCTGTGGCGACCGCTGTCGATCCTGCTCGCCGAACTGTGCGGGACCGAAGAGCGGTCGCGCTTCTGGACGGTGTGGTCGATGGTGATGATGATCGCCACGCCAATGCTGCTCGTGTCGATGCGCTACGTCGCGACCGATCCAACTGAGCTGGTGCAGGGCACCGTTACGAGCGCGCTGTTCGGAGTGTTGCTGGCGCTGGTGGGTATGGGCTTCGCGGTATGGAGCCGCAGCCCCCGTGCCGACGCATAAGGGCCCGACGATGCATGTTCTCGTCATTGGCGCAGGCGGCTTCGTCGGGCGTCATCTGGTCGGGCGGCTGGTGGCGAATGGCGTTCACGTCACCGCCGCCGGGCGCGATCCGGGGCGGCTCGCGCAGGCGCTGTGCGGAGTCTCGACGGTCCGCGGCGACTTGGCGCAGGATAGCGCGGACGACTGGCTGCCGCGGCTGCGCGGAATGGATGCGGTCGTCAACTGCGCCGGACTAATCCGCGATGGAGGGCGGTATGCCATGGTCCACGATCAGGGCGCGCGGTCGCTGTTCGACGCATGCTATGCGTGCGGCGTCAGCCGCGTGGTTCAGGTCTCCGCGCTCGGCGCGGATGCCAGCGCGACGACGCGCTACCATCTCAGCAAGCGCGCCGCGGACGATCATCTTGCCAACCTCGATCCTAGCGGCGGCCGGATGGACTGGGTCGTACTGCGGCCGTCGCTCATTATTGGCCGCGGCGGGCAGAGCAGCGTACTGTTCGGCGCGCTCGCCGCTCTGCCGCTTACGCTACGGCTGGGACGGGGTAGGTGGCGCGTGCAGCCGATCCATGTCGACGACCTGATCGCGGGCATCGTGCGACTGTTGTTCCGAAAGGCTCCGATCGCGGCACGGATCAACGTCGTCGGACCCGAGCCGATGACCACGGACGCGCTGACCGCCAGCGTGCGACACTGGCTGGGTCTGGCACCTGTGCCCGTGGTACAGTTACCGCGATGGATGCTCGCGGCAGCGACGTGGCTTGGGATCGGGCCGGTGACCCGCGAAAGCCTGACGATGCTTGAGGCCGGTAACACCGGCGACGTTGATCCGCTGATCGCTGCGACCGGGCTGGTTCCCGCCAGGTTGGGCGTCGCGCTGGCGCGGACGCCAGCGACGGACGCCGACCGGCTGGCTGCTCGGCTAATGCCGCTGACGCCGGTGCTGCGCTGGTTGCTTGCTGTGGTCTGGCTGGCCGGTGGCATCGTACCGCTGGCATTGACGCCTGCGGCTACGAACCTAGCGCTGTTGGCGCAGGTCGGGCTGATCGGCACGCCCGCAATTGCCGCGCTCGTGGCGGGTGCCGTGCTCGATATCGCGATCGGGCTGGCGCTGCTGACTCGCGTGCGCCGAGCAGCGATGGCCGGGATCGTCGTGATGCTAGGCTATACCGCGATCCTTGCCACGACGATGCCCGACCTCTGGGCCGATCCGTTCGGCGCGCTCGTCAAGAACGTAGCTATCCTAGGTCTGGCGCTCGCTGTGCATGTCTTGGAGAACGACCATGGATAAGTATCTGCTTCTCAAGACCGTGCACATTCTGTCTTCCACTCTGTTGTTCGGGACCGGTCTCGGCACCGCGTTCCACGGCTTCATGGCCAACCGCTCTGGCGACCTTGCGGCACGACGGATCGTTAATCGCAATGTCGTGATTGCCGACTGGCTGTTCACTACTCCTGCGGTGATCGTGCAGCCGGTGACCGGCGTTTGGCTCGCTCGAATCGCCGGCTATCCGCTGACAACCGGCTGGTTGGCTGCTGCCATCGTGCTGTACCTGTTCGTCGGCGCCTGCTGGCTGCCGGTCGTCGGCATCCAGATCGAGATGCGCCGGATCGTCGACCGGCTCTCCGACGGCGAGGGACTGCCAGCGCGCTATTTTACGTTATCACGAACCTGGTTCGCGCTCGGCTGGCCCGCCTTTGCCGGCGTGCTCGTGATCTTCTGGCTGATGGTCGCCAAGCCGGACTTTGCGTGGTGACCGCGCTATTCCGGCGGTTGCTCGGTCCCGCGATCGATGGCCTCGCGCCCAGCCTGCGCGCGGTACATGACGAGGATGACGACCAGGTCTGGAAGGGCCTTGCCGAGATACGGGCGAGCGACAATCCGTTTGCGCGGCTGCTGTGCCGGATAATGCGTCTGCCAGCGCGCGGATCGGGCGTGCCAGTCACTGTTCGGTTTGAACGGCGCGGAGACGCCGAGCATTGGCATCGCAGGTTCGGCGATCGACAGTACCGCAGTACCCTGCAAATTCGGCACGGCCGCCTGATCGAACGGATGGGGCCAGCGGCCAACTCGTTCGATGTCTCGGTCCTCGATGGAGCGCTGCATATGGACTTAGTAGGCTTCCGGTTTCTCGGCGTACCTCTTCCGCGATGGGCGCGGCCGGCATGCCATGCTGTCGAGCAGGGGCAAGACCGCGAGTTTAGATTCGACATTCCCGTCGACCTTCCGCTGTTCGGCCGGGTCATTCATTATCGAGGCCGGTTGGAGAGAATCGATGACTGAGCATCCGATCATTCTCTTCGACGCCGAATGTGTGCTGTGCTCAGCGAACGCGCAGTTCGTCCTGACGCACGACCGCGCGCGCCGCTTCCGGCTCGCGGCGATGCAGGGCGAGGTCGGCGCCGCGCTGTGTCGACGGTTCGGGATTGACCCAGCAAATCCCGATACCATCATCGTCGTCCAGGGCGACCGCGCGCTGCGCGACAGCGACGCGGTGCTGGCGATCTATGCTGGGCTCGGTTGGCCGTGGCGGATCGTCGCCGCGGCTTGGCCAGTGCCGCGCAGTTTGCGCGATCCGCTATACCGCTGGGTCGCACGCAACCGTTACCGCCTGTTCGGGAGACGTGCGAGCTGCTGGCTGCCGCGTCCGGAGGACACGGATCGCGTTTTGTAGGCTACGCTCTTCGGTTGACCAGGTCGCCTGGAACGCGTTCGACGCTTCATGAACAAGCGTCTGAAGTTGGGAAGCGCAATACTCGGCGCGAACGACCGCAACTGGGTCGGCTGCTCGGGCGCTGGGCGAGGCAGGTATCGACCAGTTCAAGTCATTCCGCGCTTGAAGCTTGAACGTCCGCTAACGCCGGCACCAGTCATTCGCACGCAATTCAGTATTCGGACGGAACGCGGTTGCCGGCTTCATCACCTGCAAAGGCGTCAGGTGTGGTGGGCGGCGGTGCCGGGGGCGGCCGAAAGCGTGGGCTGTACGGCAGGGCCGTCCAACTCCGCGGCATGCCACGGATAGGGCGAGACCGCGCCGGGCGTCCTGCCCCCCAGGTCGGCTGCAAAGCCGTGGTTCACGTCGCGGTGATGCGCTTCGTCGGCGCGCACCACCAGCACCACGTCGCGCAGCGTGGCACTGTCGGGCAGACCCCAATAGCGGCGTGCGATTGCCGGCGCGGGCACGTTGGCGCTGCGCCCCGCATCGATTTCCGCGAGATAATGGGTGTAGCTGATCACCGCCTCTTCCTCGAAATAACCAACCAGCCGGTGCGCGGTCTTCGGGCTGGTCAGGTAGAGCGCGAAGAAGCCGAGATAGAAGAACCACTGCACGATCAGCACGATAAGCCGCTCGAACAGCGTCGGCTTGCACACCTCCAGGAAGGTCATGAGATGCATACGTTCGTTCTCGGCTTCTTCCATCAGGATGCGGATCCAGCCCTGATCGGACTTCATTTGCCGCAGGCAGCGCAGATGGGTGAGCGTGGCGCCGACCATGCCAGGCACCGCCGCCACCGTTTCCAGCACGATGGCGCGATGGCCATAGCGTTTGGCAAAGAATGTGTCGGCGAAGAACCGCAGGAGCCTCGTCACGGCCAGCGCGAAGCGATCGGAACCGCCATGGGCGGGATGATGAATGGAAAGATCAATCTCTGGTGGCGGGCGCATAATGTCACTCCTGATGGCCATGAAGTCGGGCGGGGCACCCGGCCAAGCGAAAGGCCGGAAACCGCCGCAATGCGATCAACTGGCTGGGCAAGTGCGGGGTCGGGTCGCGCGACAATCGTGACGTCGCGTTGCCCGCACTCGGCACCTCCAGTCTCATCGTCGAATTGCGGCGGATGTACCGGCGTCGACTGCTTCGGCGGCGTGAGCGCAGGTGATGCGCGGACGTCGCTTACCGTTAGCCGCGAGCACCGCCCAAGGTACGCGAAAGCGGCGCCATGCGGCCGCGCTCCAGATGTTGGGCGGAGGCATGCCGCCGGCGCCCCGGCGAGGTGAAAGGGAGAGGAATGGGCCGTTTATTGCCAAGCGGTTCCCGAGTGCGCTGGCGGAAATGGCGTCGAGGTCGCGCAGCGACGACACCCTCGCGAACGAGGGAGACGGAAGCGCGTGCACTCAAACGGAAACGTGTCAGCGAACGGCACGCTTGCGGGTGATCACGGCGGCGACGCCTGCGAGGGCCAGCACGACCGCGGCGACTACTATCTTGCGTGTCGCGATACGGCTGATGACGTTCATTTTGTTGTCCTTTGCTTTGGTTGATGTGTGGCCGGATGCAGCGCCATGTTGTGGACGCCGGTTATGGTTATGCCAGGAACATCTTCCGGCTGGGGGAGGACTGCGGCGCAGCGTGCGTGCGCATCACCTGACTGCGTAACCGGATCCGTCATCATGGGTTGTCCAGCGCCGCCTATGCGTCGTCGAGATAGTCGAAGACGACTTTGCCAAGTCCAAGCGTCAGGTCCGCAACGAAATGGGTCGCCGACACGAGTTCGCGTAGCGGCAGATCCGCCACCGGGGCCAGTGCATGGGGAACCAGCGACAAGGCACCGGGCCCCGTCCACACCCCCTTCAGGTGAATGTCCTCAAGATGATATTCGACGAGTTCGCAAATGCGCGCCGTTCCGTCGACGTGCGGAATGATCTTCAACAGGAAGTTGGGCGAGGCGAGAGCGCGCAACGTCGCTTCCGCGTCCCCCACCTGATACTTGTAGCCCATCGTACCCGTTGCGACGCGCACTGGCCCATAATCCAGCGTGCCGACAACCGTATCGGTCTCGGTCTGGAGGCTTGGGCCCGCGAGCTTCTTGGGGAAGCCCCATAGCTCCCGCCCACCCGCGATCGGCGGGTGATCGTTCAGGAACATGTTGAGTGTGTAGTTCCCGCGCACGCCCCGAAAGCTCACGGGGATGACCTGACCAGCTTCCGTGTAATTGCCGAAGCCGGTCGAGTCCGGCATGCGGATGAACTCGAATTTCACCAGGTCGGATGTGACTTCGAGCGGTTCGGGAATGACCGCGCGAAGCGTATCGGGATCGGTGCGATAGGTCAGGATGAGATATTCGCGGTCGCAGAATCGGTACGGCCCGGGCGGGTAAGCGGGTTGCGTCAGGGGCATCGCGAACGCCCGATTGCGAACGTCGGAAATGTTCACGAAAGCCTCCCGTCGGTGGCGATGTCGAACGTGAAGACGCCATCGGCACTGATCGGTCGCTCGAGCACTTCGGGATGGTGCAGGGTCCGGATCGTGTCCGACAGTCCCGCGGCCCAATGATCTTCCATGCTGCGCGCGGAAAACTCAAAGTCCTTCGAGCCTCCCTCCGTACGACGCGCCTGATAGATGAGCTGGATGATGTTGTAGACCTTGCGATCGGATTCGGGCGCCAGCAGCGCATATTCGGGCGTTTCGCGCAGATCATCGGGCAGCTTCGCAATGAGCGCGGTCAAGGCGCTGCGCAGATGCTGCTCTTTTCTGAACTGATCGGATCTTGCCCGGGTGCGGCTGGAATACTGGATTTCCTTTTGACGCGTCATCACCTCGGACATGGTACGGGGGATGGAGCCGCGCGCGCTCCACAGATCGACCTGGAAGGCGAGCGTATCCTGGCGCTCGGCGCTGTCGACGACCCATTGGAGCGGGGTGTTCGAAACTACGCCGCCGTCCCAGTAATATTCGCCGTCGATCTCGACCGGCGGCAAGGCAGGCGGCAGCGCGCCGCTGGCCATGATGTGCTCGGGCCGGATCACGTGCGTCCTATTGTCGAAATAGATCAGATTGCCCGTCGCCACGTTCACCGCGCCGACGCTGAAGCGCATTTCGCCCGCATTGATCCGGTCGAAATCGACAAGCCGCTCGAGCGTGGTCTTGAGCGACGACGTGTCGTAGAAGCTGATCGCGTCGAGCGTGCCGGTGGGCGCGAGATGGGCGGGTACCAGCCGGGGTGCGAACAAGCCTTCGGCGCCGCGCAGTATGGCGGCGGCAGCATACCACTGGTTTGCCCAGTGGCGAACCATGTCTCCCCCGAATTGGCTGGGCTTGCCGAACCAGTCAGACCAGGGATCGGCAGTCACGGTCCGCCAGAATGTGCGCAGCCTCTCGACGCGCATCTCCGGCGCGTTGCCGGCGATCAACGCGGCGTTGATCGCGCCGATCGAAATGCCCGCGACCCAGTTCGGGTGCAGTGACGCTTCGGCCAACGCTTCGTACACACCGGCTTGGTAGGCGCCGAGGGCACCGCCGCCCTGCAAAACGAGCGCCACGCAATCGAAGGGAGCCGGTTGCTGCATGCGCCCGGCCCGCCCAAATTGTTCGGGTTTCAATGCGATATTCATTGGACCGCTCCCTTGGCTATTGCATCGCCCAGCCGTGGCTGACGACCACCGACTGACCGGTGAGGGCATTGGACGGGAACGCCGCGAGAAACGTCGCACAACGCGCTACATCGTCGAGCGTCGTGAACGCCCCGTCGACGGTTTCCTTGAGCATGACGTCCCGGATCACTTGCTCCTCGGTGATGCCGAGTTCTTTCGCTTGCTGCGGGATTTGCTTCTCGACCAGCGGCGTCCGGACAAAGCCTGGACAGACAACGTTGGCGCGGACGCCGTGCTCGGCACCTTCCTTCGCGACGACCTTGGCGAGGCCGAGCAGCCCGTGTTTGGCCGCAACGTACGGCGCTTTCAGCTTGGACGCTTCCTTGGAGTGCGCAGAGCCGATGTAGATGATCGAGCCGCCGCGCTGCCGGGCGTACATCTGCTGGAGACACGCGCGGGTGGTGAGGAACGCGCCGTCCAGGTGGATCGCTAGCATGGTCTTCCAGTCGGCAAAATCGAACTGGTCGACGGGCGAGACGATCTGGATGCCTGCGTTGGAGACGAGGATATCGATCCCGCCGAACCGATCGCATACCGTGCGTACGCCGGCATCGACCGCAGCCTCGTCGGTGACGTCCATCTCCACGGCGAAGGTTGCGGCGCCGCTGGCATCGAGTTCGTCGGCCGTTGCACGCGCGGCGTCGATGTCGAGATCGGCGATGGCTACTTTTGCGCCCTGACGAAGGAACTCGCGGGCGATCTCCTTGCCGATCCCGCTGGCGGCTCCCGTGATGATCGCGGCTTTGTTTCTCAACTCCATTCGAACCTCCTTTGTGTCTGGCGCCAAATTCTTGGACCGAGGCGGGATCCCAAAGCGGGGCCGAGGGCTTCTGGCCGCGCCGAGCAACGCGTCGCGCTGCATGTCTAGAGACCCTTTGACCGTGGTCCGGAGGTGAGTGATCGTTAGTCCGGTTGATCTACGGACATGGCCCGGCGGAATTGCGCTATTCCGTCCGGCTCAGGACGAGGCTTACCCGCTGGTTGCGCTGGCGATTGCCCGGACTGTCATTCGGTGCGATCGGGTCCGAGGCCCCACGCGCTTCGGTGCGCAGCCTGTGCGACGAAATGCGACCATCGCGAAGCATGTCCAGCAAAACGTCTGCCCGAGCCTGTGAGATTGCACGATCGGCGGCTTCGTCCCCCGAGGGGTCGGTATGGCCGACGATGACCACTTTGACGTCGGGGTTGGCATGAAGCATCGCTACGAGACGCGGGACGCGGCCGCGCGATTCGGTTGTAAGTTCAGCGGTTCGTCCGACAAATTCCTGACCTCCGAGTTCGAAGGTCTTCTGCCCCGGTTCGCGGCTGGCAAGCCAGTCGACAAGCGCGCGTCCTACGGTGCCCCTGGGAGCAACCATTGTGGAGCCATCGGCCAGCGCAACAATCGCGGATGGATCGCCACGCATTTCTGTTTGTTCTGCCAGAGAGTCCTCGCTGCATCGCTCCATGGTCAGCGAACCAGCGACGACCAGCGCTATGAATAGGAAAAGCAAGATGGTGCGGGCCATGGATCATTCGTTCCATTGTGCTGAAGGTTGCCAACCGCCGCCAAGGGCCTGAAAAAGAGCCGTCGATGCGAGCAGGCGGTCGCCGCGCGTCTGCACAAGCGACAATTGCGAAGACAACAGGCTGCGCTCGGCATCGAGCTGTTCGAGATAGGGCGAATAGCCCTCGCGATAGCGGAGCTCGGCAAGCTGTTGGACCCGGAGGCGCGTGGCCTGCTGGCGCGTCAGCTCATCCTCCTGTTCCGCGTAGCGTTCGACCGACGCCATCCCGTCTTCGACCTCGCGAAACGCGGTCAGCGCAGCCTTTCGATACGCAAAGGCAGCCTGGTCGCGGCGCGCGGCCGCGCCGTCTGCCTGGGCGCGTATCCGCCCGCCGTTGAAGATCGGCGCCAGGATGCTTCCGCCCAGCGAGAAGATCGAAAGCGGATTGTCCGGGAGCAGCGAGGAAGCGACGAACCCGCCGGATGCCGCCAACTTGATGTCGGGCAGGAAGGCGGCGCGTGCCGCGTCGAGTGCGCGGTCGGCGGCGACGATCTGCTGCTCGGCCGCTGCGATGTCGGGACGCTGCCGAAGCAGGCGCGCCGGTAGCTGTAGCGGGGCCGTGGGGATGGTCAGCGCCGTGAGCGCCGCTCCGCGCGCGACGGGGCCAGGCGCGCGATCGAGCAGGATGCTGAGGCCGTTTTCGAGCCTCGCGATCGCAAGATCGACCGTCGGGATGGCCTGGGCGGCCGCCCGATACTCCGCTTCTGCCTGCGCCAGGTCGAGTTGCGAGCTATATCCGGCTTCGGCGCGGCGCCGAATAAGCGTCAGGGTGCCCGCGCGCGCATCGAGGGTGCGGCGCAGGATCGCCCGCCGCTCGTCGAACGTCCGAAGCTGGACATAGCCGCTGACCACGCCTGCGGCGATGGCAAGCCGCACGGTCTGGCGGCTATCATCGCTGGCGAGGAGCTGCGCTTTCGCGGCGGCGGCGCTGCTGCGCAGGCGGCCGAACAGGTCGAGGTCGAACGAAGCCTGCACTTCGCCCTGTGCTGCCCATTGCGCGATATCGATCCCGAACGGGTTGACGCTTCGGGTGCGACCGCCCGTGCCGACGGCTTGAACCTGCGGCATCCTGGCGCCGCGCGCAGCGGCGAACTGCGCCCGCGCTTCCTCGATGCGAGCGGCGGCAATCTCGATATCCGCATTGTGCCCCAGCGCCTCTTCGACGAGGCCGGTCAGCGTGGCGTCGCCAAACCTACGCCACCATTGCGCATCGACGACGACGTCCGATCCTTTGTGATCGCCGCGCCACTGGGCCGGCGGTGCCACCTCAGCCGCTGGCGGGATCGCCGGGCGGGGGCCGGCGCAGGCCGACACCAGAAGGGCAAGGCTGCCTATAACGAGCCGCCCGGTCATGACCGGACACTCGTGTCGATCCGGACCTCGACCGACATGCCCGGACGCAGGTTCCTTGCCTCCGCCGTGCCGGGATCGACCGCGATCCGCACGCCGATTCGCTGCGGGATCTTCACAAAATTGCCGGTCGCATTATCCGGCTTGAGGACCGCGAACTCCGAGCCGGCAGCAGGCGACAGTCGCTCGATCCGGCCCTTCAACCTTGCGCCATTCAGCGCGTCGACGGTCATGCTGGCTGGCTGGCCCGGGCGAAGCCGTCCGGTCTGGGTCTCCTTGAAGTTGGCGATCACCCAGCGATCCGGTGGCACGATCGCAAGGAGCTGCGACCCGTTGGTGACATAGGCGCCGACCCGGATGCCCACCTCGCCGAGAACGCCGCCTTCGGGCGCGCGGATCACGGTGTGCTCGAGATCGATCTCGGCGGCGTGCAGTTGCGCGCGCGCGGCTGCGACCTGCGCTTCCAAGGCGCCGCGGCCAACCTCGACCGTTCGGATATCCTAGCGGCCGATCTCGCTGCCGGCCTGTGCCTGGCGCAGTTGTGCCTGTGCCTGGGCGAGCGCGGCCAGCGTCTGGTCGCGCTCCCGCATCGAGATCGCGCCGTCGCGCGCAAGGTCGTTGGCGCGCGCCATGTCAGCCCGTGCCCTGGCAAGCTGCGCGCGTGCGCCCTCGACCCCGGCGACCTGGCCCTCGAGACCGGCCGATCGGGATGCCCGGGCCTGGGTAGAGTTGGCGAGCGCAGCCTCCGCCGCCGAGAGATTGGCGCGCGCCTGCGCGATGCGGGAGCGGTAGATGCGGTCGTCGATCCGCACCAGGAGTTGGCCGGGTTTCACGACGTCATAGTCGTGTACCAGCACACGCATGACATAGCCGCTCACTTGCGGGGCGATGACTGTAACCCGGCCGCGCACATAGGCATTGTCGGTTTGCTGATATCCTCCCGCAAACGGCGGCAGATCCCAGGCGGCGAGAACGAGGAGAACGCCGACAAGCGACAATGTCACCGTGGCGGCGATCCGTATCGGGCGCTTGGCGGCAGGGTGCCATTGCGCCGCCGCGTTCTCCGGCGGTGGGGCGTTGTCAGCTGCGGTCATGGGTCTTCTCTCGGGTGCGCGCGACGAGGATGTTCGCGAAGATGAACGCTGCTGTGGTCAGTGCGAGCATGGCCACGAACCTGAAGGTGTCGTTGAAGGCGATCACCGCGGCTTCGCGCGCCATCGCCTGTCCCAACAGGCCTGCGCCCTGTGCAGCGCGCTGGGCGGGGTCGACGAGCACGGAGGCCAGCGATGCACCGCCGCCGCCGATCCGGGCAGCGACCTGCGGATCGCTCGCCAGCATGTCGGCCGCAAGCGCGTTGCTGGCGTTGCGCGCCCAGATCGTCTGCATCGAGCCGAGCAGCGCAGATCCCATGAGCCCGCCGACATTCTGCGTGATGCTGAACGTGACGACGAAACTGACGAGGTAATCGCCACCCCGCTTGATCATGTGGAGGAAGCCATAAAGAAGCGCCGGTCCCACGAACACTGTGGTGCCGAAGCCGATCATGGCCTGGCTCATCATCAGTTGCGCAGGGCGGGTCAGCGTGGTCGCGTCGCTATCCAGCCAAGCGCTCGCGGCGATGATCAGGGCGGCGACGAGAACCTGCCAGGGGAGGCGGCGCTCGGACAGCGTCAGCGCGGCGGCAACGATGCCGAGCAGCATCGCGATCGCGACCACGGCAAACAGCGTCCCGAGCTGGTCGTTGTTGAGTCCGCCGAGCGTGAGCAGGCCGACCGCGCCATAGCTTTGCTCTGCAAGCGCCAGGCGCAGTACCAGCGCCGCGCTCGCGAACCGCAGAATGCCCCAGGTGCCGATCCATTCGAAATGCACCAGTGGATCGCGCCGGCCCGTCTCGTTCAGAAAGGCGGCGGCGAGCAGGCAGATGGAGGCCGCAAGCGCCACCCCGAGCCAGGGCGTGTCGGACCACCAGAGCGTACGGCCCTGACCGATGACTTGGCAAAACAGCAACAGACCGGCGGTTGCCAACGGGATCGTAAGGAAATCACGCGGCGCGAAAGCGGTGCTTTTCTCGCTGGGCGGCAGCGGCAGGGCGAGAATGAGCGCAAGCGAGACCAGCGCCAAGGCGACTTCGAGTGCGTGCAGGCCCCAAAGTCCGTTGCCGACCAGCACCTCGACGGGGATCATCCGGGCCAGCGGCGTACCGAGCTGAGAAAGCCCCATACCGATCACCGCGCCGACCGGCTTTGCCTTGGGCGGCAGGGCCTGCATCAGATAGTAAACGCCGAGGGTGATCAGCGCAGCCGCGACCATACCGCTGGCCGCGCGTAGGAACACGGCCGCCCAGAAGCTGGCGAAGCCGAAATGGACCAGGCCCGCAAGCGCGTAGAGGCCAAGCAAAATGCCGGTTACCTGGGGGATGCCGAACTGCGCCCGTGCCTTCACGAGCGAAAGGTTGGCTGCCGCATTCATCGCGACATAGATTGCAGGCAGCGCAGCAGCCTCGGCGACGTACAGCCCGAGCGGGCCGGCCACGCTTGCCGTGTTGACCGTCGTCAGTGCGTTGCCGAACGTCGAGGTCGCGGCGAGAAAGGCTCCTATGGCGAAATAGCCAAGACGACGGCTGGCAGGATGCGATGGTGAGAAGGGCGACCCTGCGAAGAGCGGTCTTTCTTCGGGCGTGAAGGCATGCTCCCCGCTCATGACGATGCGGCCGGCACCGCGCCGCCGGCCACGCCCGCGCGCTCGGCCGACGCGATGGTCAGGCGGACATGCGGGTAGGCTGTCAGAGGATATGCATTCACGTGTCGGACCTTCTGGCTGCGCCGAGCATTCGCCGCGCTGCAGGGTTATAGATCCTGACTCCCGGGGCGGGACGCGAGTGCCCGTTAGCGCGGCGGAAGCCCCAAAGAGCTAACCTGTCGACGTCGAAGCGGGCTTCAGGCGACCTGCGGAATGCCCCGTTCGCGCAGCGCGTCCCGCGGGAGTCGTTCGAGGATTGCCTCGGCCATGCGCTCCTGCACGTCGAGGTCACCCTCGCCGATAATGTCGATTCGATCCGACCACAGGATCTGGCCCCAGCGACTGGAGAGTTCCACGCACGCGCGGTGCACGGCCTGCACCCGCCGGATCGTGCCATGCAGCACCAGATCCGAACCGGCCTGCGCTGCGACTTCGTCGAGTGAATAGCGGCTCTCGCGAAACTGGAACATGATCGCCCGAGCCGCGACCCGCAGGTGCGTGTCCCGCTCCGCCGCGTAGATGATCTCGTCTGTCACCCCCGCCGCAAAGGCTTTTTCGTAGATGCAGAGCGCTGTGAACGGCAGGACTGCCAACATCGGCGGCTCCAGCTTTGCGCCTGTTGCCTCGACGGCAGCGCACGCCGCATCCGGGCGAAGGTGAAAGCGCGGCGCATAGCCTCCGGTAGGGATCGACACGATCACCGCGTCCTTACGGCCGGGGCCCGCATAATAGGCGGCAAGCTTGCGTCGCAATCGGCGCGCCTCAACCCGCACGGCGGAATCGATCCGCGGGTCATACTCGATGACGCCGCCATAGAGTTCGATGCCGATCACCAACTCCTTCAGTGTCGCCGCGCGGCCCGCCAGCGCTTCCTCCACGACGAAGTGCAGAAAGGCGTACAGCTTGTCCGAGCCGGTGAATGCATGGGCGCGAATCCGTTCCAGTTCTGCTCGCACGTCCTCTGGCGTTGGCAAATGAAGAATCTCCCCGACGCCGGCGTCGGCCGGCGCCGCAAGTTCTGCAAGGCGCATATACTGTCTCCCAGAACGGTACCGGACATCGAGCAAAGCTCGGTCCCCGTTGCTGCCTGTCTCGCATAGACGAACCGCCCCGAAGCCCCGACTAAACAGGTGCCAATCGCCGCTAATTCGCGCATACGGTTAGTGCTAACGTGTCTGCGGGGGGACGTAAGTGGATCGGCTAGACGACAGACGGTCATGAGCGACCGGCGTATCCGGTTCGGATCGTTCGAGCTTCGCCCGGAACGTGCGCAATTGCTGCGTGGCGGCGTCCGAGTCGGCTTAGGGTCGCGCGCGCTCGCGATCCTGGCGCTGCTTGCCGAGCGAGCCGGAGAGGTCGTTTCGGTGCGGGAAATCACCGATCGGGTCTGGCCGACTATTTTCGTCCAGGAAAACAATCTGCGCGTGCACATCACCGCGATCCGGCGCGCGCTGCGGACCGGGGCGGCGGACGATGTCGAGATCGTCAACGTGCCCGGCAGGGGCTATCGGCTACGTGCGGATGTGACCATCGAGGCGGCAGGCGAGGAAGTGGCCGAGGCGCCGATGCCTCGAGAACTCCGTCCGCTTCCGCTTCCGTTGCAGATCAACCGCCTGATCGGCCGCGAGGCCTGCGTGGCCGAGGTGGTGGAGAGCATTGCGCGGCATCGGCTCGTCACCATCGTTGGCCCAGGCGGCATCGGCAAGACAAGTGTCGCACTCGCAGCGCTGACGCAGCTCCGTGCCCGCACCGCCGTCTGCTTTGTCGACCTGACGAACTGCACGTCCTTGGCGCATGTGGCCACCGCCACGGCCGCGGCGCTGCAAAGTCCGATGGGTCAGGACACGATACCCGACGCGCTGTTGGAACGCCTGCGTGCAGCGGAGCTCATCCTGCTGATCGACAATTGCGAGCATCTGATCGACACCGCAGCGCGGGCCGCAGAAGCGCTGCTGCAATCCTGCCCGCGCGTGACGATGCTGGCGACCAGCCGCGAACCGCTGCGGGTGCCGGGGGAAGTACAGGTGCATCTCCAGCCCCTGCCTGTGCCCGGCGTGGCGGATGCCACGGAGACGATAACGGGCAATCCATCGGTCGCGCTGTTCGCGGAGCGTGCGGCGGCGGCCGGCGGATTTTGCCTCGCTGAAGATAATGCCCGGCAAGTCGCGACGGTGTGCCGCTCGCTCGACGGACTGCCGCTCGCACTCGAACTGGCGGCGGCTGCGACGCCGATGGTAGGGTTGGAGGCGATGTCCAGCGGACTATCCGGACAAATGTCGCCTTTCGCCTTCGGTCGCCGCACGCTCGCGCGCCACGGAACGCTCGAAGCGATGCTGGACTGGAGCTACGAGCTTCTCGCGCCTGACGAACGGCTGGTGCTCGGCTGCCTCAGCCTGTTCCGCTCCACCTTCGATCTAGCCGCCGCCGTGCAGGTCGCCGCGCCAGCCGCGGCAGAACCTATGAACACTGCGCAGCATATTCTGCAACTGGCAGCCAAGTCGCTGCTCTTCGTCGAGCCGTCCCGACACGGGGTCGCCTATCGCCTGCTGGAGACGACCAAGGCGTATGCCCGGCGCAAGCTGGAGGGTTCCGGCCAGGCGGAAATCGCAGCACGCCGGCATGCCGAATGGGTCGGGACTCTACTGGATCGCGCCCAGGCCGATTGGCTGCAGATGGAGCGCGCCAGCTGGTGGGAGCGATACGGCACCGCGATCGACGATGTGCGCGCGGCACTGATGTGGTCGCTGGGCGAGGCCGGGGACAAGCGGCTGGGCATCCGCCTGATCCTTGCCTCTGCGCCGCTGTGGCTCGGCATGTCGCAGTTCGCCGAATATCATCGCTGGCTGGAGCAGGCGATTGCGACGCTCGACGCGCTTGGCCAGCGTGGCGGGGCGGAGGAGATCCAGCTCCAGTTCGGCCTGTGCGTGTTGCTGTTCAACGCCGACCGGCCCGGCGAACGTTTCGTGCGCGCGGCGACGCAGATGCTGCGCATCGCCAAGAAGATCGGCGATCCGGTCGCCAGGGCGACGGCGCTGTGGCTGCTTTCCGGCCAACGCGGGATCATGGGCGATCATCGCGCGTCCCTCACGCTTGCCCAGCAGATGCTGGCGCCTGAAAGCACGGATCTCGATCGCGACCTGCAGCATTTCGCCCGACGGGTGATCGCTGGGATGACGTTTCGCGTGGGGCGCATGGACGAAGCGGCGGCGATCGGCGCGGAACTGGTCACCCACTGCAGCGGCCGCACCGCCTATGGCGCAGTGCTTCGGTACGATCATTCGACGATATTGCGAGGCAACCACAGCGTCACGCTGGCAGTGCAGGGCCGGCTGGAAAGCGCCCGGGCGACCATCATGGAAACAGTGATCGATGCCCGGCGGCTGCGCAATCCGAGTTCGTTCTGCTATCTGTTGAGCAGCGCGGCCTGTCCGGTCGCGCTGTGGCTGGGCGACGACGCGCTGGCTCGGCACTATGCCGAGCTGCTCGGCCGCGCGGCGGAAGAGAATTGCTTTACCTACATGACCGAACTCGCCGCGTGGTTTTCGCGGATCGCCGACCTGCGCATGGGAAAGCCGCCGCAGCCGCTCCCGCCGGATCGGCTGCGTCTGCCTTTGCCGCACGATAAGGATGTCTTCATTACCTGCTGCGCCACGCTGGCGGATGCGGACGCGATCGCGCGGGCACAAGCCTGCGAACCCCATTGGGCAACCGCGGAGATCCTTCGGGCCGACGGCGAGAACCGGCTGCGCGCCGGCGATGCGGCGGCTGGGCGCGCGCAGTTCGAGCGGGCGCTCGCGGTCGCGGAGGGGCAGGGTGCCGGGCTGTGGGCGCTGCGGGCCGCGACATCGCTCGCCCGCTTGGTGACGCCGGACGCGGCGGCGCCTATCCTCGTGCAGGCACTCGCACGTATCGATGGCGATGAAAGTTATCCGGACGTACGCGCAGCGCGCGCCTTATTACCGGCGTTGACCAGCTAACTCTTCGTCACACCCCCCAAAGACCCGGGGCTACGCCGTCTGCCATTCATAATGGAAGAAGCCCGCCTGGGGGCCCCAAGCAGGAGCGATGCTGAAATCGTTCTATGTTTCCCGGGCATCAGCGATGTGATGTTCTGACTTTGGAAAACTGGTTCAGTTCTGACGAGAGTCCTGCCGGGTTTGGGAATGATAGACTGGGCCCTGCCGGCCGGAAGGCCGGCCTGTAGGAGGTGAAACGCATTCGGCGGCGGGAGGGTCTCAAGGTGTTGAAGCGGCAAATGAAGCATCGCCGGCTTTTCATCAGCGCTCGCTTGGCTCCTCGCAGGATCAGGTTCGCGCGCCCCTTGGCCTGTGGGACGATCGGCTGCGGCTATGCTAGATTGACCGGATCGCGAGCGAGCATTTTCTCGAACTGGATCGCAGATCTAAAAGCCCTGCGACGGCCGTCAAAGGCCGCGATCGATTCTTGCAAATGTGGCACTGTCGTCGAGTGCCGCATCGTCAAGGCGTTGGGACCGGTCGAAGACGTGAACGTCGGGCTTTTCTGAAGCCTTACACGCCGGTCGGGTCGAAAAACGACTGTTTCGTCCGAATGCGCGATGCAAGGGGCCCTCGTTTTGGGTGAGGAGCCCGCGGTTTAGATTTCGGGATTCTCGGCAAGGGCAAGCGCATCTTCGACGTCGACGCCGAGATTACGCACCATGTTCTCGATCTTGCTATGACAGAGGAGGATCTGGACGGCGCGCAGGTTGCCGGTCGCCCAGCAGATGATCGACGCCTCCGTTCGGCGACGCGAGTGCATTCCATACTCGCTTCGCATCAGACCGACCCCCGTCACCCATTCATCGACAAGCCGGGCATACTGGCGGGTGCAATAGTGAAGTGCATACTTGACTGATAGGCTCCAAAAAATTTAGTGAAGTCTAAACTTCACTGAGGAGCGAGTCGATGACCATCACACACGGTACCTTCGAAATTCGCAAAACCTGCGACGCCGCTCCGCACGCGATTTTTGGCGCCTTCGCTTTTCAGGACCGCAAGAGCAGGTGGTACGCCGCCAGTCCCGGACACGAGCCGCTTTCTTACAGCTTCGACTTTCGTCCGGGCGGTGAGGAGAAGCTCACCTCCAGGATGCTGCCAGGCACTCCTATCGCGGGAAAGCAGCTGTGCTGGACCTCAACCTATGCTGAGATCGTCGATAACGCTCGGATCGTGTTCTTCCAAACGCTCGACGTCGATCACGCCCGCGTATCTGCTGCCATGGTCACCGTGGAAATTGCGCCGCTCGGCGACAAGGGCGAGGTCTTGCTGACGCACCAGGCGGTCTATTTCGAAGGCGCCGACGGCCCGGCAATGCGCCGGATGGGGTGGGGCTTCCTGCTCGACACGATGGCTTCGGAACTGCACCCCGCATGATGCAGCCTGCCGTAGAGTCTGTCCGCTCGTCGAGGGTCGACCGTCTGTTTCATGCGCTCGGTGACGCCAATCGCCGTCNTGCTTGAGGAAGCCAAGCTCGCCAGCTCGACCAAGCTTGGACGGGTGCGCACCTGTCAATTCGATCCTGCCGGGCTCGCGCCGTTGCAGGATTGGATCGACTATCACCGTCAGGAATGGAACGAGCGGCTGAACCGCCTTGATGATTTGATCAGCGGCATCGTTTCCAACGAAGACTGCGCATGAACGTCGGCTTATGCCCTGAGCTGCCGTTCGGGCTACCGCGACGATCGGCCGGAATGTCCCATATCTCGCCGTTCGGCGTGAAATATCTGATCGCTGTGAGCACCGACGGATCACATTAACAAATGTCCGCTTCCGGGAAGCCAGGCTGGCGGTCTGAATGTCGCTTTCTGGGTCTTTGCAGATTCGGTGGGAAGGCGTCGCCGAGCTCGGCGTCTACCCGATCGATATCTTATTCGGGCGCTCCAAGGATTGGCGGCGTATCGGCACCCGCTACGACCAGTAACCGACGGACTTGCTCTCCGCCGTCGCTCTCGCGGACACCGTCATTTTGGCTATGATCAACGTATCATAACCTTAATGGCGCATCGCACCGATCAGAGCGAACAAGCGCCGTTGTTTGGGTCAGAAAATCAGACCCACAATGTCGCGTTGCCCTTCTGATGCGGTCTCGCCATTATAGCAAGGACCGGGGGAGAGTGGCGTGCGCAAAAGCATCTCGAGAGCGTGTGGTTTGGTGATGCTGCTCGGGTCGATTTCGGCAGCCGCTCAGCAATTGCCGCACCCTGCTGATTCCTCGACCGCCGGAACGGCGCAAGGCGACGTGTCGGTCACCATCTACACCAACGACGTCGCCTTGGTGCAGGACATCCGTCCGCTGAACCTGGCGAGCGGGCGGGTTCAACAGAATTTCCCCGACGTGAGCGCAGCGATCCGACCGGAAACGGTGTCGCTGACCGTGCCCGATGCCGCGATCGTCGAGCAGAATTTCGACTATGACCTGCTCAGCCCGTCGAGCCTGATGGAGAAAGAGGTCGGCGAGACGATCACGCTGGTGCGGACCAATCCGGCCACCGGCGCGGAAACCCGCGATCGCGCGAAAGTGCTGGCGGTGAACGGCGGCGTGGTCATCGAAGTGAACGGTCATGTCGAGGTACTGCGCGACGACGGCCTGCCGGTGCGCGCGGTGTTCGACCGGGTGCCCGACGCGCTGCGGGCGCGCCCGACGCTGTCGGTGACACTGGCCAGCACGCGCGGAGGAACCCGTCCGGCGACGCTGTCCTACCTGAGCCGCGGGCTCGGCTGGAGCGCCGATTACGTCGCGCTGTTCGACGACAAGAGCGGCACGGTCGATATCCAGGGCTGGGTAACGCTGAAGAATAGCAGCGGGACGACGTTCGCTAACGCCAAAACGCTGCTGGTCGCCGGCGAGGTCGGCAGCGCCGACGATGACGGCAGCGGCGGCTATGCGCCGCGTCCGCGCCGCCGAACGACGACACGCCCCGGCACCGAGAGCGCCGCGCGCGAGCAGCTCGGCGACTTCTACCTCTATCCGCTGGCCGAACGCACCACGATCGCCGACAAGCAGACCAAGCAGGTCAGCTTCCTCGATGCCAAGGGCGTGGCGGCGGGCGCGGGCTATCGGTTCGAGAATGGCTGGCTCGGCAGTTCGGACGAACCACGCAGCGCGCAGTCGGTGCTGCGGTTCAGTAACTCGGGTGCAGCAGGCTTGGGCGACGCGCTGCCGGCGGGGGTGGTCCGGGTCTATGTCCGCGATGCCCGCGGGCAGCCGCAGTTCACCGGCGAAAACCGGATCGAGCATACCCCGCAAGGGTCGACCATCGCGCTTCCCACCGGCGACGCGTTCGACGTGAAGGTGCAGCCCGTCACCGTGTCGCGCACGCGGCAGGGCGACAGCCGCTGGCGCACGGCGATGCAGTACAAGCTGACTAACGCCCGCGCCCGTCCGGTCACGGTCGAGCTCATCCAGGGCGGGCTCGACTGGAACGACGTCCGGGTCGTCGAGGACAGCGCGAAGGGTGAACGTCGCACCGCCGGCACGCTGGCGTGGCAGGTATCGGTGCCGGCCAATGGCAGCACCACGGTGACGGCGACCTTCGACACGCGCTACTGATGCGCCATCTGCTGCTCCTGGCGGTCGCGCTGCTGGCGGGCAGGGCGGAGGCGCAGACGACCGTAACCTCGTCCGCGCCGGACCGCGTCTCGCTCACGGTGTACCGGGCACCTTATGGCCGCGGGGCGATGACCCTCCAGTATCTCGGTGGCTTTGCGCTGGTGACGGAGACGCGTCGCGTCCGGCTGCCGCGCGGACCGGCGGTTCTGCGGTTCGAGGGCGTGGCGCAAGGGATCGTGCCGGTCAGCGCAGTCATCGACGGCCTGCCCGGCGGCACGATCGAGAAGAACCGCGACGCCCGCCTGTTGTCGCCGGCCTCGCTTGTCGACGGTACGCTGGGTCGTGACGTGACGCTGACCCGAACGGACAGGGCGACCGGACGACCGACCAGCGAGCCCGCGACCATTGTCGCCGGCCCGGCACCGGGCGTCATCCTCCGCACGGCGACGGGGATCGAGGCTTTACGCTGTTCGGGTCTCGCGGAGCGGCTGGCGTTCGCCGGCGTCCCAGCCAGCCTGTCGAGCAAGCCGGTGCTGAGCGTAACGACCATCAGCCCGGCGGCGCGCACGGTCACGGTGCGTCTGTCCTATCTCGCGTCCGGGTTCGACTGGCGGGCGAGCTACGTCGCTGCGCTCGCCGCCAACGGGCGAACGGTCGACCTGTTTGCCTGGCTGACCCTCGCCAACAGCAACCCGGAAGTGTTCCTGAAGGCCGAGGTGCAGGCCGTCGCGGGCCGGCTCAACCGGGTAGCGTTGCCCGCGGTTCCGGCGGCGGCGGGCGCGCTGCGGCTGGTCTGCTATCCGCTCGGCACGACGACGTCGGATCTGCCCGAAACGGAGTTTGAGCCTGCCGACGAGATAGTGGTGACGGCGTCGCGCGCGATGGCGCCCCCCCCGCCGCCGATGATGGCGCCCCCGGCACCACCCCCGCCGCCGCCCCCTCCCGAAGATCTTGGCGATCTCAAGCTTTATCGCATACCGACGCCCACGACCGTCGCCGCACGCGCGCAAAAGCAAGTTGCTTTGCTCTTTCAAAAGGGCGTGCCGGTCGATCGTCGCTACCGACGCGCGGTGTATCCCGGCCAGCAGCTCGACGGCGTGCCGACGTCGATCGTGCTCGTGATGAAGAACGATACACCTGGCGGCCTGGGCGTGCCGCTGCCAGCCGGCAGCACCGCACTCTACGCCGAGCGGGCTGGCGGACGCCTGCTGCTGGGATTGGGCGCGGTCACCGACCGCACGGTTGGCGAGACGGTGCGCCTAGCGGCAGGTATCAGCAGCCAGGTTATGTTGACCCAGGCTATCGTTGCGTCGCGCTTGCCGGTGGCGGCTCCGGGGGAAGCATTGTCGCGAGAGGTCGTGCTGACGGCGACTAACGCCAACCCGTTCCCGGCGACGCTCGACGTCCCGATCGGGGCGGCGGGCCAGGCGATCGAGGCCAATGACAAGGCGCTCAACCGAACCGACGGGACCCTCACCTGGTCGCCGACCCTGCCGCCGGGCGGTCGCGCCGATTTGCGTTACCGTTACTGACCGGCCCACTTCGACCTCCCAGGTCAGGCGATACCGCATTCGCCTGATTTCAAGATCTAAATAGGGTCAGGAAGCGTGTACTGGTGGCAGCTACAATGCCTCGCCGTCCCCGCCAGTTGCGGCACATGAATGGATGACAGGTTTCGGCGAGCGGAAGGGGCGTTCGGAACGTCGCCTTTTGGGTCCAAAGAGCGGCGGTGCGGGTCAGTGTTCGGCACCAAGACCGCTTCTTGTTCCTGCGCGGCACCGTAGCAGATAGCGGCATCAAACTCCTTGGCAGTATCGACGAGAACCAACACGTGAGCACGTGACAGTGCCGACATCGCTCCCTACGCTGCCAGCCACGGCCCGAAACGCGGCCGGGTGAGGAGAGGCTGCCATGGCCCGTCGTATCGCAGTTCTTGCCTGTGCAGCTGCCGCTCTGCTCGGGGCCAAGGCGCCGCCGGGTCCGCGCCCAGGTATCACCGGCATCTCGCACCTCGCTATTTATGCTCGGGACATGGCAAAGTCCGAGCACTTTTACACGCATGTGCTGGGCGCCCGGAAGGGTGCGGACCCCGAGAACCCGGCCGGCGTCCGCTACTATCTAAGCTCGCGCCAGTTCGTGGAGGTGCTACCCGCACCCGCCGGACAGGGGCCCAGCATGATGGCGCACGTCGCCTACTCGACAACGGACGCGGCGACGCTGCGGGCCTGGCTGGCCGCGTCAGACGTCTCTGGCCTCGGCGCGATGCAGCGCTCTACCGAAGGGGAGCGTTGGTTCGCCCTGCGCGATCCAGAAGGCAACGGGATCCAGTTCGTGCAATCCGCGAGCGCTGACGCCAACGCTGTTCCCAGCGCGATTAGCGGGCGCATCATCCACGTCGGCTACGCCGTCCACGACCGGGCCAAGCAGGACAGGATGTACCGACGCCTGCTCGGCTTTCGGCCGTACTGGTATGGCGCATTCGAGCCCGACAAGGTCGACTGGGTATCACAGCAGATGCCCGACGGTCGGGACTGGCTGGAATACATGATGATCGGTCCGGGCTCGAGCGTGCCGGTGACCAAGGTCGACGCCCGCCAGCTAGGCGTACTTAACCACCTATCCTTGGGCGTTCCTAATATGCAGGCCGCCGTCACGACGCTGCATCGGGAAGATCGCCTGAGCCCGCGTCACGACGGCCCACAAATGGGCCTGGACGGCAAGTGGCAGGCCAACCTATACGACCCCGACGGCACGCGGATCGAGCTGATGGAGTTCCAGCCTGTGACCAAGCCGTGCTGCTCATCCTTCACGGCCGAGAGCCCGACCGGGTAGGTACTGGCGACGTTGAACGAAGGGCAGAAAGACGGAGTGAGTAAGCGGGGTTCGAGTGACCGCATCTGGATCTTGGCGTAAGGTCAACCATTAGAGAGACATATGGGTCGGATATAGCAAATGGTTCTCGGGGCGGATCGGCATGCGGATTCTATGGATCAGGCATGGAAGAACAAAAGGGAAGTCTGCCGGCGATGCTGTTCGGCCTAATCGCTGATCGTCGCACCGTAAATCGGATCGCGGCCACGTACGGGCTGAACCGCCTTGCGTGCCTGTTCGAACCGCTCTGCCGTCGTCTGGCCGGGCGGCTCTTGACGGGCGACGGGTCGGCCCACGGGCGCCGACGCCGTCTGCGTCTGGATCGCGGAAGGAACGGCTAACATGCCGTTCGTCGGGCCGGCTCGGCGTGTACAGCCGTCGGTCATAGCTGCGTTGGTATCTACGCTGCCGCCGCTGACCGGCGTGTGCATGACGCCTGCTCGGTCGATCGCCCACGACAGGCGTATTCGCTTCGTCGTCATCACCGGCTGTCCGCGTCGGTCCATCGCCGGCCGGAATTTCGCCTTAGCCAGCATGATCGCGCACGCCTTTTGATCGAGCGCGGCATTGCCGCTGCTTTCGGCGATCGTGCAGGCGGTGACCTTACCCTCGGCGCTGATAGCCAGCGACAGCAATGTCGCGGGCGTTCGGACGGTCCCGGGCGGCGCGGACGCGGCCGGCCCCATCGCCGCTAGGTCGCGGACTGACAATCCGAATATTTTAGTGAAATTGCCCCGCGACCAGATCGCCAGGCTGGCGACGTCGCCACGCGTGCGCTTGAAGTACAGCCCGTCTCTCGGGCTGAGCGCGCCGGAACATTCGGGCGCCGATCGCGCGAGCGGCGCGCAACTCTGTCTGACGCGCGCGGCTAGAATGGTCGTTAGTCGTGCCGCATCGTCTACGCCGCTGTCCGCCACCGCGATCCGCCCGGTTGCGAACCGCACGACGACATCAAACGAGCCCTCGGCATTGCCGACGATGGACGCCGTGTCGGATCGGCCATCGCCGTCGAAGTCGCCCTGGACTGGGGCTGCGGACGGCACGGCTGCGGCGGCGACAAGCACGGCCGAAACAAGATCTAAATGCATCGACAGTCTCCCTGTGACACCGCCCTTTGCAGAGAGGGGTGAACAAGCCGTTGCGGCGGCACGCAGATCTATAAGCGCCCGCCGATTTTAATGCCGTAAAAGCGTGGTTCGCAGACGGGCTAGCATGCGGCCTCAGACGCTTGGCACCGAAGTAACGAACATATTAGCGATCACTACGCTCGCGGGAGGGTAGAGAAGCCCTCCGCCGCTGCGGCAGTATTTCCCGGGGGGCGGACGTCCGTACTTATGCTCACGTCTCGGCATACCTACGTCCGCTCTCGCCCGATTGTGTTGAAGAAGTCGGCCTCGGCGCCGGCTGGCACCGGCTTAAAATCA
>NZ_JACYVM010000025.1:0-21006 GCF_014842355.1 Sphingomonas sp. CFBP 13706
CCCGGCGGACGCCGGGACCCATGGTCGCGGACCGGGTTATGACGGCGCGGTATCGCCGGGTCCGCCGTAACCATGGGTCCCGGCGTTCGCCGGGATGACGGATGGGGTGCGGGTCGTTGCGGGTTTGCCTGCCGCTACGGCCCGGCGATCGATGGCGAGAGACATGTTGCGTTCACCTCTTCCGTCATCCTGGGCTCGACCCAGGATCCAGAGCCGCAGGGGGTTACGCTTGCGGCTCTGGATCCTGGCTTTCGCCAGGATGACGGTGAGTGGGGTGGGGCGTGACGGAGAAGTGCGCGCTGTTTGGGGCGAGTCGTCGCGGGTTTGCCAGCCGCACCGGCAATGCGACCGATAGCGAAAGCCGCGATGCGCCCACCCCCCATGCCGTCATCCCGGGCTCGACCCGGGATCCAGGGCCGCAGGCGGGTGTGTTTGGGCTCTGGGTCCCGGCTTTCGCCGGGATGACGGATGGAGGTGCGGGTCGCTTATGTGGTTTGGGCTTGAGAGCGGGTATGTTTCGCGCGCGTTCGGCAGACGTGGAGAGGGCGCCGGTGGGGTTTCCACCGACGCCCTTCCGAAACGCAGCTTGAGCGGGCTTGGCCGGACAGGGGCGAAGCCCCTGTCGTCGGACGACGCTGGAGCGCCGCCGGCCGGTCTGACCGCGGGGTGCTCGGCCGTAGCTTCGCTACGGCCGTCGCGCGGTCGGACTCAGATGTGGATCGGCTTGCCCTGTACGGCCATCGCCGCTTCCTTCAGCGCCTCGGCATGCGTCGGATGCGCGTGGCAGGTGTAGGCGATGTCTTCGCTGGTCGCGCCGAATTCCATCGCGATGGCGGCTTCGGCGATCAGCGTGCCGGCGAGGCTCGAGACGATCCAGACGCCCAGCACGCGATCGGTCTTCGCATCCGCGATGACCTTGACGAAGCCGTCGGTGTCGCGGTTGGTCTTGGCGCGGCTGTTGGCGGCGAAGGGGAACTTGCCGACCTTGATGCCACCCGATTCGGCGGTCATGTCCTTCGCGGCTTCCTCGGTGAGGCCGACGCCGGCGATCTCGGGCATCGTGTAGACGACGGACGGGATGACGTCCTCGTTGACGATGCCGGTCTGGCCGGCGATGTTCTCGGCCACCGCGACGCCCTCGTCCTCCGCCTTGTGCGCGAGCATCAGGCCGGGGACGCAGTCGCCGATCGCCCACACGCCGTCGACCTTGGTCTTGAAGCTGTGGTCGGTCTCGATCTGGCCGCGCTTGTTGAGCTCGAGGCCGATGGCTTCGAGGTTGAGGCCGTCGACGTTCGCCTTGCGGCCGATCGAGACGAGCACCGCGTCGGCGGTCATCGTCTCGGACGCGCCGCCCGCGGCGGGCTCGACGGTGACGGTCGCGACGCCGTTCTCGACCGTCACACCGGTGACCTTGGTCGAGAGCTTGAGCTCCATGCCCTGCTTCTTGAAGAGCTTGGCGCTCTCACGGCGGACTTCGCCGTCGAAGCCGGGGAGGATCTGGTCGACGAACTCGACGACGGTGACCTTCGCGCCGAGGCGACGCCAGACGCTGCCGAGTTCGAGACCGATCACGCCGCCGCCGATGACGACCATGTGCTCGGGCACCTTGGGGAGCGCGAGCGCGCCGGTCGAGTCGACGACGGTGGTCTGGTCGACCTCGACGCCGGGGAGCGGCATGACGCTCGAGCCGGTGGCGATGACGATGTTCTTCGCGGTGACCTTCTGGCCCGCAACGTCGACCGTGTGCGCGTCCTGGAACGCGGCCTTGCCCTTGAGCCAGGTCACCTTGTTCTTCTTGAACAGGAATTCGACGCCGCCGGTCAGTTCCTTGACGGCCTTGGCCTTCTCGGCGTGCATCTGGTCGAGGTTGAGCGAGACGCCCTGGAAATCGATGCCGAACTTGGTGAGGTGGCCGCTCTTGGCCTCTTCGTAGATTTCGGACGCGTGGAGCAGCGCCTTGGACGGGATGCAGCCGACGTTGAGGCAGGTGCCGCCGAGCGTGTCGCGGCTCTCGGCGCAGGCGGTGCGCAGCCCGAGCTGTGCGGCGCGGATCGCGGCGACGTAGCCGCCGGGGCCTGCGCCGATTACGAGGACGTCATAGTCATAGTCAGCCATTGTCGCTTCTCTCTTACTTCCCCGGCGCAGGCCGGGGCCCAGTTGGGAGATATATGGGGAGGGCGAGGCGCTTCGTCACCGCGGCCTTCCCCACTGGGCCCCGGCCTGCGCCGGGGTGGTTAGATATTTACAGGTCGATCAGGATCCGCGTCGGGTCTTCGATCGCGTTCTTGAGCGCGACGAGGAACGTCACGGCTTCGCGGCCGTCGATCAGGCGGTGATCGTAGCTGAGGGCGAGGTACATCATCGGGCGGATGACGATCTGGCCGTTCACGACGACCGGGCGCTCCTCGATGCGGTGGAGGCCGAGGACCGCGGACTGGGGCGGGTTGATGATCGGGGTCGACATCAGCGAGCCGAACACGCCGCCGTTCGAGATGGTGAAGGTGCCGCCCTTCATCTCGTCCATCTTGAGCGCGCCGTCCTTGGCGCGCTTGCCGAAGTCGCCGATCGTCTTCTCGATCGTCGCGACCGACATCTGGTCGGCATCGCGGATCACGGGGACGACGAGGCCGCCCGGCGACGAGACCGCGACCGAGATGTCGGCGTAATCGTGATAGACGATGTCGTCGCCGTCGATCGACGCGTTGACGCTGGGGATGTCGCGCAGCGCCATCGTCGCGGCCTTCACGAAGAAGCCCATGAAGCCGAGGCGGACGCCGTGCTTCTTCTCGAACAGGTCCTTGTACTTGGCGCGCGCCTCGATCACCGCGGTCATGTCGACGTCGTTGAACGTCGTCAGCATCGCGGCGGTGTTCTGCGCTTCCTTGAGGCGCTTGGCGATCGTCTGGCGCAGGCGCGTCATGCGGACGCGCTCTTCGCCGCGACCCGAGGCTGCGGGGGCTGCGGCCGGTGCGGGCGCAGGTGCTGCGACAGGCGCGGGCTTGCTCGAGGCGGCGGCGGTCACGTCTTCCTTGGTGATGCGACCGTCGCGGCCGGTGCCCTTGACGGTGCCGGGGTCGACGCCGTGCTCGAGCACCGCACGGCGGACCGACGGCGAGAGGGCTGCGGGCGAGTCGCTGGTGCCGGCGCCGGGCTGGTCGCCGTAGCCTGCGCCGGACTCGTCCTTGGCGGGGGCCGCGGGCGTTGCGGTCGCGGCGGGCTCGGGGGCCTTTGCGGGGGCGGCAGCGGCGCCGTCGCCCGAGTCGATCGTGGCGAGCATCGCGCCGACCTGGACCGTGTCGCCGACCGCGACGGCGTGCTGGCCCATGACGCCGGCGACCGGCGACGGCACCTCGACCGAGACCTTGTCAGTCTCGAGGCTGGCGATGGGCTCGTCGACGGCGACGGGATCGCCGGGCTGCTTCAGCCACTCGCCGAGGGTGGCTTCGGTGATCGATTCACCCAGGACGGGGACGGTGACTTCGGTTGCCATGGTTTCTGCCTACTTCCTTGTATCCCCGCGAAGGCGGGGACCCAGACTGGGCCCCCGCCTTCGCGGGGGAACAGAGTTGATTACGATGCGCGGGTGCGGCGGATTTCGTCGCGGACGCTGTGGCCGAGTGCGTCGGCGACAAGTGCGCCCTGCTCGGCCTGGTGACGCTTCATCAGGCCGGTCGCGGGCGAGGCCGAGGCGCTGCGCCCGGCGTAGCGCGCACGCTTGACCGGCGAATTCACGCTGGCCAGCGCCTCCTCGATCAGCGGCTCGACGAAGAACCAGTAGCCGTTGTTCTTCGGCTCTTCCTGCGCCCAGACGATCTCTTCCAGGTTCGGCATCCTGGCGACGCGCTCGGCGATCGGGTTGCCGGGGAAGGGATAGAGCTGTTCGACGCGGACGATCTGCGTGTCGGTGTCGCCCGCCGCATCGCGCGCCTCGATCAGGTCATACGCGACCTTGCCGGTGCACAGGACGAGACGCTTGGTGTCGACGTCCGCCGCACCGTTGGTGTCGGACAGGAGGCGACGGAAGTGGCTGTCGCCCTGGAAGTCCTCGGCGTTCGACACCGCGAGCTTGTGACGGAGCAACGACTTGGGGGTCATCACGATCAGCGGCTTGCGGAAGTTGCGGTGCATCTGCCGGCGGAGCAGGTGGAAATAGTTCGCCGGGCTGGTGCAGTTCGCGACCTGGATATTGTCGTCTGCGCAGGACTGGAGGAAG
Source organism: Sphingomonas sp. CFBP 13706 (assembly GCF_014842355.1). Taxonomy (NCBI): domain Bacteria; kingdom Pseudomonadati; phylum Pseudomonadota; class Alphaproteobacteria; order Sphingomonadales; family Sphingomonadaceae; genus Sphingomonas; species Sphingomonas sp. CFBP 13706. The sequence continues at coordinate 4,214 of NZ_JACYVM010000025.1, forward strand.
CGCTCGGGACGGGCCGAGCTGTGCTCGGGTCCCTGCCCTTCATAGCCGTGCGGGAGCAGCATCACGAGGCCGTTGGCGCGAAGCCACTTCGACTCGCCCGACGTGATGAACTGATCGATCATGATCTGCGCGCCGTTGACGAAATCGCCGAACTGCGCCTCCCAGAGGACCAGCGTCTTCGGGTCGGCGAGCGCATAGCCGTACTCGAAGCCGAGCACGCCGTATTCGCTGAGCGGGCTGTCGAGCACCTCGAAATTGCCGTGCTCGATCTCCTGCAGCGGCACGTACTTGTGCTCGTCGGTCTGGTCGACCCAGACCGCGTGACGCTGCGAGAAGGTGCCGCGGCCCGAATCCTGGCCGGACAGACGGACGCCGTAGCCTTCGGAGAGCAGGCCGCCGAAGGCGAGCGCCTCGCCGGTCGCCCAGTCGAAACCCTTGCCCGACTTGAACATCTCGCGCTTGGCGTCGAGCACGCGCGCGAGCGTCTTGTGGATCTTCACGCTCTCGGGAACCGTCGTCAGCGTGCGGCCGAGCGAGTCGAACAGCTTCTGGCTGAGCCCGGTCTCGACGTTGCGGCGCGCGGACGCACCGTCGGTCGGCGCGCTGAGGCCGGTCCAGCGACCGCCGAACCAGTCCGCCTTGTTCGGCTTGTACGACGCACCCGCCTCGAACTCACCCTCGAGCCGCAATGTGAGCTGCTTCACATTCTCGTCGATCCAGGGCTGGTCGATGACGCCTTCCTTGATCAGGCGGTTGCCATAGACCGAGCTGACGCCGGGATGCTTGCGGATGATGTCGTACATCAGCGGCTGGGTGAAGGAGGGCTCGTCGCCCTCGTTGTGACCGAAGCGGCGATAGCACCACATGTCGATGACGATGTCGCGGTGGAACTTCTGACGGAATTCCATCGCCATCTTGGTGGCGAAGGTCACCGCCTCGGGATCGTCGCCATTGACGTGGAAGACCGGCGCCTGGACGCCCTTCGCGACGTCCGACGGATAGGGAGACGAGCGCGCGAACTGCGGGCTGGTCGTGAAGCCGACCTGGTTGTTGATGATGAAGTGGACGCAGCCGCCGGTGTTGTAGCCGCGGATGCCGGAGAAGCCGAGGCACTCCCAGACGATCCCCTGCCCCGCGAACGCCGCGTCGCCGTGGATCAGCACGGGCAAGCTGGCGACATGGTCCTTCAGATCGTTGTTGAGCGTCTGGATCGCGCGCGTCTTGCCGAGCACGACAGGGTCGGCGGCTTCGAGATGCGACGGGTTCGCGACGAGGCTCATATGAACCTTGTGGCCGTCGAACTCGCGGTCGGTGCTGGTGCCGAGATGGTACTTCACGTCGCCCGAACCGCCGATGTCATCGGGGTTGGCCGAGCCGCCGGCGAATTCGTGGAAGATGACGCGCAAAGGCTTGGCCATGACGTTGGCGAGCACGTTCAGACGACCGCGATGCGCCATGCCGATGACGATCTCACGCACGCCCATCTGGCCGCCATACTTGATGACCGATTCGAGCGCGGGGATCATCGATTCGCCGCCGTCGAGCCCGAAGCGCTTCGTGCCGACATACTTCTTGCCGAGGAACTTCTCCCACTGCTCGGCTTCGATGACCTTGTTGAGGATCGCCTTCTTGCCGTCGACGGAGAACTCGATCGCCTTGTCCTGGCCCTCCATGCGCTCCTGGAGGAAGCGGCGCTCCTCGACATCGGCGATGTGCATGTATTCGAGGCCGACATTGCCGCAATAATTCTTGCGCAGCGTGTCGACGAGCTCGCGGATGGTCGCCCATTCGAAGCCCATCGTGCCGCCGAGATAGACCTTGCGGTCGATGTCGGCGTCGGAGAAGCCGTGATATTCGGTCTTGAGATCCTCGGGCATCTCGCGCTTCGAGAGGCCGAGCGGATCGAGATTGGCGGCGAGGTGACCGCGGACGCGGTAGGTGCGGATCAGCAGCTGCGCGCGGATCGCGTCGGCCGCGGCCTTGGCGATCTCGTCCTTCGAGACGGGCGCGGGCGCGGCGGCGGCGGGCGCGGGCTTGCCACCACCCTTTGCGGGCTTGGGCGCGGGCTCCATCTGGGTCGGGTCGAGCGCCGAGGTCAGGTCGTCCGTGGTGGTCAGCGGCCAGCGCGCGTTTTCCCAGCTCGGGCCCTGCGCGGAGCCTTCAAGCCCCTCGAAGAACGTCCGCCAGCCGGATTCGACCGAGGCCGGATCGGCGGTGAACTTGGCGTAGAGCGTCTCTACGAACGCCGGGCTGACGCCGGCTGCGATATCGCTGAAATCCTGGCCTTCGTAGCCCATCGTTCTCGTCCTCAGTGCCCTCTCCCCGCGGGGGAGAGGGAGGGGCCCGCCCGCACTTGCGGGTGGGAGGGTGAGGGCACGGGCGGTCACGTGCCCTCACCCTTCCGCTGCCAAGTGGCAGCTCCTTCCCTCTCCCCGGGGGGAGAGGGGTAGTAAGATCAACCCTTCAGCACGCTCAGCAGCGTCTCGCCGAGCAGGCTGGGGCTTTCCGAGACCTTGATCCCGGCAGCTTCCATCGCCGCGATCTTGCTCTCGGCATCGCCCTTGCCGCCCGAGACGATCGCACCGGCATGGCCCATGCGACGACCCGGAGGCGCCGTGCGGCCCGCGATGAAGCCGGCCATCGGCTTCTTGCGGCCACGCTTGGCCTCGTCGATCAGGAACTGCGCGGCCTGCTCCTCGGCGTCACCGCCGATTTCGCCGATCATGATGATCGACTTGGTCTCGTCGTCCGCGAGGAACAGCTCGAGCACGTCGATGAAGTTCGTGCCGTTGACCGGATCGCCACCGATGCCGACCGCGGTCGTCTGACCAAGGCCTGCGTTCGAGGTCTGGAAGACCGCCTCATAGGTGAGCGTGCCTGAACGGCTGACAACGCCGACCGAGCCCTTCTTGAAGATCGAACCGGGCATGATGCCGATCTTGCACTCGCCGGGGGTCAGCACGCCGGGGCAGTTCGGGCCGATGAGGCGCGACTTGGAGCCCGCGAGCGCGCGCTTGACCTTGACCATGTCGAGCACGGGAATGCCCTCGGTGATCGCGACGATCAGCTCGATCTGTGCGTCGATCGCCTCGAGGATCGAATCAGCGGCGAAGGGAGGCGGCACGTAGATCACGGACGCGGTCGCGCCGGTGACCGACTTCGCCTCGGCGACGGTGTTGTAGACGGGGAGGTCGAGGTGAGTCGTGCCGCCCTTGCCGGGGGTGACGCCACCGACCATCTGCGTGCCGTATTCCAGCGCCATCTTGGTGTGGAAGCTGCCGGTTTCGCCGGTCATGCCCTGCGTGATGACCTTGGTGTTCTTGTCGACGAGGATGCTCATCTAGTTTTCTCTCTCTCGTTCCCCGGCGGAGGCCGGGGCCCAGTTGGGAAGGCGGGTCAGTCTGGCGTCAGCGTATCAAACAGATCATCCCAGTTCGGGTTCATCCCTTCGATCGCTTTCACCTTCCAGGCCCGTTTCCATTCCTTCATCTGCAGCTCACGCTGCCGGGCGGCGTCCAGATCATCATAGACTTCGTACCAGACGAGTAGATGACAACCGTATTTCTTCGTAAATCCTGCGACGACCCCGTTGCGATGCTCCCAAGCACGCTTGGGAAGATTGCTGGTGACGCCGAGATAGATCGTGCCGTTACGCCTGCTGGCCATGATGTAGACGCAGAAGGCGGTATCCATCACGGGACTTCTCCCAACTGGACCCCGGCCTTCGCCGGGGAACAGCAGATCGGCTCATGTCCTCAAATCAGTTCAGGCTACCGTCGATACCCTTGCAGGCCACGATCAGTTCCTTGACCGCGTCGACCGAGACCTGGAGGTTGCCCTTGGCTTCGTCGTCGAGCTTGATCTCGACGATCTTCTCGACGCCGCCGGCGCCGATCACCACGGGCACGCCGACATACAGGTCGTCGAGGCCGTATTCACCCGAGACGTAGGCCGCGGCGGGCAGGACGCGCTTCTGATCGTAGAGATAGGCTTCGGCCATCGCGATGCCGCTGGTGGCAGGCGCGTAATAGGCCGAGCCGGTCTTGAGCAGCGCGACGATCTCGCCGCCGCCGCCGCGCGTGCGCTTGACGATCGCGTCGATCTTCTCCTGGCTCGACATGCCCATCGCGATGAGATCGGGAACCGGGATGCCCGAGACGGTCGAGTAGGAGATGACCGGGACCATCGTGTCGCCGTGGCCGCCGAGCACGAAGCTGGTGACGTCCTTGACCGAGACCTTGAACTCGTCGGCGAGGAAGTGGCTGAAGCGCGACGAGTCGAGCACGCCGGCCATGCCGACGACCATGTGATGCGGCAAACCCGAGAACTCGCGCAGCGCCCACACCATCGCGTCGAGCGGGTTGGTGATGCAGATGACGAAGGCGCCGGGTGCGTTGGCCTTGATGCCCTCGCCCACGGCCTTCATGACCTTGAGGTTGATGCCGAGCAGGTCGTCGCGGCTCATGCCGGGCTTGCGTGCGACACCGGCGGTGACGATGATGACGTCCGCACCGGCGATGTCGGCATAGTCGTTCGAGCCGGTGATCGTCGAGTCGAAGCCTTCGACCGGGCCGCACTGCGACAGGTCGAGCGCCTTGCCCTGGGGGATGCCCTCGGCCACGTCGAACAGGACGATGTCGCCCAGACCCTTGAGTGCTGCGAGGTGCGCGAGCGTGCCGCCGATGTTACCGGCGCCGATCAGCGCGATCTTCTTGCGAGCCATTCCAATCCGTCTCCGTCTGATGTGCGGGGTGATTGGTGACGCCGGTTACGCGCATTATGGCGTTACGGCAACCGTTAAAGCGGAAAAGTCGTCTCGTTATTGCAAATTGTTCGCAGAAGCAATAAGCCCGCGGACGTGCGCTGAACCACCCCGGCGGGGGCCGGGGCCCAGTTGGGGGACGGTGCAAACTAGGCGCAGGTCTTCGTTACGACGGCCTTTCCAACTGGGCCCCGGCCTTCGCCGGGGTGGTGTTTGGGGTGCGTCAGATATGCCCTTCCGCCAGATACTCCTCGGAGCGCATCTCTTCCAGCCGGCTGATCGTGCGGTCGAATTCGAACCGGCCGTCGCCGCTCGCGTAGAGATCGCCCGGTTGCGCGTCGGCGGCGGCGAGCAGCTTGACCTTGTGCTCGTAGAGCGCGTCGATCAGCCCGACGAAGCGCGCGGCCTCGTTGCGGTTTTCGGGCCCGAGCTTGGGGATGCCGACGAGGATGATCGTGTGGAATTTCCGCGCAATGGCAAGATAGTCGGCGACGCCGCGTGCCTCGCCGCACAGCTTTTTGAAGCTGAAGACCGCGACGCCTTTCAGCGACTTGGGCACGCGCAGGGCCCGGCCCTGGACGATCAGCTCCTCGAACGGGACATGCTCGCTGTCGTCGGGCGAGAAGTCGGTGAGGCGGAAGAACGCGGCGGAAAGCTGCGCGGTGGCCTCGGGGCCGTTGGGGACGAGCCAGGTGTCCTGGCTGCCGAGCCGGTCGCGGCGATAATCGACGGGGCCGTTGAGCGGGAGGACGTCGAGCCGCTGTTCGATCGTCGCGATGAAGGGGAGGAAATGCTCGCGGTTGAGGCCGTTCTTGTAGAGATCGGCGGGCGGGCGGTTCGAGGTGGTGACGATCGTCACGCCGGAATCGAGCAGCGAGGTGACGAGCCGCGACAGGATCATCGCGTCAGGGCTGTTGGTGACCATCATCTCGTCGAACGCGAGCAGGCGGGTTTCCTCGGCGATCGCGGTGGCGACGGGAACGATCGGGTCGCCGACCTCCTTGCGACGTTCGGCGGCGATGCGCGCGTGCACCTCGAGCATGAACTCGCCGAAATGGACGCGCCGCTTCCGGTCGACCGCGACCTCGGCGAAGAACAGGTCCATCAGCATCGACTTGCCGCGGCCGACACCGCCCCAGAGATAGACGCCGCGCGGGGCTGATTTTTTCGCAAAGCGCGCGAAGAAGCCGGTCGCGACGGGTGCGGCGAGTTCGGTGGCGAGCGTGTTCAGGCGCGCGGCGGCGGCGGCCTGTTCGGGGTCGGGGCGGAGTTCGCCCGATGCGACGAGCGCTTCGTAGGCGGCGAGGACGGTCATTGGTCTTTACCACCCCGGCGGAGGCCGGGGCCCAGGGGGGAAGGTCGCCGTGATAGAACGCTACGCTTGAACAATGATCGTGTCCCAACTGGGCCCCGGCCTTCGCCGGGGTGGTGATAGCGGTCGGGGTCAGCCCTTCGGCGGCTTAGGCGACGGCTTGCGGATCGTCGCGGAGAAGGCCGCGATCTTCGCTTCGTCGTCGCCTTGCACCACGAGGCCCCGCAGGAACAAGAGGCGGCCGGTTTCCTTGAGCACCTCGACCTGCGCCTCGATCGGCGCGCCGATGCGGCCGCTACCGATGAACTGGGTGTTGAGGTCGAGCGTCACCGCGGTGCCGGCGGTGATCAGCCCGAAGCCGCGCGCGGCGGCGAACAGCGCGACGTCGATGAAGCCGAGCAGCGCGCCGCCATGGACATTGTCCTGCAGGTTCGAATGGCGACGCTCTGGCGTGATGCGGACGCGGACGAGGTGGCCGTCGACGCGGTAGAGCATGGGGCCGAGCAACGTGTTGAACCGGGTCGGGTCGGACAGGGTCCAGCTGCGCCAGCCGGGGTTGGCAGGGTCTTCGGCGTCGAGGAAATGGGGGGTATCGGTCATGAGTTCCGTTCGTCCTGAGCGAAGTCGAAGGACTTTTGGGAGCGCCACCCCCTGCCCCGGGGCCTGTGCTTCGACTTCGCTCAGCACGAACGGGATTGGGGGAGCGCCACCACCTGCCCCGGGCTTGTGCTTCGACTTCGCTCAGCACGAACGGAGGGTGGAGCGAGGCGGGGCGGGAACGGGGTGGAGGGCACCGCCCTCCCCCCTAAATCAGACGATCCGTTCGGCTTCCATCTTCTTGATCTCGGCGATCGCCTTGGCGGGGTTGAGGCCCTTGGGGCAGGCGTTGGCGCAGTTCATGATCGTGTGGCAGCGATAGAGGCGGAACGGATCCTCGAGCTCGTCGAGCCGCTCGCCGGTCATCTCGTCGCGGCTGTCGGCGAGCCAGCGATAGGCCTGGAGCAGGATCGCGGGGCCCAAGAACTTGTCGGCGTTCCACCAGTAGCTCGGGCAGGAGGTCGAGCAGCAGGCGCACAGGATGCACTCGTACAGGCCGTCGAGCTTCGAGCGATCCTCGGGCGACTGCAGGCGTTCCTTGCCCGAGGGCGGCGGGGTGACGGTCTGGAGCCAGGGCTTGATCGACGAATATTGCGCGTAGAAATGCGTGAAGTCGGGGACGAGATCCTTGATCACGTCCATGTGCGGCAGCGGCGTGATCTGGACCTCGCCCTTGCAATCCTCGATCGCGGTGGTGCAGGCGAGACCGTTCTTGCCGTCGATGTTCATCGAGCAGGAGCCGCAGATCCCCTCGCGGCACGAGCGGCGGAAGGTCAGCGAGCTGTCCTGTTCGCCCTTCATCTTGATCAGCGCGTCGAGCACCATCGGACCGGTCTCGTCGAGGTCGAGCTCGAACGTGTCGTAGCGGGGATTCTCGCCGCTATCGGGATCGTAGCGATACACCTTAAACGATTTCAGCCGCTTGCCCCCGCTGGTCGAGGCGTGCTTGACGCCCTTCTTAACGACGCTGTTTTTCGGGAGCGAGAATTCGGCCATTGCGAGCGGTCCGTCCGTGGTGTGATGACAAGGTTGTCAGAGCCGATACATGACAGGGGCCCTGCCCGCAAATCCTTAGCTTCGCGGGTGCAACATGAGTCACATGTGGGGCGCGGCACAGACCGCCGCAACCGTCAGATAATGTCGAGGATCAGCCCGAGATCGCGCGCTTCCTCCGCCTCGATATACCAGTTGGACGGCGCCTTGGCCTTCAGCTCCTCGATATCGACCTTGGTGCCGCGGACGAGATCGCGGAAGCCCTCTTCCTGGATGTTGATCGAATCCTCGATCTCGTGGAGCTTGGCCTTCAGCGTATAGGACAGCGCGTTGAGCGGGCCGTTGAGCTGGATCGTGCTCGTCATCTGGCGCTCATGGATCATCAGGCGGCTGTTGCGCGTGAGGAAGCGGCTGTCGGCGGGGAAGGCGGACATGAAGGTCGCGCCGGCCGAATAGACCGCGACCTTGCCGAGGAACAGCGTCTCGCGATCGGTATATTCGCGCAGCAGGCGGATATGGTCGCCCATCGCGCGCGCCATTTCGGGGTCGCCGCCGAGCGTGGTGATCGAGACGACGAGCGGCCCCTCGGTCGGCGCAGCCGCGACCTGCGCCTTGAAGCTGTCGTACATCGCGTCGTCGACGGGGCCGTGCAGCTGGACATGGGGGACGGCGAGCAGCGGATAGTTGCGCGCGTTCGAAGCGGGGGAGGTGTCGGTCATGCGCGGGCAAACTTACCGCGGTATCGCGCGGTTCCGATGTCGTCCGCAAAAGACCGGGAGTATAGATTCTATACCGAAATTGCGGTAGAGTTGGCCATGTTCGAATTCGACCCGGACAAGAGCGCGGCCAACGCGGTCAAACACGGGATTGATTTCGTCGAAGCTCAGGCGCTGTGGGGCGATGACGAGCGGATCGTCGTCGGATCGGCCCAGCGCCATGTGGGCGAAGACCGGCAACTGGTGATCGGCCGGATCGGCGATCGCCTGTGGACGGCGATCGTCACCGATCGCGGTACGGCGACCCGGATCATCTCGGTTCGCCGCGCGAGAGATTATGAGGAACTGGCTTATGAACGCGCCCGCACCGGCTAAATCCGTGCTGCACAAGGCTATCTCAGCCGACGAACTCGACCGGCGGTTCGACGAGGGCGAGGATGTCAGCGCGTATTTCGACTGGTCCAGCCCGCGCAAGCCTGCGCTGGAGGCCAAGCGCGTGAACGTCGATTTCCCCACGTGGATGGTAGAGAGTCTCGACGTGCAAGCCCGCAAGCGTGGCGTCACGCGTCAGGCGCTCATCAAGATGTGGCTGGCAGATCGTCTGGAAGCGGCAGCGAATGCGCCCGCCGCCCCCTGAGGTCAGACGTCCCGGTCGAGTGCCGGATCGGCCTGTCGCTTGTGCTGGAGGATCCAGCCGACCAGGCCGCCGGGGACGCCGCCAGCGAGGGAGAAGAGCGCGAAGAAGGTGATGGCGATCTTCTGCGGGTCTTCGCCGGGGGGGCGCGTCTCGATGCCGTAGATATAGATCGCGGTCCCGATCGCGACGATCGCCGGCCAGAGAAAGCCGGCGATCATCGGCGGGAACCGCGTCAGCAGCCCCAACGCGACGGGCACGAGGAACCCGATCGCGATGATGGCCCAAATCATCAATAGACCCGCTTCTTGGGCTTGATGTAGTCGACGTCGTCGGTGAGCGTGTAGTCGTGCACCGGGCGGAAATCGATCTTGGTCTGACCGCCCTTGCCACCCCAGCCGTCGAAGGTCGTGATGGTGTGCTTCATCCAGTTGGCATCGTCACGCTCGGGGAAATCCTCGTGCATGTGCGCGCCGCGCGACTCGGTGCGGTTGGCGGCCGAGTTCATCGTGACGACGGCCTGGCCGATCAGATTGTCGAGCTCCATCGTCTCGACCAGATCGGTGTTCCAGATCATGCTGCGATCCTTCACGGCGACGTCGGTCATCCGGTTGTAGATGCCCGCCATCTTCTCGACGCCCTGGTTGAGCAGTTCGGTATCGCGGAACACCGCGCAATGCTTCTGCATCGTCTGCTGCATGTCGAGACGGATCTGCGCAGTCGGCGACCCGCCGCTCGCGTTGCGGAACGTGTCGAGACGCGTCAGCGCGAGGTCTTCCGACCCCTTGGGCAGCGGCGCGTGCGCGGTGCCGGGCTTGAGCGTGTCGCGGATCCGCAGACCGGTCGCACGGCCGAACACGACGAGATCGATCAGGCTGTTCGAGCCCAAGCGGTTGGCGCCATGGACCGAGACGCAGGCGGCCTCACCGACCGCGAACAGGCCGGGGACGACCGCGTCAGGGTTGCCGCCGACGAGATTGACGACCTCACCGTGGAAGTTGGTCGGAATGCCGCCCATGTTGTAATGCACGGTCGGCGTGACGGGCAGCGGCTGGCGCGTGAGATCGACGCCGGCGAAGACCTTGCCGGTCTCGGTGATGCCGGGCAGGCGCTCGGCGAGCACCTTCGGATCGATGTGATCGAGGTGCAGGAAGATGTGGTCGCCATTCTTGCCGACGCCGCGGCCTTCGCGCATTTCGAGCGCCATCGAGCGGCTGACGACGTCGCGCGAGGCGAGGTCCTTCGCCGACGGGGCATAGCGCTCCATGAAGCGCTCACCCTCGGAGTTGGTCAGATACCCGCCCTCACCGCGTGCGCCCTCGGTAATGAGCACGCCCGCGCCGTAGATGCCGGTCGGGTGGAACTGGACGAACTCCATGTCCTGGAGCGGCAGGCCGGCGCGGAGCACCATCGCATTGCCGTCGCCGGTGCAGGTGTGCGCCGAGGTCGCCGAGAAATAGACGCGGCCATAGCCGCCGGTCGCGAGCACGGTCTGGTGGCTGCGGAAGCGGTGGATCGAACCGTCTTCCATGCACAAGGCGATCACGCCGCGGCAGACGCCGTTTTCCATGATCAGGTCGAGCGCGAAATACTCGACGAAGAAGTCCGTATTGTACTTCAGGCTCTGCTGGTAGAGCGCGTGGAGCATCGCGTGGCCGGTACGATCGGCGGCAGCGGCGGTGCGCTGGACCGGGGGGCCCTCGCCCATGTTCTGCATGTGGCCGCCGAACGGACGCTGATAGATCGTCCCGTTCTCGTTACGGCTGAACGGCATGCCGGCATGTTCGAGCTCGTAGACCGCCTGCGGCGCCTCGCGGCACAGATATTCGATCGCGTCCTGGTCGCCGAGCCAGTCGGAACCCTTGACGGTATCGAACATGTGCCAGGTCCAGTGATCCGGCGAGTTGTTGCCGAGCGACGCGGCGATGCCGCCCTGGGCGGCGACGGTGTGCGACCGGGTCGGGAAGACCTTGGTGATGCACGCGGTCTTCAGCCCGCTCTCGGCGATGCCCATCGTGGCGCGCAGGCCCGAGCCGCCGGCCCCGACGACGACCGCATCATAGGTATGATCGATGATCTTGTAGGCAGCTGACATTACGCAGGAGCTCCGGAGAAGGCGACCTTCAGGATCGCGAACAGGGCGATGCCGCCCAGCGTGAAGGTGAACAGGTTGAGCAGGATCATGGTCACGACGCGGCTCTCGCCGTGCATGTAATCCTCGATCACGACCTGCAGACCGAGACGAAAGTGGTAGAAGACCGACAGGATCAGCAGCGCCATCGGGATCGCCGCCCAGGACGACTGGAGCCACAGATGCACCGAGGCATAGTCATAGGCGGGCATCCGCGCGACCGCGACCATCAGCCAGGCCATCAGGAAGATGTTGGCGCCGGCGGTCAGCCGCTGTTGCCACCAATGCTGCGTGCCGTGTTTGGCGCTGCCCAGACCGCGGACGCGGCCGACTGGCGTACCCGAACCCATTACTTCATCCCCATGTAGAGCCAGAAGGCGACCGTCAGCAGCGTGCTGGCCAGGATCGTCGCGCGCGCACCCATGCGGTTGCGCTTGAGTTCGAATCCGGCGCCGGTGTCCATCACCAGATGGCGGATGCCCGTCATCATGTGCTGGAGCAGCGACCAGGTCAGGCCGATGCCGATGACATAACCCAGAATGTTGAGCCCGCCCGTATCGGTCGTGAACACGTCGACAAAGGTCGCATAGGCCTGATCCCCCGAGGCGATCGCGGCGAGCCACCAGACGAGCAGCAGGCTGCCGACGGTCGCCATGCCGCTGCCGGTCGCGCGGTGCAGGATCGAGACCAGCATGTGCGGGCCCCATTTATAGACCTGCAGATGGGGAGAAAGCGGGCGTGCCGGGTTGCGCGATGCCAAGGGCTGTGTCCTCGAGTACGAAGGGCGAGTAACGAACGGTTTGCCGGTCTATTAGACGCCATGTGCTGCGATGCAACCCATCGCCGCCCGGCTTGATAACCCAGGGCAATGCGCAGGGGCTGCCGGACGGTTGGTCGGGCGGGGCGGCGGGCGCCCCCTGCCCCGCGGCATCGATCCCTAACCTGGCCTTAAGGAATCACCGTTAGCGCTGGCCGGGCAACGCGATCCGGAGTTTACCCTTTGACCTCACTCGACATGCCGGCCCCCGGGTCGATCGCCACCCAGATCGACCTGGCCGCACGGCTGCGCGCGTTCGACTTCGACGGCTCGCTCGCGGCGGCCAGCCGCGAGCTCTGGGCGCTGATCGAACCGCATGTCGTCACGATCTCCCAGGCCTATTGGGAACAGTGGCAGCGCTGTTTCAGCAACGAGCGGATCTGGTCGCCGCACGAGGCCGACGCGATGATCGAGGTCGGCTGCAATTTCCTGCGCGACCGCTTCCTCAACACCAATGCGCGCGGCTGGGTCGAATCGGTCGAGCGATCGGTCGCCGCGGCCTATGCCGCCGACGTGTCGCCGATGGCGTTGCTGTCGATGATCAGCGCGAGCGACCGTGCCGCACTCGGCGTGCTGATGCAGAGCGTGGCGCGCGACAATGACCCACTTTCCCTGTATATCGACACGCTGATGAGGCTGTCGGCGCTGGAAGGTGAGATCACCGTGGCGATCTATACCAAATATCGCAACTTCTCGGCGCAGGGCGCGCGCGACACGCTGGCGGTCGAATTCCGCGACGGAATCGCGACGATGGTCGAGACCGCGACCGACGAGGGGCATGTGCTGCGCGAGCAGGCGGTCCGCAGCTCGGCCTCGACCCGCGCGGTGCTGGGCAAGGCGAGCGAGGTGGCCGCCGCCGCCGAACAGTCCGCCGTCGCGATGCGCGAGGCCGCGCAGACCGCCGCGGGGCTGATCCGCGCGATCGAGGATGCGCGCAGCGAGGTCGAGGCCGCCGCCGAGATCGCCAATCGCGCATCCGCACAGGCGACCGACGCGGTCGGCATGTCCGAGGCGCTGAGCGATCACGCCAAGTCGATCGAGTCGATCCTGGGGCTGATCCGCGACATTGCCGGCCAGACCAACCTGCTCGCGCTCAACGCGACGATCGAGGCGGCGCGCGCGGGCGATGCGGGACGCGGCTTCGCGGTGGTGGCGCAGGAGGTGAAGAGCCTCGCCAGCCAGACCGCACGCGCGACCGACGACATCGCCGCCAAGATCGCCGCGATCCAGTCGGCGACGCGCGGCACGGTCGCGACCAATGCGAGCATCAAGGCGACCGTCGCCGAGGTGCAGGACAGCGCCGACCGGATCCGGCACGCGATGGAGGCGCAGGCGCAGACCGTCACCGCGATCACCGCCGCGGTCGACGAGACCGCGCTCGCCGCCGATTCGATGTCGACGACGATCGCGGCGATCAGGGCGGATACCGAAATGGTGGCGACCGAGATCGACGGCGTCGGCCGGGGCTTCGACATGCTCGACAGCCGGCTGAGCAATCTGAAGACCAGCGCGGGCGTATTCATCGCGAAGGTGGCTGCATAACGGACGGCACAAGGGGGGAGCATGACCGCGCCAATCGACCGCATGAGCAATGGCGTGCCACACGGCACGCTGGACTGGGGCAATGATGGCCGGCCGCTGTACGAACGCGTGCGCGACTATGACTGGGACGGCGCGATCGGGCCGAGCTGCGCGACGCTGACCGCGATGCTGGACGCCGCCGACCACCGGCTGATCGCGGAGACGTTCTGGCGGCATTACCTCTCGCTCGAGAGCGCGCTTCATGTCCGGCCCGCCTTCACCCCCGAGCGACTCGAGCGCAGCATCGTCGCGAGCGCGCACTATGTCCGGCTGAAATATCTCTCCCCCTATGACCTGGCGTGGCGGGACATCGCGATCGACCATGCGGTCCAGTCGCGCAAGGCGAACATCCCGCTGCCCGCCTTGCTCGCCGCGCTGGCGTTCGCGCACAGCGTCACGCTCGGGCTGATCGCCGAGCGGGTCGGCACCGACACCGCGTCGATGCGGATGTTGGGCGACGTGATCCAGCGGCTCGCGCTGATCGAGGCGGACATCATGGCTTCGCATCTGAGCGCGTCCGATGCCGAGGCGGCGCGGATCGCCCGCAGCGCGCGGGCGGCGGCGTTCCGCGACAGCATCGCCTCGTCGATCGAGGACACCGCCGAGCTGGGCGCGCGGATCCGCGTCCAGGCGATGGGCGCGTCGACCTCGACCCGCAGCGTGCTCGGCAAGACGAGCGAGGTCGCCGCCGCCGCCGAACAGTCCGCGCTGGCGATGCGCGTGGCGGCGCATACCGCCTCGGGACTGATCTGTGCGATCGAGGGCGCGCGGATCGAGGTCGAGGCGGCCGCCGAGATCGCCAACCGCGCGTCGGCGCAGGCGACCGACGCGGTCGGCATGTCCGAAACGCTGAGCGCGCATGCCCAGTCGATCGAGTCGATCCTGGGGCTGATCCGGACGATCGCGGGGCAGACCAATCTGCTCGCGCTCAACGCGACGATCGAGGCGGCGCGTGCAGGCGATGCGGGGCGCGGCTTTGCGGTGGTGGCGCAGGAGGTGAAGAGCCTCGCCAGCCAGACCGCGCGCGCGACCGACGACATCGCGACCAAGATCGCCGCGATCCAGGCCGCGACGCACAGCTCGGTGACGACCAGCGTCGGCATCCGCACGACCGTCGGCGAGGTCCAGGACAGCGCGCTGCGGATTCGCCAGGCGATGGACGCGCAGGCGCGGACCGTCGCGTCGATCACCGCCGCGGTCGACGAGACCGCGCTGGCCGCCGACACGATGTCCGCGACGATCGACATGATCCGCGGCGATGCGGAGGCGGTCGCCAACGAGATCACGCTGCTCGGCCAGGATTTCGGGCTGATCGACGACAAGCTGAGCGTGCTGCGCGGTGCCGCCGACGGGTTTTCGTCCAGCGTCGCGTGAGCGACCTCACCGCAGTGCAATCGGGCAGGTGACGGACCCTTACCGGGCGCGCTAAGGCCCCGGGCATGACCATCCTACTCACAGGGTCGAGCCGGGGCATCGGCGCGGCCATTCACCAGGCGCTGACCGACGCGGGCGCCACCGTCATCGGCCACAAGAGCACCAGCGGGGGCAGCGCGAGCGGGCTCCCCGCCGACTTCGCCGACCCCGCGGGGCCGACCGCGCTGTGGAACGCCGCGCTGGAACAGGCCGGCGGCACGATCGACGTGCTGATCAACAATGCCGGGGTGTTCGAGGCGAGCCCGCTGGGTGACGGCGACTGGACCGCTCAGTGGGAGCGGACGATGCGGATCAACCTGACCGCGTCCGCCGAACTGTGCCGGCTCGCGGTGCTGCACTGGCAGGCGCGCGGGTTCGCGGGCCGGATCGTCAACATCGCCAGCCGCGCCGCCTATCGCGGCGATTCGCCCGCGCACTGGCATTATGCCGCGTCGAAGGCGGGGATGGTCGCGATGACCAAGACGATCGCGCGCGGCTATGCCCGCGAGGGGATCCTGGCGTTCGCGATCTGCCCGGGCTTCACGATGACCGGGATGGCGGAGGATTATCTGTCGAGCCGCGGCGGCGATGCGCTGCTCGCCGACATTCCGCTCGGCAAGGTGGCGGACCCCGCCGAAGTGGCCTCGGTCGCACGCTATTGCGCGCTCGAGGCGCCGCCCTCGATGACCGGCGCGGTGATCGACGTGAACGGGGCGAGCCATGTCCGCTGAGAGCTGGAAACTGACGCTGCCCTGCACGCGCGCGGAGGCGGAGGCGATCGATGCGAGCGGCGATCTGGGCGATGCGATCCCGGGCGACGCGGTGCTGATGACCACCGAGGAGATCGAGGACGACGTCGAATCCTGGCGGCTCGACGCGTATTTCGAGCATGAGCCGGGCGCCGACACGGTCGCGGCGGTGCGCGCGCTGGTGCCGAGCGCGGCGAAGGCGGCGATCGCGGTCGAGCGGCTGGCCGCGGCGGACTGGGTGACGATGAGCCAGGCGGGGCTCGAGCCGCTGTCGGTCGGGCGGTTCTTCGTCCACACCCGCGCGCATGCCGACGCGGTGCCCGCGGGCAAGCGCGCCTTCCTGATCGAGGCGAGCCGTGCGTTCGGGACGGGGCATCACGAGACGACCAGCGGGTGCCTGGCGATGCTCGACGGGCTGGCGGATGCGGCGGCGGGCGAGCGGTTCGCCAACGTCATCGACATCGGCACGGGGACCGGGCTGCTCGCCTTTGCCGCGGCGCATCTGTGGTCCGATGCGGCGGTGATGGGGACGGATATCGATCCGGTCTCGATCGAGGTGACGCAGGAGAATGCGGACCTGAACGGGGTCGCGGGGATCGACCTGGTGGTGGCCGACGGCACGCTCGACGACGCGATCGTCGCGCGCGCGCCCTATGACCTGGTGATCGCGAACATCCTGGCGGGGCCTTTGGTGTCGATGGCGCCCGAGATCGCGTCGATCGCCGATGCGGGGGCGACGATCGTGCTGGCGGGGCTGCTCGAGACGCAGCGCGCGGGCGTGGTCGCGGCGTATGAAGCGTGCGGGTGTTCGCTGAAGGCTGTCGACCGGCGGGGGGACTGGAGCGTGCTGCGGTTGCGCGCGGGGGCGACGCGGTTCGTGGCGGACGGGCCGTTCGATCCCAAGGGGCGCGACGGGTGGGCGCTGGATATTTGATCCTGCGGGCGCCTGTTCCCCCGCGAAGGCGGGGGAACATGAGGGTGCGGCCCACGCCTTGCCTCACACTCTGCACCACCCCGGCGGAGGCCGGGGCCCAGTTGGGTGAACCTTCACGCATGAATCGCACCGCTATCCCAACTGGGCCCCGGCC
>NZ_JACYVM010000026.1:0-19744 GCF_014842355.1 Sphingomonas sp. CFBP 13706
CCGCCGACACTACTGCAAGCCCGACTTTTTCAACACAATCGCCCAATTGCGGACATAGCCGTTGGTCTCAGCGCCATCCGTTTGATAGGCGGTATCTGATCAAATAGGAGGCTCTCCCGCCTTCACGCTTCGTACCGCGTCGCAGAGAATGCGATTTGTCACCCGCTGGTACCAGTTATCCGAAGACCTACGAGCCTGCGCGATCTGATCGCCGGAGAGGTACTTAGATGGTTCATCTAATTTACCTGACCAGAAGCCGAGGCCGAAACTGATTTGCCACAGTTTCACGCGCCACCAAGGCACGGCCTCGGCGATCGTCTCGATGATGTCATTGCGATACATGGACTGAGCCTTGTCTCGCAGCGCGTAACCCGAGTCCGCAGCGCGTTCGGCAACCGCCGTAAGGTCAGATGCTCCGCCGCATCTGTCCACGACGTCAGGCAATGCCGTGTCTGACTCGATCTGCCCCGTGGACCAACTTGGATAACGGAACAGGCTGTCGGAGCGTGTCCAGACACCTTCTAACATCGCGCCCCGAGTCATCCTGACGGACAGCACATTCGCTCCCGGACGGCTGAACACTTGAACTCCGCCTATTACGAGTCCGCCCAAGGTTACGAATTTCCAGAGCCGAGCATCTCTCATCGCGTCAGAATAGCAATCGTGCCGTACCCCGCAATGTCCGCTTTCCACCAGTTTTACCATAAATGCGAGCGGTCCGCCTGCATCACGAACTCGCCGTTTTCACTGGACAAGCTGCACGCTCCTGCCCTTCGACATCTGTCGGAGCGCGGTGCTGTCCCTTCGGAGAACCTTTGTTCGTACAGGTTGGCAAACGGCTTTTTCGGATGGTCCCAGCCGCCCGGCCGCGAATGCCGCTGCCGCCCCCGAGACCAATGTGGTAGAAGCGCGCATGCTCAAGACAAGAATAAAGCGGCTCGCCGATCGCGGCGATCGCGCGGTGCAGCGCCTTGCCGAAATCGAAGCCTCGATCGCGAACCTTTCTAACGAGGATCTGCTCGATCTAGCTGACATCTTTAAGGCCGAGCCCCGCCCGCCAATTGGGGACATGGCGTTCTTGGAAATGGCGCGGCGCGATATCCGTCTTTGAAAGCCGCACGGGTACGTGTCAGCAGGATGATGCACTCACGCTGAGCCACATCGGTTACAGGCAAAGATTGCTCGCAACTATGCACAACGATGATGGAGCAAGGGCGCAGCGATGGTAGCGATTGGAACCCGGATCAATGAGATTGGCACTTTGATCCGCGATGGCGGGGTCTTCTACCTTCGCCGCGATGTTGGTGGGCGCTACGAGCTGGAACTGCATCGCACTCCCGTCGGTCTCATTGAGAAACGCGTTCGGCTCGTCGGCACATTGGTTGGCCCAGATCTTGTGAACGCTGACGGCGTTGCACCAGCTTATCGGGCAGACCATTCCTCTCGTAGTGAGGCACTCGGCGCAATTTTGATTCAACCCGACTCATTGGCGTTGCTCACAAAACACGAACAGGCATCATGCCGGCCATGGAACAGCGGATCATTCATGCGTGCGGTCATGAGCAAGCTCATCATCTCACGGGCTTTGACAGCCAGCAGGAACGCAAGGCCCGGTGGCTGAAGACGACGAACTGTCGAGACTGCTTCGTTGCTGAAAAGCGAGCTGAGGAAGCCGCTGCGGCAGCGTTAAGCAGGGCCGCTATCTCCCACCTCGATCTTCCGCTGCTGACCGGCACCGATCGGCAAATTGGCTGGGCGTCGACGATCAGGACCAAGCGGCTCGCGGCGCTAACCAACCTGAACAGCGGCGCCGATTGTTACGCTTGCCTTCAGATAACTGACGCCAAATGGTGGATCGATCACCGCGATCTGACGGACGTCGATCTGATGGCGGCAGCGACGCAGGCACCGGCCATCCGAAGCGCAACGGCAGTGACGGCGTCTATCACCGAAATGCCTCGGACGGCATGATCATCTAGCTGACGCCGTCGCACGACCAGCATTGCAGAAACGGTGTCATTAATAGCACGAACTTCAACGGGATACCGCGCGCCCACCCCACTCCCGAAATCTAAGCCGGTGCAAAACGTCCGTCTGCAGTGCAGTACTTTTAGGGTATACCCGCAGCGTACTTCTCTAATCTGGTCCGTTTTGTGTCAAGAATTTGCGCATAAGAATCTGGTCAATTTGCCCAGTTGGTCCGGCTTAAGCCTGAACCAAGAAGGACCAAACGGCACCCGTTCAAACGGCACCTCAGCAGGCATTGTTCGCGGCACCAGGGGGGCTCAGCTTGATCGAACCCAAGCTGGATTGTTCAGATTCTGAAAAAGGATCGAATTCTGAGAAGGCGTTGGGCTTCCCGAAACGCGCAGATATCAGGGCTAATTGGCCCGGTCTGTCAGTGGTAAATGTCCGCATCACGGCTTGGCCGGAGTCTCGGAATTGCTGCTGTTTTGAGCCTGAACCACAGTAATTCTTGTAGCCCGATGCGGAATGCAGACGCTCTCTGGGTTCAGCGCTCGCCCAAACCGATAATGCCCGATCGGGCATTGTCCTGCCTCCCAAGATAGTTGACGGTTTATCGAAAAACAATATATATCGTTTTTCGATAAACGGAGGGCTGTGTGCAAGATCGTATTCTTGTCGTCGCAAACGGATTGGTACGGTTTGCGCACTGGCTGAACTGGGTGGTGGCATTCGGTTTTGTGATCGCAATCATCCTTTCGTTCGTGTTCGGCGACGCTTTGTCCGCGCAGATTTCTGCAAAATATCACGGCCGCCATGTAACTGAGACGATCGCCTTGCTGCGGGCCACAGGCATGCTCAGCATTGTCGTCTGCGTCGCGGTCTACCAGCTCTTCAGCCGCCTGTTGTCGATTATGGACACGGTACGCGCGGGCGACCCGTTCATCGTCGCCAACGCAGATCGGCTTCAGCGGATTGGCTGGGCTTTGTTCGCGATCCAGGTGCTTGATCTCGCATTCGGTGCGATCGTGTTCGCGCTTGATCGTCTTGGTATCGATCACGCAACATGGGTTCCCGGCTTTACCGGCTGGATCGGCGTGGTGATGCTCTTCGTGCTTGCCCGTGTGTTCCGCGTCGGTGCGGCGATGCGTGACGATCTGGCAATGACCGTCTGATGCCCGTTGTCGTCACACTCGACGACATGCTGGCGGCTCGGCGGATGACGTTGACCGAGCTATCGCAGGCGGTCGATATCACGATGGCGAACGTATCGATCCTGAAGACTGGCAAAGCGAAGGCGATCCGCTTCTCGACCCTGGAGGCAATCTGCGAGGTGCTCGACTGTCAGCCGGGTGACATCCTGAGTTTCACGCAAATGGGGGAAACGGATTGATCGAACTTGCGGAGAAAGCCGGAACGCGAAGGGGGATCGGCAGCGCGCTACGTGGTGTAGGGCGCGCCGTGCTCGAAACCTATCAGCATGGCGGGCGGACGATCGTGACCGCGCCGCTGATCCTGGGGATCGCTGTGCTGCCGGAATTCATGCAGCATGTCGCAGAGATCCATCTGGGTATGTTCGACTCCGCCGGGCGTTTCCGCGCGCTTGCTAACGATCCACTTCGCTGGGGTTTTGGCTACGTAAAGGTGGCAGGGTTCATGATCGCCATGCTCGCTGTCGCGCGGTTCTGGTCAGTGAGGTCGATCCCTCAAACACTACTGGTCCCGCCAGCAACTCTGCTGCGCGTCGCGGCGGGATTGATCATAGGGTTCGCTATTGCGTGGCCGTTCGCCTGGCTGGGCAAGCAAGGCTTGTCACCCGTGATCAATATACCTCTCCAGATCGTTTCTGCCGTGATTCAGGGGGGCTTTCTGATCTACGTCATTGGCGCGTTAGTGGAGGACGGGTCCGTGACGCCAAAGCGCGCTATGACGTCGCTGCTGCCTGCCGCGATCATGCTCAGCGTGCTGGTCGCTGTGGCATTCGCCCCATCGCAGGCGCTCCACATGGCCAACCACAAGCTGGCTTTGGGACAACCACTACCGATCGTGTGGATGCTCATGCTCTTCGATGCACTGTGGGTCGGACTATTTGCATCGCTGGTTGGCTCTGCAATGTTTGTCGGAGTGAGAACCGGGCTGACCTGGCGGGGGTGGACTGTGCATCCTAGTGATCTGAACCCGTCGGATGTTCATATTCTTGAAGGCGCAAAACGGAGTGCGGTTATATGACGCCGATAGTTCTGTTCTTGATGTGCTGGGCAGCCTTGATCGTGGCCGGGGACACACAGATCGGACGGTCGCTGCACAGTGTGATGGTGCAGCTACCCGCCGTTGCGGCAAACCGCCTTACACGGGGCAACGTCGCGATTGCGATCGCCGTTCTGTTATTGATCGTCTTGCACGTAACTGCCGAAGACGGTGATCGAATCCGCATGGCGGGCCTGGCCGTCCCTGAATTAACCATTTGGCTTACAACCTTCGAAATCAGCACCGTCATTGAGGCGACTACTGGTTTAGCAGTAGCATGGGGGGCAATACGCCGAGTGAGCGTCTCAGCGGTACTTGCGATCCTTCCTTTTCGCTCTGCTGCACTTACAAAGGGTAAGGCTAGACGGGTTCGCCGCAATCGGCGCCGCAGTTGCGTTTCACCTGCGAACGACGATGAGGATGGAGCAGGACTGGCGCTGGCGGCATGAACTCCACGTTGCGTATCGGCCAACCAGCGTCGCACTTCCCGATTGAGAATCGAGTTTTGGGAATGAAAGTTTTCGGTGGGCACCCCCGCAATCCCGAAGGCCATTGGACTTCGTCGTCTTGATTGGCCGATAGATCGATGACAGCCTACGACTCAATAAATACGGTGGGACATCATATGCGTCTATTACTTATTAGCCTTGCACTCGCTGTTGGGGGCTGTGCGCAGGCACCCGAAAACGAGGTGGAGGCTGACGCAACGGCTAACATGTTAGAGCAAGCCACCTCACAGCCTGCTCCGGCATCCGAACCCGGCGACGCCATCGATGTGCCCAGCGACCCCGGTGTCGGCTACCGGCTTCTCGATGTAAGCCCCGGCAAAAACGGCAACCTGATTGCCATTTCGCGAAGGGTAGGGAAATCAGGTGTCAGCTATGCACGCCGAGAAATCGACTGTGCAGCGATGACTTTCCGCTATCTCGGCGAAGGCGACACCCTCGAACAAGCTAAGGCTGACAGCCCAAACCCGGGCGATATGGGTATGCTGACTGACGGCTCGATCAGTGATGTGATTTCTGAATATGCCTGTCAGAGGGCAAAGTAATCAATATAGCACGGCCGTTTTCATAGACCGATTGGTGATAGTGGCATGCGCGACCCTTCCGATTGAGAACGGCGATTTAGGCGCTGTCCTAAAGGGTCCGGTAATCGAGACAGGCATCCTGTAACGGTCGTGGCTGTTGAAAAATGCCGATCACCGCGCCCTCCCTGTGTCACAAGGGATCGTATATCGGGAAAGCCGCTACCCCCTTAGGGTTTGATCCGGGGGCGTTAGCGGGAACACCGCCGGATCAAAGGCAGCTACGTCCAATAGGTATGCGCGATCCTTCGCATCCGCCCAGCCTTCCGGCCAGTTTCCTAAAATCCAGACGCCTTGATCGAGCCATGCCAGTTCCAGGATCGACGGCCACGCCGTCAGCTCCGCGTTGTTGAAAGCGACATGCCCGGCATAGCCCCGTAGAAAGGTCGCCCACTCGGCAGGCGTCCATAATCGACCGGGAGCGGTGGAGAGATCGCAGTGGAACAGCAGCAGCGCGACCGCGAGGTCGTAGAGCCTCGGTATCCGTGCCGCATGATCGGGATCGACTAGCGTGGGTTTCGGGCTGAAAACCAGGTTCGACGCCTTGAAGTCGAAGCTGCACCCGGCGAGCGGCAAGCCTGTAATCGGTTCGGCCCCGGCGAGGCGCGCTAGCGTCACCTCCCGAAGTGAGTACCGATCCGCACCGGCTGCTTCGATAGCATTTTCGGCCAGAGCAAGGTGCGGCTCGATCCATTCGGCATCTCGGACCACGGGCTCCCTGTAAGTCGCCAAGGCGCTCCCCTCGGAAGGATCGGCCGCGTGCATTCGGCCGAGTAAACGCCCAGCGTCGGCAATCTCGCCCTCACCAGCATGGTAGCCGGTGCCCGACACGAAGGGATAGACCACCCACTCTTTGCCATCATCGAGACGGCGGGGATTGGGGTGGAGGTGAGCTGCTGGAGCCACCACATCAACGCCTAGGCCACGTAGCGCCGTAAGCCATCGACCAATCGCCTCACCGTCTGAATGGACCAGTCCCGTTCTCTTCAAAACCCAATCGCCGCCACGATCATGAACACGCAGCACGGGCGCGTAGTCGTAGAGCGACACGGGCTCGCCGGGATGATCAAACGGGAAGGCTGCGACCATATGCATAGAACCACCCACCCGCCTCCAGCCCTCTCTCAAACGATCGTGAAATCCGAAAATCGGCATGCCGATGCGAAAGCGATTGTGCACCCGGTCCGAGTGGCTGAAACGCGTCATAATATCGAGGGGCAAATCTGGCGCGCCAAATTTCGCGTTGCGGACCGACGGCGGTCCATGGCAATCGATAACGCGCGTGAATGCTATTGCATGATCTGGTGAGCGATATGGATTATACGAAAGATTATTACCGTATTCTCGGCGTCACACCAGATTCCGACTCTGCTACCATTCGAGCCGCATACAAAACGCTAATGGTAAAATACGATCCCGATCAAAACAGGTCGGCGGAGGCCCCCGGCATTACTAAGTCGCTTACAGAAGCGATTAACATATTAGACAATGAGATATGTCGCTTAAAATACGACCAGTACCGACTAAAGCGTAGCGAGTACCGGAACAGAAATAGTGGTGGGAACGTAAATAATCTAAGTCCATCATCTACAACAAGGCCCATTGCTAGCTCGTTGAACGCAGGCCCCACTGACAAATCGAGAACCATATTAGGCGTGGGCGGGTTGCTCGTTACTCTGACGATAATGGCTTTAGCCGTGGCTAGTGTGAGTCGCTGACGCAGCAGTTTGTCATAATTAAACGCGGTTCCTTCCCAAGGAAGGCTGAACGACAAGCGCTCGAAATTTCGAACTGACCCGGCTTCTCGAAAACGAACCCTTTTGCAAGAAAGTAACTGATGCTCTCTCCTATTGCAGCAGTTACGCGATCGGCTACGCTTGTCGGTGAAGGCGGCAGCGTCCATCCTTCTGGGAGCTACAGATGAAATTGGCCGTCCTTGCGATCATAACTGCCGTAAGCTCATCAGCAGGAGCCCAAACGCCCTCACCGTCCCAGATCCTTGTCTCAGCAAGCGGCACTGCCAAGACACCTCCGGACATGGTCACGGTTGGATTTACCCTTCGTGGGGAGGGGGTGACGTCAGATGAGGCTAGTTCCAAGCTGCGCGATGGCTCCAAAGCGATGCGGACAGGCGTTGCTGGACTTTTGCAGAAGGCAGGCGAATATCACTCTTCGGCCCTCTCGATTATACAAGTGCGATCGAAAGAATGTGACGCGAGCAGCTATGGACCACAGCGGCTATCGACGGGGTCCTGTGCAATCATTGGCTACATTGCGTCGATGCCTGTCACTATACAAACCTCCCGTGTGGCCGACGCTGGTACCCTAGTTGGTTTAATCAGTCGGCTTGGTGGCTTGGACGCGAACCTGCGGGGCTTCTGGTTACACGACGATACGATTGCACGCCGTCGTGCCATGCAGGCGGCTCTGGTTAGCGCGCAGACGCAAGCGCGGTCGATCGCTGAAGGAGCAGGTAGCAAGCTTGGACCGTTATTGCGGGTGCAGGATGCCAACTATCGCGAAGTAACATTGGAGATGCCAGCCACTGCGCAGTCTGCGGCTGAGTCCGTGCCGCCCCCGCCGCCCCCGCCGCCTGCACCCGAGGAACCTGTCCGCCTCGACCTCGCCCCCGAGCCAATTCAAACGACTGTGCGCCTAATGGCTGCATACGGCATTGATCGTTGACCATCGCGGTACGCATCAAAGTTGTGCATGAAGAAACTCACGGATTCTGCTGTCGCTAGGCTGATGCAAAACTGGTGATTTCTGCATCAGGACAGCCGCCGCGCTACTGCCGATGTCTAATTTTCCGGTAGGCTGAATAGGTTCTCTACAGGCACTTTGAATAGATGGGCCAGCTTGAGCGCCAATGACAAACTAGGCTCAAACCGACCTGTCTCGATTGAATTGATGGTTTGTCTGGAAACGCCAACGAGCGTTGCCAATCCAGCCTGCGTGAAGTTCGATGCAGCCCGGTGTTCCGGGAGACGAGTTAAGACGCCCATTTGCGCGCAGCGGTCCGGCCGAACAAGATTGTGAGTGCTGAGAAAAGGATCAGGGGGGCCGCACCCTGTATGGGCGGGCTAATCCCGGTCATATTTAACAGGCCCCACACTGTGAGGGCAGCGGCAGTCCACGCGCCACTCATGCCGAGTGACCAGTTCTGCACTCGATGAAACAGCTCATCCTGACGGATGCTCATGCGCCACCATAGCAGGCCAGATAAGGCAGCAAAGCCGATCACCCAGACCACAATCCAAGCGACAGGCAGATAGAGAGAAGGAGTTGAAACAGCGGTGCTGTCAAGGGGCATTGGGCTCTGAAACTCAATACCCACTCGGCGCGCCGCATCAGCGGTCCATTTGAAAAGCGGCATAACAGCCGCCACGGCGCTCGCCATACTCCCAGACACAAGGCGTCGGCTGGTTTGATCTAAAGCCGCCCAATTGACCCCGGCCCCACGGTGAGTGAACTCGTACATCGGCTTCCCCTACGCTTCCGCGCAATGTCAAACATACGCGACATTTAGAGTCAAGTATGTTTGACTCGTAGGGGCGGCTTTCTAGGTCGAGCGGGGGCACCCTTCACAGGCTCACAGTGCTCAATTTGCGCGAGGCCTTTGATGCAAAACTTTTGATTTTTGCATCAAAAATGTCCGGGATGGAGAGGAAAGCGGACATTGCTGGGTGAAAGTAGAATAGGCGTGGGGTACCATGCTGACCTGCACCTACTCATCTCGAAAGGGCGATGCTTTGCACCTCGCCGGTCCCTTAGTTGCGCTCCTGCGCCCGCCTGAATGCTGATCGAGCTCGCCCTCACGCTCGCCGCCCAGGTGTCTTCATCTCTTCCAGTGCCGGTGAACGAGTTTCCCGCGACCAAGACGGACCAGGCGCTCACAAATTCAATCTCGTGCAAGCCGAACGGCAACTTTTCGGTCAATCTGCGATGGCGCTTCCGACAGGGCCTGGTGAATGCCTTGGTCAAGCGCAACGGCGTAGCATTGCCGCACAAGGAGAACAGCAAGCTTGTCGCTGCTCTAACCAGGGCGACCGACCTGCTCTATGTTCAAATGGGATGTTCCGGCTCACTCGATGCGCAGATTAACGTCGTATATGTGGGGCAAGAGAGTGGTCATCCTTGGGCGATGATGTTGCCGGTAACCGTCCGCTCAAACACCCTCGAACTGCTCCCAACCGTTCAGGTGCCGTTGCTTCCGTAACGGAGTAAATGCGCAATGTCGGATGTTGGGCGTTCCTGTCATTGCAAAAGGGACCCCTTTTGCGACCGGCCCGTGTCAGCTTAGATTCTTGAAATAGGATGCTATTTTGAGAAACAGCCGCCCCCGACCTGTCTGATCCGAAAACAAATTGCCATCTGTACGCGGTGTCACACCCTTCGGTCTGACCTTAGCTGGGAACGCAAGCTTCTACCGGGATAACGTTAGGCGCGGCACCCGAAGGGCGAAAAACGCGAACGGCGCTTCCGACCTGCTGACGTTGTAGGTTGAGACAGTAACGGGACGAGTGGGCCGTGGCCTCCAGCAATTGATAGTCGGCTAGTGAGATCGGGATCGGGCGTTCCTCCCCCTGCCTGTCGATCAAAACAACAGGCTGCGATTTGCGCATACGATATGAGACGATCGGAAAGTTCGCCCAGGTAATCGGGGAGCTACTATCCGCAAAGGCTCGCATGTTGGCTGCGCGCCACGCGACATGGTCGAAAATGACCGCGTAGAACGTCCCGAACGTAACAAGCACCAGCGAGGCCATGATAACCTTTCGTCGGAATGACGCCTCCGCTCGCGTTCGCGTAGAGTAGCGGACGACGAACCAGCCGAGCATGACTCCAAGGAACGCGCCAAGCCAAGTCACCCCGCCGAGGAAGCGCCCGTTGATCGGCGTGACCAGAGCAGTATCAGCCGCATTGATGTCGAACACCCACAGACAGAATACCGCTGCATAGAGCCCGAACACGATGCGTTCGGTTAGTGTAAGACGCTGGCGGCTCGGCAACCCGACACCGGGGAGGTTGGTGGGTGACATGATCCCGATTTAGTGCCGAATGCTAAATGAGCCGTAAGCGCTTAGGCGCTGTACCGTCTCCTTCATTCGCAAATCCGAGGCCGCACTGACAGACTGCCTTTTCCATTTGGAACGGCAATCGAGAAGGCCGTCGCGTTCTCGATTAAGATCCCTCGCGAGAATGCGGGATCGTACGGAAGGGCGCGGCTAGACCAGACGAGAGTATTCCTCATCCCCGTTTTCCAGGGCGTCCGCATGGCGCTCTAAAGCCCTTGCCATTTCTAGTAGTGCTTGCTTCATCGACTCGCCACCCAAGGTCTCGGCAAGTTCGCGGTATTCGGTAGCCCCGGCCCGAAGCTGTCGGACAGTTTTAGTCATTGCCGCCTGATACTGACGCAAGTTGCAGTAGGCTAGTCCTGCCGGCGTCCGGCGTTCCGCAATCGGCCGGCCGGCAGCGGCGTAGTGCAATTATCAGTGATCTCTAGTGCCTTTGCGTTATCGACCAGCTCAGCTGGCCGCTACTAGATCGCCGGATGACCGCCGAACACCAAGAAACCGTTGAGTATCTGAAGGCTCAACTAAACGAGCTTTTGAACCTCGCGGACCGGCTGGACCTTCCCCTTGTCGCCATCCGGGTGTCCTCGGCGATCGACGCGATACCTGAGGAACTGTAGGTCGCGCCACAGGTTTGCAAGGTTCTCCCTCCCATTACCGGATGGGCTGTTTCCCTCTCCAACCCCGACATTCCCGAAATGCGATCGATCCCGGGAATGCGCGGCCGTCTCGATCGCCGTTCCTTTTCGGGAAGGCTGAGTCATAAGTTTCGTTGTACGATCAAAATGGTTTTACCCTGCCCACCCCTGTGGCAAGAGCGCTGCGCAATTCGTTACAAACCGTTTGCGAAGAAGTTCGGGAATGGCGGGGTAGGTTCTGACTTGCCGTTGGTACGATGCGGTTATTGTTTCTCCTGCGTCTAAACTAACTAAGACGTTCCGACTGGTTGGAAAGTCGAACGAATAAGCCGTCTGGCCGCCAACCATAGCCAAATCAGGCCTAGAGGAGCGCTCGACCTTACCAAATGATATGTTCAAAGTTGGTTGTGGCCACGCCTGAGCTGCGGCGAAACCGCGCAACTGCACGTTTGTACGAGTACCATTACAGCCGAGTATCAGGCGTGGACGATTGCCTTCATAGAAGGACAGATAGGGGGCGCTATCCATCACCCCAAAGCTAGTCCAGCCGGTTCGTTGCGGCCCAGCAACTACTGCCGTTGCAAGACAGATTGATAGCAAGCAGGTTGATCGCAGGCAGGGGTGCATCCGTTTTCAGCCTTTGTGAACGTCGTCAAAAAAGCCGAGTTAGCGATTGGAAATGACAACTCGTTGACTATCCGCTCACCGTCTCCAGCTTTGTGGTTCACGTAGCGGTTCTCATTCAACGATCGAAAAACGAGAAACCCTAAGCCTTCTCGAAATCCGTCCAGCATAGAGGTTTGGGAATAGTCTAACCGCCCACAGATGGTCCTAAGGCCTCAATGATCCGGCATTCGGCGATGGTGCCGCCATCGCATGAATCGATCACCGCCTTCAGTTCGCGACGGAGGGCACCCAGGTCAGCAAGCTTTCGATCAACCTCGCGCAAATGCTCATTGGCAATGCGGTCGATGCCGGCGCAGTCGCAGCTACGGTCGTCGGATAGACCTAGGAGCGCCCGCACTTGGTCGAGGGAAAAGCCGAGATCGCGGGCGCGGCGGATGAACGATAGGCGACCTAGCTCCGCCTGCCCATAATCGCGGTAATTACCCGCCGTGCGCGGCGGTTTCGGCAACAGACCGATGCGCTCGTAATAGCGCACCGTCTCAACCTTCGTGTTCGTCGCCTTGCTCAGATCGCCGATTGTCAGCGCCATGCCTTGACCCTGTAGCTACTACAGACACTAGATAGGGCGTCATCAAACATTTGTGAGGTGACGGCATGGCAGGAGGTTGTTGCGGCGGTTGCGCCGCCCCCGCCGCGANTTTGGATAGCGCTGGCGATCAACGCCGGCATGTTCGGCGTCGAGATCGCAGCCGGCGTTTCGGCGCAGTCGGCATCCCTCAAGGCCGATGCGCTCGACTTCCTCGGTGATACTGCAAACTATGCCATCAGCCTTGGGGTAGCCGGCTTTGCGCTCCGCTGGCGGGCGCGTGCGGCTCTGGTGAAAGGCGGTTCGCTGATCCTGCTTAGCGCATGGGTAATCGGCAGCACCGTCTGGATGGCGACGCGAGGCACGCTCCCGGCCGCGGAAACGATGGGCGTCGTGGGTGGGCTGGCGCTGGCCGCGAACCTCATATGTGCGGTCATCCTTTGGCGTCATCGACATGGCGAAGCCAATCGCCGGTCTGTCTGGATATGTTCGCGCAACGACGCGATTGGCAACATCGCCGTCGTTGCCGCCGCTTTCGGCGTATTCGGGACGGGCACCGGCTGGCCGGATATCGCAGTTGCCGCGATCCTCGCGGGACTTGGGCTGTCGGGGGGCTGGCAGATCATACGCCAGGCCCGCGCGGAATTGCACGAGGATCAATCAGCACCAGCGCCGAACCGGAAGCGCACGCCCCCGTTTATCGTGCGGCCTTCCAGCGAGGCCCATTGATCCACAGTCCACGCGCCATCCGGCGCGCGGGATGGCAGCAGCAGCGGGTTATAGCGGGTCTGGCGGACGTTCAGCAGGTTCTCCGCGTTGACGAACAGGCTGACCGATCCCAGCATAAGCTCCCCCATCGCGCCCAGCTCGACATAAGGCCGGCTCCGCGATCGGTAGGGGTTGTCCTCCAAACCCTGCCGGCCTGTGTAATAGGCTTCCAGACCGAGCCGACCCCGGCCGCGCTTTTCCCAAACAGCCGTCAGGCCAGCGGTATCGCGCGGGGTCAGTGGCACGGCGCGGCGTCCAAAGACATCCGGGTTCGGCTCCGTCGCATCAGTGTGGACGTAGCTGCCCGTGAAAGTGATCGCCTTCAAATGATAGCGCAGCAGCAGCTCGGCTCCCCGCGTGCGGGTCACACCATCGGCGTTGCCGAGGGCGACGCGATCGGCGGCAATGTCGCGAAGTTGCACGGCATGGTCGATGTTCGAGCCGAACAGCGTCAGGCTCGCCTCAACGGGGCCTCGCGCATAGCCGAAGTCGATCGACGCGCTGTCCGCCGTCTCGGCACGAAGCCCACGCAGCGGATCGAGCCGTGACAGCCCGGCCGCTTCGATTTCCTCGACGAACGGCGTGGGCGCGTAGAAGCCCCGACCAAGCGACGCCCGCACCGTCCACGGTCCCGGCTTAAACAGCATCGACACACGCGGGCTTAGCCGGGAGCCATATTCGCTATGATCGTCCCAGCGCGCGCTTCCCGCCAGCGTCAGGTCCGGCAACACCTTCTGTTCCAGTTGCGCGAACAGCGCTGGCACCCGGTAGGTGTAGTCAAACGCGGGAAAGGTGCGAGAGCGGTAGGTGTCCACCTGATAGGCTGCACCGGCAAGCCATGTGGTCGCACCCGTACCGCCGCCTAGCGATGTTTCGGTCAACAGCGTACGGTGACGATCATTCTCCACGACGTTGCCGAAACGGTGAAGATGCGACTGAGTGACGCCCGATGCCCGAAGGTACAACGTCCCCAGCCCCTCGATCGGAGTTTGGGCGTTCAGCCCGGCATCGAGACGGTGGCTTCGCTGATCTTGAGGAAAGGCCGTACCATCGGGCACCACCCGCCCCGGCAGCGTCCCGCCATTGCGCTGTTCGGTCATCGCCCCAACCGTCAGCAACGCTTTCGCTCCGTTTGCTCCATCCCAGAACAGCCGGGGGCGAACGGTCCAGCGACGATAGCCCGGTATGTTCGCCCAGCCATCACCATCTACGTCCCGCCGATCCTGCCGGCTAAAACCGCCTGTGAGGGAGTAGCTAAGATCGTCGGTCAGCGGCGCTGAGTTATAGGCAGTAACGTCCTGTCCGCCCCGACTTGTGGCGTTGAGCAGAAGTTCGGCCTGTTGTTCAGTCGCGGGCCGACGCGATACGAGGTTGATGACGCCACCAAGCGCGGAAGGGCCATAGAGCGCTGATGCCGCACCCTTGATGATTTCAACCTGTCCAAGATCGGTAGGTGTAATTTGCAGCAGGCCGATCGAAGGCGTCTGTCCGCCATAGAGTGGCAGGCCGTCAGCAAGGATTTGCGTGTAGCGACCCTTGAGCCCCTGCACGCGGACGTTGGATGCTCCGGTAGCCGGTGACGTTACCTGTACCCGCACACCCGGCGTCTCGTTTACCAGCATGGCGACGTTGCCGGGCGACATGAGGATTTTTTCCTCAATTTCCTCCCGGTCTAGCACCTCGGCACGAATTGGTTCGTCCTGCACGCGGCGACCCGTCCGCGTCGCCTGCACGATGATATCCTCCCCTTCCTCTGGTTCCTCGCTGGCAGGGCGATCTTGTGCGAAGGTGGGCGTAGGCGCGAACAAGGATGCCGCGATCGTCAAGGCTGTTGAGGCGACCAGCCCGCGAGCATGTATCTTCATCGCAACTGCTATTCCCGAACTGCGCACCGCCGATGGATGCGTTCGAGCCATTCCATAAGGTCTGTAGTAGCTACAGGGTCAAGCGTGTTTGCCCATTCTCCAAAAGGAACTGCCAGCGAGATAGCTGACGTCTTTTGGTCGGTCCCGCGCCTCAAGTACCGAGCTTTTCTCAAAATCCGTTCTCAAAACCACTTTCTCCAAATTGCGCCGTCGAGATGGCATTATGAGAAGGCAGGGCGGCTCCGATGGGGCGACCTCAATGAACCATGAGTAAGGCACCATCGATCCTGGCCGAAGCCCCTCCCCTTCCCACGCCCTTCCTCTTCCAAGTCGTGCGAATGATTGAGATGCAGCCGGTACGTTTTAGCTATGCCCCTAGCTCACCGCTACGGGCTAGTCCGTTTTACGTGATAAAACTGCGTATAAAATTCAGGTCAATTTGATCGCCTAGTCCGGCTGAAGCCTTAACCCAAGAGGACCATACGGCACCTATTCAAATAGCACTGCTGAAGCATCATTCAGAGGGCGGCACATCGGACGGTCTCAAATACGCTAAGCCCCGGCAGGTTCACTCAGGCGTCGCAAAACAACTGTTTGTCACACACTCGTGACGGGAACCGGGCTTTCCGTACATTCGACCGCTGAACGGCGATAAGTGGTGGCAACCGGACAGGCCGCTTTTAGGAAGGCAGGTGGCCATAGCCGATATTGCCCGGGGCTACTGCTTTTCCCACAAAAAATGGTAAAACGGGCATCGCGAAACTGCACGCCCTCAATCGACGTATGATCGGGACGCGATTTCGTTACTGCGTCGGCGGACGTGAACGGTTCAGGGCGCGAAGTGCCTCAAACAGCGCAGTGTCGCGTCCAGCGCGAAGATCCGCCGACGAAGCGAGGACCGCGAGATTTGGCGCGACACCGGCCCCTTCCAGACGCGTTCCATCCAGCATTATTACTTCCTGCACCGGCACCTGTACCCGCCCGCCGTCGGGAAGCGGAAAGGTGGGGGCACCTAGAACGGACCCATTCGTTCGCCGTCCGATTACGATGGCACGGCCAAGCCGCTTGAGTACCGCAGTCGATACCTCTGCGGCGCTTGCAGATGCAGGACCGGTTAGGATCGCGAGTGGGCCGGCATAGGGCGCGGCATCGCCATCAGCATCGGTCTTGAACACCCCGCGGCCGGACGCGTCTACCGTCCTGTAGACGGGGCGACCTGGCGGCAGGAGTAGGTTTAGGAGGAGCATCGGGAACCCGCCGCTGTTGAAACGAAGATCGATCACCACACCTGCCGGCCCGGCCTGTCGCAACGCTTCCGCGACCTTTCGAACAGGTTCCACCTCGAACTTGTCAAACCGGATGTAGCGTACGCCGCCGGCAAAGGACCGCACTTCGACGGCTGGCCGAGTCCGTGAACAACCGACGTCGAAGGCGACCTTGCTTTTCGGGCCATCGGGAAGGGCAAGTGTGCGAAGATTGTCTCGTCCGCTGCCTTCCCACTTCCCTATCTGGTCGGGCGTCAGGCGAAGGAGCGTCGCCGTAATCCGACGGCCCGATAGAGCTGGCTTGTTGGCATATTCCAGCACAAGCCATCCGGGCGCCACGCCGGCATGGGCCGCAGCAGAGCCAGGGATCACCTCACCCACTTCGATCCCGACACCCTTTCCGCGCCGAATGGGAGTGAGAAACATCCCGCCGTCCGGTTCCGGGCAGGGCGATGAGACGGGCGATTGCGTTGGGACGCCCTCGTCCGCCTTCGCGCGCCTCGCTGCCGCGATCGGCATCTCCACGCCGACATGCGATACCGGGAACCTCTGGGCTAGTTGGGCCATCACGTCCCAGTAGAGATGCCAGTCGTCGGCACTTTTCGCGGCCTTGAGGCGCCAGTGACGTCTGAGCTTCGGCCAGTCGAGCCCACCAAAGGACTGGTCGTAATAATGTGCTGATATCTGAGCCGCGAAGGCGTCGTAGATGGCGAGACGCCGCTCCACACCGGTCAACCGCCCGAACGCCTCCGCCGCGTACTTGGCATCCTGCCGAGCCGCCTCCTGGCGTGGCCCGACAACAAGGAAGAAGTAGGCAACCAGTCCAGCAAACAGCAGGGCCGCCGCAGCGACGCAGCCGCTGAGGATGCGAAGCAGCCACCTCAAGACGGTCGGGCCTTTTGGCGAAAGCCCGGACGTCGAAGCGTACCCCCGCAGCTCCCGTCCTTCCCGGACGATTCAGCGGCAGGGAGCCTCGTACCGTCGCGGGAGCCATCTTCGATCACAACGCGACGCTATGCGTTAGGGCAACGCCTGTCGAATTTGGCGGCAGCTTCCTGCAAACGAACGGCGGGCGGGAAACTCACCGCCTCGATCGGGCTGAGGGACGCCGGCGGGTTTCGCTTTCCCGAAATCTGTTCCCAATCGCTCTATCCCGAAATGGCCGATCGGAAACCGAGAAAAAAGATCGCGCTTAACGAATGGCCGCTATTGCGCGCCCGGATCCCAAGCCTGAAAGGCCGGACGTGGGCGTCAGCGGTCATTCGATGCGACCGGCCCCGGAACGTCCGAACTTGGTGCTCAGCTGCCGTCCATGACGTCGCTGGCCCGAAGCCATGGAAACTCGGTTGCAGCCTCCCGCTCCGCAGTAGTCGGCAAAACCCCGGGTGTTCTACACTGAGCGATATGACCGCGGGCGCGAAGATTAGAACGGAGCAGGCGGCTTATTCGTCATTGATACGCGTTGAATATCACCATCAATCCCTAGCACTACCCCAATTTCCCAGTAGCGTTTTCCAGGCCCGTCAGGTGCGTAGGCGAGCCGATATGGCTGCCATAGCTCGTTGTCGCTGCGCACCCTTTCGACACTCCACACGCTCTTGAACGGCACCTTCAAAAAGACGTCTCGCGGTGAAACCTTGGCCTCATCATAGGAGGCAATCGATCCCGCGAGTAATTCAAAAGACTCAAATTTACCGGCTTCTAAGTTACGTTGAGCCTCCTCCAACTTGGCAATAAGACTAACTGCATCTTGAGGGCTGAGTCCCGTTAATTGCCTCGTGCTTGGAGCTGGCGAAGCCTGACTCGCATGTGCCCCACCAATAGCGGATTGCCCCGCCAGCCCTATAATAAGGGCAATGTGCCAGATTCGCATGGTTTGTCCTTAGGCGATCGGAGTTGCCCCGGTAACCGCATGGAGCCCGCTCAAATGCTATACCCCGAAGGCCTTGATGCAAAACCTGCGATTTTATCACGGATATCCGGCATTGGTGGATTGCCGACGTTACCTTACGAGCGGCCTATTCCGCAGGCTGACGGTATTCGAGCGGAATAGGTTTGAAGATAGCAGCTGACGCGCATCCTAAAACCAAGCCAGTCAGGACGAACGGGCTGAAGGCAGCGTTGCCTCGGATCATCTCGATCGCACCGGTCACGGCAAGCCAAGTGACAACTAGCAAAAACAGCCTCGCGAAGAACATTCGGAGTCGTGGATGCATCCGATTTTTCAGGCGCGTGGTCCAACTCGACATCAATAGCTCCCGTTCTTGCAAGGACATGTCATACGCCGGCCACATCCGCAATTAAGCGCTTCCCGCCTGTCCGCTCTGGGGTCCGCTTTGCCGACAGCGAATGTCGCGACCTAGTGATGAGCGGACCGTCCGTTTTCGGGGGCTAATAGGAAAGTAACGCTGTTTTAGCGGCCTTCCTTCCGGCAACCAACAAAATCAAAAAATTGCCTGTCGAGGAAGGCGGTGTCTTTGGAACCCGCCGCGTCCCGGAAAAGCATATGAGCCGGAGCAGGTTCTCCCCGCTTCGGAACGTGATTGATCAGATTATACATGATATCGGTTCCGATATATTGCCTGTTTCCGTATGGACGAGGCCCCCCATCCGGACTTGGCGGCTGCCAGCCTTTGGCGATAACGTCTTCCGTAGACGCAACATTTTGGAGCCCGTTCGAGCCACCGTTCCACGGCAGCCACCAAAAGGTCTTCCTTAATTCCTTATGCTGGACTGCTATCGCAACATGGCTTGGCCAATCTGGACCGCTGTCGACTGGGCGAAAGTAGGCAGTTACGCTTGGATCGTGGCGCAAAACATAGTGTGCCTGCTCAACGGGACAGGTAGCTACCGTAGCCGCCGCAAGTGCTAACATGCCAATCATTGCGACAGTCTCCGCCTCTAGTCTTATGTCATTGTAGCTGATGAATGAGTGTCGGCAATCGTGACCGCCATGAAGACGGATACGAACGGGTGTAGGCGGAAGCGGAATGACCGGGATTGGCGGAAAGCGAACGTTTCGTTCTAGTTATTCCGTAACACTGATTAACCCTCTGGTAGCAACACCACTCTAGGTGATTGATTGCTGATAAAGGGGAATATAATACGATGAGCGGTTCGGTCTCGAGAGATCGACGCAGAGTTGGCGTCGCATCCGCTATAATCCTTGCGTCATCTGCTGTCGTGTCGTTCGTGAGTCTGCTTGTCTATGCGCAAGGGCTCCCGGAATTACCAATAACCTCCATAGTGATCCTAGCGCTCACCACATTGTTCACGGTAGCAGCCGCCACTTGGCTGGGTCGTAAAATCTGGATCGCAGGCAGTAGATGGCCTGCAATGGCGCTGCTGGCATGGTCCCTCATGAAACAGATCAATCCGGACTTTCTATACCCAAACGCGCTGCCAAAGCTCCTTTATGTCGTAGCACTCGTGGGAGCCATAATGGTCCTAGTTCCCGCTAACGCAATAAAATCCGGGGATGTCCGTTAGTGGACGTCCGCGGAACGGCCAGAATTTGGTGGTCAACGGACAGGCCGCTTTTGGGTACGAATGTGGCGATAGCGGCCGTTAACAGAAGCGCCGACATCGAAAGGAGACCACGCGCCGAAGAAAGTCCGAGAC
>NZ_JACYVM010000027.1:0-18891 GCF_014842355.1 Sphingomonas sp. CFBP 13706
CGCTGATTGCCTACGGGAGAACCAGTATGCTGCGCACCTCGAGTCCTGAAGTTCTGAACGTCTCAGCAGACGAGGGGGCGGGCTGTTCGATGGGCCCGGCCTTGCTCTCACACTTAACATCGAAGCGGCGTAAGCGTTGCCCGATCAGTTGCATCTCCAGATGCGCCTTGGCCCGTCAGCAGCGGACAATGATCAGCCAAGCGCCCCACTCGGGCTCATCCTCGCCGGGATGAAGCGCTTGCGACATAGCTAGCGCACAAAAAAGAGCCGCTTTCAGCCCCCCAGGGAGGGGGTGCCGCTTCCGATAGGTCTCTATCGAATGGCCGGGGATGGATATGGGGGGTCTTGCTAATATAAAAGAATATTAGTTGATGAAGTTTACAGAATCTTCGGACCCACCTCGACGACATGATTGTAGCGGGACCGTAGATACCAAGTTATCAAACTTTCTGATGCTTTAGCAACTGGCGCTGGCGCGATCGCGGCCCATTGCGTTGGAGATGTCGGCCTTGCAACTGCAGGCGGTCGTTCCGAGGTGCCAGCGCTGCAGGGCCTTTAGTTTAGGCGCAGTCGCTTGCGGTATGCTCGCCCAGTCTTGCTACACAGAAAGCCGGAAATCCAAACTTTTCTTAGGTTCGGGGCAAGCCGCTCTTCGTGTGGGCAGTCAGATAGCTTGCCGTCGATAGTCTGACCCGCGACCCGACCAGCTTCGAAGGTTTGCTCCATAATTCGATCAATGCCTTGCATGGCAAAAAAGGTAGAACCCACCCCCTTTCTACCGAGCGAACAAAGTTCCTTTCTACCGAATGAACTAAGCCCCAAACTCCGGCCCTATCCTCATCTGGATAGAACGCGCGGGGATCGGACACCGGTCAATGCGCAGGCCGGGCCAAGCAGGGTGGCGGGCGTTTCGGAACATCGGGGACGGGGTTTCGCAGGAACGCCACCTGCGAAGCNGCGCTCGGCGCTGACATAGCCCAGATACATACCGCGGTCACTGGCGATGGCAGCGGCATTATCGTCGGGCCAGTTGGTCAACCTTAAACGCAACTCGACCGCGGGGCTAAGCGCACCGGGCATACTGCCATAGCAAGTGTGTCATAAAGAGAATTGCGAGGGCGCGGTTGGCCTTTGCATCACGTTAAATCGAAAGTCTAAAATACAGGGGCTTAACCAAGTTTTTAGGCGTGCTGACGGATGACGGCCCCATGAACACCCATCGCGGCCCTGTGGCTGGTGCCGGCAAAAATCGGCTTGATCGTAGGTATTCGAACCGAACGGCGATGAGTCTTCCAGCCGTGCTCGTCACATCTCTTGCAGATGAGCATCCGGCTATCATCCAAAACGTTTCAACTTTGGGGTTCAAGCTTCGCTCGGAATACAGAGTTACGGTCGGACGGTTTCTTTCACTCGATATACCGGGGCTAACTGCCTACTCGGGATGGGTGGCGTGGTCGTATCTTGACCAATTTGGGCTCGATGTGGCTAACGCCATTCCGGAGCCGGTCATCGCGCACATCATCGCGATGGCGTTACAGGCCAGCGAGGGCGTTCACCCCGAGGTCGAGCGCCGGAACCTCGACATTTGATGGCCCGGTCAGCCCCCATGAGTCACCGAGAGGTCTGGATACAGGCGGGCGCTATCCTTGCAGAACACGGCGAACATACCCCAGATTATATCGTCGATCAGATGGTCGCTGCCATCGGCGACCCTGTTGCCGTAAAAAATTGGCACCGCATTGCCGCTGCAGTCGATGTTATTAAAGGCACGTGGGCATCTACTGCAAATTGCTGATCTCGGAATACGCTTCGGATCGTCGCAGCTGTCGCACAATCCCGTTGAACGAGGCCGTCACACTCTGGCTCCGGCCGATTTCGTTATCGTGCTGCTCACCCTCCCAGAACACGACGAGCGGCCAGCGCTCGGCGCAAGCATGCCAGAGGCACCGCAGGGCTAGGCGCACCGCTGGCGTGTCCACGCGACCGCTGACAGTCTCACTGAGCGTGGCTCACAGAACTTGGACCGCCAGATTGATCATGATTCGTGTTTGATGATGCATTTGCCCACGGCACCTATCAGGAACAGGCTTGTAAGGAATCGATGTGACGGGACGGTGTCGCCTATGCACGAGCAATGATGAGGACGCAGTGATCTAACACGTCGTGGCCTATATGTGGGCGAACCGGATGGAGCAGGTCGAGGATCGGGCACCGTGAAAAGGGGCCAGCGCTACTTGGGAGGTCGCGTTTCGAGAAATGGCTGTCGCTGCTTGGCAGGAACTCACGCTGCCAGCGGTATCGGGATCCGGTTACTTAACCTGACCGACGGAAGCTATCCTTCCGAGAATTCACTTGTCAGCCATTAAACATTTCTTAACCAAAACAACCTGAGAATGTGTCGGCGAGCGGAATCATTTCGATCGACATGATTTAGCGCGATACGATTCGAGGGCTCGATGCGGATTATTATTTATATCAGCAGAGCCAAGCAGAACTTCACGTCAGGTGATTTGGCCGACCTTCGCAACCTCGCTGATGCCAGAAACCGTTCTGAAGATATTACCGGTCTTCTCCTATTTGACGGTACCCGCTTCATACAAGCGCTGGAGGGAGATGCTGCCGCAGTGCAGGCTGTAATGAACCGGATCGCTAAAGATCAGCGTCACGATAATATAAGCTATTTCAAGCCTATTACGACCGATTATCGACAATTCAAAAGCTGGGCAACGGAATATCAAGATAAGACAGACCTTTGTGAAGGGAGGGAATTTCTTGATCGCGTAATCAAGCATGTCGCGGATGTAGAATGTGACTCGATCAAAGCGGCTTTTATTGGATTTGCCGCTTTGTCACTAAGTCGGCGATTGACAGTTTAACCAGCGCCGCAAGTCACGTCATCGGAAGGATCTGCTCGTCTTCGGCCAGCTCGAGATGCTCTCGAACCGTGGAGAGCAGGGCGCCTAGAGCGAAATCGCTATAGCTGTCTGCAAGACGTATCAGGCAGTCGATCTCGCGTGCAATCGACCGCGCTTTCTCAAGAGGAATGTTTGCCAACTTCGTTACTCCTGCAAGCATATACGATAGAGCCGCCCCGCGAGCGGCTTGTGCTTACCAACCGTGAGCGTCACCCGGTCTGGGTCATGCGCAATTTCTCAGAAACGCGAAGCTCGAACGCTTTGGATCCTGCTTCGGGCGGGATAAAAAGACCGCCTATTGAGGTCGTTAGACGTTGGACAAGACCAAGACCAAGCCCATGGTGGTCAGCCCGTTCAATCTGTGGAAACGGCAGCCCGTCATCGTCGACAATTACCGATACGTCGCCGCCAGGTGTCCGGCCAAGCGTGATACGAATATGGCCAGCCTTACCGTCTTTATAGCCATGCTTGATCGCATTCGTGGCGAGCTCGTTGGCGACAAGAGCGAGGGTGGTGACCTCATTCTGTGTAAGGCCGTCGACGTCATCGGTGACCTGTAGCGAGACGAGAATGGACCTTGGCTCCGCCTGCGCATGCAAAGCTTCGCAGACCTGACGTAAGGCAGCCTCTATCGACGGCTTTTGATCGCCGTGCATGGTACTGCGAGCGCGGGCGAGTATGGAAACCCGCTCCATGGCATCAGAAAGCGCCTGACGTGCTTCCGAGTTCGTCGCACGCTGACTTTGTAGTGCGAGCAGGCTGACCACGAGCTGTAGATCGTTGCTGCACCGGTGGTTGGTTTCGCGAAGCAGCAGATCATGATCTCGGTGCGTGCGGGGTGCTTTGCCGACTGAGTTCGACGTCATGGCTGAGCGCTGATCATTCCGCGTCATGCGACGTCTCCCGTAGGAGAGGACACAGCATCGATGTGTTGACGCATATGCAAATAGGCGGGATCGAACCCGCCGACATGCCGCAGGGCCGAGATATCAGGGATCGACAACAGGCGGTCACAGATTGCAATCAAGCCTTCGGTGCGCAGCTGACGGATCATGCGGTTAACGTGGACCGTGGTCAGGCCGAGGGCGTCGCCGATTTGCTCCTGACGTAAAGGGAACGGAATCGTGACGTCGTTGCCGTCGTCCTCGCCGAGGCGTACGACTAGTTCGCAGAGCAGATGGGCGACACGCGCTCTTGCTGATCGCCGGCCAAGCGACAGCATCCACTTACTGGCGATCGCGTTCTCTAGTATCGTAAGGCCTGTGAAAGTCCGTGCGATACCGGGATAGTCGTCGACGAGAGCCAGGGCTCGCCGTCGTGGCAACGCGACGACGGTGACGTCGGTGAGCGTGCGGACGCTGTATGCGGGGCGCTCGAACAGGAGTGTGTCCAGATTAACAATATCCCCCGGCACCAGGAGTGCTGTCAGTTGACGCCCGCCATTGCGAGCACAGGTGTATCGATAGGCCCAGCCCTTCGTGACAATCAGCAAATTGTCCACTCGATCGGCTTCGCAGACGAGATCCTTGTGGGAATCGAAGCGTTCGGACCAGGTCACCGCCTGTTCCAGCGCCCGCTGTTCATCTTTGACCATAAAAGGCGAACGCCACAGGCCGGTACTACGAAGATATCGTGACGGCCAATATGAGCTATGATTGGCCTGTCTGGACTCAGCTGATACAGGTTGGGTCATCCCGATTACCCCTTCACAACACGTAGGATTTGCGTAGCTGCGTGTAAACTCTGCCGGCCGCGCGCCGGCTCTGCGAGCAACCATTCCTCGCGCGATGTCCAAGACATCTCTGACCTATATCTGTCTGGAGATAAAATCATGGACTGCAGGCGTACCAGATACGCGTTTGCGAGACCTTGATGGGCAGCAGCAGACGCACAGCATTTGGCCGTCCGGGCAAGATTGAGTTCGGCTACATGGCGATCGGCCAGGTAGCCGTAATCTTCATCACGCACCGTGCATCTCCTGTTAGCGTTCAGGAAAGATACATATGTTAACTGTGATTCCAACCGCTGCGACCAGTTTGGTATGCTAGATGACGGAGTTGGTTAACGACGCGAACGCGTCTGTCGTGTACGAGTGTTGCATCATCTACGGACGACCCCGGGCGTAGATGGCTGAGAGTTTGCTACTCCCGCCCTTCGAACCAGCGAGGGCGCGTGCCGCATCCCACCCAATCCTTCGTCCGTAATTGCCTGCTGTCGCTTATCGATGCAGCGGCCTACGCCGCAATTGGTCCGCATCTCGAACCCGTCGATCTGCCCAAGGGTACTGTACTGATCGAAGCGGGCGAGCCGTTCACGCATGCACATTTCTTCAATAGCGGCATCGGCTCGATCATAGTCAGTACGCCTGACAGCCAGCGCGTTGAGGCGGGGATCTTCGGTCGCGACGGCCTGTCTGGCTTTGGCAGCCTGCTGGGGGTCTACCAGTGTCCGCAGACCACGATGGTACAGGTTGAGGGCCAAGGCTACCGCATCAGCATCGAGGCGTTGCGCAGCGCTTGCCAGCAGTCGGACTCACTGCGCGAGACACTTCTGCGCTATGTTCATGTATTCATTTCCCAAACCAGCTATACGTCGCTGTCCAACGTCAGCCAGTCGGTAGAAGGACGGCTCGCACGCTGGCTGCTGATGTGCCACGACAGGGTGACTGGCGACGACATTGCGCTGACGCACGAGTTCCTCTCGATCATGCTGGCGGTACAGCGCCCCAGCGTTACGACCGCTCTGCACATGATCGAGGGCTATGGGTTCATCAAGGCTCGCCGCGGCCACATCACGATCAAGGATCGGGACGCACTTATCAACTTTGCCGATGGCATGTACGGCACCCCTGAAGCCGAGTATCGCCGCCTGATTGGTCCGTTCGGTTGAGCCGTTTCTATTTAAATCAGCAAATTCCAAATGGTATCATCGAAGACCCTGATGGCACCGAAGCCGTCGACCTAACCGCCGCACGACACGAGGCCATATTGGCAGCGCGCCAGCTTCTGGCAAATGCCATTCTGACCGGGGTTGCACCACTTGGGTCTGCGTTCCAGATCACGAATGAAGCCGGGCAAATCCTTCTGAGCGTGCCTTTTCGTGATGCCTTGCCATTCGGCTTCATCAACACCGACTAAGCGGCGTTTGGTACGGTATCATACCAAAATGCGCTGCACGCTCGCCCAAGGCTCGATCAGCATCTACCAACCTGCGTCAATAACAAAAGGGGGTCGGCAAGGTTGCAGGCCATCACATACGAAAGATGTCGCAAGGGCACCATGGCTTTCAATAACCGACTTCTGCGTGCCCTGTTACCTGCAGACCAGGAAACCCTGCGTCCCCATCTGCGGTGGTCCGAGCTGGAACGTGGCACCGTTCTCGTGTCGCCGAACAAACCCATTACGCACGTGTGGTTTCCTGAAAGCGGACTGACTTCGATTATTGCCATGGCGGGCACCGATCAGGGGATCGAAGTCGGTCTTGCTGGCCGCGATGGCCTGGTCGGCATGCCGCTCGTGCTCGACGCCGACCGCACCCCGCACCGCATTTTCATGCAGGTGACCGGAGCTGGATACCGCATTGACGGCGATCTTTTTCGAACCGTGCTCGACGACCATGCCGGCATTCGAAAGCTGCTTCTGCGCTACGTCCAGGCCTATTCGACACAGACCACCTACACCGCACTGTCCAACGCCATGCATACCGTTGAAGAGCGGCTGGCGCGTTGGCTGCTGATGAGTCACGACCGTCAGGACACTGACGAGATACCTTTGACGCACGATTTCCTGGCGCTGATGCTCGGGGTCCGCCGACCCAGTGTAACAATTGCGCTGCACTCGTTGGAAGGCCTTGGCTTCATCAAGGCAACGCGGGGGCTGGTCCTGGTGCGCAAGCGTGAAGAGCTGGAGGAATTCGCAGGTGCTGGATACGGCGTACCTGAAGCGGAATATGAACGCTTGATCGGTCAGTTGCGCTGAACCATGGGTCTAACCCTGATCAAGTTTACGGATACCGAGAGCATGCCCCGTTTTTTCCTTCACATCGAT
Source organism: Sphingomonas sp. CFBP 13706 (assembly GCF_014842355.1). NCBI lineage: Bacteria > Pseudomonadati > Pseudomonadota > Alphaproteobacteria > Sphingomonadales > Sphingomonadaceae > Sphingomonas > Sphingomonas sp. CFBP 13706. Next base: position 6,962 of record NZ_JACYVM010000027.1, read on the forward strand.
GATGGGACCCAGCGGATCGAAGATGAGGAGGGGAGTGAGCTTCTTGATCTGACCGCTGCCCGAGGCGAAGCCCTGGACGCAGCGCGGCAGCTATGGGCCTCAGCAATCCTGGCCGGGCATGACATTGAAGCGCATCGCTTCGTAATCACTGATCACAACGGCAGGGTATTGGAAACTGTCAATATGGATGACGTCTTACCAAAGAGATTGACCGGCCAATTAGGCCTCTAGCCCTATTTCTCTAAATGCAGGTACCGAGTACTAAAGTCAGCTATATCTAATAACCGATCCCAATCGACGAACCGGATGTTTCTCCCATCTCGTGCTATCAAACCGTCTCGGGTCAGGAGTTGAAGCGTTCTGTTTATGTGAACAGCAGTTAGCCCAAGAGCATCCCCAAGCTGCTCCTGTGTCATTAGAAGTTCAAAAGATCGATCGTTGATCTTATCTGTGCCGCCAGTCCTAACGGCAAACTCGCAAAGAAAGTGAGCAACCCGGGCACGGGCGTCTCGTCGACCTATATTTAGTATCCGTTCGCGAAGCATGGACGCTTCGGTTAACATGATCCTGCTTATAGCATCACGTACAGCCAGAAACTCATCTGAAATGGCTTTTAAGAGCTCGCTAGGTACGACGATTATTCTGCACCGATTAAGTGCCTGAATATTGTGATCTGGCGTGTCCAGATAGAGACTTTGTAACCCCAAAACATCGCCGGGTATCTTGACCAAAAGATTCTGGCGATCGCCTTCGCGGTTTGTTTTCTGGCAAACAATCAAGCCTGACGTCAGGATGCCGCATTTATCCGCAGTAGCACCCTCCCGAACGAAAAAGTCTCCTCGATATAACTGTTTGACTACATAAGGCATCTGCAGAATCGCTGCAATTGCCTTATTCGAGATGGGAGCGCGTTCGCCTAGCTTCTCCACCACCCGGGCGAGTGGATTTTCGTCAGGCCGAGGCATTTATTTTGTCCTGCTTACCGAACGACCACAGCTTTTCGGCGGATATGAATCGGGGATTACAAGCTCACTATAGCATTATTAACCTAAGATGGGAAAGGTAGGCGTAGCGACTTTGTCACCTAGCTGCGTCGGTTTCATGCCACTTAGTCTTTGTGAGCATCGTCATAGAAGCAAGGTGGTGGAACGAAGCTGATACGCCCTAACCGCCAGTTTTAGCCGTAGCGAAGGCGGCTTCACAACCAAGTTCCACGCCGTCATCATCGACGTGCGAGCCTAAGCCGGCAAGCCGCTGGCCATGATGAACAAGCGGCCGGTTTCCCGCGGCAAGCGTAACGCCCTGAATATCTCGTTTTGGGTGGCTGCGGGAGGACCGGTTCCTGACGTCCTCTCACCACCCCTGAATGGTGCGAGTCGTAGTTGGCCGAATATACCGCGACATAAGCGGCTTCAGGCTCTCGCCTGCCCCTGCGCCCGCCGCTCGGCCTTTAATTAGGGCGCTGCGAATTTAGCCTGCGCTGGATCGCTCTCCATCTTTCCCTCGCGAGCCGGCTTTGCGGAAGCGCTCGTGACGTCAAACGAGAACCAAGCCTGAAGCTTCGAAAGAGTGTCGCGGGTCGCCTTCGAGGCAATGCCCTGTTCTGACGGCGGCAATAAGTATGGCAAGGTCACAATGGCAAAAAATGCCCGACTTGAAAAGCCGGGCATCTTTTCAAGTTTGACATTTTTGAGTGTCGTCATTCTTCCAGTACGTCGCCACAAAGACGAGTTAGCGAAAGTCTGAAAGATACACGTCTTTTGTCTCAATTAACCCCTGACGGGCTTACCGATAGGCCAGTAGCGCATCTTAACCCCCATAGTCGAATATAGATGCGTCTTTCGACACGAATGCTTATGCGGTAAAGCTGTTTAACGATCGTCACCGCATTGGGTTTAAAGCGCGTTAACCGCATATTACGGCTTTCATGTAACACTTTAGTAATGAAATATTGAGGCGGATAACGACTCTGTTGGTAAAGGTGGAGTAACTTATCGCCAGGCTGGCGTGTGTAGTCTGATCAGGCAGGGGCAGACTTGCCATCGACAAGGGCGCCGCTCAAACGCCTGCGCCCGTGCAACCGCGTTTCATGCAGGCCCGCGGCCATGCCGGTCTTGATGGCTTCATCCGTTGTCGCGCCCGCTAGCAGGATTGCGCCAGTTGCAAACTACGGCAATGCCGCAAGCCCAACATACCGGCTCGCAAGGTTACTCGCTTCAGTGGTGAGGACGCGCATGACCTGGCCCGCGACCTCCGTCGACAGCAGAAGAAGATCGAGATGCTGATTGCGCACCTTAAGTGCATCCGAAACTGAATCGATTGCGCCTGCGACGCCAAATCGCGCAGTAGTATCATCGGACGGGTTGGTCGGCTTGAGACGTAGCTCGACCAGGTCGCCAGACGTGCAAAGCATGCACCTCATACGCCCATGGGATCGTTTGCCTGAATCGGTCAAACGCGCATACTCTTGAGGCGATGACGACACTGCCCCTAAATCCCGATGTGATCGAATTCCTTGACCGTCAAAATCTGCTGGAGACATATCCTCAAACAGCTGGCCAGGTAGGAAAGACGATGGCGGAAGCATTGCTCGCTGAACCCGCTCGTCGAAACCTCAAGATATGATGACCGCCCGCCAAGTCTGGTTAAAGGCAATGACGATCGTCGAGGTGCGTGGAACCGTTGCGACCGACTCTATGGTCGATACGTTAATGGAAATTGTAAGCGACGAGGCTGATCTACAGGATTGGACGCGTGTCGCTTCTGCGGTTGACACAATTAACAACGGTCGGATGCAATAACGCGAGCTGACGTCAAGCTGACTAGTGCCACGAGATACAACTTACAGGCCGTAAGAAAGAGTGTCACGTAGGGCATGCCTGTCGGGAACGCCGTAGGCTGCATCACACCATTTTGTTGAATCATTTGATAGCGCATAACGCATCGTATTGGGCCGTAACGCAACATCTTCATCAAAGTCGGTTAGCGTTTACTCATATCAATGTTAACCCATCGCTTTTCTGCCTGGGTGCGCCACCAGCAGGCCCCAGGGACTTATTATCGTCATGGTACCACGCTAACGCCCCTTTTGGACAAATCGACTGGACAGCAACATCCGCTAACATCTCAACAATTCGGACGTTTCTTTAAACCGTAGCGGTTGCGATACCGCTTTACGCGGGCTTGACCGTCTTTCAGGTTGGCTTCCCCATATTGGGCACGAAAGAACAGTGATGCTCGAATATCGCGTATATGTTATTAATAACGATGGTAGGATTATTGAGCGCATCGATCTGGAGTGTCCAAATGATGCAAAGGCCGTTTCGGACGTGAAGACCTACGCCCGAAAAAACGATGTCGAGATATGGTGTGGTCAGAGGGTCGTTACCGTTCTGCATCCTCTAACCTGATTGAGAATGTCGAACAATTTCCTCTACAAACTCGTGAGGTGAAGAGTCATTCGCAGGCCTAATGGGTGTCGTGTACGAGCCAAGCTTGCCTTCTCGAATGACTCCGTCGGGCGCTTGATCGTGCCAGAGAACCAATAGAGAACCACTTTTTCTTAGTTCAAGGTCGTAGGGATGATTTCGCATCGCCTCTGGATCAATGTCTAACTCGCGGGCAACACGAGCGTGCTGATCTTCTGTTTCCTCGTCTGGCATAATCTGTCTCAGCGCCCCGCCTCAGTTTCAATACTGACGCGACAAACCTTCCAAAGGTAGGGATTGATCCCGCCGATTTTTTCCAAAAACGGCATTAGCGCTGACTGGTTGGCCCTACTCGACCAAACGAAGACGACGCGGCAGCGGTCGCCCTTCAGGGTCTCACGAGTTTTCCGGATCGCTATCCGTACGAATCGATTAAAGCGCGGGTAATTTGCTCGTTGGCGTAAGCCTGTCACCAACGTCAAAGCCATAAAAAGGTAAAGTGCATCCGGAAAGGGGTGAGCGTTTATCCCGCCACCTCACGGGGCCGATGACTTGTGACTTAGGCCGCGCAAGCCATTACCCGCTAAATCGACGGCTTATACAGCCTGATCCGACGCCGCATCGTGCTCGACTACATCGGCCCCGCGCAGCTCTAACGAACCGCGCCACGCGAAGCATATGCCTCTCAATTTATGTGGAGCAAGTCCAGGCCGTTTCACTCAACATTCGCGCCTAACTGTTCAGATGAGCCCAGCCACCTCTATGCCTGCCTTAGAACGGCTCCTCGCCGAAATAGTTACCAGCGCTATTGTATCGACAGACGAACACGTCTTCGCGAACTCCGGTAGCCTCGGCGCATCCAACCTCGTGCGTGTCGCGCCACATCAACTGCGTGTAGTGGCCCACGTCGCCGATCTCGCCCGTCACGCTATTGTTAGGAAACAACCCAGGCTTGTAATACCGCTTTTCTCTCACCCAAGCCTCTACACGAGCCTCGAGAGGGTAATGACCTTTCGTTCCCGCCCAAAGGTTTTCTCCCTGTGGATCCGACGGCAATTCCGGCGCGTGCTCGAATGCTCCCGTTGCGGCGAGATGATCGGCCCAACGCTGCGCCGACCGCGCCAACCCAGCATTCCAGCGCAAAGGCGCGATGCCCAGCGCCGCTCTCTCCCGATTGTGCACCGTGAGGATACGGACGTCGAAGATCGAAGCCAAGCTAGTTGCACCGATCAGAAACGGCGAGGATAGAAATAGTACAGCAATCGCCGCCTTTGATAGTAACAGTTTGCCCGGCATAAGGTCGAATGCTCCGTTAAGTAACGGACGTTGGCACGGCATTCTATCGGGAGGGTTGCTATGTTCGGTTAGCAATGCGTTAAGTAAGATCGCTTCCTCGAGCTTCACTTCAGCTGCGGGGACTTGAGGGTTTGGCTTATAACAGCCTATCTTGAGGCCGGGTTAAACGATTACCACCTGATCCCCTCGGCGCATTTGCCCGTAGAGAAGTTTGGCGAAAGCGAGCGGAACGCCGATGCAACCGTGTGTCGCAGAGCCTTCGCGGACGTTGCTGGCATGGATGGCGACGCCATCTTCGGTGAGCCGCAACATGAAGGGCATTTGAGCATCATAAAGCGTCGACCGGTGAGTTCGTGCCTTGAAGAGGACCGGGAAGATGCCGGTTGGTGTTGGCTTGCCGTCAGTCCCATAAAGGATGACCGTCGTACCGATCTCATGACCAACTCTAAATACAGATAGAGTCTGATGCCCGAGGTCGATGCGCACCCAAGTCAATCCCGCTGGAGTTCCAACTTCGTCCCAAACATAGTCACCGAACATCATCGGCTTTTTGATATTTAGCACGCTGCGGACGACGCGCTTCTCGCCATTCGGTAGCAACAACTCGGGGTAGCTCGTTGCAGGGTAAAGTATACGCGAACTCGGTTCCGTTACGGCGTTAAACGACCGAATGGGTTCTTGGACCTTGGGCTCGGAGCAACCGCCAACAATCGACAATATATATATGAAGCACAGAGCGATGCGACCCAATGGCATGGGCCTCGACAAAAGTGCGAACTTGGAAATTGCCACCACCGTCACCGAACTTGAGCTGGCGGTCGCCCTTTGCGCCGTGCGGCACGTAAAGCTGAACCGATACTAAAAAACCCAACCAGCATCATGAGCCATTGCGACGGCTCTGGTACGCTGGATACGGGTACACCGCCGGAGCTACCGCTTCCGCCGCCAAGGAACGGGCCGAATAAAGGCGTGATCAATAACGGCGGGCCGAAGTTTAAGCCGTTTGCTGGCACTAAAGGGTTGAAAAAAAACTCAGCCGGTAACGCTACAGTCACGTCGAGGCTTGGAAAGTTGGTTGGCAAGTCAATAAATGGTCTCCATCGAACATTGGAGAGCACACGTTCTTTCGGTATCCGATTAGCCGGGATGCGAGGAACGCCCCTCGCGGCCTTCGTTTGGATTAAAGCGCCGGAACTTCTTTGGCCAGGAGAGCGTAGCGCGAGTAAATCCAAGGGGTCTGCTAGGACAGCCGCGATCGCTTCCCGCGTAGGACCGGGGGTCATGGCGAAAAATCCGGCCGCGGCAGCTAGAGACGCTAATAACAAGGCGCACCATGTGCGCCACGATCTCTTTTTCGCCTGCAGTTGCTTCTTACGAAACTTTTTCATATCCCCCCCCAGGTTGATATATACATTAACCATAACATGATGCTTTTCGCATTGAAAGACAACGACGTTAGAAGGGCATCAAGATAACCGGGGCAGATTGGCCGGCGGTCAGCCCTTTGCGAGCCGACCTTCAGGTGAAGTCAAATCATTTGAGGGTCTGTTCCGCTCGGGCTACGCCCGCCCGATTCTGTTAGAGAGGCAGGGTCGGCAGCGGGCAAGCCCGTGTTTTGAAACAACTGGGTGCGCGTGAAGCCTCAGGCGGGTGCCGTCTCAGTCCGTGTTGGGATCAACTTAGCCATTCTGCGGAGGCTCTGGGGAGCAGTTTAGCTACCCTATCGGCTTCCTCCACGCGGATATCGCTGAGGTGCAGACCGCCGAGGGCAAGGCTCTCCTGAGGTCGTCAGAGGGCTCTGCCTGTTCGTCGGCATCGACCGCACCAGCAAGTTCGCGGTCACTCAACACGTCGACAAGCCTGATCGACGGACAGCGTGAAAGTTCTTGGAACACCTGCTGAAAGCCGCGCCCTACCACATTCACACGATCCTGACCGACAATCCTGTCCTGAAAGAAGTCGAAGGGGCATCTAGTTCGCCGAGCAACCACGCAACCGCGACACCGCCTGGTCGCGCCAAATGCGCTTTCACGTGATCTGCTAAGCCAATGACATTGAGCACCGGCTTACCAAGCCGAACCATTCTTGGACCAACGGTCAGGTCACGCGGATGATCCGCACGATTAAGGAAGCGACCGTCAAACGCTTTCACTACGAGAGCCACGAGCAGTTGCGGGTGCACCTCGCCGACTTCATGGCGGCCTTTTATTTCGCGCGCCGGCTCAAGACGCTCAGTGGCCTTACGCCTTACGAATACACCGCTAAAGTCTGGACGTCAGACCCAGATAAGTTCATCGTCGATCCGATCCGCCAGATGCTGGGACTAAACGCCTAGTTCAGCGGCGCTTTCACGATCAACATGGAACGGTGATCGCATCGTTGCTCAAGAACGATTGGCCCGAGTCACAAAGCGAACGGTAGCGGCCGTCTGCTCGTTTCCATGTGCCCGGTGGCTAGCCCCCTCGTTCCGCACCGCAGTTAACGAGATCGCCGGAGTTGCATCACCGTGCTAGTATTCATGATCACGGGCCGTGTAAAGGCGTCCGTGACCATGCGAGTTGGGGACGGGAAATGCGCCGCACAATATCCTCGACTTCGAGAAGTCTTCAATCGCAGTTGACCCCATTGGAGCTCGCGCTCCGCAAGTCGGCCGACTTGAACCGTTCGGTAGCTGCCGTCGGACTATCGATAATTTGGGTAATCGTGTTCGTCCTGGACGGATCCACCGGACCCCACTTTTCGCTGAATACGGTCTATCTGCTGCCACTGTGCTTTACCGTATGGTGTCTCGGCCGGGTCGCAGGGTTACTGTCGGGTCTGATGGGGGTGGCTGTAACCCTGTATCTCAATGGCTTTGGAGACGGCCTCTCCGCCCAGGCGTCAACCGTTCCGACTGCTACCGCTATCTGGAATGCAGGTGCGAGATCCGTCGCGGTACTCTTCATCATTCTGTTCGTAAGCGCGTTCCGGCGAACCTTCGATCGGGAGCGTGCGACAGCAAGCATCGATCCCCTCACCGGCCTCGGTAATCGACGATCCTTTCGAGTCGAATGCGCTCGCCTGGAGTTAGCCAGTGCGCGTGATGATCGGATCCTTTTGTGTGGCGTAATCGACGTCGACGACTTTAAGTCAGTAAACGACCAACACGGCCATGCGGCCGGTGATGAGGTTTTACGCGTTGTAGCGACAGCGCTTGGCTCCGCAGTTCGCCCCTACGACATCACAGCACGTCTGGGGGGAGACGAATTCGCCTTCTGCCTCGCAGTTCGTGACCAAGCTTCTGCCGAGAGAAAAAGCGGTAAGATCCACCGCGCTATCATGGCGGCGCTTCAATCAACTGACGTGTCGGCAACCTGTAGCTTGGGGGCGGCAACAGGGACCGATTTCACAGCCACATTGCTGACTGCCGATCAAACCATGTACCGTGCCAAGCAAGGGGGAAAGAGTTCGTGGAGGTTTAATAGCGCGCAAACATCAGGTCATCGGTAGCACCTGCGTCGCAAAACACATGATTTACGACATCCCCGGTTTTCGCCTTCGCTGAATCATGCCGCCTTCGGCCATAACGTTCGACAAACCCTGTCGCTTTGATAGAGTGTTCGTGAACGTGCTTTCGGGGGTTTGTCGTACAGGCTGCGTGGATATATGCGGGTCTCGTCGGCCGATGACCGCCAAACGGTCGATCTCCAGCGGGACGCGCTAGTCGCAGCCGGCGTCGATCATCGTCATCTCCATACCGACAAGGCATCCGGCGCACGTGACGATCGGCCAGGACTGAAAGCCTGCCTCGATTATCAGAACCAAGGCGACACGCTGATAGTATGGAAGCTCGACCGGCTTGGACGGTCGCTGCCGCACCTACTGGCGATCGTTACAGATCTGAAGACGCGCGGTATCGCTTTCCGCTCGCTAACCGAGCAGATGGATACGACCACGCCGCACGGCGAATTGCTCTTCTCCTTTTTCGGCGCACTCGCACAGTATGAGCGCGCACTGACGCGCGAGCGCGTAATGGACGGGCTTGCTGCAGCGAAGCGTTGCGGACGCAATGGTGGCCGCCCGCCGATGATCGATACCGAAACCCTCGAACGGATTACAGCCGCGCTGGATGGTGGGGCCAGCAAGGCATCTGTCTGCCGAACCTTCAAGGTACCGCGCTCGACGCTAATCGGCACCCTGGTTAGGATCGGCTGGACCGCACCCGCGAAGACCTAACTCGCATCAAGCAGTCTGACCGAAGAACACACGGCAATCGAGAATAGGCTCTGCAAGGTCGCTCATCCTAAGTGATATGCCGTAATCACGGCACCAAACGACGGGCAGATCGTGCCTCATTATATGCGATGCGTCCCAAGATGGACCATTGATCGGCAATTTCGTGAGCTTTCGGCAAACGGATCGTTTCGTCGTTAAATATCTGTTTATCTTGAACATCGGAGCGGTTGAACCTAATTGCATGCCCCCCCAAAGATACAGAGATTATAATGAACGATGACATCAACGCGGTCGAGTTGGCCGCTGAACTGACTGCTGCGTGGTTGGCCAATCCTAACACCCGCACGAATGCGGAGGATGTGCCCGCATTTTTGCGGTCAATGCATGCCGCTGTCGATCAACTGTCAGGCACAGCTACTTCAGCAGCCCCGGAAGAAGCTGCTCAAGCTTATGAGCCTGCTGTCACGGTGCGTAAGTCGCTGGCGTCGCCCGACCACATCATTTCGATGATCGACGGCAAGCCATACAAAACATTACGTCGCCATCTGACGGGCAATGGCCTTACGCCTGAGGAATACCGTACCCGCTATAACCTGAAGGCTGATTATCCCATGGTCGCACCTTCGTACTCAGAAGCACGGCGGACCATGGCCAAGTCGATCGGTTTGGGGCGCAAACCTGTTCAGACAGCCGAAAAGGCTACTGATGACTTCTCTAAGGCTCCCCGCAAACCTCGCGCAACCAAGGCTACCGAGGAGGCATAAACGAGGCGGGGAGGCTAGTCCTCCCGTTTCGGTTCGGCTTCGCTAAGTTTCGGACGCCGCAAAAGCTTCTTGGTTCTACGGCACGCTCGTTGCCGCTAGCAGCCGTTATCGGGACGGTAACGGCTGCTAAATGCCTATGCCGTAGGCCTTGGCCATGTTTGCATCCCTCTCGACCCGCATAGCGGTTATTAGCCTGATCGTCGTTCTGGCGCTCGCATCGCTGGCAGGCTTGCTGGCTGATGCATCAAACCAGACCAGCCGAAGCTTTGGTTTGGTCACGCATTCGGCTGAAATTATAGAAACTGCCGAGGAAGCGCTTGGTGATCTGCGTGATGCGGAGTCAGGGCAACGCGGCTTCGTTCTTACTCGCAATCCGGCATACGCACGATCTTTTGCGGAACGGATTGCCAGCTCAACACGCCAGATCGAGCGCGTAGTAGCGCTGACGATCGACAATCCGCTCCAGCACCGACGCGCACGTGAGATCAGTAAACTGATAGCCGATCGCGGCGTAAGTTTACGTCAGCCACTGGATCTGGGTCGCGGGGGTAATTTCGCTGCAGCCACAGCGGTAATTGCGAGTGGTCGGGGACGCGAACTGACCGACGCCATTACTGTGCGTGCGCAGGCTTTCCTGGAGGAAGAGCGGGTCCTTCAAACGACCCGGGCCGAGGCAGCTAACACGCGCCTGGCAAAGGGCAAGTGGCTGGCTTTGATCGGAGCCTCTGTGGTGGCGATGCTCGTTGCGATCAGCTTCGCACTGCTAGTCCGCGGCATCCGTCGGCCACTTGGCACTATCATGCAGGCCATGACCGAGCTCGGCCAGGGTGAGAAAGCGCGTATCGACACGGCCATGGGGTCAACCGAGTTTGCGCAGTTGGCGCAGGGCTATAACGTAATGGCAGAGCAGCTCGAGCAAGCGCTAGCGGAGCAGGCGAGTAGTGAGCGGCATCTGCAGATCGCCAACGCCGAGCTGCATACAAACAGTCGAATTCTGCAAGAACGTAGTGAGGTGATCGAATTGCTCGGTGGGATGGCGCACCGCATGCAGGCGGCACGAACTGATGACGAACTGGCTCAGATCATCCGGGTTTTCGTACCCCGTGTGCTACCCAGGCTTCCAGGCGCGCTGTATGCTCACAACAATTCTCGCAACCTGCTGGTGTCGGTCGCTGACTGGGGAGGGCTAGAAGTCTCCACGGACGGCTTCGCGCCAGACCAGTGTTGGGCGCTGCGACGGGGTCAAAGTCACTGTGTGACAGCACCAGGGGGTGACATCGTCTGCGGCCATGCAGGAGCGCAGGAGATATACCACTGTGAGCCATTGCTAGCGGGTGGCGAGGTAATTGGCGTTCTCTACCTGCAAGGCCGCATCGATGCAGAGAGCCGCTTTCCCCTGACCGTTCTTGCCGAAAATATCTCGTCGGCGTTGGTCAATCATCGGCTCCAGCGGAGCCTGCGCGAGCAAACGATCCGCGATCCGCTGACCGGCTTGTTCAACCGCCGCTATATGGAGGAAGCGCTCACTTTGGAAATCGCCCGGGCCAGCCGCTCTGGCATACCTCTCAGCCTGGTCATGTGTGACATCGATCATTTCAAGCGCTTTAACGACGAGTTCGGTCATGATGCCGGCGATGTGGTACTGCAGGCGGTATCCGCGGAGATGCGTAGTCGTTTCCGCGACGGTGACGTGGTCTGCCGCTACGGTGGCGAAGAGTTCACGATCATTGCCCCTGGAACGACCGCCGAGGCTTTGATGAACCGAGTAGAGACTGTTCGTCAGGCGATTAGTGAGCTCAACGTCCACAGGAATGGCGCTACCCTAGGATCTACAAGCATGTCGTTCGGCATCGCTACCTGGACGAATGACATGGCTCGCGATGGTTCGACTCTGATGAAGGCGGCAGACAGTGCACTATACCAAGCCAAGCGTGACGGCCGCAACCGGGCGCTGATCAGCCGTCTTGCTGCCTGATTCTCCGCAATGAACCCGCTTAGGCAGCTACTCGGCAAAACGGACGGCCGCAAACATTGCTGCGACGATCATAGTCCAGCAAGAAGGGGCAGGCATCCCGAAGCTCACTCGCTTTCCCGAGACGTCACGCTAAGTGAACGAGGCCACCGTTCGTTTCTACACCTGACAGGCTGCCATGATACGTCGCGCAAGTGCTACAGACTGTGTGGAAACCTCGTCTGAGGATTCCCGTAGATCTCGGCCCATGGTATG
>NZ_JACYVM010000028.1:0-16428 GCF_014842355.1 Sphingomonas sp. CFBP 13706
GATTTTAAGCCGGTGCCAGCCGGCGCCGAGGCCGACTTCTTCAACACAATCGGGCGACAGCGGAAAGGCGGCTTTCAGGGGCCGCTTTGACGATCGCGAACGTCGCGACGTGGTGGAAAGTCGCCGTCCCGATCCACAAGCTATAGGATGCCGACTGCACCATCGGCCCAGATCGCCAACGCAGCTAAGATGACGCCGCAAACGAGAGACATTCGTAAGACCGACTGGTCAACGACCCGAACAATCAGCTCAATCGCAAAGCCGACAACGGCGAAAATGGCGGCAGCCGCGCTGAAATCCGCACCTGTCCAACGCACCTCGTCGGTGAACAACATGGCGACGGCCGGAAGTAGGAGTAAGCCTCCGAGGCAAGCCCAGAGGGCTAGACGCCAGCGTCCGAGATTAGCTGCGCGAGAAATGGCCGATACAGTCACAGAAGCTCTCCATCGAGGCTAACTTCACATGCGCCTTCGATGTCTGCAAGTGGGCGTAAATGAGCTGCATGGATAGAAAGGAAAGCGGACGCTGGCAGTTAGTGTGAGCCGAACCACACCCCCGCGACGTAGGCTATGCGGCCACCCCAAGTGAGCGCTGTGAAAACTCCGCATACAATCAATGCTGCGTTTCCCAAATCCACCAGCTTGCGGCTCATTCTACTACGCTCCATCATTCAGGTTCTGACAGCGTATTTATCCATTCGAATGTCTGCAAGTGGGCGAAAGCCGAACGGCAGCCTTTCCGTCCGACAGCAGTCATTCCGGCACTCCGCTTTTTCCAAGCTTTAGATCGCGAGTGAGTTTGGCAAGGAGGGTGCGGCTACATCCAGTCGCGTCCATTATTTCACGCCATGACCGGCCATCGCGCAGCATGGTCGCGATAGCGGCATTACGAGCCTTGTTCTCCGGACGACCCTTGTACAGGCCGGCCGCCTTGGCGCGAGCGGTTCCTTCTGCCTGCCGGCGACGCCGGTCCTCGTAGTCCTTGCGCGCGACTGCCGCTAGGACGTCCAACATCATGCTGTTGACGGCCGCGAACATGCGGGCAGAAAAGTCATCAACAGGTGTCGCCAAGCCCCATGAGGTTGGAAGATCGAGCGCCACAATCCGCACCTGCTTTGCGTCGATTTCCGCACGTAGTCTGATCCAGTCGGCGGAGCTGAGGCGAGATAGCCGGTCTACCTGCTCAACCAAAAGCACATCGCCCGGCTCACTATCTGCCAACAGGCGGAATAGCTCGGGACGGTCCAACTTGGCCCCGCTCTCATTCTCCATATAACGCGCCGCGATCCGAAGCCCGCGCTCGGCCGCAAAAACATCAAGAGCGCCACGAGCGCGGGATGCGTCCTGCTCGGAGGTGGAGGCGCGGAGATAGGCGCGGATAAACATTGTTCCAGTCTGCTATAAGCAGTCTCTGTACGTCTAGTCTTTTTTACGTTGTTTTCGAGTCTAAAAGGGACCGGGCGCAAGCCGGTCTTGGAAAGGCATACGTTAAAAGCACCGGAGATTATGCACGTGGGGCAGCTTCACGTCGATGAGCCATAATCCAAACGGTGTGGTACAAACGAGGCTCGCTGGCATACCGTGGGGACGGTTGCTGCTAAGCCGGGATATCCCTAGAAGATGATGACGATACTGATCAGAGGTACAGAGGCCGTCATGACGCTACAGATCAACATAACGCCAAACGGGCGCATGAGCCTGCCCGCTGACGTTCGCAAGCGGTTGGGCCTGACGGGTGGCGGTGCGGTATATCTCGACGAAACCGAAGATGGCGTTGTTCTGCGAACCGCCAGCCAAGCGGTGGCAAGGGCGCAGGCGCTGGCCGAGCAATATACCGGCGGTAATCCCGACGCCTCTGTTGACGCATTCCTCAATCGGCGTCGCGAAGATAGCGGCGAATGAGCGTGGTTCTCGACGCCTCGGCTCTCATCGCAATGATCAAGGGTGAAAAGGGATCTACCAAGGTTGCAGCCGGTATCGCCGGTGCGCGAGTGAGCAGCGTGAACTACGCTGAGGTGGTGACCCACTTCATTCATACCGGAATGCCCGAGCGAGAAGTTGATGCCATGCTTGATCCGCTGCCACTGACGGTAGTGCCGGCCGACAAGGCCTTGGCGAAAATCGCCGGGCGGCTGCGCGCCGCGACGGCCGAGGCGGGCCTTAGCCTTGGAGATCGCTTTTGTCTGGCTCTAGCCCGACGGGATGGATTGCCCGCTTGGACCAGCGACCAGAACTGGAAGAAGATCGCGGATGCAGTCGAGGTCAAGATCGTGACGATCCGCTAGAACTTGGCGGGAAGGGCAGGGGGCAACCACCTGTCGATCCTCTGGAAGCGGAAGGTCTGCATCCTGGTGGAAAACCGCCTGTCCGCTGTTGGGCGGCGTTTCGGCGAAAGCTGCCGGGCGACTTCCGACCCATAGTAAGTCATTCAGGACAACTTTTCTGCTCCCTGAAAGCCGCCGTCCGGCCGCGCGGTTGGCTGCGGCTCAGCTGAACGAGCCGGGCACCGGCTCCTGCGTAGCGACACCGTTAACGCACAGGTTAGCGTGTCGCAGATGTGCGTTGAAAGTCGCGTAATTCCGCGACTGACATTCGCGACAGCTACGCCGTCAGCCGACCACGCTTGAGCTGGTGTAGCGAAACTCAGGATATTCGCGACAATCCTCCCACTAACCCATGACGATCATCTCGGTCGCGATCAGCGCGAGCAGGACCATGACGAGCTGGCGGAAGCGCTCAACGGGCAGACGCTTGATGAGCAAGCACCCCGCCCAGGTGCCAACGATCATCGCCAGCCCCATCGCGATCGCCAGCGGCCAGAAGGTTGGTCCAAGGTCGATCGTCGCGCCGTAAACAATTGTCTTGGCACTGTGCATCACGATCGAGGCGACCGCGTCACTCGCGACATAGGCAAGCGGTGGCAAACCGAGGCTCAGGAACACCGCTGCGCCGAGCGGCCCGGCGCTCCCGACTAGCCCGGACAACAGGCCGGTCACACCGCCCCCGATCACCAGCACGCGGCGCGAGGGTTTAAACGCGATCATGCCCGTGGCCTTCAGGATGACGAACAGCAGGATCGCCACGCCCACGATCCGCGCAACGAGCGCCGTCGGTAGCGACGCGAACGACAATGCGCCCAGCATCGAGAACGGTATGGCAGCGGAGAGGAACAGCAACACGGGCCGCCAACGGATTGGCGCCAGCCCAGCCCATCCCGGCCGGCGCACCGTTGCCGATGATCTGGACGATCGTCAGCAGCGTCACCGCTTCGGTCACGCCGACGACTTAAATCAGCAGCGGCAGCAACAGCAGTGCCCCGCCAAACCCGGCCGAACCCGAGATTGCAGCAGCCGCAAATGCACCGACGATCAGCAGCCCATATTCGATCATTGGTGTCATCGGTCGAACCGCGGCATGACCGACCAGTGTTCCAGCTGCTTGTAGACGATCACCTTGTCGCCGAGCAGGTCGCCATGTCGCCGGCAGAACCGGTCGAGCTGGTCGCGTTCGCCGACGAGTTCGACGCAGATCGTCAGATGGGGATCGGCCGCCTCCGATCCGTTCTCGCGGATCTGGCCGTGGTTGCTGAACCCATAGTGCGTGTGTTGCGCGACGGCATTGATGATGCCGTCTGGATTAGCTCGCGATAGAGCGGCTTGGCAGCCCACAGCGTACGCAGGCTGCGCTCACCAATTCGGTCGGACGGTTTCATGTAGATACGCAGCATGCCGATTTCGCGATGCTGGACGGTGAAACGATTGGGCATGGACAAACCCTCGATTGGTGGGGGGATCAGGAGCGTGGGCTTCGCGAGGCGCGGTGTGCCCGCGCCTCGCGAAGCGTCGCGTTCGGGGTGAGGCCGGTCGCCGGCACCTTCGGCACCGCGACGCGCTGCGACAGGTAGATGCCGTTATGACCGGAGCAGAGGTAGGCGACGAAGCAGGCCACCGCGATCGGCACCGCATAGGCAGCGCCGAACAGTTCGATGCCCATGAAGGTGCAGGCGAGCGGGGTGTTGGCCGCGCCCGCGAACAGCGCGACGAAGCCGAGCGCGGCGAATACGCTGGTGGGCACGCCGAACATGGGGGCGAGTGCGTTGCCGAGCGCCGCGCCGATGAAGAACAGCGGTGTCACCTCGCCACCCTTGAAGCCGGCGCTGAGCGTGACGACGGTGAACAGCAGCTTGATCGCCCAGCTCCACGGATGCGTGTCCGGTCCGAAGAAGCTGGCGATGGTGAGGCTGTCGGGCGTCGCTGCCAACGTGCCGAGTCCGAGATAGTCGCGCGTTCCGAACAGGTAGACGAGCGCGATGACCGCGATGCCGCCAATGGCGGGGCGTAACGGGCCATAGGAGACGATGCGCTTGAGCCACCCGCCGAGCGTGTGATTGGCTTCGGCGAAGGCGAGACCGACCAGCCCGAACGCAACCCCGGCGACGCCCGCCTTGGTGACGAGCAGCGCATCGACCGGCACCAGCGCATCGATCCGGTAGACGCCGTGATGGATGCCCCAGGCAAGGCACGTCCAGTCGCCGACCAGTGCCGCGACCAGGCACGGCACCAGCGCGCGATATTCGACACGCCCGATCGCCAACACCTCCAGTGCGAACACCGCCCCTGCGATGGGCGTGCCGAACACCGCGCCGAACCCGGCCGCAATGCCCCCCATCAGCAGGATGCGGGTGCCGTCAGCATCGAGCTTGAGCGCGCGACCGAAACCGCTGGCGAGACTGCCGCCCAACTGGACGGCGGTGCCTTCGCGCCCGGCCGAACCGCCAAACAGATGGGTCACCACCGTGCCGAAGAAGATCAGCGGTGCCATCCGCAGTGGCACCCCCCCGCCCGGTTCGTGGATCTGCTCGACAATAAGGTTGTTGCCGCCCTCCACCGAGCGGCCGGTCAGATGGTAAAGCAGTCCGACCACGAACCCGCCGATCGGCAGCAGGTAGAGCAGCCAGGGAAAGGCAAAGCGAAGCCGGGTCACGGCATCGAGGCTCCACAAGAAAGCCGCGCAGAGCGTTCCCACCATTGCGGCCATCGGGACCAGGATCAAGGCCCATCGCAGCACCGACATGGCATGGGTGCGGCGATCGCGAATGAACGCTGCCATGTTGAACTGGTCGTAGAGATTGCGAAATGTCGCGCGCACGATTCCTCCTTGCTGCCTTGCGGCGCCTGGTAGGAATCATCGACCCTTGCGAGGGCGGTTCGGCCGAATGGCCCGGCGGAAATCCATCGCCGTGCCGAGCATATGCTGTCCGACGGCGACCTGGTCAACCATCGGCAGGGTCACGATGAGACCATTGTTTTGCTGAGGATCAATAATTGGCTCAACCATGGAATAAATCTCGACGGGCGTCGTCTACGCTTTCGAGACTGATGCGCCGGAGGCTTATGCGTAGACGAAATTGGATGCTGGGTCTGACTGCTTCGGCCATGCTCACCGGCGCAGTCGCGGCCGCCCCCGCCGATGGCTACGCCAGCATGGTATCTGCCGCGATGGACCGGATGATGGCGGGCATGATGGTCAAGCCGTCCGGCGACGTCGACCGCGACTTCGTCGCAATGATGCTTCCGCATCACCAGGGCGCCATTGATATGGCGGTGGCAGAGCTGCGCTACGGTCATAACGAGCAGCTCAAGCGCATTGCGCAGGAGATCATCATCGATCAGCAGCAGGAGATCGCCGCCATGAAGTTGGCGATTGGTCAGCCGCTACCCCCTTCGACGCCAGCCCCGACGCAGGGCGGCGACTACCACAGCCATATGGAGCACTGACATGATCCGGACCTTCCTGCGCTCGGCCGCCTTGCTGATGAGCGCCGCACCGGGCATTGCCATGGCCCAGCAGGCGCCGTGGAACGCCAAGGACGTGCCTGTCAGCCACCGCGACCGCGTCTATGCATCCGAACAATTCTCCAACACGGTGTCGGTGACGGACCCGGCCGACAACAGGTTGCTCGGCGTCATCAAGCTCGGCGATCCGCAGCCGATGAATTTTTCCCCGCTCTACAAGGGGCAGGTGCTGGTTCACGGCCTCGGCTTCTCGCCGGACGGGAAAACACTGGCGGTCGTGTCGATCGGATCCAACGCCGTGTCGTGGATCGACACCGCCACCAACACCGTCAAGCACACGACCTATGTCGGGCGCAGCCCGCATGAGGCGTTCTTCACGCCGGACGGCAAGGAGGTGTGGGTTACGGTACGCGGCGAGGATTACATCGCCGTGCTCGACCCCAAGACGTACAAGGAGACCGGTCGCATCAAGACGCCCGGTGGTCCGGGCATGACGATCTTCTCTCCCGATGGCCGATACGGCTATGTCTGTTCCTCGTTCAATCCGGTGCTGGCCGTGTTCGATGTCTCGACCCACGCGCAGGTCGGACAGGTGGCGCAGCCGAGTCCGTTCTGTCCCAACATCGCCGCGACGCCGGACGGCAAGCAGGTGTGGTTCACGCTGAAGGACATCGGCAAGACGGTCGCATTCGATGCCAAGCCGCCTTTCGCGATCCTCAAGGTGCTGGATACCGGACCGATCACCAATCACGTCAACTTCGCCCGCACGGTCAGGGGACAGTTCGCCTATGTCACGGTAGGCGGGGAAAACGCGGTGAAGGTGTTCCGCACGTCCGACTTCGCGCTTGTCGCCACCATCCCGGTCGGCAAGATGCCGCACGGTGTCTGGCCATCGGGCGACGGCCGGCGCATCTATGTCGGGCTGGAGAATGCTGATGAACTTGCCGCGATCGACACCGCCGGCAACAAGGTCGTTGCCACCGTGCCGGTCGGACAGGCACCGCAGGCGATCGCCTATGTGCCGAACGCTATTCCGACAGGCCTCGGCACCGACAATCTTCAACCGCTCGGTACGGCAGGCAAGGCGGTGCATCTGAACATGGGGCCGGTTCGCGGCAATGGTGCTGCAAGCAGCATTACCCTCTTCGACCAGGGCATCATTCAGGTCGTGCAGAGTGCCGTTACCGGTTTGCAGCCCAAGAAGCCTTACATGCTCGTGCTCACCGCCAACGCGGACGGCAGCGGTGCGGTAGAGCCGCTTGCGAACTTCATGAGCAATCCGGCAGGTGCGGCGATCGTCAACGCGTCGGGTCCGATCCGGCAGATCGTTCAAGGCAGCACCGCGGCACCCCGGCGTTTTCTGGCGGTCGCCGAGGTGGTGAACGGCGCTCCGGGCCGCATCGTGCAGGTGCAGCGCGACTGAGATGGACCCGCTTGCCGCCGCGATCGAGCCACTGATCCCCGGTCTGCGCCGCTATGCCCGGTCGTGGTTGCGCGATCCGGCGATGGCGGATGACGTGGTGCAGGATTGCCTTGAGCGCGCGGTCGGGCGCTGGCGCCAGCGACGGGGTGCGGAGGTCCGCCCATGGGTCTACGCGATCCTGCACAATCTGTTGGTCGACCATCAGCGGCAGCACAGTCGGCGAGGTACGGCGGTTCCGCTCCACCTCGTCGACGACGCTGCGCTCGGCCGCCCGGCCGATCAGGACGTAGGCCTGCACCACCGAGACCTGTTGCGCGCACTTGATGCGTTGCCCGAGGAGCAGCGGACGGTGCTGCTCCTCATTTCCGTCGAAGGTCTGTCATATGGGGAAGTCGCTGCCGTCGTCGGCGTGCCGCTGGGAACGGTGATGTCGCGCATATCGCGGGCGCGCGACCGTCTGGCGACGCTCCTCCGCGAGGGTGAACGGCCACGATTAAGGAGTATTCGATGACCAGCCCGATCGGAGAGGACGATCTGGCCGCGTGGATCGATGGAAGGCTGTCGCCCGAGCGGCAGCGTCTGGTCGACGCTTACCTTGAAGGCCAGCCGGACGTGCATGCCCGTTTGCGGGAGCAGGCGGAGCAGGCGCGAGCCCTTGCGTCCCTGTTCGCTCCCATCGCGGAGGAACCGATCCCGGCGACGATGCGCGTCGCAGCCATCAGGGGACGGCAACGCCAACCGCCTTGGCAACTCGCCATCGCCGCGTCGCTTCTGCTGGCGGTCGGATTTGGCGGTGGTTGGTCGAGCGCGCGGTGGAGCGGCGAACCCCACGCGGGCATCGCGGCGCTGGCCAATGAGGCGAGCGACAATTTCCGTGTCTATGCCGCCGACCGGATTCGACCGGCGGAAATCGGCCCCGACCAGCGCGCCATGCTGATCCGATGGACCTCCAGCCGATTGGGTGAGCGCGTGACCATCCCGGACCTCAGCACAGCGGGTTACCGCTATGGCGGGGGGCGATTGGTCGCGACGCCCCACGGCCCTGCAGCGCTGCTCCTCTATGATGGACCGCAAGCGTCGAAGCTTGCGGTGCTGACGAGGCCCATGCAAATCGACAAGAGCGCAAGCATGACCAGCACGTCCAGCGGGACCATGGGCCGGGTCACATGGGCGGTCGACGGGATCGGCTATAGTGTGGTGGGGGAGCGCCCCGCTGCCGAGCTGCATCCGATCGCCAACGAGGTCCAGCGCCAGGCCGATGCGGCGCTTGTGTCCTGATAGCACCTGGCCAGTTCTCAGCGCCGACAGGCACTGGGCGGACCAGCGGGATCACGGCTTGCGCGCGGCATCGTTCCGGTCGGCCTCTGCCGGAGTCAGCCTGGCCCGTTCGCGAATGCGACGTTCGAGTGGAGCGCCGACGAACAGTACGAGCATCGCAAGGCTCAACCCGCCGATGATGAGCGGCCACACCTCCAACCCTGCTGCCGCGCCGATCGTGGCTGTTACCCAGATGCATGCGGCAGTCGCCAATCCATGCACTTCCTGACCCTGGCCGACCCGCAGCACAGCGCCGGCACCGATGAAGCCGACGCCGGACAGAAT
Source organism: Sphingomonas sp. CFBP 13706 (assembly GCF_014842355.1). Lineage (NCBI taxonomy): Bacteria > Pseudomonadati > Pseudomonadota > Alphaproteobacteria > Sphingomonadales > Sphingomonadaceae > Sphingomonas > Sphingomonas sp. CFBP 13706. The sequence continues at coordinate 8,820 of NZ_JACYVM010000028.1, forward strand.
GCCCTGCATCGCCCGTCCTGCGGCATCGGCGTTCACATTCGGCAAGCCACTGTGTACGATCGCCTGCACGGCGATGCAGCTCGCCAGACCGACGAGGCCCAGCGTCCGCAAGCCCATGATCTGCCGGTTCTCGCGCGAGCGTTCCCAGCCGAGCACCATCCCAGCCGCGGTCGCCACCACCAGCCGCCCGATCGCATCGATCCAAAAGCCGAGATCCGGTGCCGCTGACGCTTCGATCATTCGACCAGCACGTGCACATGATGCCAGGCGGTGCACAGATAGCCAGCGAAGTTCCACATCGTATCCGGCCGCTCGGGCTGACCCTGTCCAGTGTCGTCGAAGGCGCGCACGACAAGGTGCTGGCGCCCCTTGTCGAGCGTGGCGTCGAGGGTCCAGCGCCGCCAACCCCAGTGCGCCTCCGGATCATCGGTGAACGTCGCCTGTTGCCAGTCGCGACCACCGTTTACCGACACTTCGACCCGAGAGACGCGGCGATCATAGGCGATGGCATAGCCCTCGATCCGCACCTCCCCGGCCGGCAAGCTTTCGCCAGAGCCGGGCACGCAGATCGCGGCGTTGAGCGGCATGGCATTGATGGTCAGACCCTGGCTCCAGTCGACGGTGTCGCTCGTCACATCGGCAGGAAAGAGCTTGTAGTCGTGCGCCTGGATCGGTGCGTCGGATGGCGTCTCGCGCACCTCGATCCGTGTCAGCCATTTGGCGCTCCGCACCCCGGCATAGCCCGGCACCACCATGCGGATCGGTGCGCCGTGTTCGGGCGTCAGCGGCTCGCCGTTCATCGCCCAGGCAATGAGGACGTCGGGTTGCCGCGCCTTGTCCATGGCGATCGAGACCCCGAACAATGCTTCCTCGCCTTCGACGTCCACCTCGTCCGCTCCGGTGAACGCCACGAACAGGTCGGACGCATCCGGCGCACCGACGGCATCCAGTACGTCGGACAGTCGTACGCCGGTCCACTCCGCATTGCCGATCGCGCCCACGTCCCACGGGTCGCCGGACGTTTTTGCGAACTGCTGAAGATCCGTGCGCCGGTTGCCGGCGCACTGGAGAACTGCCGTCACCGTCCGCGTGGCCAACGCGCTCTTCAACTCCTCCACCGAGAAGGAGCGTCTTTCCATGCTCATCCCGCTGACCTCGATCCGGTGATCGGCAGGCAGATCAGGCACCGCACCATGGCTGCGCACGTAGAACAGCGCCTGCGGCGTCAGGAACCGCTCGATCAGCGCGCCGGGCGTCGGCTCGGCGTTGTAGGGCTCGGATTTGCGCTCGATCATATCAGTCATGGACGAACCAACGCCGCAAGCGCGCGGATCGCTTCAAATCTTCAAGACTATCGCAGACGAAGGATTACCGATCGTTCCGATATCCAGATTGAAATAAACGGATCAAACGGTTGGTCGTATCGATAAGATTGCGCGATATAAGCTGCATGACCCTGGAGCAACTCAGAATATTCGTCGGTGTCGCCGAGCGCGAACACGTCACCAAGGCAGCGGAGGTGCTGAACGTCACGCAGTCCGCTGCCTCCGGCGCGGTCGCGGCCCTCGAAGCGCGCTACGGGGTTCCTCTGTTTCACCGTGTCGGGCGTGGCATCCAGCTGACCGAAGCAGGCCGCGGCTTTCTGGAGGAAGCGCGCGCAGTGCTGGGGCGGGCAGCGCATGCCGAGACGATGCTGGCGGACTATGCCGGGCTTGCCCGTGGTTCGTTGCGGATCGTCGCAAGCCAGACGATCGCGAGCTACTGGTTGCCGGCAAAGCTCGCCTCCTTCTACGAACGCCACCCGCAGATCGCGGTCGAACTGGCGATCGACAACACCGAAGGTGCAGCAGCGCAGATCCTGAGCGGCGCGGCGGAGCTCGGTTTCGTCGAGGGCGAGGTGGACGAACCGGCGCTCGCCCTCTGGAATGTCGGGCGTGACCCGATGGTGCTGGTCGGCCATGAGGACGCCGGGCGCGTCGACGAGGACTGGCTTCGCGCTGCACGCTGGATCGTCCGCGAGCAGGGTTCGGGCACGCGCTCGACCTTCGAGGACGTGCTGCGAACGCGCGGGTTTGATCCGGCCCAGCTGACAGTAGCGATGACGCTGCCGTCCAACGAGGCGGTGCGTACCGCGGTCGAGGCCGGTGCCGGCGTCGCTGTGTTGTCGCGATTGGTCGTCGCACGCGCGCTCAAGGCCGGCGATCTGGTCGAGTTGCCGCTTGGGTTACCCGATCGCGCCTTCCACGCGCTGCGCCACAAGGAACGCTATCGCACCCGCGCGGCCGACGCGCTGACGGACCTCATCAAGGAGCAGGTCGCATGACTGCCGACGCACCTTCGGCCCTGACCGGCCTCAAGCCGCTAAGCAGGCTCGATCACCCGCGCGAGATGATCCGCCAGTTCACACCCAACTGGTTCGCCGCGACGATGGGCACCGGCATCCTCGCTCTCGCGCTGCCGCAGGTGCCCAATATCGGCCCCGCGCTCAAACCGATTGGCGAGGTGTTGTGGTTCTTCAACATCGCGCTCTTCATCCTGTTCGCCGGTCTCTATGGCGCGCGCTGGGCGATGTTCGGGCATGAGGCACGGCGCATCTTCGGCCACAACACCGTGTCAATGTTCATCGGGACCATTCCGATGGGCTTGGCGACGATCATCAACGGATGCCTCGCCTTCGGGATCGCGCGGTTCGGTAACGGCATCGTGCCGGTCGCACACGTCCTGTGGTGGATCGACGTCGCCATGTCGCTCGCCTGCGGCGTGTTGATCCCCTACCTGATGTTTACCCGCCACGAGCACAGCCTGGACGGCATGACTGCGGTATGGCTGCTGCCGGTCGTCGCAGCGGAAGTGGCGGGTGCCAGCGGCGGGCTGCTCGCGCCGCATCTGACCGATCCTCACGCGCAGATCGTGACGCTCGCCACTTCCTACGTGCTGTGGGCCTATTCGGTGCCGGTCGCGTTTGGCATCCTCGCTATCCTGATCCTGCGCATGGCGCTCCACAAGCTCCCGCACGAGAGCATGGCGGCATCCTCTTGGCTTGCGCTGGGGCCGATCGGCACCGGGGCGCTGGGTATGCTGGTGCTTGGGGCGGATGCGCCGGCGATCCTCGCGGCGCATGGGCTGGTCGGTGTCGGTACCGTCGCGCAAGGGATCGGCGTCGTCGCCGGGCTCTGTCTGTGGGGTTTCGGCCTGTGGTGGCTGGCGCTCGCGACGCTCATCACCATCCGCTACTGGCGCGCCGGCGTCCCATTCAACCTTGGCTGGTGGGGCTATACCTTCCCGCTCGGCGTCTACACCGTCGCCACCTTCCGCCTCGGTACGACGCTGAACCTAGGCTTCTTCGGTATTGTCGGCACAGTGCTGACGGTCGCGCTCGCGGCGATGTGGCTGCTGGTCGGTGCCAAGACACTCGCCGGAGCATGGCGCGGCAACCTGTTCGTCTCGCCCTGCATCGCTACCCCGAACTGATCCACCCTGATGATCGGATCAATCGGTCCGATCACTTGCAGAACGCCGCTTCGAACCGCCAGCGTGGCTGGCCACAGGAGAGCCTTGTCATGGACAATTTTGACGCCGCGCTGGCGAGTGAAACCAGCCGTCGCCGCTTTCTCAGGCGTACGGCGCTCGGCACCGCCGGCCTTGCCGCAGCACCTGCGCTGGCGCAGCAGCTCGTCGACCTGAAGCTGCCTGGCGGCAATGCCGAGCGGCCGATGACCAGCGCCTTTCCTGGCAAGGGCAGCATGATCCTCCAACGCATCCATCCTCCGCTGTTGGAGACGCCGATGGACGTGTTCGACAAGTCGGTGTTCACGCCCAACGACCAGTTCTTCGTTCGCTGGCACTGGGCCGACATTCCAACCTCGATCGACGTCGAGAGCTTCCGCCTCAACGTCTTCGGCCACGTCAACCGACCGCTGTCGATTAGCCTCGCCCAACTGCTGCGCCTGCCGCGGGTCGAGATGGCGGCGGTCAACCAGTGTTCGGGCAACAGCCGTGGGCTGTTCCAGCCCCGGGTCGCCGGCGCGCAATGGGGCAACGGCGCGATGGGCAATGCCAAATGGCTCGGCGTGCGCCTGCGCGACGTGCTGGACCTCGCGGGGGTCAAGGCAGGCGCGGTACAGGTGCGCTTTGGCGCGCTCGATCAGCCGGTTGTGGCGGACGCCCCTGACTTCGAGAAGGCGCTCGACATCGACCATGCCCGCGACGGCGAAGTGATGATCGCCTTCGGCATGAACGGCGAGCAGCTGCCGCTCCTCAACGGCTTTCCCTGCCGGCTGATCGTCCCGGGCTGGTATTCGACCTACTGGGTCAAGATGCTGAACGCGATCGAGGTACTGCCCGGCCTTGACGACCAGTATTGGATGGCCAAGGCCTACAAGATACCGGCGACACCCGGCGCGAATGTCGCGCCCGGTGCCAAGGACTTCCCGACCGTGCCGATCAATCGCATGATCCCGCGCAGCTGGATGACCAGCCTGCCCGATGGCCAGGCGATCGCCTATGAGGCGTCGATCCCGGTCGGCGGCATCGCGATGGGCGGCGATTGCGGCGTCGCCAAGGTCGATGTCTCGTCGGATGGTGGGCGCACTTGGTACAAGACGACGCTCGGAGTGGACGAGGGCAGGTACAGCTTCCGTCGGTGGGATGGTCGCGTGCCGCTGAGACGCGGTCCCAACCCGATCATGGTGCGCTGCTGGAACACCAATGGGGTCGCCCAGCCGATGAAGCCGATCTGGAACCCGGGCGGGTTCATGCGCGGCAACATCGAAACCACCACCATCATCGCGGCCTGAGGAGCGAGTAGCATGAAGACCCCGTCTACCGGCATCATGGCCGCTGGCCTGATCGGCCTGACCGGTATTATCCTCGTCTCGATCGGGGCGCCGAGCAGCCGCAAGGCGCCTGCCCCGATCTCCGAGACATCCGAGCCGGCACCGCCCACCAGCGTCTCAGCCCGCGGCTTTTCGCTCGCCTCGACCAGCGTCGACCTGCCGGTCGATGACGTTACCTACCCCGATGGTCCGCACGCCGACGTCATCAACGCCAACTGCACTTCGTGCCACTCGGCTAGCATGGCGCTGACCCAGCCTGCGCTATCGGCGGATCAGTGGAAGGCGACCGTCACCAAGATGCGCGAAGTGTACAAGGCTCCGGTGGCCGAGAAGGACGTCAACGCGATCGTCGCCTATCTCATCGCTATGCCGAGCCACAAGGCGGCACCCGCGACAGGCAAGGCACAGGATCCCGACCCCAAGGCGGCTCCCGATGCCTCAGGTGGAACAGGCTAACCGATCTCCTTCCATAATCCCGAAATACCATCGTTTGTGGGACGGTCGCCAGCAGTGAACTGCAACGCGCCGACACTGCCTTGCGAGCGGACAGAAGGAAGAGCTTCAACCCTCAATGAAGCTTCATCGGTGCCGTTTGGTAGGGTGCCGTTTGGTCCTCCTTGGTTAGGACTCCAGGCGGACCAAAGGGCCAATCCGAGCTAAATTCTTAATGTCCCTTTTTGGCGGAAATCGGACCGGCCAGAGTAGGAACGCAGAGGGTATACCTGAAACGCACCGGCGGGAAATTAAGTATATAGAGGCGAGGCGGCAGGAAGGGGGACGGGGAGGGCGGTATTCGTCTGGAAAGCGGACGGACCGGAAGCGCCCAGTTGCGGACAATCAAGCGCGCGGCAGCAAAGTCCAATACCAGTCATTTGTTCATGCAACCTGACCTTGCAAGGGGCGCGCACAATCTGCCCTGCTCGTACAGTTCAGGTGACCGTCTCCTTACGAGGCCGCGACGGCCCACATCGGCGCTTTACGCGAGATCATCCAGTCCCCGATCGCAGGGCGGATGAAGAAGGCGATTATATCAATGATCGCGTGGGCGATCATGACCCGCATCAACGATCCATGATGAAGGTAGTAAACCGTCAACAGCGCGCCCGCAGCCGTGGTGGCGAGCATCCCCTTTAAGCCATAGTGCGCGTGCGCCAGGCCGAAGCCCAACGCTGACACCACCAGCGAGACCGCAAGCGAGCCCGTGACCTGTAGGAGCAGCAGCGGAAGCGCCAGCCGGAAGAACAGCTCTTCACTGAAACCGGCATTAAGGCTCAGCAACAGCGCGAGAATGGCTTCGCGACGGTTGCGGGGGATCAGCGCTTGGTCCGGGCCCGCTCGCGGCAAGAGGCTTTTCTTAAGCCTCCACCACTGGATCGCGAGAGATAGCCCGATCCCGACGAAGAGGCCGATCCCAATCTGCAGCGATCGATCGCTCGAGACCTCTTCATCGGACTGTAGCAACCGGTTCGCCGGTGTGAAGGCCGAAGGAAATCCTTCGAAGGGCCACAGCGCGTGCGCTAGCCAAAGGCTGACGACGCTTGCACCCACGAAAACCAGGAAGCTTTCGACCAGCCATCGGCGGTAGAGGTTCTGCCGCTCCGTCGTGTCGGATTGCGTCTGGAACCGTGCATACGCGGTAATATCCCGCCGCACCCACCACGTTCCCCCGACGAGCATGACCGCGATCCAAGCTGATGAGAGCACCATATTCGTTTCTTCCCTGTCAGTTTCCTTGTTGGAAAGTGATCATTGCTTTCCGTTCAGTCAAGTCGTAAGTTGCTGGTATGGAAAGTGAGCGACAGTTCGCGGGAGAATGGTGCATGAACGAGATGGAGGCGGCGCAGTCGCTGGAACTGATGCGGACGACGCGCGGGGCATTGGCCGCGCGGGCGAAATGGTCCTTAGCGCGCCATGCGGCGGTTGGACTGCTGTTGGGCGGGCTGATCGCTGGCTATGCGCTGCCGGGTCCATGGCCGATGGTCTTGGCTGGCGCATGCATGGCCGCCACGGCGATGGTCGTCGCCCGCGATCGGCGACGGGACGGATTCTTCGTCAGCGGGTATCGGTCCGGGCGCACGTGGTGGGTGACGTTCGCGATGCTGCTGGTCGGGTTGGCTGCGCTGGTGGGCGCGATCGTCCTAAAGCAGCGCTATGGCATTACTTGGGCGCCGGTCGCGATTGGAGGCGGCATGGCGGTGTTCGCTACGATAATGAGCATCGTGTGGGAGCGGATGTACCGGCAAGAGTTGGATGGAGCGCGGCATGGGCGCTGAACGGCTGGATTCGCTAATCCACCCTCCGGCGCGGCTACAACTCATGGCGTTGCTGACCGACGTGAGCGAGATGGAATTCGGGACTGCGCGCAACATCCTGGGGGTCAGTGATTCGGTGCTGTCCAAGCACCTCGCGCAATTAAGCGATGGTGGATACATCGAGTTGCGGAAGGCTACGGTCAACACCCGGCAAAGGACTTGGATCGTCGGCACCGCGGCGGGGCGAAAGGCCTTCAAGGGGCATGTCGCGGCGTTGCAGGCACTTGCGTCAGGACGGGTGCCTTCGACTGCGTGTCAGCAAGCGTAACGTATGAGACCGGGTTGCGCAGACGGTGTAGGAACGGCTTGATCGACAGGCTTACACGAGAAAGTCTCGTTTCCGCGTTCCACGAATTCCAGACATTCCGCTTCCGCCCGATTGTGTTGAAAAAGCTGGGATCGGCCCGCGGGCAGGCCCGTAGTTTGAAACAGAGCTAGACGCGCGCGGCGCCTCAGGCGGGT
>NZ_JACYVM010000029.1:0-15418 GCF_014842355.1 Sphingomonas sp. CFBP 13706
AAACATACCATGGGCCGAGATCTACGGGAATCCTCAGACGAGGTTTCCACACAGTCTGCCTGATTTTCGCAACAGCAGGACGGCCCATCCTTTTGTAACCGTCGATGCTGATCGGCGCGGCTTGTCAGCACTACATGCCATCCGTCTAAGTGTCGTAAAACACCTGTTTTTCGCACAATGGTGATTACGACCGGGTTTTCCACATATCGGGCCGATGAATGGCGACAGTGAGAGGAAAGCGGACCGGCAGCTTTCGGGAAGACAGGTGGCGTTAGCGGACGCTGCCTGACGGCGCTGGGAAGCGCTTACGAAGGAAGAATGTCTTCTGACCTACGGGACAGTCGTCTAAGGTTCCGAATACGTCGAAGCCTAACTTCTCGTAGAACCTGCGAGCGTGAAACTCTGAAGTATTAAGCCACACTCCGACGCAGTCGTTGCGCGGCAATCTCCTCAGCCCGTTCCATAAGGGTCTTACCATAGTTTCTGCCCCAATATTTTTCTGGAACGGCGAGAAGCGTAGATGCACCGAAGTCGATGCATCGCTTCACCTCGCGTAATGCAAGCGTTTAGGCGATAACCGGGTGAGTGAGCGTTGGGTCCATCTTTCGTCCTGCTCGACTTGACAGTTGGAATGTGTCCGCACGTCCCGCCTTTCCAAGTCGCCATATAGTCCAGACTACTCCCGTCAAAAAAGTGGGCTGGCCGCAAGCGACCAGCCCATCAGGCGGGGGAGACGATGTAAAACCTCAGAAGCGTCCGCGGATACCGACCAAAACCGTTCGGCCAGGGTTGTATTCGTTAAAGGTCGCATCTGGGAACTGGAAGTAGGAACTTTGTGGTTGCTTGGCGATATTGATCACGTTGACGACGACGGTCGGCAGATAGTCGTTTCCGAGGATTTTGCCGAGATCGATGTTACCCGAGAAGTCGAGCTGTGCGTAGTCGCGACCGATGATGGCTGCCGCGGGCAGGCCATTCTGGTTTAGACCGGACTGCACCGAACCCTCGTTATAGGTGTAGGTCAGGCGGGCGGACAGGCCGTTGCCCTCGTAATAGCCGGTCAGCGTATAGGTGGTGGGCGCGACGCCGAGCGCTACCGCGGGAGCACCGGTGCCTTCGCCCTTCTGATCGATCATTGTCAGGTTGCCTTGGAAACCGAAGCCTTCGACGCCGACGAAGCGCGTCAGGAAATCGAGCGGCTGGGTGACCTGGAACTCAATTCCGTTCACCTTCAGCTTGCCGTCGGAGTTGACCTGCTGCTGAATCTGGATCGGCGCCTGCTCCGGGGCAATTCCCGATGGGCCCGCGCGGTCGATCAGCGCCTGCTGCTGCGCCTGGGTGAGTGTAGCAAAGGTGATGCCGAACGGCTCAAGCGTACTGAAGGGGACGGTAGTGAGACCGTTGACCGTGAAGCCGGTAATGGATTTGCGGAACGCGGCAAACGCGATCACGCCCTCGCCCCCGGTATAATATTCGAACCCGAGATCGATATTGTCCGAGATATATGGGTTCAATGCGTTATTGCCGAGCGTCCCGACATCGGCCGAGGGCGAGGTGAAGGACGCGCCGGGCAGCAGCTGGTTCGGATCCGGCCGCGTCATGGTGCGCGATACCGATGCGCGGGCAACGGCTTTCCGGCCGAAGTTATACGCTACGCTCGCCGAAGGGAGGAAGTTGGAATAGAGCCGATCTGTCTGCGTGAAGTTGACCAGCGTGGGGTAGCACGAGCCGTCGAGCGCAAAGGTCGGGCTGAAGCCAGGGCAAGTGACGCCGCCGCGGACGTTCCGAGGATCGGGAATGGTCGTGCGACCGCCGACCTGCTGCAACGTCCGAACATAGCGAACTCCGCCGTTCAGCCGGACGGTATCCCCGTTGTCGCCGACATCAAAATTGCCGTTCATTTCAACGAAGGTACCCGTCACCTTCTCGCGGATCAGGCCGCCATTGGCGCCGCTGCTGCCCGAACCCGTCTCTGTTGCTCCGGCAAGCAAGCCGTCATAGTTGGTTGCAGCCTTGAACTTGTCCCAATCGACCGTGATGTAGCCGTTGCTGCCCGGCAGCAAATAGCCCGGCAGTGCGGCAGTCGGCACGATCGAACCCCCGTAGATGAGCGGTGCCCCACCCGCACTGAAGCCGGTGCCGTAGCCGCCATACGTCGGATAGCCTGGCGGCGCCGCGGTGCCGGGCTGGTTTGCGCCGTCGCACAACGGCTGACGGTTGGGTCCCGGCAGTACGACACTAGGGTTGTTGCCGCAGACAGCAGCCTGCCATGGGTTGGTGTTGTCGAACGGTGTGATCCGACGCGACGTATCGTCATAGGCGGCGCCGACGCGGACGCTGAAACGCTCGGCATCGCCAAACAACAGGCTGCCGCGGATGCCCTTGGTTTCGGTGGAACGCTCCTCGCCGTTAAGGTTCAGACGCCCGCCGCCGGCCCAGCCGAACGAGGCTGGGTTATTCAGGTCAATATTGCTTTGAATGTCCGGGATGCCGCCGTTGTTGGTGTAGTTCACTGTCACGCCGCTGTTCGGTGGGGTGATGACCAGGACTGTCGGGCTTTCGCGCCTGAACTTGCTCTTAGTGTAGTTGACCTGGAGGTGGCCCTTGATCGAATCGTTCAGGGTGAACTCGGCGCCTGGGTTTACGACCCAGTAGTCCTGACGATCACGATACGGGCGGTATTCCAGGAAGAACTGAGAATTTGCATAGGTGCCGCCGGTGACTGTGCAACCGACCGTACAGTCGGGTTTGTCATAGGTCGTGTTGAGGGGGATTGCAGCGCCGTTGCGTACCGCCCACGCCATCGACGTGCGCGTAAAGTCGGTCTTGCGGTTGGCGTACATGCCATCGATGTAGAAGTGGAACGCGTCGCTCGGCCGCCATTCCAGCGAAACGAGGCCGTTGTAGCGCGTCCGTTCGCCGACCTCGGTCCGCGGGCGGCCCAAGCGGGGAAGCAGGCCATTGTCGATCTGATCGATCGTGGCACCAGGATTCTGCGCAAGCAAGAATGCCTGATTGATTGGCGCGCCCGTAACCAGCCCGTTACCGGCGTTTATCGGGACGGTACCTGGAATGGTAAAGTTGCCACCGCCAGTCGCATTCGCTCCGCTGCCGGTGCGCTGTGACGCGGTCAGGTTCGGGTTGGTCCAGCCAACGGTCTCAAACCCATCAACCTGGAACCGGTTCTTAACGGCGGCACCGCCGATCAGCAGACCGAAATCGCCAGAGGTGGCGCTGGCAAGCGCGTAGCCGCGATACCCCCATTTATCGGCGAGGCTGACTTTCGACCCCTGCAGCCCGTAGCTGACATAGGACTTGGGATTGTCGAACGGGCGCGCCGACCGCAGGTTAACGGTGCCGGCGGCCCCGCCTTCGACCTGGCTAGCGGTCGGCGACTTGCTGACCGTCAGCTGTGTGAACAACTCGGTGGGGATGAGATCGAGATCAACCTCGCGGTTGGTAGACTGCGCGTCGAACCGGACCGATGCAATTGCAACGGGGGCGCCGTTCAGCAGGACGCGTGTAAAGTTCGTGCCGAGGCCACGGATCGCGACGTTAGATCCTTCGCCTGTGACTTCACGGCTGATGGTGACGCCGGGGATGCGGTTTACCGATTCCGCGATGTTCGTGTCGGGGAACTTGCCAATGTCCTCGGCGAAGATCGTATCGGTGAAGCCGATCGAGTTGCGTTTGGCGTTCGTCTGGCTTTTCAACGAAGCGCGGTAGCCGGTCACGACGATGTCTGCGTTGCCAGTGGCGGACGGGTCGGCGGGAGCTTGCGCCGATCCGTCGATAGCGGTCGGCGATGTCTGATCAGCACCGTCCTGCGTGGTAGCTGCCGGGCTGTCGGCGCTGGCCGAAGATGATGCAGTGGGAGCGGGTGGGGCGGCCGGAGCGGTCCCGGTCTGCGCGAGCGCTGGCCAGGCCGTTGAGGCCATCAGCAGGGCCGAAATGGTGCCAAACCGGCGCAGGTGAATTAATGAGCTCATCTGTAACCCTCCCCCAGACGCGGTTGTTCTTTGACGCCGCCGTCCTTACCGAGGTTGGTAGCGATACCTTGGCTGACCAGTCAAGATTATTTGTCGGTCCAATCCGTTTTATTACACCGACAAAATATGGGTTGCGGCGTGCGGGTTGATCTTACCGGTACGATTTCTTTCGTGACAATCAGGCGCGTTATGGGTTCACCCGTGTTGGCCGGCCAGATTACGGCGTCGAAATAGGTCGGCGGGCGATTGCCGGCCAACGGTGAAAAAGGTAGAAAATGATCGCGCAGGAAAAACTGTATCGACGCATTAGCGACGCGATTCTTGCGCGGCTCGCCACTGGCGAGTTTCCAGTTGGTAGCCGGCTCCCGACCGAACGAAAACTTGCCGACGCTTATGGCGTCAGCCGCGCGTCGGTGCGCGAGGCAGTCGTTGCCCTAGAGATGGTTGGTGTTCTCGAACTGCGCAAAGGCTCGGGGATCTATGTCGTATCGCTCGGCACAGATGAAGAGGTTGAAACACTGGATATTGGTGCATTCGAACTGTTGGAGGCGCGTCGTGGCATTGAATCCGAGGTTGCCGCCCTAGCCGCGGTACGGCGGAGTGATCACGATCTCGATGAATTGAAGCGGTTGATTGCAGTCATGCGCGATCCAGACGTTTCCATCAGTGAACAGGCCGACCGTGATTTTCATTTTACACTTGCTGGAGCGACCGGGAACCGCGCGATGACGAGCGTCGTGACCGACCTGTGGGCGATGCGTGAGCGCTGCCTCTTGGCCCGAACGATCCATCAACGCGCTCGTGGTGGCGGCGAGGATCGCCGTGCGGCCGAGCATGATGCCGTATTCGCCGCGGTAGAAGCTCGGGATGCGGACGCTGCGCGTGCCGCGATGCGCGTTCATCTGGAGGCCGTGATCGAGCACCTCCTCGTCATGACCGAAAGCGAAGAGTTCGAGGCCGTTCGACGTCGGATCGCTAGTCAACGATCGCATATCTTTGGGAGAGATGCGCTGGTCGGCGAGGCACGTTAGACCTGTTCGCGTCGCGACGTCCGACCATACCTCAGTTCGAAAACATTTGCTCATGCCGCCAGAATGACGCAATTGGTCTGACAAATGCTAGGCGAGGGCAGATAAATGGGCATGTTTCGAAGCGCTCGTGCAACAACGCAAACCCGATGGCTCATCGGCGTTGGTTTGCCGGCGGTGCGATTTGCCAGCATCACAGCGATCGCGATCGCCGCGGTGTCTCCGACGCAGGCCCAGCGCGCGCGCGTCTCGATCAACGACGGTTGGAAGTTTCACCGCGGTGATCCCGCCAGCGCATCGGAGGACCTGCGCTACGAAGTGCTGCCCGAACTCAAGCTGCGTCCGGATGGCGCCGATTTCGATGCCGGCGTCATGGACGATTCCGACACAGCGGTGCGCAAGGGTATCTTGCGTTCCTACATCCTGCCGAGCGGCAACGCCTTCATTCGGGATCCCGCACGGCGTCACGTGCGCCCGGCGGGCAATCCCGGGGGGACCGTTGATTATGTGAAAACTGGCTTTGACGATGCCGCGTGGCAGTCGGTGACGTTGCCGCACGACTGGGCCATCGCCGGCCCTTTTATTGCCAAAGGCCCTTATGGCGGGATGGGACGTCTGCCCAGCTGGGGCCCCGGCTGGTATCGGCGGACGCTCACCATCCCGCTGGCAGATCGCGGTCGATCCGTGTTCCTCGATGTCGACGGCGCCATGTCCTATGCGACGGTGTGGCTGAACGGCAAGCTGGTGGGCGGTTGGCCCTATGGCTATAATTCGTGGCGGCTCGACCTGACGCCGTACATCGTGCCCGGTGGCAAAAACCAGCTCGCGATCCGCCTGGACAATCCGATGGAATCGTCGCGCTGGTATCCCGGTGGCGGCATCTATCGGAACGTGTGGCTGACCACCGCCGACCCGGTGCACGTCGCGCAATGGGGTACGAAGGTTACGACGTCCGACGTGTCTGCAGAAAAGGCGCAGGTGGCGCTCGCGCTGACCGTCGAGAACTTGGCGAACGCCGGCGCCACCATTGTAGCCGATACCGCTATCTACGCGATCGACGCGGCCGACAGGCGCCTCGGCGGCGCGGTGGCCCGCATCGCGCCTGCCACCATCTCGCTCACGTCCGGCGGAACCGCCAGCGCCAGCGGGACGACGACGATCCTAAATCCTCGACTCTGGGGTCCGCCGCCCACGCAAAGGCCGAACCGCTATATCGCATTCACGACCCTGCGGCGCGCGGGGCGCGTGATCGACACCTACGAAACTCGCTTCGGCGTGCGTGCGCTGACCTTCGACCCCGCCCGCGGGGTGATCGTCAACGGCGAGCATGTAATGTTGAACGGCGTCAACCAGCATCATGATCTCGGTGCGCTGGGGGCGGCATGGAACGACCGCGGGGCCAAGCGTCAGCTCGATATGCTGGCAGACATGGGAGTCAACGCGATCCGCATGGCGCACAATCCGCCTGCACCCGAACTGCTCGACATGACCGATCGCATGGGCTTTCTCGTCATGGACGAGGTGTTCGACGTATGGGAGCGTCGCAAGACCCCGTTCGACACGCATCTGATATTCAAGGACTGGCACGAACCCGATCTGCGCGCGATGATGCGTCGCGACTTCAACCATCCGTCCGTGATCATGTGGAGCATCGGCAATGAGGTCGGTGAGCAATATGGCGGCCGCGGTGCGGCCGTCGCGCGTGAGGTGATGGCGATTGCGAAGCAGGAGGACAGTTCCCGCCCGGTGATGGGGTCGATGAACGTCGCTGCGCCGGGGTCGGACTTCGCCAGCGTGTTTGACGCCATCGCGCTGAACTACCAGGGGGCGGGCGTGCGTACCAAGCTGCCGACCTTTGCAGGGTTTCGCGCGAAGCATCCGGACAAGATCATCTTCAGCTCGGAAAGTGCGGCTGCTTACAGTAGCCGAGGCGAGTATCAGTTCCCGGTCCCCGGCGGCATCAGCAACCCGGTCCGCCCCGGTGTAGGCGGCGACGAGGCCACGCATCAGGTCAGCGCCTATGAACTGTTCGCCGCTGACTTCGGCGGGTCGGCCGATCGCACTTGGGCCGCGCAGGATCAGAACCCAACAGTCGCAGGCGAATTCGTCTGGACCGGGTTCGACTATCTGGGTGAACCCGCGCCATATTACAGTTCGCGCAGTTCCTACTTTGGAATTATTGATCTGGCCGGTTTTCCGAAAGACCGCTTTTGGTTGTACAAAGCGCGCTGGCGGCCGGACGTGAAGTTCGTGCATTTGTTACCGCACTGGAATTTCGCGGGTCGCGAGGGGCAGGTGACCCCGGTCCATGCCTTCACGTCCGCCGACGAGGCCGAGCTGTTCGTCAACGGAAAGTCGCAGGGCCGCCAGAAACGTGCGCCATTCGCCTACCGATTCCGGTGGGACTATGTCCGGTACGAGCCGGGCGAGATCAAGGTCTTAACCTGGAAGGACGGCAAACCCTGGGCAGATGAAACGGTGCGGACAACTGGCGCACCGCTTCGTATATCCGCCGTCGCGGATCGTACGTCGATCGTCAACGACGGCAAGGATCTGGCCTGGGTCAGCGTTGCGCTGAACGATACCAGCGGCAGTTTCGTGCCCCGCGACAAACGCGCGATCCGTTTTACGATCGACGGGCCAGGCGAGATCGTTGCGACGGATAACGGTGACCCTACCGACTTCGTCGCCTTCCCTTCGACAACCCGAAAACTGTTCAACGGCCGCGCCATCGCGATCGTGCGCGCGCTTCCCGGCAAGCGCGGGCCAATCCGAGTACGTGTGACAGCCGACGGGCTGCCGGATGCAACCGTGCAAATAGGATCCCAGAGCAAATGAGTTGGCGTCTCTTGAAAAAGGCAGGAGCGCCAGATCTGCAGACATTGACGCCCGCTGTTCGTTATCTGGTAAGTCCTCGCTACTCTAACATTCATCGGGTTTTTGCATGCCCCTCAAGCCAATCCGCCTAGCGCCCTATTTTCTAATTGAGATGCCTAAATATCTCATGGTCTTACACTAGGTGCTACGGTAAAGATCTCGTTTTGACTCAATATGTTTACGAGCGGTATCTATCGCTTTAGACTCCATTTCGTCTAAGATAAGGTCTATGATAACTGTATAAGCGTTCCTCATTTCTATACGTGCATTGTCTGGATTACCGCTTCGAAGGGGGTCGACGATTTCATTGTAATATGCAAAGTCCTTGTCGTTGGCCAGTATGCGTAACGTGCTGGTGAACATTTCGATTTGGGAATCGTAGGGACGAATGTTCCATAGTGTAGCAATAGCACTCGTAACAGCGACGTTTCCGCTCGCTTCAGCGATGCTTTGGTGAAATCGTCTATGAGCGTGTTTGAAACCAACAACATCATCAGCCTCGTGAAAGTTTCGAATATCGTCGATATGATCGGTGATACTCTTCAACTGCACAGCGCTTAGTTGGGCCGCGGCTAGGGCGCTTGCTTCTGATTCCATGACTCGTCGCGCCTGAAGAATCTCAAGAAGGTCAACTTCTATATTGAATGCATTTTCAAGGCGTGGGTGCTTTGATATTACGTAGACGCCGGAGCCCGGACGAATAGATACAACTCCTTCAACTTCTAAGGCGATCAACGCCTCGCGCATTGTTGGGCGTGAAACGTCGTAGTGAACCGTAAGTTCGCGGTCGGGGGGTAGTCGTGCACCGATCACAAATTCACCGGTTGCGATCCGCTCTTTCAGCAGTGTAGAAATGCGAGCATAGCTTCGAAGGGTTGAGCGCTCTGGTTTCATTCGTAATCTTACCCCGTTAATCATATAGCGACAAGCTCGACTCAGGATTATGGACGAAGATGGTCTGGCGCTGTCATCGAAATCACGGGTCGAACTTCCTAATAGACATGTAGGATACTGGTAACGGCAAAATGAAGCGCTTAGTTTAATGCCTGATATTGGCGTATCCGGTATGCCCGCTCCAGTCCCGAAAACGGCTAGCCAGTTTCCAGGAGACTTGGTGGCGCTCATCCAAGTTAAAGCTCGTGATATGGTGGATTACAGAAGGTCTGCTTCGGGTAATGCGAGGCCCTTAGCGCCTACGGAAGAGCAAGACGGAACCGCCGATCCAGCAACCGATAATCAGCACCAATAACGCGCTACTTATCGACAGGATCAAGCGAACGCCATCCCGCGCTGCGGATGGGTGAGAAGACTGGGCTAGTACCCCGAACATCCCTATCGCCACGAGAGACCCAACGACGAGCAATGCTACCCCAAACCCGCGCATCATCTTAATCTTGCGTTGCTCATCATCGAGCATGCCTTACTTAACGATCGTCCGCAATTGGGTAGCGTGCTGGCGGCCGGGAATGGCGAGAAATGGGCGAAACGGCGCGGCCGCGTTTGAGCGGCGACTGCCCCCGCACAATGTCGCAAAACACATCAGACCGTCCGAAAACTGCCTGATGGATTCCCGCCGGGTTTCGTATCCGGTATGATCGGGCATGGGCTACATCGAACGTCAATCGCGCGATCAAATGCTGCTGCTGCCAGCCTCGGTCGATGACTATGTGGCGGCAGACAACGCGGTGCGTTTCATCGCGGCCTTCGTCGACGATCTGGATCTGGGGGAACTTGGCTTTGACCGCTTTCGGCCAAAGGCGACGGGCCGACCCGGCTACGATCCCGCGGATCTGCTGAAGCTTTACCTCTATGGCTATCTCAATAGGGTCCGCTCAAGCCGATGCCTGGCGGCGGAAGCCGGGCGCAATCTCGAAGTGATCTGGCTGCTGGGCGGCCTGCGTCCCGACTTTCGCACGATCGCGGATTTTCGGCGCGTGAACCGGCCAGCATTCAAGCCGCTGTTTCGCGCCTTCGTGCTGCTGTGCCGCAAGCTCGATCTGTTCGGGCGGGAACTGGTTGCCGTGGACGGCACGCGCCTCAAGGCGGTGAACAGCCGCAAGCGCAACTTCACGCAGCAAAAGCTGGCCGGATGGATCAAGCTGGCCGACGAGCGGATCGAAGAGTATTTGGGACGGCTTGATCGGGCCGACCGCGCGGAAATCGAGGCGCAAGGCGCGGCGCGCCGTGCGGCCACGCTCGAGGCGAAGCTCGCGCGGGTGCGAACACGGCGTGAGCTGCACCAGGCGATGCTCACCGAACTTTTCGCCAGCGGTGAGAGCCAGCTGTCACTTACCGACCCTGATGCCCGGGGGATGGCGATGCACCCCAAGGTCGGGGTGGGCTACAACGCACAGGTCGCGGTCGATGCCCGATACAAGCTGATCGTCGAGCAGAACGTCACCAATTCGGGCAGCGACCTTGGATTCCTGGCCCAGACAGCCGGTGCCGCGCGTGAGGTGCTGGGCGTCGAACGTATCGATGCAGTCGCTGACAAGGGCTACTACAAGGGCGAGGACATCGCTGCCTGCGAGGATATCGGCGTCGTGCCCTATGTCGCGCGGCCGCAGCGCGGCTCGGCGGTTGCAAGCGGCTATTTCAACAGAACCGAGTTTCGCTACGACCCGGAGGCCGACTGTTACGTCTGCCCGAGTGGTGATCGCCTTGATCCTTATACCCGCACCCGCAAGGACGAGCATATCGCCATCCGCTATACCAATATGCGGGCCTGCCAAACCTGCTCCCTAAAGCCGCAATGCACTTCGGGCTCCCGGCGAACTATTGATCGCTGGGAAAACGAGGCTGTGCTTGAACGCATGGCCGAACGACTTGTCGCGAGGCCCGATATTCTCGACAAGCGACGCGAGACGGTCAAGCACCCGTTTGGATCAATCAAACAGTGGATGAACCAGGGTGCGTTCCTCATGCGCGGGCTCGCCAACGTCAACGCCGAGTTTAGCCTGACGGCGCTCGCCTACAACCTGCGGCGAGCCATCAACATCCTCGGCATTCCCGCCCTGCTCCGCGCCGTGCAGGCCTGAAAAGGCCGGACATCCATTTCTCAAGAGAATATCGCGCTGACGATGCCCAATGTGAGGGATTTGGCCCGCCGACGAGCGATCCAATCCAGAAATTCTGCCTCGAGCGCCCTCCAGGGCAGCGCGCGCCTAACGGCATGGCCATCCCGGAGTTCTCGGACGGTCTGACATGTTTTTCGACAGGGTCCAGCTGCAAAGGCAGCAGAGATTATGCGTACGTGGTATGGCTCGTACTCTACCCTTCCCACAATTTTACAAGATACCCTGTCGGAATGAGAAAGCGTGCGACAACCTCACCGAGAGGGTTTTTCGTCAGGTGAGCGGCGACGCCTTTACGGTATGCGTTCCAGACCGGCACCGTTGCTTGCTTTCAAGCTTGCTGAGTCGATTTCTGAAATTTGCGAATGGCCGTTCACCAGAAGCCCAACAGTCACGACCGCCTCATCGAAAGACGGCTTCGTCCCACTTCTCGCCACCCATGCGGCCCCGTCGGCGACGACATGCCTACATGAACAAACGGCCGAAGTTGGGAAGGCCGGAAGAGCCTGCTAATGTCTGCTTGTGTGAAGGAAATCGGGCACCGGCAGGTGTACGATATCCTCCAAAGCAGGAAGCCGCGGGCCGCGGATGCTGGCCTATGGGGTTTTCGGTTTTCGCCCTGGTTTGAGGCGCGTGCAACAGCTGCCCGGGCGGGCATCTGTGGGCTGGAAGAAGGCCGTCTGGCGCTGGGTTTGGCTTGGATTCTGGCTTCGACGAAGGCGTGAGATGTTGGTCGGCACGCGGAGCGGCATCGTCGACGCGAGCGTCATTATGGCCGGAAGCGCACAGGCTGCGTGGCGGAATGCAGGTGAACCATGCCGGGTCATGGCGCGGTGGTCCCGGTCGGGTCGGTGGCATGCGGCGGTGCGCGGGGCTGGCGCCAGCGTTCGAAGGTCTCGATGATGAGCATGCGTCCGCCACAGCATGGGCACGGCGGGCGGGCATCGTCGGGTTCGACCGGCGCGACATCGGCCACGGGCGGGACAATACCGAGCAGTTGGCGGGCGTGTTCGAGGTGAGCCTTGCGGGTGGCGCCAGCGAGCAGGCCGTAATGGCGGATGCGGTGGAAGCCCTTCGGGAGAACGTGGATCAGGAGGCGCCGGATGAACTCGTCAGCGGCCAGCGTCATCAGCTGCTGCCGGTCGGCGACATCGTTGCGGTAATTCTTGTAGCGTGATGTCACCCCGGTCTCGTCGAAGCGGACGAGGCGGCTTTTCGAGATGGCGACCCGGTGGGTGTAGCGCGACAGATAGGCGAGCACCGCCTGCGGTCCCGCGAACGGCGGTTTGGCATAGACGACACAGGTCTTTTTGCGGACCGGGGACAGGTGTCGCAGGAAGGCGCGGCGGTCGGCGAGTGCCGCAAGACTACCGAAGAAGCCGAGCCGTCCCGCCTCGTACAGCGCCATCAGCCGGGTCAGGAACAGGCGGCGGAACAGCTTGCCGAGCACGCGCACCGGCAGCAGGAACGCGGGGCGTGACGACACCCAGCGGCTGCCGTCCGGCGACAGTCCACCGCCCGGTACAATCATATGGATGTGGGGGTGGTGGGTCATCGCCGACCCCCAGGTGTGAAGGACCGCGGTGATGCCGATGCGGGCGCCGAGATGCTTCGGGTCAGCGGCGATGGTCGTCATCGTCTCGGACGCCGCCTGGAACAGCAGGCCGTAGACTGCAGCCTTGTTCTGGTAGGCGATGTCGGCGACCTCGGCCGGCAGGGTGAAGACGACGTGGAAATAGCCGACCGGAAGCAGGTCGGCCTCGCGCTCGGCAAGCCATGCGTGCGCGGCCGCACCCTGGCACCGGGGACAATGCCGGTTGCGACAGGAGTTATAGGCGACCCGCCAGTGTCCGCAGTCGGTGCATGCCTCGGTGTGGCCGCCGAGCGCAGCGGTGCGGCAATGTTCGACTGCCGACATGACCTTGAGCTGGTCGAGGCTCAGATGCCCGGCGTGGGCAGTCCGGTATGCAGGACCGGCAGCACGGAAGATGTCGGCGACCTCGAGCGAGGTGCGCATCGCGCGCTCACCCGGCGGGTGGCTTGCCCTCCATCAGCGCCATCAACCGGTCAAGCGGACCGGTCACGGCATGGATCGTGCGCGTGGCGACCTTGGTATAGAGCGCGGTCGTTTCGAGCTTGCTGTGCCCGAGCAGCACCTGGATGACGCGGATGTCGACGTCCTGCTCGAGCAGGTGGGTGGCGAAACTGTGCCGCAGCGTGTGCGGGCTGACGCGCTTGCGGATCCCGGCCGCCTCGGCAGCCTCATGAACGGCGCGGTGGAGCTGTCTGGTTGAGATCGGATCGGTGTAGCTGCGCCCCGGGAACAGCCAGCCGTGCGGCAACAGGACACTGCGCCGCTTGCCCTCGCGCCACCAGAGCCGGAGCAGTTCAAGCAGTTGCGGCGACAGCATCGCGTTACGGTCCTTGCGGCCCTTGCCCTCCTCGATGCGGATCAGCATGCGCTTGCTCTCGATGTCGTCGGCTCTGAGGTGTGCGACCTCCGACACCCGCAATCCGGCGCCGTACGCGACGCCCAGCGCGGCGCGGTACTTGATGCCCGGTGCCGCCTCGAGCAGCCGCCCTACCTCCTCGACGCTCAGCACGTCGGGCAGCTTGCGGGGACGAGGCGCGAGGACCAGCCTGCGCGACAGGTCGGGCCGGTCGAGCGTCACGCCAAACAGGAACCGCAGCGCCGATACCGTGGCGCCGATGACGGCCTCTCCGACACCGTGCTCGCGCTGGTGAAGCTGGAAGCGCCGTACGTCCTCGGCAGTCGCGGTCTCCGGCGAGCGTCGCAGGAACGCCGCGAAGGCGCGAACGTGGCGGACATAGTCGTGCTGGGTACGCGACCGCATTGAGCGCATCGCCATGTCGTCGAGCATCCGCTGGCGCAGCGGCGTAACGGACTGTTCGGTGGGTAGAGTCGCCATGGAGAGTTCCTCTCGTTGAAGGAACTCCATCGTCTCCCGCCGCTGCCGCAGAACCAAACCTCAGCGCCGCTGCGCTAGGCGTGGGGGCAATGACCGTCCCTCGCACAACTTCTTCCCTTCGCTGGCACTTGATGGTCCCGATGGCGCTTGTCGGCTTCGCCGCTTGCACGGTTAGCGTGTACGCTGAAGGACCTGTGCCGCCAGAGGCCAGTCGGGTCGTTGCGATCACCTTTGATGATCTCCCCTATGCCAGCGATAGATCAACCGCCTCCCCCGACGCCGCTATCGCAGCACAGCGCCAAATCGTCAGCGCGCTGCAGCGCGCTCGCGTTCCCGCAACCGGCTTCGTCAACGAGGACAAGGTGCAGGCCCTTGCACCTGCCGGTCCTCGCCTGCTTACCGAATGGAACAAGGGCCTCTTGGCCCTCGGCAATCACGGCTACAGCCATTTCGACAGCAACGACCTCGACGTTGCGGGGATCGAAAAGGAGGTCATGAAGGGGGAAGCAACCATCCGACCAATGACGGCATCGAGCGACCGATCCATCCCGTTCTTTCGCTTCCCCTACAACCACGTTGGCGACACTGAATCCAAGCGGATGGCAATCGAAAAGCTTCTCGCCAGTCACGGCTACAAATTGGCCGCATCGACGATCGACACGTCCGATTACCTGTTTAACAGTGCCTACGAACGCGCCGTCACCGAGCGCAATAAGGCCATGATGCAGCGGATCGAGCGGGCTTATCTCGATCATAGCCGCGTCCAGATTGCCTATTACGGCGAGCTGAGCCGCAAGGTTCTCGGCCGCGATGTGCCGGCGATTATGCTGCTGCACGCCAATCGACTGAATGCCGCGACGATCAAGCCGCTCCTCGGCCTGTTCCGGTCAGCCGGCTACGGGTTCGTTTCCCTTGCTCAAGCGCAAACCGATCCAGCCTATTCGGCCATGCCTACGGTTGCGACGAAGTTCGGTCCCATGTGGGCGTATCGATGGGCGCGGGAACGTCTGATAAAAGTTGACGGGCGGCGAGAGCAGGAGCCGCCCGCCTGGGTCAGCGCATACGCCGGTGAAACATCGTGAGTGCGTCTTTCCGCCTTCCCGCAAGGATCGAACTACGGGAAGGGAATGAAGATCTAAGACCGAGCGTATTTCGCGGTTTGGCTCGGCGCACCGTTTGCCATCCAGGTAACGCCCATGATTGCCAAGCCAAACGAGAGGCCCCAGATTCCGTAATATAGATACGGCGAAAGATCAGACTTCATCCCCGGTAACATGATCACGGGCATGATCGCAGGAAACATGGCGACCGGTAGATACCGCTCTCGGCCATTCTTATGCATCTTCAGCTCCCTCTTTCCTGTTTCGCGATAGCTTATGTGACGACGCAACCGGCAGTTGTCGAGGTTCCTGTTTTTCTCGCAATGGATGCTATTTCGGGAATGTCAGCAATGCTGTTCGTGGCTAGGTGTTTGATCCCACGGTTTGATGGTGCGATCCTTTCGTTGGAATGGAAGGAAG
>NZ_JACYVM010000030.1:0-14597 GCF_014842355.1 Sphingomonas sp. CFBP 13706
AGCGGACATCACCGCTCGTGCCGTTTCCCGCAACACGGGTCAGGCCGGACGCGTACGGTAAGAGCAGCGCGAGATTGTATTCGCAAAGAGGGTGCAAGCGCGTTTCTTGTAAATATATCGTTATGGGTTACACTTAATAAGCCAAGTCAATTGTAAAGAAATAAATTACTTGGCTTATACCGCCTCCGTAGTAATAGTGAAGCAATAACAGAAAATAGATGGTCGGCATCTAAAATATAAACATATTGTTTAAACTGTGAACCAATATGTGCACAATACCCACGGTATCTGTATGCCTTCTGCTAAGCATTAAGTAGAGAGCGCTACCGGCAATTCTAATAGCACAGTACCTTGCATCATGGTCGGCCTCGTCTTTGAGATTATTGAGGGTGATGCATCATGGATCACTAAATGATCGCTGGTCAACGGATTCAGACTGGGAATCTGCAGTCTCGTCACGGAACTAGAGCAACTAGTTGACGTGGGTGCAAAGCGTATGGCCTACTGAGAAATCCTTACCCTCATGGGGGAGGGCGTTTGGGAGCGCGCAGTGACTATAGACTCTAGCGAACGTCGTTTGAACGCCATCGTCAATAATAGCATGATGGCGATCTTGCTCATGGATGAACGTCAGCACTGCGCTTTCATGAACAAAGCGGCAGAAGCGTTGACTGGCTACCGTTTGGAAGAGGCAGTTGGCCGTCCCCTGCACGATGTCGTCCATCACCAGCGCCCGGATGGTACACCCTACCCGTTGGCCGAATGTCCAATCGATCGGGCATTTCCCGACCGCGAACGGATGCAAGGCGAGGAGGTATTCGTCCATAAGGAGGGATACTTCTATCCTGTCGCGTTCACCGCATCCCCGATCACGGACGATGACGGTCAACCTGTCGGCACGATCATCGAAGTGCGCGATCTTTCGGCGGAAAAAGCCAGAGAGGCTGCGCTGCGGGAAAGCGAGGGCCGGTTCCGCAATATGGCGGATCATGCTCCGGTGATGATGTGGGTCACCGATGCGACCGGCTATTGCACATATCTTAACCGCCAGTGGTATGAGTTTACCGGGCAGACGATTGAAGAAGCGCACGGATACGGCTGGCTAGAGGCTACTCATTCTGATGATCGGCAGCGTACGGAAGCTGCCTTCGTCGCGGCGAACGCCAAACATCAACCTTTCCGCTTCGAGTACCGTCTCAAGCACGTATCAGGCGCCTACCGCTGGGCGATCGATGCTGCGAGTCCGCGGTTCGGTGACGATGGGGAGTTCCTAGGCTATGTCGGCTCCGTAATCGACATTGACGAACGGCGTGAAGCTGAGGAGCGACTTGGGGTCAGCGAAGAGCAATTGCGGCTTGCTCTAGAGGTTGCCGAAATTGGCCAATGGGACGTGGATCAGGCCACCGGCAGCATGTTCTGGCCACCGCGGGTCAAGGCGATGTTTGGTATCTCTCCGGGCGTTCCGGTCACGTTAGATGATTTTCATAATGGCGTGCATCCGGAGGACCGAGAGAAAACACGCGAGGCTTACGAGTCCGCAAGCGACCCTGATCGCCGCACTCTGTACGACGTAGAATACCGGACCATCGGCAAGGAGGACGGTATTACCCGGTGGGTTGCAGCAAAGGGGCGTGGCCTGTTTGATGGGCAGGGTAATTGCTTTCGGGTGATCGGGACCGCGATCGACATCACGGCCCGAAAGGCAGGCGAAATTCGTCTCCAGCAGCTCAACGATCGCCTTGAACACGAGGTCACCGCACGAACCGCTGAGCGCAACCGAGTATGGGAGATGAGCCGCGATCTGCTCGCCATCATCGGCTTCGATGGTTTCCTGAAGACCATAAATCCGGCGTGGGAAGCAACCCTTGGCCACGATACCAAGACGTTGTTGTCTATACCTTTTCATGAGCAGGTTCACCCTGATGATTACGACGCGGTCCAGAGCATCGTGAAGCGGCTGCTTCACGGCGAGACCGTTGAGCGCTTCGAGAGTAGGGTCGCTCATGCAGATGGGTCGTGGCGCTGGATCTCTTGGACACTCGTGCCGGAAGGCGATGTCTTCTACGCAGTCGGACGCGATGTCACGCCAGAGAAGGCTGCTGCTCACGAACTTGAATACGCGCAGGAAGCACTTCGCCAGAGCCAAAAGATGGAGGCGATGGGCCAGCTTACTGGTGGCGTCGCGCATGACTTCAACAATCTGCTCACGCCGATTCTCGCGGCGCTCGATATGCTTCAGCGGCGAGGTGTCGGCGGCGACCGCGAACAACGGCTGATCGAAGGTGCTATTCAATCGGTCGACCGGGCCGCGACGCTCGTTCAGCGTCTCCTGGCGTTCGCGCGACGGCAGCCGCTGCAATCATCTGCTGTTGACATCGGCAAGCTTGTCGAGGGAATGGCCGACCTTCTTGCCAGCACGACCGGCCCTCAGGTTCGGGTGGTCGTCGACCTGGCAGACGATCTACCGCCTGCCAATGCAGATCCAAACCAGCTAGAAATGGCGCTGCTGAACCTCGGCGTGAATGCGCGCGACGCTATGCCTCAAGGAGGCACGCTTCGGATAACAGCAACTCGCGCCAGCGTCCGCACCCCACGCGGAGCGCTTAAACGCGGGCATTATGTCCGATTGGTAGTCGCCGACACTGGCGTCGGGATGGATCCGGTCACGCTCGCTCGCGCGATCGAGCCATTCTTCTCGACTAAAGGCATCGGCAAGGGCACTGGCCTTGGCCTCTCGATGGCTCACGGACTGGCAGCTCAGCTAGGCGGTGCACTTACTATTTATAGCCAGGAAGATGTTGGGACCAATGTTGAACTTTGGTTGCCGGTCAGTGCCCTTCTTTCTGATGGAAACGAAACGTTTGCGGAGGTTACAGCGATTAACAAGGGGCGCGGCCTTGCACTCCTCGTCGATGATGAAAACGCTGTTCGGGCCAGCACAGCTGATATGCTCGAAGAACTTGGATACGAAGTTCGCGAAGCGAACTGCGCAGAGACTGCTTTGGCGCTTGTTGCGAATGGATTGCTCCCTGACCTATTGGTCTCGGACCATCTTATGCCCGGCATGAGTGGGGTGGAGCTTGCATCAGAGCTCCAAAAAGCGTGGCCCAATTTGCCGGTATTGATCGTCTCTGGTTACGCCGATATTGAGGGTCTTGCTCCGGGCCTGCCTCGATTGGTAAAGCCCTTCCGGAGCGCAGAGCTAGCTGCGAAACTCACGGCACTATAAGGTTGCAGGGATAACAACATTGAACTGCGCCGCTTTGGCCGCCTCTGCCTATCCCGGATACCAAGTATGCCGTTCGCAGCCATTGGAGTAGTGAGAGCTTCGTAAAATGGTAGTTGGCAAGTGTGCGGCGCCGCTCGGATCAACCCACGCAGATGCTCGCCCCCGGGATCGATATTGGCGGTTCGGTGATTCAGAATACGCGAACAGATCAGCTCATCACGTCTCGGCGAGACCGTCGTCTGAGGTTCACCGGACCTCAACCTTCTCGTCCTATTCCAAGGGTATGATCATGCTGCGCAACTTTGCTATCGCCGCTGCGGTTATCGTGGCGGCGCCTGCCCTCGCGCAGGTGCGCGTTACTGTCAACGGCGAGTCATTCGACGTGCCCGCGGGCACAACGCGCGTGATCACCTATTTGCCGAGCGGTAAGCAGCAGATCTCTGATCGGCAGTGGGACGGCCAGATCGGTACCGAAGTTGCCTCCGGGGGCATTGTTATAACCGAGACCGTTGAGGAGGACGGCCACGGTCGCATCCGTTCGCGCAAGGTTGCCACGCAATTTGAACCACAGCGCGTCGCCTACACAAGGCGGATTCCGACCTACCGGCAGGCCATCCATCGCCATCCCGCTTATGAGCCACCGCGCCTCATTCCGGATCTATCTAAACTCTCGGAGAATCAGCCACCGTCGATGCCCGGGGTGATGCGCATCAAGCGTGATGGCCGGAGCGGACACTTTATCGCGAACATTCGCATTAACGGCGTTGCGATCAAGGCAATCATTGATACTGGCGCGACCTACACGCTGCTCACGCCTGAGGCAGCTCATGCGGTCGGCGCGTACCAGTCGATCATCCGCAACGAGCGGGCCGTCGGCATCGGCGGCATGACCACCGTGGCTGTCGCCAAGCTCCGTACGATGGAAGTCGCCGGACAGCAGTTCGGCAGCATGATCGCTCGCATCGGTCAGCGTGGCATTGCCTATACACTTCTCGGCCAGACCGAGATCGCCCGGCTTGGCCGCGTCGTGATCGAAGACGGTGTCATGACCATCATCCCGCAAGGCGCCCAGTAGGCCTTACGCTAACACTACGTCAGGAGGATGCATCTTCGCAAGTGGTTGCCGCATCAACGAAAGTACATTCATACACGCTTTGAAAGGCGACCCGCATTCTGTTCGGGGATCATGAACACCACTGCACACAACCCTCTTTACGATAACATCGGCGATTTGGCAGGCCACCCGTTGGATGGCAGGCAATAACTCAGTCGAGCGGTAGAATATATCATAAGTCAATAAACATGAGACCTTTGTTAAAACTTTAAAACAAAAGTGCTATTGTATGAATTCATTCACAGAAAGATAGTCAATAAAACCGATCTGTATTTAAAAAGAGCAGTATTAATCAAGACTATAACAAGTCCTTGCCAACACATTTTCTGCACGCGCTTTGTGGCGCCGCCTATAAACAAGAGTGGAGACAGCCCTGGAAGACCGCCGAAAAATTAAGGTGGTTAAAAAGCAGAATACGCCGTTGCTCCATTATGGCACAACATTAGACCAGGGCTGTATCATTAACGCTCGAAAAAGAGAGCAATATTCTTATAATCTATACCAAAGTGACGGGCTTTCGCATTTGCCGGACGTTGTCATCAATAGAAAAATAAGTGACGTGATGGACAAACGGGTACTAATTGTTGAAGACAACGAGCTTAACTTGAAACTATTCTGCGACTTATTGCGGGCGCATGAGTTTGTTGTCGAGCCGGTACGTGACGGTCGCGAAGCCCTAATCCGGGTTCGTGAATTTCACCCTGATTTGATTATTATGGACATTCAGATGCCGTACGTCTCCGGCTACGAGCTGATCCGCGAGATCGTGAGTGACAAGAACCTGCAGACAATTCCGATAATGGCCGTGACAGCTTATGCCGGCCCCGACGATGAAGAGCGAATCCGAGCAGCTGGTGCGCAATCTTATATCTCGAAGCCAATAACTCTGGCGCGGTTTCTAGACGGGGTGAACGCGTTGCTTTGACTCTAGAAACTTAGCGATCTTGGAAGTGCAAACCATCGCTCGATGAGTTTAGTCCAGGGTTCGTCGATCAAAGCCGGAAGATGATGGTGACAGCGAATGCGACGGCGGATAAGAAGACTGCTGGACAATTATCCTAGCGGGTCACAACGCAGCACCAGACCTTCAGCCGTCCGAACACGATCTCAATACGGCTGCGGCGCTTGTCGTAGTTAATAAGCTCGAGCCGGGGCTTCCAACCTAGAATGCACGGCTGTATGCTCTTGGCCAGAAGGCAGCCCTGAGCAAGCCAGCGTCGTAGCCGCAACCGCCGTGCAGCCATTGTGCCTTGCGTAAATCGTCCAGTAACGCAGCTGCACCGATGTAGTCGCTGAACTGTCCAGCGGTCATGAATAAAGTGAGCGGACTGCCGTTTACGTCGGTCACGGCGTGGAGCTTCGTGTTCATACCTCCCCTTCGACAAGCTTAGGGCAGGCTTTGGTGAGACCGATCAAGCGCCCAAGATCCCCTTTTTAACCGGCAGGCTCGATGCCGTGCGGTGCGCCTTTAGCGACGTCTTTGGGTCGGCATCAACGGCAGCCAAGCCGTCCATTATGCTATGGAGCACACCCATCTGACCTCACCGTTCCAGCAATTGTAGAGCGTTCTGTGTAGGCCTTAGTTGCTGAACGCATCACGCTAGCTAGGCTCATTGCGGTTCACGAAAACGATACTGCTCAATACCTGCCGGTCGGCAACTTGCGGCTTGCCCTGGCTCCCAAGGAAATGACCGCAGGTGCGCCATCTGCTCGTCCGTCAGCCAGTACAGATCGCATCTCAGGTCTTCTCACGGAGCCTGAGTCAGATCGCGCTTTTTACATTATGGGTCGGAGCCGTCCTTAAATAACATCTTACTCGCTTGGTATTGTGCGAGACGGTCAACGGTATATTTAAGCGCACGGCTTCAAGCCATGGCTACTATCGAAGCGACTTTACAGGGCTCGTACGGAGACAGGACTGTGATCTGGCCGTTAGACCGCCTGTGGGGAAGTAAGACTGGGATCAGAACTCGCCGAAACGCTCATTTCGACTGCGCGTCGTTCGGCCTCTTTGAGCAGCTCGTGCTCTGTCAGAGCTCGGTGATCGATCCACCATTTTGCGTCAGTGATAAGGACACAGATCTGGTAGCCGTCTTTCTGTGTAACCGGCTGGGCAACAAGCTTGCAAAAGCGGCTAGCTCGAAGGGTTGATGCCCATGCGACCTGACGATCGCTGCCAGTGAGCGATGGAAGATCAAGGTGCGCTATGGCTGCACCGTCACGAACCGCCGCTTCCGCTTGTTCAGCCTGTTTGGTTGCAAGAAAGCAGGTAGTGCACTTAGTCGTCTCCAGCCAGCGGGCTTTCCGCTCCTGCTGGCTTGCGAAGCCAGCGAGATAGTGAATTTCCTCATGCCCGCAGGCGTGCGTGATGATCTTGTTCATAAAGCGAAAATGCTCGACAGCCATGTCGAGGCAACGCGTATGAGTCAGGTTGAATCTGGAATGCGGCAAGCCGTTGACGTGTAACGCCTGCCAGTTGGTTAACATTAGGGTTGGCCCATTGTTTCGGCTCGGCCTGGTCAGGCTGCCGTCAAAGGCTGATATTCCGCCGAGCCATTTCCAAGAACGCCAAATCGCCGATCGGCGTGCGAGGCTCGGCTTTGAAGATGTCGGCCAGGTCGAGCAGATCGTTGTCGGCAAGGCCTGTTATGGACGTCTCGATCTTGGCAAGGCGTTCAACGGCGCGATCACCACGATCGGTGATCCGCTTCATTTTTGTCTTAAGCATGCACTCTCCTACCATGCGCGTCTTCGTGCGGGCACCCCACGGAGATGGGGCCGACTTGGCACTACGCTGCCGCGGCATCGTCCGCTTGAAGGAACGAGACGAACAGGTCGGTCGATGACCGCAAATTCCGCGCGCTCGCCGCCAGATCGCTGGCGCTGCCCCGTACCGACGCCGACAATAGGGCGGCAGACCCTGCAGCTTCCGCCACCCCGTCGATCCGGGTGCCGATTTCCTTCGCGGCGCCGACCGCTCGCGCTGCACCCGCATCCACCTCCTGCGCCGTGAAGCGCTGCTCGCCAACTGCGGTCGCGATTCCCGATGCCGCGACTGAGACCTGGCCGATCGCGGTATTGACGCTACGCAGCTTCTCGCCCGTATCTGCCACGCCCTCGCGAATTCCGGTAAGCAGCATGCTGATTCGGTTGCTTGCCTGCTTGGTATCCGCCGACAAGCCCTTTACTTCGCCCGCAACGACCGCGAACCCGCGCCCCGCGTCGCCCGCCCGTGCCGCCTCGATCGTCGCGTTCAGGGCCAGCAAATTGGTCTTGTTCGCCAGCTCTCGGATGTCGTCGAGAATGACTTCGATCTGGACCGCATGATCCTCCAGCATCGCGACCGTCTGCACGCTGCGATGCGCTTCCAGGCTCGCCACCACGGTCAGTTGCGATTGCTGGTCGGCTGCAATCGCGATCGTCCGGATCGATTCCGACAGGTCGCGGATCGATGACGCGACATGCGCGATGTCGCGTGCTGCTCGACCTGCGCCCGATGCGGCGTCAACCGCATCCTGGGTCGCGTCGCCGGTAACGTCCTCGAGCCGAACTGCCGCATGCTCTAGTCGTTCGGTCGCCTGTCCGATGCTCTTCACGACTGACGTCACGGAATGATCGAACTCGTTCGCTAGCACCACCAACTCGCCGCGCCGCTCGCTCGCGACCCGTGCCGCCTGCTCTTCAAGCTGCCGGCGTTCGCGCGTCGCCACCGCCTCCGCTGTGCGCGCCTGAAGCATCGCTTCTTCGGTCTGCCGCTGGCCATCCTCCGCCACTTGGGTCAACTCGCGCGACCGTCGTAACGCCGCACTCTGCGACTGGAACAGCCGCTCGAGCTGGATCGTTAGCACCGTCAATGCGCCAAATTGCAGCCCGACCGCCACGACATGAAAGATCACTCGGCCAAGATTGCCCGAGCCGGTGAACACAAACTCCGGGGCCCACCATTGGAGGGCAAGATGATGGACCGCGGTCAGCACCGTCGCCAGCGCGATCGGTCGCCAGTCCGCTAACATTACCGGTGCCGCCATTCCGACGAAGAAATACATGTGTGCATCCATCTGCCACGGATGCCCCTTGAGCAGGAAGACGAGCATCGCTGGTATCACCGCGGCGAGCGATCCCATTAATGTCCGGGCTTCGGCATCATAGCGCCCGCTGAGCGCCATCGCAGTTGGCCCCGCCGTGATGATGGTGCCAATGACCAGCAGCGGGACACCCGTGCCTGCGCCTAATACGGTGTTACCTATCAGCAGCCCCCCGAACGAAATCCAGCCGATCAACGCCCATGCTTGGACAGCGCGACGCCGCAACCGGTCGAGCGGGTTGAGTCCGGCATCGTGCCCAAATTCCACGGTGGCCCCGAACTTCGCCCTGAGATCCAACCAAGAAAACGCTGGCTTTAGTGAAGTGATGCGGTTCATACTGGCCTCCCAGCGCCGCCATTTGCCCCACAGCCTGCGGGCGGAGCGGCCATGATGACGGTATTCCATGCGACCCGGGGGGCGATGCGGGCCCGATCACCAACGGCGACCAGCGATCCCGGAAACGGCCCGGCCCCGAGCAACGCCGCACCGCCCGCTAACGCGCCCTGCACGATTGCTCCGTCATCTGAACCGAGCGGCACCAGAAGCATCGAGCCCGATGCTGGCGGCCACATCGTCAACGCGATAAGCCCAAACGTTGCAGCGACGATCTGCGCAGGGACCAACATCCGGTTTGGCGGGAATTTCATACGCTAACCTATGCACTGCCCGGTTAATGCAAGGTAAGTTCGCGGTCCATGATTGCGCCCGATCTCGCGTCAATAGAGATCTGAATTTGTGACGCAAGCCGGCAGGCATCGCGGAAGACCGGCCATATTGGATTCGCGTCAACAACAAGCGAATTGGTTTGCGATTGGGCGGTCTTGCTTAGAGTGAGGACCCATTAGTCATAGCAAGAAGATGACGGTAGCCGCGAGCGTGATAGTAGAGAACAAGGCGGTCGGGCAGCGGCCGTAGCGATTGGCCACTCGGCGCCACATCATCAGACGGCCGAACAAGGTCTCGATGCGGTAGCGACACCGGTAGCGGCACTTGTCGTATCTGATTGGCTCGTTGCGCGATCTGCGGTCCGGGATGTAGAGTTGGATGCCCTTGGCTTCCAGGGCGACCCTGAACCAATCGGCGTCATAATTACGGTCGCCAAGCACCCGACGATTGTCGACCCGAGGCTTGCTATGCTCTTAATAAAGAACGGTTGCAGACACGCCATCTGCGTATCTGTCAGCCAGTACAGGTCCCTTATCCACGCTCTCCTCACTTAGCATGAGTCAGATCGCGCCTTTTACATCAATAGGTCCTGACCCTAATGGCGCTAAAAGTATAGGCGCCATGGGCGCGCTTCCATCGGGCAGCGCGATCAGATTGATAATCCGATCGACGGTAATCACTTTCGAAATCAACCGAACACCATCGCAAGAGGCGATAGGCCGCAGCAGGTGAGCTTCGCCTTGAGGGTGGCAGTAGGCTGGATAACTTATTGATCTGAGAAGTCCAATCTGCCTCGCGCTTCGTGCAAGACCGAGGATGGTGGCGGTGTGTGGTCGTAAACCGATGTATGCCGATACAAGACTTTTTGTTCAATAACACGTATCGATCATTAAGACGAGTTAGCGATCTAGGGTCTTTTACCGTTGAGCGCAGTACCGACTGACTCGCTTTAAAACTTATCGATCAACGGCGTTCGTTGCGCGGACCCGAGCTTGCTAAATCTCAAATAAAAACACCCGCCAACCTCGAAAGGTTGGCGGGTGTTTTAAGATAGATGGACACTGGGACCAACTATCAAATGTGCTTAGGCGTATGCGACCTTTGCCTGGCGACGGCGAACACGCATCGATGCACCGATCCCGCCAATACCGAACAACATGATCGCCCAGGTACCTGCCTCGGGAACTGCCGAAGGCTCAAAGGTTGCTGTGCCAGCATAGGACCCGTTGCCACGCGACATGCCGTTCACCACGATCTGATTCGGCGCACCCGAAGCAATAGCCAGGTTGTTGATCTCGAAAAATTCAGCATTACCCACAATGGTCTTCGTCGCTGCGAAGCCATTGATAAACACCGACAGTATGTCGAGGTCGGTAGAGCTCGTCAGCCGCGTGGTGTTCGTGCTCAACGTACCGCTAGCCAGACCGGCCTGATCAATGACGAAATTGAAGGTATCTTGGAATGCGCCCATCCCGATGCCCGAACGACCGAAATCTGCCGAAACGGTACCATTCGTGATGTCACCGCTGACCGTGAACTCCGGATCGCCAGGAGTGTAATCAATTGCGTGAGCCGCTGGGGCCATCGCGAACGCTGATATAAATGCCATAGTCGAACAAAGTAGACGCTTCATGACGGCCTCCTTCACTTTATGCCTAACAAAAGTATAATGGAGGTCATGACGACTCACAAACCGATATATTGCTGAAATTAGCCGTTAGCCCAATGATGTCTATTTTCGGGACAGCTGTGTCTTTTCAATCACAGGCGGCGCTGACTTGAACGCGCCACGATCGCTGATCGTCGGCATGCAGATGGCGGCCGAGGCGATCGATCTGCAGACTTTACGCCGCCTAGTCTCAGCAGGTTTCGCCCAGCGTTGGACGCGCTGAACATGCCAGAGCCACTTAATCGGAGGCAGGCGGTAGGGCTTGGGGCTGTCGTGGGGGCTGGTTGGGCAGTCGGGCAGGTGCTGCGTCGCACGGCTCCAATCGGTCGGGATGTTGGGCCGACCGCCGACCTG
Organism: Sphingomonas sp. CFBP 13706; assembly: GCF_014842355.1. NCBI lineage: Bacteria > Pseudomonadati > Pseudomonadota > Alphaproteobacteria > Sphingomonadales > Sphingomonadaceae > Sphingomonas > Sphingomonas sp. CFBP 13706. Next base: position 11,118 of record NZ_JACYVM010000030.1, read on the forward strand.
ATCCTGACCAGTGGAAACTCACCCGAGCAAGGTCCAGCCGATGCGACGCTCCGGCTTGCCGTCTTCACCGATTACCGCTGCCCCGCCTGCCGTCATGCCTTCCACGCTTTGGAAGAGGCGGTGGAACGCGATGGAAAGGTTAGGGTCGTCTATAAGGACTGGCCGATCTTCGGTCCACCGTCCGAACGTGCTGCGAGCATCGCGCTCGCCTGTGCCGAACAGGGGATCTATCCGGCCATTCATCGCCAACTGATGACCGACGGTCGTATCATCGACGACGACATGCTGCGAGACGTCGTTACCAGTGCCGGAGGGGACTGGCAGCGCGCGACGACGTGGCTTGCTTTACATGCAGAAGCCGTCGCCGCGCGCCTACGTGCAAACGGTCAAGAGGCCTATTCGATCGGTCTGACCGGCACCCCGGGCTATCTTGCCGGACGTATGCTGGCGATGGGAGCGATCGAGACAAGTGATTTTAAACGGCTGTTTGCGCGGGCGCGAGCGGACGGCTGATGATCCGGGAGGATGCAAACATGATCGAACGCCCTGTCGGAAGAAACACGTAAGTCGTCACAGGCAGGATCGCCGATCGCGTCTTGAGACGATCAAGAGGCTGTCGTCGGAGGATATCCTTCTGTCGTGCACCAGTCAGTGACGACAGGTCGAACTTCTCAGATACACTCCTAAACCACGTATTTATGTCCGACGTTTTGAGTGACGTAGATCCTTCCGCGACGAGAACGTTTGCCCGGATTTATGACGCGGGGTGTGCAACATGCTCGCCTGGCGGACGTTAATGGCCGTGTCTAAAGTGCACGGCGAACCAAGGAACGGCGCATGGAAGTGAACACTGAGGGCGAAGACACGGGCTCAGAACGACGTGAAATACACTTCCTTGCGGCCCTATTGGACGAGTTGATGCGAAAGATGCTCGCAACCGGCGCTCTGACGCAAGCCGACTTAAACGAAATAGAATCAGCCGCAGCTAAGCGGGTCGGTGGGCAGCCGCGTGCTTGGTAGTTTCCGGCTTTTTCACCACCGCAGTGACGACCTTTGAAAACCGTGACGAGGTATCCCCCATCAGGTTTGTGATTTGACGAAAGCCCGCGCCTGCAGGGAGCTTGCTGGCATAAAGCACACGTTTGTCGCGCAGTCGTAACTGCGACCGCTTTTCTACATATCTGACCGCGTGGTGACAATAATGCAGAGGGAGGCGATGCTCCGCTATCGAGGAAGCCGATGCCGTTAGAGGTTATCGCCTAACGCTGATGACCGCGGTAGTGGCCTTCAGCTATCAAGCTGCTGATTTCAAGCCCAATAAATCACCTTTATTGTTGCCTTGGATTAAGATCTGCAGCAAGCATGGACCAATTAATGACCAAGCTGGAACGGGTTACCGCCCTATCGGACGATGACCGATCAGGCCTGCTCGCGCTTTTCAGCTCCACGCATCATTTCAAAAAAGGCGGAAATATTTTACGTGAAGGTGAACAACCCGAGCATTTGCATGTCTTGATCGACGGATGGGCAGCCCAATGCGTGACTTTAGTGGATGGATCGCGGCAAACCACAGCGTTTCTGATGCCTGGTGATTTCTGCAACGGCGAAACGACGCTTCTAAGGCGGTTGGATCACGGCGTAGTCGCTCTAACGCCGGTGACAATCGGCACTGCAAGGCGCGAACGTCTGATAGCCCTACTGCTTGATCGCCCCAATGTGGCGCGAGCCTTCTGGCAGACGACTCTTGTTGATGCGGCAGTGCTGCGGTCGTGGTTAGTCAATATCGCCCACCGGGATTCATATCGACGCATCGCACATCTGATGTGCGAGCTGCATACCCGTCTCTCATGTCTAGGTCTCGTGAGCGGTTCGACCTGCGTTGTGCCACTTACGCAGCAACAACTGGGCAATGCCCTTGGACTTACGCCGGTTCACGTCAACCGAATGCTTAGGCGGCTTCGGGATGAAGGGTTAATGGAGTTTCGGAAGCGTACCTTGACGCTGCATAATGTCGCAGAGTTACAAGAGGTAGCCAACTTTGATTCCGGTTATCTCCATATTAAGCTAGACTAGCGAAAGACAAATAGGCGGTCTATAGTATCAATTTAATATAAGTTAATATCGATGCATCATCACAGTATGACCGCGATGACCGCGCGCTGACGCGCGAGCGCGAAATGGTTGGGCTTGCTGCGGCAAAGCGTCGCGGACGCCAAAATGGCCACCCGCTGACGATCGATACCGAAACCCTCGAACGGATTACAGCCGCACTGGACGGTGAGGCTAGTAAGGCGTCTGTCTGTCGGACGTTTAAGGTACCTCGCTTGACGCTAGTCGGCACTCTAGCCCGGATCAGCTGGACCGCACCAGCGAAGACCTGATCCGGTCGCATCAAGCAGTCTGTCGGAAGAGCACAACGCTATCGCGAATAGGCTGTGCTGCGTCGCTTATCCTAAATGATATGCTGTAATCACGGCACCAAACGACGCGCAGATCGTGCCTCGTTATATGCGGAGCGTCCCAAGATGGACCATTAAACGGTAATTTCTTAAGCTCTCAGCGGATCACCTCCTCGTTACATATCTATTTAACTTGATAATCGGAGCGATAGAACCTATTTGCATGCATCCCTACAAAGATTCAGAGATTATAATGAACGATAATATCAATGCGGTCGAGTTGGCCGCTGAACTGACCGCTGCGTGGTTGGCCAATCCTAACACCCGCACAAATGCGGAGGATGTACCTGCACTTTTGCGGTCAATGCATGCCGCTGTCGCTCAACTGTCAGGCGCAGCTACTTCAGTAGCCCCGGAAGAAGCTGCTCAAGCTTATGAGCCTGCTGTCACGGTGCGTAAGTCGCTGGCGTCGCCCGATCACATCATCTCTTTGATCGACGGCAAGCCATACAGGACATTACGCCGCCATCTGGCGAGCAATGGCCTTACGCCTGAGGAATATCGAGCACGCTACAACCTGAAGGCTGATTATCCCATGGTTGCACCTTCGTACTCGGAAGCACGGCGGACCATGGCAAAGTTGATAGGTTTGGGGCGTAAGCCTGGTCAGACAGCCGAAAAGGCTACTGCTGATTCCCCCAAGCCTCCCCGCAAACCTCGCGCAACGAAGGTCACCGAGGAGGCATAAGCGAAACGGGGAGGCTAGCACTCCCCGTTTCCGTTCCGGCTTCGCTAAGTATCGCGACGGAGCGTTTAAACATTCAAGGCCAATGGTGGCTTGTTTCGCGTCGTAAAAGAAGTGGGTTTCGGACGTCAGCGTCGCGACAACATCCATGTTCACGATGGCATCGACGAAGCCGAGTTCGTCTCAACCCGTGAAAAACGCGACGCATCGCTCCCACTACCCGACCTGATGCTCACCGCGCTTCAGGTGAACATACGTGGCGGCCGACTGCCAGATGCCGACGAATGTGGGACGGCGTTTCTCAAAGTGCCTTTGAACCGGTTTGGGCCTGCTGTC
>NZ_JACYVM010000031.1:0-14548 GCF_014842355.1 Sphingomonas sp. CFBP 13706
AGCGGACATCACCGCTCGTGCCGTTTCCCGCAACACGGGTCAGGCCGGACGCGTACGGCGGAACTGGTGTCGATCGCCTCGTTGAGCGAGACAAAACCGCAACCTCGGTCCTGCAAGGCGGATACTAGCTCAATGAGGTGCGGCAGGGAGCGCCCCAAGCGATCAAGACGCCATGTCACTAGGGTATCGCCCTGTTTCAGCATGGTCAGCGCTCGGTCGAGCCCAGGGCGACGGCGTGCAACACCTGAAACACCTTCGTCTTCGTGGATCACGCTGCAGCCAGCAAGGGTCAGCGCGTCACGTTGAAGATCAAGATTCTGTTCACCGGATGAGACACGCGCATAGCCAATTTTCATCAGCGTATTTTGCTACAGCCTTTTGCAACAGCCAAGCCATTGATTTAGCTGACTTGAATTATTGTTGCAAAAGGGAACCCTTTTGCAACCTGTGGGTGATTGCTGGCCTATGATTGTGAACGTTCGAGGCTGCAAATTCAGGCTAATTTCTCAGGCTGAACCCGTCAGCTGATCTTGGCATCCATAGCGCCAGAATGGGATCAGGGCTGAAGTACCATAGGAGTACCAGACAGCGGGAGTTGGTACTGGCTCTGAAAGCGCTACGTTGGCCGGCATGAGGACGGACGCGATAAACGAGACCACCCGGGCAGGAATCCTGCGCCTGACTATAGCCGAGCGGGAATGCCTCAAGCGTTGCCTGAACCATCAGACTGCTAAGCAAATGGCTCTCGATCTTGGTATATCTCCTCACGCTGTGGAGAAGCGATTAAAGATGGCCCGCGCCAAGCTAGGCATGTCCTCATCCCTAGAAGCTGCGAAGCTGGTAGAGACGTTAGAGCGGTCCGGTCGACTGGGACCCGGGCCGTCGGACCTTCCGCAGGGTGATGCTAAATCCGATGAAGGCGGCTCCATTGCTGCCCCGCGAAACGAGACCGCGTGGATCACACGGCGGCACCTTGTCTATCTGGTCTCAGGAGCAATGCTAATGAGCTTTCTTGCAGCAGCAGCTATAATGATATGGGCTCAACCTCTTGGTTCGCTTGAGGCGCAGGCCAGCCCGTCAGCAGGGGTCCCGTCGGCACCTTCAGCTGCACCCAGCTCAGTGCCGACTGCGGGCACCGAGGCTACCTTGCGGCGCCTTGTCGCCGGTTTGGCGAGCGGCTCGCCTGACTACGACAAGCTCTCTCCGCGGTTCGCGGAAGTCGTTCGTAATGATTTGCCGATGACACATCCCATGTTCAAAAAACTAGGCGAGCTAAAGTCGGTCACTTACCGCGGACATGGCATGATGGGTGACGACGCCTACAATTTGGTGTTCGCCAACGGCGAGGTATTTATGTCGGTTGCGCTCGACCCCGAAGGCAGAATGGCTGGCGGCATTCTCCAACCAGGCGGTAAAGTCCCCTATCGCTGACCAACTGCGGCACGCGACCAAATAACTACTTTTCTTCAAATTAGGACATTTAGGGGGGGGGCAAAAAAGCCCTTTTGCGCAGCTCGATAGCATTAGATTTTCGCATCGTGGGAGGGGCGGTTTTATCCCGCTCTCAGTCCGATGCGAAACTCGTGAATTTTGCATCAGAGCGAAAATGTCGGACCCGCAATTCCGTCCGGAACCCTAGTCCTCGTCATTGAGCGGCCGCGTGTGCCAGCTCGCGTGAAGCGTTGGAACGGCACTGAACAGTGCCATCATGTAAAAAGCGAGCGCGGTAAGTTCCTGCTGAGCGACAAGGGCTGACCATACCTGCATCGCGAGGAGGCCCACAGTGAGCCATATGCCTGCGAACGCCGCCGCTGCCACCGTCGCTAGTCCGACCAGGAAGGAGTCGCGCCGCTGCTGGCGTTCGAATTCATCCGCGCGCTCGCTGAAGTGACGCAGCGGACCCCAGATTGGCATGAGGTTGGCGATGAAGAAGCCCACCATGATCAGTGCATAGCCAATCCAGTAGTTGCGATCCGGGTGTAAAACGCACCAGAGAATCCCTGCACTCGCCACAACCAGCGCCACCAGCGGTGGCCACCGCAGGTGCCGCTTGCGCGGCATCCTAGCAGTCATTGCGGGCACACCTGTCCACGCCACCGACCGATCTAGCCAAGCTAGAAAACGGTGCTGTCTATCGCTCATTGTTCCACTCCAATTCGCTGCAGGCTGGCGCCTATTGCTTCGAACGGGGTCAGCGAAAAAAGCAGCTCCACTGGTACGCAGAACACGGCAGCGACCTTGAGCGCCAACTCGAGGCTTGGCTTGTAATCGCCCCGCTCAAGATAGCCGATCGTCTGCGGATTGACGTCCACTGCTTCTGCAAGCTGTCGGCGCGACAACCCATGCTCGGCACGAAAGACGGCAATCCTGTTATGCATATCTTATTTGAACCCCGAACCGCTACGATTCGTTGTCTTTACACAACATAACGTAGACACAGTCAATATGGCTGGGGTGTCGGCAAAGCGCCTCACTGCTGCCGTGATGCAAAACTTTTGATTTTTGCATCAAGAATATCTGGGCGTCAGCCGCCAATAATGCCGGTTAATTCAACGTCGCCACCGTCGTTTACAACTCGACCATCCACTATGCCGCTGACCAGAACCTTAGACCCGGTTTCGATGAAAAGATCGCCGTTGATAATGCCTTTGACTTCTAAGTTAGAGCCGGATTTCACTCGCGCGTTACCGCTGACTATCCCCTTGAAGATGCCACTGGTCGGAAGCTCTTGGGCGGTCGAATAGTCAGCCATGACGCGTTCTCTCATTACCGGAGTCCCGGTTTAGTGTTTTAGTTATATAATACAGTTGCCGATGGCAAGAATTATCGTTCGCTGACCTACTGCCCGAGCGACGGTTCACATGATTGCGACCCCTATTTGGTGCTGCCGTCGTCGCAAAAGGAACCCCTTTTTCGACGACAATGATTTACTCGTCAGGACGGCCGAACAGGCGACCAAAAAAGCCTCGTTTGGACTCCGTGGGGCCAGGGCCAGCCAACAAGCCGATCACCCGGGCCTGCGCCTCGCGGCGTTCTTCGTCGGATCGGTCAAGGCGCTGGCGAAGGTCACCAATCGTGCCGTCCTTATCACGTAACTGTTCCAACGCTGCATCAAGACGCGCCTGTAACACGTTGGAATCTGAGGCGTTGTTGGTGTTACCGTCGGAGTTACGGGGCGTTTCGGAAGGGGTTGTGCTTACCGGTACGGACGACTTTGGGGGGTACACCCGATGCAGCTCAACAGGCTCGATAGAAAACGAGCCATCCTCTTTCTTTGTTGCCGAAATTCGGCCACTGCTGACAGCGCGAGATATGGAAGCCTTACTAATACCTGTTGCCTTAGCAGCCTCGCCTAAGGTGTAAGCCATCTACCGTACCCCGTTGCAGATCGTTTCAAGTACCGATTGGCTAACCGTTAGCAGTAACGGGAGGGTTTAGGAACAATCAGGTGCGGGCCCATTTTTCGGCACACCCCGTAACCCATTTCGTCCAGTCAGCTTTGAGGTTGTCTCCGATAAGCTGCCGGCGTTGATTGCTACGAACGCGGGCATACTGGTCGGCAAGGCGTTGCACAGCATGCCCTCCCCCTAGATTGCGTCCGATCGCATACAGCTCAGGGTTCTTAAACTCATCTACCTGGTCATCAGCAGGCCAGCGCACGGCGTCGGAAACCGACAGTCGTGATGCTGCCGCTGCGATGAGATTGGTAGCATCAACGACGGTATCGGTGGCGCCTTCGCGCCGTGATCGCCGTCCGCCGCTATGGCGTTCTGCCTCGTCCGCTGCGGCATCGGTCGCATCATCGTCCTTTGGGGCAAACGTTATAGTGACGTGAGTAATCTTTCCCCTTGCGCCACGACGTTCGAGCCAATCCATCGTGAACGCAGCGAGCTGATCAATTTCAGCTTTGCCAGGCGTGAGCACAAGACGTCGGAAATCAGAGAAATTCGGCATCGAGTTGGATGGAGTGCCTAGCCGCTCCCGAAGTTCATCAACCGTGCCGGACCATGTTGGATTGCGACGTCCAGCGAGCAAGCAGCCCATTTCATAGAGCGTAATCGCATACTTAGATCGGAAGGCGAGCAGCGCGGCTCGGTTGAGGCGAGCGTAATAATCGCTGCCTTGAAGAATGGCGCGGGCAGGGGCTGTAAACTCCCATTCTAAAGTAGCGCGTCCATCCTCCGCGTGTTCATTCAACGTCCAGGCAAGCAGGGCGGCAGTAAGGGTTGCAGCCCGTCCTTGAGCTGACGTCGAAGGCATCTGGAACTTCACGTCCATCAGCTCGTCGAGTGTATCTTGGATCCGATCATTGGCGTTGTGGCTACCTCGCAGCTCACGTTTGGCGATAACATGCGAACCCGGACGCCACGCCTCGCCAGCAGCTTTGGCGATCAAAAGAGCTAAGGTCTTACGAGCGGCCAAGGAAGGCGACGTGCCTGCACCAAAGCGAGCCTCAATGAACTCTCCGGCTTTGACGATAGCGTGACCATCACGGACAGAAGCCGTGGAAGCCGCCTTCATGGTGCGGCCGATGGATGGTGCGTCGGACACACCAAAACTCTAACCAGTTACGACATAAGATCAACACCCTTGTCATAGATCGCATAGGCATCCTTGACCCTCACAAGGCACCCAATTTGTCGTAACTGAGCACCCCATTTGTCGTAGGTGGGCACCCCATTTGTCGTAACTGAGCACCCCATTTGTCGTAGGCGAAGCTTATTATGCAAATGAATTCAAAGGCATGCGCCCCCTGAATCATTGAATCATAGAGAATCTAGAATCACCGCGAACACGCGCGAGAAAACCGACGCAGGACCAATACGGAATTGGCCTGCGGCCAATGTGTTAACGATGCGTGCCGGCTTCGCCGTCACAAGGCGGCCTAGAGGCCGCTAAGCTTAGCGGGAAAGAAGTCAGTCGGTCGCGTGGCGTGCCCCAATCTGCTCGAACGTACTCTGGATCAAAGCGGCGCGGCTGTTTTCGGGTTGAGCACGTGTGCCATAGTGGTCTTCCACCGCCTGTTTCGCAGCAGCTTTTTCGGCATCGGGCGCACGCTCGAAAGCTTGACGTAACCGGCCCATCTCGTTCGCCCAACGCTGATTATGGAAATAGTTGAGGTTCGTATCGATGCTTTCGATGACAAGCTCCATCTCCGTTTTATGGGTTGCCGGGCCTCGATCCGGGCACGCGTCGGCCAAGCCGCTAGCGGCAATGAAGCGGCGAACGTAGGACGCACGGCCATCGCGATCGAGCCACTTTGCACGTGATCCGGCATCGATGGCGCCGACGATATCGTCCCGCCAAGTGTCGCCCACCATCAACAGCTCCTCAGACTCACACCCCAGCTTGGCAGTCAGGCCGGCGTAGAACGCCCGTTCAGGCTTGATCGCGCCTGCATCGAAGGAGAAGTGCCAGACATCGATCAAATCGCCCAGGAGGGCCTTTAACGGGGCCGCATAGGGCATTGCGAGGTTGGAGGCGACGGCGACCCTCATGCCCTGGTCGCGAACCCGGCGCAGGGTATCGAGCGTATCGGGGTAGAGCGCGATCGTCGCCAGCTCCTCATCCAGTGCCGCCAGCTCGGCGTCCGGACGAGGCAACCCGAGAGCTACTGCATAGTCGGCAAGCCCGATCGGCTGGACCATCGGCGAGGGAATCATCTTCGCCCGGTCACGCGCCTGCCGGATCAACCGCTCGAACGGATGCCGCTTGCGGCCGATATGAACGAGGGTGCCGAACGCATCGAACGCAATGGCGCGGGTAATGGGTTGGCCAACGCCATCGCGAAACGCGGCGTAACGGCGATCGGCAACAGTGAGCAGGCGGGCGTACAGGTCCTCGCTGACACTGCCGGTGCGGACCATCGTATCGGCGATCACTGCTGCTTCGGGATCGGTCGGTGCGCGGAAAACCATGACCGCCTCGTTTCCGCGAGTACGGTCGGCAAGGTCGGTTAGGACAGCATCATATGCGGCTTCTTCGGCCGGGTTGCGGAAGCTCGGATGCGTATCGGACATTGTGGGCGTCCTGTGTCGAGGGAGCGGTCAAAGTTAGGCTGGCAGAACTTTTTGCTTATGCGGTTCTGATAGCAGGATAGGCTTTCAGCCGGTTTTGTACCACACTTCCGGTTTTGTCTGCCAATTGAATTGACGGCTGGATGACTGGCTAGGCGAAGCTTGGGATTATGTGGCGCTGATGGTTGAGCGTTGCACGTGCAACGCTTTGTCCTTTCGTGGTCATGATGGCAGGATAGGCCCAGCGGCGCTTTTACTACACACTTTCCGGTTTTGTCTGCCATACGAGTAAGCATGACCCGTTTCACAGTCCGCCTCGACGATATGACCGCCGCTTATTTTGACGCCTTTGCCGAACAGTTCGGGGGACGGTCGCAGGCGATGCGAGCGTTGATCGAGCAAGCGCTTACGACCTCGCGTACCACGAATAGTTCGGTGCCAGAGGGAGCAGGGAAACAGCGACTGGAGGTACGGCTCGACCCGGACGATATGACGTTGCTGGAAGACGCTGCCAAAGCGCGCCGCTGCAAACCGACATGGTGGGCGTCACAGCTAATTCGCGCTCAACTTCGGGGGGAAGCCGTCGCACCCCCGCAAGATTTTGAAGCTATTTTTGGAAAGAGATTTTCAAAAATAGCTGTCAAAGGCCCGCCATCTCAAGCCCAGGTGGATCTGGAAGCCGCAGGACAGATGCGCCTCCTGGACTGAGGATCGAACGGTTACGCGGACACGATAACCGACCGTTGTTTAAACAACGCTGCCATGCATAGCCGACAGTCGACCGTTGCATGTGCAACGCTTTTTCGTTTGTGGTCATGATGGCAGGATAGCCTTAGCGGCGCTTTTGTATGACGCTTTCCGGCTTTGTCTGCCGATCGAGGCGACACCGCGAGCGAATGGGATGCGCGGAGGGTAGCGATTTTCGTAGTGCAAGTCGTGCAGGCTAGCCGTTTCGGGCAGCTCGGGGGCGTGAAGGTGCCTCGGGCGGTTCGAGAGCGTCGCTCCCTTCCAGCAAATCAACCACGCGGAGGTTCAGCGGGGTCGCTATGTCCTGCATCGTCAGCAGGGTCGGGTTGCGCCGCCCACGTTCGATATCGCTGAGATAGGTCCGATCCATACCGGCACGAAACGCAAGTTCCTCCTGCGTCATGCCGGCAGCTAGGCGGTGACGACGAACATTCAGGCCAACCAGCGCGCATAGCTCCATGCGTCAGTAGGCAGACGATTGTCGACTATATCTCTATCGGATATAGTCGACATATGACCAAAAACATGGCGCCTGCCACAGCGGCACAGCTTGATTGGGAAGCGCTGATGGTGCGTTCCAAGGCGCTCCATGCGCTAAGCGTGCAGCACTTTCAGGCCGTGGAGCCGTTCCTGTCTTCTGCACGCGCGCAGGGTTATGCCAAACGGTTGTCCCGCCTGAGTGCCGAGGCATGGACTGGAGACGACACCCAGGCGCTGTTTTTAATTGAGCTGGCAGTATGGACGGCTGACGAGGGGCGCAGCACAGCGATGCAGCGCTACGCCCGCCAGCGATCGGCGTTGATGACTTCTGATGAAACAGCCGTGCTCGCCGGTATGCAGATGAGCGTCATATCATTCTGGACGGTGCAGGAGGCGCATCCCGTCGCTGGATGGATTGTCCGCGATTTGTTGAATGAGGGAACGGTCTGGGTCGTTGATGAGACCCTTGACGGGCTTCTTGCTGAGGGCGTCCGCCCCAATTTTCTAACGCGCGTGTTCCGTGCTGAGCAGGAGGGATTCTGGATGACCTGCGGTGCCATGGTCACGGTGCCAGAAGCGTTTGATACCTTCAGGGCAGGCCAAGGGAAAAATGCTTTCCAGTCCGGCTCTGCCGAGCATGCCGCGCGTAGTCGGCAAATCGCTTACGTCTCAGCCCTCTGTACGATGACCCCAGGAGCTACTTAGCGCTGGTGAACGAGCATCCAGAGCAGCGCGGCAGCTACTAGGCCCAGGACGATCACGGTGTTGCGCAATGTACCGATGCGGCCCTGCCAGGCTGTTGCGGCTTGCTTGCCCGCACGCTCCAGCTCGCCGGCGTGATTGGCATGAGCTGTAAGCTGTTTCTCTTGGTCTGAGATGAGGGCTGCCTGTCGGTTCACTTCGTGAGCCTGCCAGGTACGCCGCGAAAGCGCCTGGATCGAGCGCTGCAAGGCAGACGCTAGTGCGGTGGGCGAATGGAATACCTGATCGGCATAACGGTCGAGTAACTCGATATCCACGGCATGCCCAAGCGCTGCGTAGATGGGCAAACCTTTACCCATCAGTGCTGCGACCACTTCTCGTGAGCTACCGATCACGTTGAGCCCGATCCCGCCGCCCCGAGCAACGGCCAAGCCTTGGACCGAAGGGCTGGCTTGTATCCCGGCAAGCGTCTGAAGGAAGGCATCGGGATCGCCAAAATTTGCTCGCAGGAACAAGGGGCGGGCATTGACGCGTGCTTTCACCAGTTCGTTGGTGATGTCTGTCTGGCCGACTTCGGTAGTGAGGATCAGGAGCTTTTCGATTCCATGCTCCTCAATGAAAAGATCGAGCGGCAGGCACTCGTCTCTATCGGGAAGGGGTAGGGGCGCTGGCGGCGGATCGCGCGGTTCCCACGTGCCCACCACCGTGCCGGTAAGGATGGTGCGCCAATTGCCTCGGCGGACGTCGTTGTTGTTCTGAGTAGCGCGTTGGGCACGAAGATGCCCTTCGATGACGACGCGTTCGCCGGCTTCAGGGGCCGCTTCCGCCGGGATTTGGAAGGAGAGGACTCCACCACCAAGCACCAGGTCGCCAAATACCAGCGATCGACCGGTCTTGCTGGCCCATGGTTTCGAGACGTTTTCCGCGTAGCCCTGCACCGCAACGATGCCCATGGGAGCGACGAGGCGAACCGTCTCAAGCACGGCTTCTGGCGTAAGCGGCGCCATCGTTGACGGCGGGGGGCTACGATCGCTGATGACGTGCTCCAAATGCGGATGACTAGTTCGCTTTGCGTCGCTTAGACGCCGTTCTTTCGCCGCCATGCCGTCCAATCAACTAGCTCAGTAGATTGAACTTCGAGAGTACCAGCGACATCACGATCCATAAATAACACAAGGTTTGTGGAGTTGTGCCTTGCACTGGGTACAAGTAATCCATCAAACTCAAGAAAGTGTGCAGCAGCAGCAAGTGCTTGAGTAGCATCGTAGTCAAAAGACTGATACCGAGAAATATCGATGTCGAAGGCTGATAAACTTGCTATGTCAGCAAATTCTAGTGTTCGTTCGCTTTGAGCGCTTATCTGATGAATTTCATGATTTATACGACTTGGCCAAACTGGTTCGAGGGATAGCCGAAATCCAATTTCTCCAAGCGCACCATCGCGATCAAGACTTGAATAAAGAACTTCAGCCGTAGAGCCGATATTCCAGCGTCCATTTGACGTCGAACCACGTGTTGCCTCGCGGCCAGCACGCGTAATACGCCAAACCGTACCATCAAATGGTATCGGATCCATTGCATCCAAAGCATCTAGGATGGCCCGATCATGGACCCGGCTTGAGCTCGACATGATTACGTGTACGATCCGTCGTTTAGGCTCTCGATAACAGCTAAAACTTCATCGGCCCGTGCTTCATGAATCAGGTCTATAGCTCTTTCTCCGTTTAAAAGCCTGTGTCTAGAATATAGCCATACACGCGTTTCTTCGGGATCATAAAACTCAGCCAAACGATCTACGATATACCGCAGATCAGAAATTAAAAGTTGTGTCTTCGGATGAGGAAATGACGTTCCCGATGTCCATCGAGACACCGTTGCGGGTGATACTGACGCAATATTTGCTACGTCTGTACCTTTGAGACCTCCACGTTGCCTAAGATCGTCTATTAAATTCGCTACTGCACTTGCCATAATTACCGTCCTAGGACCGCACTGACAGCTTTCGCGCCACCCCTAAAATTAGGAGCTCGTGATCGCGTGTCGCTGGCCCCTTTTTCATCGAGATCTGCCAGGGCGTCACGTAGACGCACCATCCGAATTTTTGATTGCCCTACAGCCGCTAGAACCTTTTCGTCCACGATCTTGAGCTTGGCTGCGTGACGTGCCGTGCGAATGGCGGGATCAAGATGGCGAAGCAGGAAGTGGCTCGCGCGCCGATCTTCAGGAACAGCGGACAGGTCGTCAATCTGCCGATGGCGCTGGGTGATAAAATGTGCGTGACCGTTTTCGATCATGTCCTCGGCACCATGAGCGCAGCAGCCCGTATCCGCGCAACCGAAGCGTGATCGTCCACCCTTTGCATCAAAAATGGCCTGCAGCTGGTCCTCTTTGAAATAGCGATCGAGCTCATGGACATAAGCTCTTGCAGCTGCGCCTCCTCCACCAGAAGGTGGTTTGCGCCAATCCGCCGCTTTGAAGCTCTCTTTCTGACCTACGCCATGGCTAATGCCTGCTACGGCGCCGAATGCGGCTGCGCCTAAGCCTGCAAAACCGCCAGCCATGTCGACAATCAGCGGGCGGCTAATGTCATGCAGTCCGCGAACGGACTCGATAAAGTGCCGTGTTCCAGCGCCCGTAGCGGTAGCTCCAAAACCAGATACCCGAAGCCAAACATTTTCGATGGGCATCGTTTCAATATCATCGACAAATGCAGCTCTCGCACCCGCATCTTTCAGAACGGCGGAAGTCGTAATTAACTGATAGTCGACGGCGATATCGGCGCCCCCGCAGCGATCAAGCTCATAACGCAGCGCCTCACACATCCGCAGATCAATAGTCCGCCAACTATCGTTGACGGTTTCGATCAGGTGGGTGGGTGACAGGACAGCATGCACACCCGATTTCACAGCAAATTCCGCGATTGCTTTGGCGGCATCATGATTGCGTCGGCGGTTGAAATCAGACGCTTCCCATGGGCGATCTAAGTTCGCCCAGGCAAGTTTTTGGATGGAGGATGACCCAAAGCGGCCCAAAGTCGCCATTTCAGCAAAATTTGGATCAAGAACGATCTCACAGCCATTAAGCTTGAGCGTTTTTGCGAGCTCCATCTGCTCAGCAAGATGCGCCGCATCAAAGACTATTCTTCGATAAGGCAGGCGACCAGCCGCATGAAGGTCAGCAAGCTTGCGATGTCCCGTATAGCCAACCCGGAGATAGCCAGCAATCGCGGGCGTCTTTGGACGAAGAACGTGGAGTGTAGCGGCCATTTGCGTCTCTCCGATTGGGTCTATGGAGATATATATAACATTTCCGTTTCACAGAATCAACGCGTGAAACGCAAACGGAATTCAAGACAGACGTTGATGCAAAAATGACGAATTTTGCATCACGCCGCGAACGGCCAAAAGGCGACCAGATCTTGATGCACAAATCCGATGCAGCGGGATATCGCGTTGGGAAATGGATCTCTTTGCGACGGCAGAAGCGCCTAAACCCGGACGCTGGACAGCAACGAGCGTTGAGCCCAATCTGTTTTCAGTGCCTTTCGGAGGTCGAGATGAGCAACCCGAAATTGAGTGACTACCAACTTCTAGGCGAGGCCAAGGCTGCGCTCCGTGAGAAGGATATTGAGCGCGCCAAGCCTCTCTTTGCCGAGTTTTCCGAGCGTAGCGTGGCCAAGGTCAAGGCAAAGGTAGCGAATGATCCTGCGTGACCGGACGTCCGCCTAGAGCCTCGCCCTCCGAAAGCGCCGGGAGCTATATACCTGGAATCGGGCAGTCAGCCTTCGGATTTTTCCGCCGTCTTTTTGTTTGATACAGAACTTGTGATATTCGCATTATTACGGCGTGAAATAATAAAAACTGCAAGCGGCTACTAAAATTATCGATCATGCACTGGGATCAAAAGCCCTTAGGGCTGGGGCTAGCATGCACGTACACCCAACGGAGAATTGATTTGACGCGCGACGATCTACTTGATGCCCTAAACAAGCGCGTTCCGTATCGAATAGCTAGACGCCTACTTGTTGCCAGTGGCTTCCCGACTGGTCATGGTTGGGATGCAATCCACACCAAACTTAAAGAACCAGATTACGCAGCTAAGGCTAATGATCGAAGCTTGCACGCGTTGTATGTGGGAGCACTTGCTTCCGCCGAAAAGCGGGCGAGTATCTATGATATAGGCCAAGCTAACGTCGCTACTCTGGATGCAAAAATGACGCTAAAACTAGCGGCTGACAAAAGCACGAAGATGGCACTCTCGTATCCGTTGCCTCTGTCGGCCTCAGCGCTGACTAGCCTTGCATCAACTGACCCAGTAATTGCCGGCAAGTCCGCGTTTGGCAACGGCTCCATCTTCATTATATGTTATATAAAAGAATCTAGATTTCGTGTTACTCTCAGTCCTACCCAGCTTAATCAAAATGCTGGGTCTGGCTATGCAGAGGTATATGGCATAAGAATTGAGAGAACTCAGATATTTGACGCAATAATAGTCCCTAAATCAGGTGATAAAATCACCATGCTCACCGATATTCTTGAAAACTCTTCTCAGGACTCGGTTAGAGACTCGGTTTCGCGACTTGATACATTCATTAAAAAGGTAAGCGGCATTAGCATCAAAGGTAAGAGAGTTAATCTTTTTCCAGCGATTGCTAAGTTCTACAATGATCCAGCTACCGACATTATACGGCTAGAACATACTGCAACTGATGGTCAGGCTATATCCGAAAGGACCAAAGGGGCTCAGAAGTGCCTCCGAGTGGCGGACTATCATAAGGGCGGAATGGGAGCCGTTTCAGGCGGAACAGACGCTTTTGGAGTTGAAGTAGCGTGGACCGTGCCCAGCGTAGGGGGCATCGACGCCCGCATTGAGCTAAGTCTTATAGGAAGTAGCAGCTTGGCTTACGATCTTAATCCGGTTCTAGATTTCGCGGATATAGGAAAAGTTGGGACTGTTGATGAGCTTATGATTGCTCTAAACTCTCTACATGCGAAGCTATAACAATGACCCGCGCAGAATACCTTAAAAGATATATCGCAGATCGATGGTCTGGTGACAGGGCGTCAGAGGTATGCCTGTCTATAATAGATTTTATTGTCAGCAACCCTTCTAATAAATCCAGTTTTCTGACTTATAATTCTATTGCTAGAATATCTGACTCCGATGGTAGCGATGTTGATGATTTGATCAGAGCTGTATCAATACTATCTGGTAGGTTTAGTGCGCTCAAGATGCATTTTGTTTTTATCGATGAGCAAGGCGCAGAATTTCCATTGCCGGATGAAGATGCCAAGGACATATTATCGGATGGCTACTATGTTCATCCTAATACCCGTGAACGCATAGAAGGTATTAGTAAGTACATATATCCGTATTATGAAGGTGATAAACCTCGCTTGTTAAGTGAAGCATGAATGAATATTAACTTTAGTGTGGCACAAATCGAGGATGCTCCTCCATCAATCCGAATAGCTCTTACGCTTCAAATGCAAAAGTTTCATAAGAAACCCTATAGCGAATTTGTCGATTTGATACATGAAGCCGTCTATTTTTCCATAAGTAGAATGTCTGCTGCTAAAAACATAACAGCAGGAATGGATGAAGACCAACTTACCAATCTCTTGTTAACTCCGCTAGCTACCATGGCATTTGATGCATCTCACTCGAAAAATGTCGGTGGTAATTGTGATATAGTTGTTAATGGGCATAGTGAATATATTTGGCTAGCTGAGGCTAAAAAGTTCTCTTCATATTCTAAGCTTTTGGGTGGTTATAGGCAGCTTGTTAATAGGTATTCCACGGGACTTCAAAACCAGGACCACGGATCTCTGTTGATCTACATGGTAAGCCATGGAAACGCCAAAAAAAGAATGCTGGAATGGGAAGCGTACCTTACTGATGTTGAAGCAGGAATTTCTACAAAGCGCGAAGTGACTCGCCCCTTAGAATTTGATTCTACTCAAGAACATGCTGGTTCGGGTTTGCCTATCTACGTTAGACATACTCCTGTTATTCTTTATCACGTGCCGACTGATACGCAGAAAGCACCACCAAGAAAGAAATCTAATTCATAGACCGTCTGTGCAAGTCGATACTTCCACCTATTCAGGTCATGATCATGGCGACCAAGGTCCTTGTTCCATCAGACCGGCAGTTCTCCCTGGTTAGCCGGTTTCCCAAGCGTCCCGCTGTCCCCCTCTTCCCGCAGCGGGGTATTTGTTATCTGCCCCAAGCAGTGGGACACGACGGTATTTGTAGGGGAACGCAGGCCGTCATGAGCTTGGCCGGTTCCGTAGCGCTCGCCACAAAGTTGATCGGCTGACCCCGAGAAGGCCTGCCATACTGGCGGTGGTTTCACGATCGGCGGCAATTTCCTCTCGGGCCTTGTCTAGTTGCGCACCAGATAGAACGCGGGGCCGGCCGAGATGATGGCCTCGCTTGCGGGCAGACATCATGCCGGCGCGGGTCCGTTCTACGATCAATGCTCGCTCAAACTCGGCAAGCGCCCCCATGATGTGAAACACCAACTTACCTCCGGCGGAACGTAAGCGTCCGGGCTGGGCCGCTGCGATCGAAAGCAGCCCTTCCGCAGCCGCCCAATC
>NZ_JACYVM010000032.1:0-13456 GCF_014842355.1 Sphingomonas sp. CFBP 13706
AAACGAACGGCAGCTTTCAGGCATCGTCACAGAACCAAAGAAGGTCGACAAGTGGGCGCTTGCGGACTGGCAGCTTTGCCGCCTGATAGCTGCCACTCGGCTTTCAAGCACGGTCGGCACGCGACGAGCGCCTGAACGTCGCGACCTGGTAGAAAGCGGACTGGCCTTTCTGGGGGGGCGAACCTAGAAAAACCGATCATCGAACGAGCGTCCCAAATGCGTCGGCTTTTCCATCAACGAATGCGCCGGCTCCTGTCGTTTTTTGGTCGATGCAAAACTTGTGGGCTTGCGTCGCGTAATGCCAAATCAGACGTGACTACGGCGGCTAGGCTTTCCGAGTGAAAACTTCAGCTAACCGGGTGCTTCGGCGGCGCTGCATTTCGGAAAAAATCGTTGGATGAAGAGCAATAGGATTTCAGGACGCCGGCTTGAGATTGGGCGCCGTCATTGATGCAGTTGTCTCTGGGCCAAGATCCGCGCGAACCAAGCGCGGGGTTGGATCGCGGGCCATCAGGCGCGACCCCGTCACCGCAACCATGTTCGCGGTGAAGGTATAGCGTTCGCGTCCATAGCTTGGCTGCACTTGCGGGGCATAGCGACGAACCGATACAGAACGGACCACCTGCTCGGCCCACCCCCCCTTCAACGCTACATGATCGCCATGCCGCGAGATGTGCGCGTCACTGATCCGCCCGTCAGTGCCGATCGCGAAGGCCACATCGATCCATTGTCCGACATAGCTGCCCATCGCCACCGGCGGCATTTCGGTGTTAAACATGGCAGCAGGGTTGGAGTTCGGGGCGAAGCGGTTACCTGATCCCCGGGAAGACGCGGTCAGCGCAATTGCGGGGGCGTATAATAACAACGCAGGCGCTCCAGCGGGTTGCCTTGGATATCGTTTAATCAGGCGATCGAGCTCGGGCCCGGGGGTCGTCTGGGCAGCGAGCAGAAAACTCAGTTGCCGGCCGGCTACTTGATAAGGCTGCAACGCCGGTTCGCGCCTCGCGATCAACGCATCGATAGCCCGGCGTGCTGCGAAGCCGAAAACCGTGTAATTTTGTTCGGCAAGGCGGGTTTTGAGCGTAGCTACCCGTAAAAGAGCAAGGCCCTCAATCTCAATGAGGCCGAGCTTGTGAGCGCGTCGGGCAATGCCTGCATACTGCTTCTCGCTTCCTATAAACCGGCCAGCGCGAGCATAGGCATCGCCAAGCTCGATCCGCTCCAGGAATACACGTGGATCGTCTTCAGCCATGCCCGCCTTCATCGCGCTGATCGTGTCGAGAGCACTGGACAGCTCGCTGTCGGCTAGGCCGAGATGCGCTGCCATCACGCTATTAGCATGGTGCAGGTTAGCAACCGCCACCGGGTATTGCTTTGCAAACCGTGCATTGCGACGCCTTGCTGCCAACAGGGATGCGCGTGCCGCATCATATGTCCCCGCTTCGAACTGCGCTTGAGCGAGAGCAAGCGTAGCGGCAATGTCCCTGTCAGGCGAGCAATGCGTTGCAAGACATTCGTCGACGTGCCTTTTATAATCCAAAGTACGGCTGCCGGTGACAACTATATCACGCCCCGATGTCTCTTTTGCGACTGGAGGGGGCGTAACTTGGGCGGACAGGGGTGCGGTGGCTAACAGGCCGCATGCCACTAACCAACGCGCTATCAGCATCGCTAAAGACTCCGAGAACTCGGACCAAGGCTAGACGTCAATCATATCCTCGTCCACCCGCACAGCGGAAAAGGTGCACAGTAGCGTAGCTACTAAACTGGGCCGGCCCGTCTAGCTGCTGTGATACGTGCAAGTGCCTGATCATTGAGATGGATCTGGGGGTAAGTGGAACGATCGGGTTTGGTGGTGAGCGGACCGTCCGCTTTCGGGGGCAAATGGGAAGGTAACGCCGTTTTAGCTGCCTCCCTTCCGGCAACCAACGAGATCAAAGAATTGCCTGTCGAGGAAGGCGGTGTCTTTGGAACCCGCCGCGTCCCGGAAAAGCATATGAGCCGGAGCAGGTTCTCCCCGCTTTGGAACGTGATTGATCAGATTATACATGACATCGGTTCCGATGTATTGCCTGTCTCCGTATGGACGAGGTCCTCCATCCGGACTTGGTGGCTGCCAACCTTTGGCGGTGACGTCGTCCGTAGACGCAACATTTTGGAGCCCGTTCGAGCCGCCGTTCCACGGCAGCCACCAAAAGGTCTTCCCTAATTCTTTGTGCTGGACTGCTATCGCAACATGGCTTGGCCAATCTGGACCGCTGTCGACTGGGCGAAAATGGGCAGTTACTCTTTGATCGTGGCGCAAAACATAGCGTGCGTGCTCAACCGGACAGGAAGGTACCGTGGCTACCGCAAGTGCCAACAAGCCAATCATTACGATAGTCTCCGCCCCTAGCCCTATCTAATTGTAGCTGATGAATGAGTGTTGGCAATCGGGACCGGTAGGACCACAGGTACGACCGAGTGTGGGCGACAGCGGAAAGGCGGCTTTGGGGGGCCGCTTTGCCGATCGCGAACGTCGCTATCTGGTGGACAGCGGACATTGGAAGTTCACTTCGAGCGGGGCCGCTCTTCCCAATGACCGTTTGGAAGGCGGCCCCATTCAGCATTGTGTTCGTCAAGGCTGATGACCGTGCCCGCACCCTTGTCGATCAATTCAACCAGTTCCTCGGAGAACCAGAAGGCTTCATCGACTTCCTCGAAGTGCACGTTGATCGCGTAGTCGTTCACCGTCGAGCCAATGACGGATACCCCAATTTGCGAAGGGGTGGTCAAACCGTAGACTTCCCCTTCCCGGCCCGCTAATCCCAGCCGCTCTGTATCGGCAGAGGATCTAATACGAACGCGATCTGCAAAATCTATCATGGGGCAACTGTAGCGCCATGCTGGATGACCGCAATTGGGCGCTTTTTGCCGTTCCTGTTGTTGCAAAAGGGTTCCCTTTCGCAACAAGTTTTGGCCTCAATGAAATCAGTGGGTTGGCCGTTGCAAAAGGCTGTAGCAAAACAAACCAATGAAAATCGGCTATGCACGGGTCTCCTCCGGGGAACAAAACCTCGATCTTCAACGCGATGCGCTAGCTGTTGCCGGCTGCGGCATGATCTACGAAGACGAAGGTGTTTCAGGTGTTGCACGTCGGCGTCCTGGGCTCGACCAAGCGCTCGCCACGTTGAAACAGGGTGACACCCTCGTGACATGGCGACTTGATCGCCTGGGGCGCTCCCTGCCGCACCTGATTGAGCTGGTATCGGCTTTGCAGGATCGGGGTTGCGGATTCGTATCACTTAACGAGGCGATCGACACCAGTTCCGCCGGAGGTAAGTTGGTGTTTCATATCATGGGAGCGCTCGCCGAGTTCGAGCGCGCACTGATCGTAGAACGGACCCGCGCCGGCATGACGTCTGCTCGTAAGCGTGGCCGTCATCTCGGCCGGCCCCGAGTTCTATCCGGTGCGCAACTGGACAAGGCCCGCGAGGAAATTGCCGGCGACCGGGAAACCACCGCCAGTATGGCGAGCCTTCTTGGGGTCAGCCGATCAACTTTGTGGCGAGCGCTGCGAAATCGCCCAAGCTCATGACGGCACATGTTGTCCGTAGTGTTTCACTGCTTACGACAGACAACAAAATGCCCCGCTGCGGGTGGGTGCAGCGGGGCGCTTGGGAAACCGACAAACAAAGGGGGGGGGAAGTTGCGGTCTGATGGAAGAACCATATTCGCGATAATGGGTTCCCGCCTCAATGACTTAAATGCCCTGCCGGCCGTCGACCGGCAGGGCATCGCGAGCTTCACCACCAACTCCCCCCGAAGGGTAGGACGCTACAAGCTTGATAAAAAATGGAAAAACAACGCTGTGTTCCGCTAATCCTCCATACAAGACGACCGCCCTAGCATGCGGTCTGCAATCCTCTTCAGAGACTTAGTGCATCGGTGTTTTGCATCGGCAGGTCACCAGGTTTTCTGCCGTTCTTCGGTCGATGCAGAATCTGTGAGTTTTGCATTGGGCGGGCCTCTGATTGTTATCGAAGGCCTGAATTGTAGATGGTTGATGCCCATGTCATCATCCCCGACAGAGGAGCCAAGCCATGAGACGATTGTCACCCCGGCTAGATATGTTCGTTCGTTACGTTGGGGGCCTCATCGTTGCATACTTGGCGATCGGAGGAGCGCTCGCAATCTATGACGGCCATGCAAAGTTACCCCATTGGTGGATGATTGCCGCATCGCTGGTGGGGGGGCTTTCGGGCATCCTGATGCGCGAGATTCCAGCGAAGTATCGGGACGATCGTTTGCCACATCGGACCGAGAACGCCTCGTCGCCCTGATGCAGACCGGCTTGCTAAGCTGCGCAGCTCAGCACGTACGGGTCGTCATCATTAGCAGCAGGGCCTTTGGTAGCCTTGGTGGACCGAGTGCGGCGCATTCTGCGGCACCCAGCACGCACGCGGCGGATTACATTGGAAGGACGCAGCCTTGCTTCCCCTCCACTCCAGCTTGACCAAGCGAGAGTTGCAACAGCCAGAACGTCGGCAAAGCTACTGATTTCGAATGTAAGAACCCAACCTAGTGTTTCAGGTCCAGCCATACCCAGCACGCGCAATGCATCGCCGGCTTCTAACCAAAGCAGTACGCAGACCAGA
The DNA here is from genome assembly GCF_014842355.1 of Sphingomonas sp. CFBP 13706. Lineage (NCBI taxonomy): Bacteria > Pseudomonadati > Pseudomonadota > Alphaproteobacteria > Sphingomonadales > Sphingomonadaceae > Sphingomonas > Sphingomonas sp. CFBP 13706. The sequence goes on from NZ_JACYVM010000032.1 coordinate 4,638, forward strand.
AGAAGCCCTCCGGCCAGCATGACGAGGTTACTTCTAGACACACGGCTCAACCGATCAGCTGGCCATTCGACCATCCAATGAGAAAGCATCCGACCAATTGGGGTTCTGGGTGCAAGCCAGAGCATCGACCACAAACCGAAAAACGCTGTCACGAATGTCATTATAGCAAGTTTCCTCAACTCAGGAGCCGAGCTTACCGCGCACCTCGAATATCCGCTACGGCCTCATGCTGACCGGCCACTGATGCAAAACTTTTGACTTTTGCATCAGGGTCCTTTGGCTTCGGTGGATACCTGGGTATTAATCCGGGCACATATTAACTTGCCGGGACGAAATCGTACTGCCGCGAATTCGCCTTTCAGGATAGCCTCCCCCGTTCGAGGGTTTCGGACGGTTCGCTGAGCATGCTGGCTTAGAAAAAATCGTCCAAAACCGCGTAATTCAACGGCACCGCCATCTCTGAGATGGTCGATAATGGCGTTAAACAGCTTTTCTACCAACGTCCGGCATACTGGTTCTGACAGGTCCGGATTTAGTGAGGCTATGCTCCGAATAAGCTCACTTTTACGCATTTGGCCTCCGCTGCTAACCACAAGCAAACGTATCGTTTCGAGCAGCGATCGTCATGCCATAACTGGTGCCGCGCATCCTGACCGGTGATGCAAAAGGGACCCCTTTTGCAACACGACAGATGTCGTCATTGGTCGCTTACTGTCGCGAAACCAGCGACATACGCGACGTCCGAAATCAGGATATGAGCGACCCGAGCAATCGTGGAGTGGTCAGAAATCGAGTGCCACGGCAGCGACGACACTTCCACTGTGGTGATCCTGGCTGCTGCGACCGCGGTAACGGGCATCGACCCAAGCCAGCGAAATGGTGGCTGGTCCAACGTGAGTGTCGGCACCGAGCAGCCAGTCCAGCTTGGGGCTGCCAGTTATCGTGTCCACGCCTGTCTCGCGACCGATATGGCCGCGCACCGTAAGGGGCAGTCCTGGCAGCGGCTTCTCGGCTTCGGTGAAAAGGTACAGCCCGTCACCATCGCCCAGTTCGGATTGGCGGGGGGTGTAGCTGATCCCGAACTTGATGGTCGCATCGCCGATGACCTGGGCACCGGTTGCGTACAGCTCTGCGCTGCTGACCCCGTCAGCACCCGGGTACAGGTACGAGATAATGCCGATGTCGAGATCGACGCTTGTCGCCTTCGTCCGGTATCCGCCGTAGAAATCCAGTTCGGTATGAGCTCCCTCATAAGTGGCAATGGTTGATCCCCAGGCGCCGGTATATAAACCGGCGGGGCTGACTAACTCGATCGATGCCTGGACGGCTGCATGACCTGCCGACTGGGTAATGCCACGCAGCCGGTAATCACTGACTACCGAAGCATTCAGGCTGATGGTGGGCTTGGTGCCCTCCGTAGCCCTGCCATCGGGGATGGCATCAAGATCCCGGTTTGGGCGGGGACCGGAGGCCTGTCCCGATGCGGGAGAATCCGGCGCGGCTGCCACAGCGGCTATGATGGCAGGTTTGGCCTCAAGCATCAGGCCACTTCCAGCTGACGAAGGAAACCGTTGATGTCATCACCGAGATCAGAGAGGGTGCTGGACAGATCAGCGACGGCTGCCTCCATCTGGTCAGCTGCGGCATGACCAATGGCAATCGCCGAGCTGGCGCTGGTGACCGCAGCGGCAGTGGCTCGGCTTTCATCAGCAACGGCTTCAATACCGCCACGGATCATCAGAACACCGTCGACCTGACGATGGACTGCGGTTGCAATTACGCCGGAGGCTGCTTCCGTTCGACCGAGCGCTGCCACGATCGTGTCGACGGCGGTCGAGGTGGTGACCGTCTGCGTACGAAGCAGGTCGAGCTGGCCAGCGACCTGGCGGGTCAACTCAGCCGTATGATTGGCGAGGGCCTTCACCTCGTTGGCGACAACTGCGAAACCCGCCCCTGCCGGCCCCGATCGTGCCGCCTCGATGCTGGCGTTGAGCGCCAGAAGGTTCGTCTGCTTCGAGACGCGATCGATGGCATCGACCACGGTTTCGATTTCACCCAATGCTTTGGCAAGTGCAGTGACGCTGGCACCCACCTGCTGACCGTCACAACTCGCACGCTTCACCTCGTTCAGTGCAATGCCGGTCTCGTGCTGGATGTTATAGCCTGCCTCGGCGAAGGCGACTGCCTTAGGCACCAGTTCCGTCATATGCTGGTCGGTCTGGGCTGCCGCGCTCGTAGCGACCGTCACCAGCTCCTGAAGCCCACCGGCTTGCTCGCGAACGCGCTTCGAGGCAGTGCCAAGGACTCGGCCCTGGTGCCGAATCGTCTTGATAGCTGGCCCAAGCCGCTGTTCCAGCCGGGTCTTGGCGTCGATCAGGGCAGCTTGCCGAGCGGCTCTCAGCCGGTCGTTCAGTTCGGCGTTCTCATGTCGCACTTCATCAACTGTTGTTTCCAGGCGTACGCGTGCCGCGGCGTCGGCATTCGCAGCATCGGCGCGAGCCAGAGTAAGTGCATCCAGTGCGTCTCGGGCTTCTTTTTCGTCGGCAGCGGACCTCAGCATCGCGGCATTGGTCTGTTCGATGGCACGGCGACAGTGACGCAGGATACGAACACCGATCAAGACCAGTGCCACCATGATGAACAGCAGGATCGGCAGGACGATGTCGCGCAGTGCCGTGCCGGGCAGCTGTGGTGTCCAAACCAGATCGCCTATGAACGCCCCGTCGTAACCCCTGAGTTTCACCCTGCCCAGACTGCTGTCTGCAGATGCGCGAGAAGGAAGGAAGCGCATGTCGGCAAGACGACGGTCGGCGCCAAGCGTAGTGATCTGATCGGGTGTCAGCACGTCGATAAACAGGAGGTATGAAGCAGGCCCGGTGGGAAGCTTCACTTTGCCTGGATCGGGAATGATCGCGGCAATGCTGAACACGGCAGGTTGGTCGCCGATACGGATCAGGCCCCGGCGTCGATGATCCTCACCCGTCGGCTTTGCCCTCAGCTCTGCGATAGCCTTCCTCAGAGCGGGACCCATCAGGGCGAACGGGTCGAGTTTGGCCTGGTGGTCACGGTCGCTAGCGTAGATCGTGCGGTCGTGGGCATCGATGACGAAGCTGTGTTCGTAGCCTTGAGTGTGAAACAGGTAAGGCCCGATGTTATCGTTGGCCCACTCGCTATCCATCGACAGCACCAGCTTGGCGACGGCATCGTCCCATGTCGCATAGTCGCTCTGATTGCGTACCATGAAGTCGAGCCGATTGGAGATGACCAGCTGCGCCAGCTCTGTCTCGCGAACAGCTTCCTGTGCATCGGATTGAACCGTCAACCAGACCAGCAACGTGACCATGATGACGCCTGCCGCCACCATCGCGGCCGATAATGGGTACACAAAATGGCGTCGGTAGTTCGGTAGCGAAGCGTGCGTCGCTGTTTCCCGCCTGTCCCTTCTAACCGATCGCATCATTCCGGTTTAGATGTCGGTCGTTAACGTCCAACTAACTGCCGAAATGGGCGTTTTTGGAAGCAGGTTGCGACAGGCATCCCGTGTCGCATAATAGGCAACATGCGAAATTCAGCACTTTCGCGACGTAGCGCTTTCCCATTTCTCCGTCATCGTTCGACTGTTTTGGGAAAAGCCAATCGGAACAGATTTCGGGAATGGTCTCGTTGGGGCGAGAGCCCTGCCCCGGGCTTGCCAGCTGTCTCAATCGACCTTCCTTTTCGGGAAAGGCGGGATCGGCAGAAAGCGCCCAGATGCAGACATCCATTGTAGGTCAGTGGCATTGACCTTCGTTCTTCAGGCAAGGTAGCCTATAGGCACGCTGAAGCGGAGTGGGGCACATATGAGCATGATCATGCTGTTACTGGCAACACTGCCGATGCAGGCACAAGCCTCGGCCACAGCACCTAACGGGGACAAGCCCGTCGTCCACGACATGCCACAAGGCACGGCACCCAATGGAGACAAGCTCGTCGTCCACGACATGTCACAAGGCACGGCACCCAACGGAGACAAGCTCGTCGTCCATGACATGCCACAAGGCACGGCACCCAACGGAGACAAGCTCGTCGTCCACGACATGCCACAAGGCACAGCACCCAACGGAGACAAGCGGGTCGTTAGTGACGTGCCACGCTGAGGGGTAAGCGAGACGCGCCAGCGGTTCTCGTCGTCGCGCTATACGTCCGTTTTCCACCAAACCCGGACATTCACGACCGACACGCATCGGATTTATGCATCAAGCGATGCCACGATTTCAGCGGCTTCAAGCCTGATGCAAAACTGGTGATTTTGCATCATGTTCGCGCGGTCGATGGTCAGCTATCGAGAGGCCGGAGCCGACGATAGCTGACCACTGATCGCTTTAGTTGGCGCCCCACATTTCGGCACGATTGCGAGCGAGCTTAATCATAAACTCGTCTAACATAATAAGGCGGCGATCAACCTCGGCGGCCGAAACGCCGTTCCAAACGGAATGGTCATAGCCTTCGCGCAATGGCTTCAGGTCATCACCCGCCTGAAAGCGCTCGGCTATGTAAAGTGTCTCAAGCAAGTCTGTCGGACGCTCACGCTCGCTCGTTTTGGCCAAGCCCCACTTCACGAGGTATTCAGACATGATGCCGTCGTTGGATGTACTAACCATCGTCATCCCCTTTCTCGTCGAAACATGGGTCGCAGATGGGCGCTAGTCCAGAGTCCCTTGCCTCTAATCGCAGGAGTGCTAGGTAGCAGCTATCACCGCTCAGGCTAGTAAATTCACGATAAGAGTTGATGCAAAACCTTTGATTTTTGCATCAGGATCCTTTGGCTTCGGTGGATACCTGAGTATTAATCCGGGCACATATTAACTTGCCGGGACGAAATCGTACTGCCGCGAATTCGCCTTTCAGGATAGCCTCCCCCGTTCGAGGGTTTCGGACGGTTCGCTGAGCATGCTGGCTTAGAAAAAATCGTCCAAAACCGCGTAATTCAACGGCACCGCCATCTCGGAGATGGTCGATAATGGCGTTAAACAGTTTTCCTACCAACGTCCGGCATACTGGTTCTGACAGGTCCGGATTTAGTAAGGCTATGCTCTGAATAAGCTCACTTTTACGCATTTGGCCTCCGCTGCTAACCACAAGCAAACGTATCGTTTCGGGCAGCGATCGTCATGCCATAACTGGTGCCGCGCATCCTGACCGGTGGCGCAAAAGCGACTCCTTTTGCGACGCGGCCCGTGCAAGCTTCGATTCTCGAAATAGGATCCCTTCTGACAAACGCAGCGCGAGGCGACCGGCATTTTTCAACAGCCCCGGTCGTTTTATGAGGCTCATAACCGACGCCTTGGTTGTAGATGTCAGCGCTAATTGGCTCCCTTTGTCAGCGGTAAATGTCATGGCGCGACATGGCACAGGCGTTCTCGGAATCGTTTGGAGATGCCCATGGGGAAGAATGCGGCCCAGCCTCGACGCGATGGCGGCAAGCCGCCGACAGGCACGCTGCCATCGGCTTCGGTCGTGCCGATGTCGAGCATCGCCATGATGCTCATTGAAAAGCTGGTGTGACCTCGCAAGATTAAGCATCGTGGTCGGCCGGTAGGTATTGGCTATTCGGGCAAGTGGCGGTAGGATTTGCGTACCCCCACGCTTTATGCAAAATCGACGCGGGGGGATTGCCATGTGGGTACTGGGTCTAGACGGATTGTGAACGACTTCGTTGCAGCCAAGGCGACGGGGGCAGAACACGCGATCGCCTATGAAGCCATCAATGCGCGGACGTCTAGACGGTTATGCCGCTATGGCGCGACCGTCGACAACGGCGTGGGGCCCTATTGTCTTGATGCAGGCAAGCTCGGTGCGTTTCGCGGCACGGTACGGCGGCGTGCGACAACGATTACGGCGACGTCGGGTGTCGTCGCCAGTGCGGTCGCCGCTGCCACGGTGCTCGCGCTTGCTAAATAGGCTATTGCCCGAAGCCCGACCCCAGGACCGGCGTAGGCCTCGGCCTAATGCCGCCGCGCCATTAGCGATGGAGACCCGTCCGCACCGGATACGCGGGACCATCCCAGGGCTGTTCCTGGCGCAGCATGCGATCCACCCGGAAGACGCAATCGCCTTCGTCCCGCGCGATTCCCGCGAGCAGTCAGCGTTCAATCGCTTGCGCGCACGCGGCATCGTCCGCCAAGCAGCCACCGGCCGCTTCTACTTCAGTCTAGAGGCACATTATGCGGCCGCCGAGCGGCGTCGTCTGTTCGCCGTTCCGACTGCGATCATCGGATCGGTGCTGCTCGCCTGGATCGCGACATTGTTCTTTCGCGGGTGAAACGGTTGAATGAGTCGATAATATCGTTTGCTATGGGATCACGCTCGAACGTCCGCAGCCGGGTGGTGTTAGCGATTTATGTCGCCTGCTTCGGAGTAGGCGCGTTCAACCATGCCCGCGACTTTCTAGTATATGGCTGGCGACCCTACAGTTGGGGGCCGCTTCTTCTTGAAGCATTTTGGACGTCGTTGATCTTACTGGACCTGTTAGCTATCGCTCTGATATTAACTAGATTTAGGCGATCGGGTCTGCTTTTGGCGGCAGCGATAATGATCTCCGACGTCATGGCGAATACGTATGCACTAGTCGTCCTAGCCATACCTGCATTTGGCTTGGCGGTTTCTCTTCAAGCGACTTTTTTAGGTTTCGTATTAGGCTCGCTTCCGTTCGTGTGGCCTGGGAGCGTGCCCGCTTGGAGTGAACAGCAGTAGCCACTCAAACGGCCGTAAATGATACTTCTGGTCACTCCCGCTTTCTCGGAAAGGATCCTTTTCGAGAAAGGCAGCATCGCGACACGGTGGCAGCTATCAAACCTACCTCCCGGAAAGCGGTCGGATTGCTTCTCGCCAAGTATCGCCGTTCGCTGTCCGTTCGCTCCTAGCGTACGCAAAATTCACTTTCGTGTTGTGACCCCATGTTGATCGGATCCGCGAGGTCCGCAGTGCGGTCGATCAGTCTCGAATTTGTTTCGTAGACGGGATCGAGATTGCCTTGGTCGATACCGCCGAAACCCCAAAGCCTCGCCTGATTGACCACTAGGTGCAGTGTGTCATCGAGCCGCCGACGCGTCGCCATAGACGGATTGCAGGCGATCACTCCAAGCACCGGCAGCTTTTCATCCCATCGGTACTGCAACCGATGACGTCGCGGTCGCGTCATCGATGTCCTGTACCCATCCACCTCGTCCGGCAGTTCCGCCGGCGAGTGCCGACCTTCGATCACGCCATCATGCAGCGCCCGCTCGAACATTTCGCGGTCGAACGGCCACTCGCCCTGATGAACGGTTTCCGCAGTTGGGGGGGCAAGTATGGTCGATGGGTTCGAGCGTGAACATGAGCAGAATTTGGTGACGCTGGCGGTTTTGGCAACGCCTGTCATCATGCCTACTGACGGATCAGGAGCGGGTCCCGCTGACATCGATGCGGCTGATCGGATCAGCCTTCATATGTAAATTCTGCATGAATTCGCCGATCTCGACCAGATCTCCGCCCGCTTCCGTCTCTTCGCCTTCGGGGAACGCTGCGGCGAACAGTAGTTGGATCAGGATCAGCGTCAGCCTTATGGCGTTATGGAAGACGCGGATCTTGTGGTCGTTCTCGATGGGATCGTCGTCCTCGTCACCGAACGACGTGAGCGGCGCGACGAGTTGTCCATGGATCAGGGCATTTCGGAGGTAGGCGAGGCTGCTTGCAGCAAGCTTGGCAGGAGCGAGACAGATATCGATCTCAGCTATCCCCTTCAGGATCTTCTTCCTTCGCTTGTCGGGCAGTTCCGACGCAAGGTGCGACAGATTGGCTACGACGGCTTCGGTGATCTCGACCAGATGCGGACACTTCCGCCCGTCAGCCGCCGCGCTGATGAGCTTAATGCCGTCCTCGCCCTGCGACGTCGAGTTCGGCTTTCGAGCCAAGACCGACAATTCGTACGCCTGCCATACGAGTCCGAAGATGATTGTACCGCCTAGCCAGAGCTGCGCCATCTCGCCGAAGGCGAGATCCGATTCGGCGAAGCCTCCACAAAAGTCGATCGAGCCAGGTGATCGAGCATGTATGTCCTCGACGAACGAGGACATGCGTAACTGATCGCTCACCGCGTGCCAGACGATGAACTCCTTCGGTTGTTCGTTGACGATTTCGAATATCGTGTCGGCGAGCAGTGCAGCGTGCGCTCGCAGAGGCAGCATTGTGCCGCCTTGCGCATCTCCCCCGCACCATATCGCCTCCAGTGCCGATCTCGAACTCATCCGTCCTCATCCTCTTTAATGGCAAGCAGCGCCGAAGCTTCGTGTGGGATGGGGAATGCCTCGTGCTTACTCCTACCTGTTCCCATCGCAGCGCATAATGTCGGCGCTTTGACCACAAGGCTACCCTGACGTGGTCAAGCGGATGCCAGGCACCCGTCAAGCGATCAGCCAAGTTCCGCCCGGCTCCTTGTGCACGACGTTCTTCCACAGGTAGCTTTCGCCGCTGTCTTCGGCGGTAAACACCATATCGAACCCGAACTCGTTGGCAGCGATGCGGTGCCAGTTCTGGATGCGGGTGACGGTAAGGCAGCCTAGCCGTTCGAACCTGCAAACCGGCGATAGCGGTCGTTCAGGTCTGATCCCACACTACGATCCTTTTCGGGAAAGCCGACTGGCCAGCCAACGTCTCCTATGCACGCTCACTCACCCGAGAGCAGCCGGTCCGCAAACCACCACAATGCGACATTCGCGATTGGTAAACTCGACGCCCAAAAGCGGCCGGTCCGCAGACGCCCGATTGTGTTGAAAAAGTCGGGCTTGCAGTAGTGTCGGCGG
>NZ_JACYVM010000033.1:0-11822 GCF_014842355.1 Sphingomonas sp. CFBP 13706
GGCCAATGACAGCGGAACTTACGCAGCTCCCGGCTCACGGCTTTCCACACGGTCTGCAGGACATGCGCGACATCCTTGCCGGATGCCGATTTAGAGATTGGGCAGGGTTCCGCGCCGCCAAAGCCGGTCAGCTGAGGATTCCCGATTTCCCGTGTCGTTCAGGCCATTTCGGGAAATCGATTTGGGAACAGATTTCGGGAAAATGACATCCGATACGATGCTTTTCCGAGCATTGAGCCGGGCTTCCCGCTCCGCGTTCCCACTCGAGACGCCGGTTTGGCGGAAATCGCCGATCGTGGGTCCATCATGGAGCATCCCGCCTGCGTCGAAGCTGTCGTTCGGCTTCTGCGCCGCAAAAATTGCAGGCGTTGAGCCCCTTTTATCACCATCGCTGAACTACGAACGGGGTGGCGGGTTGCCAGTTGATCCGTCGGATCCAGACCGATGCAATTGGCTGGCCCCCTGCGCCAACGGCAGGACGGAACCGTGCCCGCGAGGTAGCCAGTTGGCAGGTAAGGTCCTCGAATGCCTTGTCGCCGCCTGCCTTTGCCACCTCGCAACTCGTCACCAATCCATCAGCCCCGACCATGAGGCGCATGACGACGATTCCGCCCAGCCCGCCTCGGTTTAAGCTTGTTGGAAAGTCATTAGCACGGAACCAGCCCACGGGATCGTTCGCCGGCTCTGGCGCACTTTTCCGCTGTCGCTGTTCTACCGGATCGAGGCGCCAGGTAGTAATGAGGTCGTCCATGCACTTATCGAGTGCCGATAGCGCTCCCTTCATCGATCCAAGCTCGAGTTGCACAGAATAACGCCGCGCGAAATTCACGCCTAGCCTCGTTTGTTGATTTGCAGCTACATCGTGGCGCAACGCGATCGGTAGATCCAGGTCGGGCTGGAACCTGATAGTGCCCGGCGAGTCCTTGCCAGCAGCATAACCACGGGCGTGCATACCGGGCACTTGCGCCACCGTAGAAGTACTGACTGCAACATCGGACTCTTCAGCCGTCGCAGGCATTCGCGGGCCGGCCAAGGCCATTTCGAGCACGTCATCAACGTCCAGTCGGCTGAGTTGCAGCGTGACCCGATCATTACCTTCGCTGAAAGAGCGAAGCAGCCGGCATTCGGACGGCGCATAGTCCATCTGCCACTTGGATGTCGGGATAAGTGGCGGGCGACGTTCTGCCGCAGCGAGGCCGTGATCGGCGAAGATTCCAGTTGCGATAACCGCTAATATCCACTGTGTACGCACTGCGCCCCCCCTCTTTTATCCCTCTACCTATCTGACACTGCAGAGGGCGACAACTGCTGTGATTGGGGCAAGACGATCATCGTACGCCCCCTGCCCAAGAACTGGCCCGTTGCCAGCTTCTAGCGCCAATTTCTTGCCGCTTACTGCTGGGTGTTGCAATTGCACTCGTGCCATTTGTCGGTAGCGCCGCGGTCGTCGGGACCCCGAGCTCATAGGTGGCATCCCACTGCCTGTCGGCAGCAGTTGAATATGTGATGGCGCATGCGGCCCGACGAGGATCTCCGTTAACGTGTGGGCGACATCCGTCATCCTGGCAGTTCCAGGCCTTTCCACCATTACCGTCAATATTGATCGTTACGGTGCGCTTGACCGGCATTATCGCTCCCGCGGGTACGATCGTGCGGTCGCCGATGGTGATCGGTTTTCGCATAGCATGGAGATTGCCAACGTAGGCCAAAATGATCGCATCGTCGGGCGCTGCTATCTCCGTCCAGGTTTGTGCCATTGCAGCATTGCGTTCCTGACCCTCCGCAGTCGAACGTCCGACATCGGAAGCGATTACACCGTCGATACGTCCTGCCTGCTTCAATATCCGCAGTCGCTCGAACAGGCGCATGAAGGCGACGCTGCCGCGTCCATCCTGAAGTTTTGACGTGAACAGGAACAGCTTCAACAGCACTGCTCGGGCAGCAGATGATCCGTCGAATGCAAGAAATGTGTCGATGGCGGTCTGGTCATCGGAGGTATATTCTACAGCAACAGTCACCGGGCGGCCTGTTGCGCTAGCTAGGCAGACCAGATTGGCGAAGGCATCAGGTGACTCGTTCGTCCCATGCATCTCTCCCACAATGACCCACCGGGTCTCTGGTTGCCACAAGCGACTTGCCCCCGCCACGGGGGCACAGCTGGGTGCGATAGCGCTCAACAGCCCAGCGGCGATGGCAATCATGGTACAGTTCTCCTTTGTCCGAACGCCTTGCAAGTGGAGGCGGCGGTTGCACCATTCGCCGCCGGCCGGATCGCGGACACCAGGTCCACCACATTACTGAGAGCTGCCGGTTGACAGTCCACCACCGTCGGAGATTCCCGCTCAACGATCCTCAATCGAGACTACTCAGGCTGTCTTGATTGGCTGACGCGAGATTACGCAGGATCGTTCGCCACCCTCGCCTTATTCCTTGCTACGCTGCGGTCTGAAAATTCGGCAAAAAGAACCTCAGCCCGGTCGCCGTCCTTGTCACGAAGCGCGGCCTTAGCTTTGTCTAAAAGCTGGTGGTCACTCAATTCTGCGTTGCTCATATCAACCTCCGAATGGCGCTGAAACAGATTGAACGCGACGTTGGCTGCTGTCCAGCGACTGCTTCGTGATCGACAACCGGCCGGGTTGGCGACCGAGTTTGGGCGAGGGCACCGCTCCCAGAAGGGCAGTAAATGGGCGTTCTTGTCCGATCCGACTTTCTCGCGAGGGATCCTATTTTGAAAATCTAAGCTGGCACGGGGCGCGTTGCAAAAGGGGTCCCTTTTGCCGCTAGCTAGGGCACTAATGCTCCTCCAGAATTGAAGCGGCCCGAAGGACTGGCATGATGATCGCGTCTTTATTATTCGCTGCCTTGGCCGCTTCGGCCGCGCCCACCCACGAGAAATCCGAAACTGTTCAAAACCGCAGTTTTTATGCGATTGGTTGGCCATGTGATGGCAGAGGATGCCAGTCCAATCCTCGCGAGCTTGGTCCCAATCTGATCTTTAAAGTGCCCCCCTCAAACGCAGGTTTCAACCGCGCGAAGAAGCTGGGTCAGAGTTGGGGCGTTGTGCTGGAATGTGCGGTCGTGGTTGATCGCCTCGTCAAATGTAAAGTTGCAGACGATTCGGTTGGTTCGGAAGAGGCACGAGGTGTTGCCCTTGGGCTTGTAAGTTTCTTCCGACTTCAGGCTGAAACTCAGGCAGGAAAGCCACTAAGTCCCGCGCAATCGTCGACATCATGTATCAGACAGGCGACTGCCCAAGTTGGACGTGCACCATCACACCGGCGCCCGTACCAATCCCGCCGGCACCGACGCCCCCTCGATAACGCTGCCGACGGCTATCGAAATTGATGCAAAAATCAAAAGTTTTGCATCAAGCAAGGTCCGCAGACTGAGAGCGTCGCTTTGCACCCTCAAGGTTTGGACGGGGTTGGCTTTGGTGCCACATTGAAGACGATTGGGACGACAACCGGCAGGTCGAAAACGTCATCGTTCCGGAACACAGGCCTGATCCGGAACACCCTAGACATAGCGAGTGCCGCTCGGCCGAAGCCGATCCCTTGGGGGCGTTCTGATAGCACCCAACACCGTTTAGGCTTCCCCGGTTTTGGTACGATGCATGCCAGTTCGACATTGCCGGCAATCCGCCGCTCTCGCGCTACGGCGGGCCAATACCGCAACATTTCTTCAAAGGTCGGCATGTGAATCCATTCGGCACGGGCATAACGGAGCGGACCTGGCCCGGAACCGTCCCCTATGCCAATGCCGGCCCCCTCACCCTCACCCTCACCAGCAGATGCCGGACCGGCTAGCTCCGCTGCCGCTAGGTCTTGGCCAAGGGAAGAGGCTATCGTTACGATCGGCGATTGGGGCGTGACCATCGGGGTGGCATCGACGGAGTGTGGTCGCGGGCGCGAGGCAACAGATGGTGATCCTCCCGCCGGTGTATCCACGGACGGCCGCGGTCTATGCCGTGCTGGCGGATTGGGAGGCGGGAGCGGACGGCTGATGTCGAATAGCGTGAGTGCTGCCGATGGTGAGACAGGTGGCGGAGGGGCCTCTCGCGCCAGCAAGAACACAAGCAGGAATGCACCATGGACCCAAATCGTTAAACCAAGCGCGGATCGGTCAGGGACAGGGCGGCGGCTCATGCGATATGCTTACTCAACCGGGTAGGTTCGGTGATCACTCAATCAGCTTACACGGTTGCTAAGCGAGACCTAGTGCCCGCTCAAAAGGCAAGTCATGAGTGCTAGTGTCTTTCCGCTTCGTTGTTCCCTGATGCAAAATACACGGATTGCGCATCAGCCGAAGAACGGCAGGAAACCGCGGGCTTCGGCGATGCAAAACATTGATGCATCTGGGATACCCGTTCGGCTGGTTTCCTGGGGTCCGGCCTGCAAAACGGAAGGTCTGCTTTCCACCAGGTCGCGACGTTCGCGCTGCTGATCGGCATTAATCCGAAGCGGTCAGCCTGCATTCGCCCAATAGCGGACGCTAACAGCCATTGTCTAAAGCAATCCCGAACTGATAGGCTCCGCGAATGTTTCGGGCATGTCTACTCAATATCGCAATCGCCACACTGGCCTTAACGGCGTGTTCAAATCAGAGGGAGAACCCCTCAGATAAGGCAATTATAGTGGAGTCTATGATCTACTATCTTGAGGGCCATCCAGTCATAGATCAGCGTCCTTCCTGCATCAAGCCTCGGATACTCCGCAAAGCATCTAAAGCAAGGATCGACCAGGCCGATAACATCTACGGCTATTTAAACGAAGATGATGCGGCTAATATCAAACTATGCCCTTCTGAACCAGGCCAGGCGACGTATCAGATATACGAACCAAAGGTTAGCGGCGACACAGCCTCAATCGATATAGACTACCATTGCGGGCGCCTCTGCGGACGCGGGGAAAGCTATCGACTTCAACGCAGGAACAGTCAGTGGCGTGTGACCTCACGCGGATCGAGGTGGATTAGCTGAGAGAAAAAGAACGGCAGCTTTCCACCAAACCCGAACATTCAGGGCCGACACGGTATAGCGGTATTTAACTGATACCCTCTGCCTCGAACAGTCTTTATTAAGCTATGGCCGCCATGTTTGTATATCTTTTTACGAAGTCTACTTACAAATACATCAATAGACCGAATATCGTAATCGCTGGAATTTATACCCTTGCCTATAATATCTGAACGGTCTTTAATAAGACCGGGATCGGCAAACAGATTCACTAATATTGAAGACTCTGTTTTGGTCAGGGCTATGACATCACCTGCTGGCGTCAATAGCTGGCATTTATTCGCATTTAATATCCAGCCTCGAAACGCAATCTCTGGTGCCAGAACGTTAGTTCCTTCGTCGAGTATTCCAGATGGTATATGAGAATGAACCTTACGACGGCGGAGCAGCGCGCGCACTCTTGCTTTTATCTCTCGGGGGCTGCATGAAAAAGTGACGCAGTCATCAGCACCCAGCTCTAACGCGAGTACTGTGTCGACTTGGTCATCAGTCTCAGATCTTACTAATAGATAAAATGAATCGTTTCTCGAAGATAGCGTCTGAATTAAAGATACATTGTCTGTATCCAAAATATTTGTATCTAGTATGACTAAGTCATAAATATTTTCGGAAAGGCGGGCAGCCAAAGATTGCGCCGTACCTGCCTGGTCTATGTCGTAAAGCTGCCGAGATAGTGATGTTATGACGCCTCCATCGTCAGCAGGCGAACCAACTATAATGAGTCTCGGCTTTTGGATATTCATTTGCCTTCAAACCATATCCGGATCAATGCTCGAAAATGTCGGCTATAAGGCATAGGTCTGTCTCTCGCATTAACTGACAGGCGGTTCTAGCTTAGGTTTCAAATAGACAAAACCTAGGCAGCAACAATGGCGGTTTTAGCGGTAGCCATCTCGATAGCGAGGGCGCTCTAGCTAGAACCGATGCACTCTCCCAAGCAATGAATCAAACAGCGCTACGCTATGTAAGATTGTCGTAGTCTGGGGTCGGTCCCGGTTGAGGGGGGATTGACACCCCAGCCGCGTTCTAAGTTGTCAGTTTGAATCACCAGGCCTCATTTACGAGAAAGCGGTTTGCATTAGGTTAGAAATATTTCTTTCTTCTGAGAGGGTAAGAGAGGCCGAACACTTTGCTGCTCTGCTTCGGGAGCTCGTCCTAACGATCTCTTCGCGGAAGGGCGTCGTGCTCATGTTCATTAAGACGGCGCTAAAGCGGTATAGGTGGCCTGACCGCGATACGGTTCGTGTTTGACGAACATGACGTTGCAATCTCAATTAAAACCTTCTTTGGAAGGCGGGCCGCCGTATCAGGCGACCCGCCGATCGTTCAGAACTTTGCGCGTGCGGTTACTGCAAAGCGACGGCCGATTGGATCGCCACCGATTGCGCCCGACGTGGGCTGGCTCGCGGGTAGGACGTAGCCGAAATAGTTCTGCCCTTTGCGATTAGTCAGATTGGTGACCGAAAACGTCAGGCGGAACTGCTGGTCCACGTCAAAATAGACATTGGGGTTGAACAGCACGAAATCATTGAGTTCGTCGACCTCGCGGATGTCAGGCCCCCGCGTCACGCGGGAGAACAGCTGTTCGCCGATGTAGTTGGCCGACATCGTAAAGCCGAACCCCTCGCCAATATAGCGGAAGTTGAGCTGTCCCTGGAAGGTTGGATCACCCAATGTTCCGTCGATTCGGACGGGTGCCACGCCTGTGATGTCGTTCACGCGCCGGCGGGTGTAGAAGAACGTGCCGTCGATGCCCGCGCGGCCCGGTAGGCCCAATCCGGACAGCGGACGGATATAGTCCATCTGCGCCTGGATGCCGCTGAAGCGGATCCGGTTGCCGTTGATGAAGCCGCTCGTCACGCCAGGGTTGAGCGGATCGTTGATGACCTGCCCGCCGCGATCACCACCATTGGCCGCGGCCCCGCCCTGTCCAGCTGCATAACGCCGGATTTGCGAGCAAAATGCGTTGCCGTTCGCCGGATCAGCAGCGTTAAAGCTGCTGTTGTCGAAGCAGGACTGCGCGATCGTCGCCACCGTGACGCTAGAGATCGGATTGCTGATATTGATGCGGATATAATCGACCGACAGCGAGAAGCCTGGAATGAAGCGCGGCTGCAACACCACGCCATAGGTGAAGCTGCGCGCCACTTCGTTGTCGAGCAGCGGGTTGCCGCCATTGATGCCCGGAACGGTCGCCGCCGCCGCATCGAGCGGGGTGGCATTCGGGAACGCCGCCAGGAACGCGCCGCAGTTGGCGGCGCGCGTCAGTGGCACCGCGCCTGCGTTAATGTTCGCGGGCGAACAGATATCGGTAACGTTAGTGAACACGTTGGTCTGAGGCGAGAACAATTCGGTGATCGCCGGTGCTCGGAACGACTTGGTGTAGTTGCCGCGGAAGCTGATGTCTTCCACCGGCGCGTACCGGCCGCCCGCCGCCCAAGCGAAGAATCCGCCATTTACCGTATTGTCCACGTAGCGACCGCGGCCAAACACCTCGAGGCTGTTGACGAAGCGAAGTCCGTTCTGCGCGGTGACGAGCGGCACGACCACTTCACCAAACGCCTCATCCACGTTGTACTTGCCGTTGACTGGCAAGATGGCGACCGACCGGCCGAGTCCGGCCTGCTGAAATGCGCTGGGCGTAAAACTGCCCTTCTCCTCACGATGCTCGTAGCCGATGTTGAAGCCGACATCGTTCCCGAACAGGGCGAAGGGGCTGCCGCCGACATTGGCGTTGAAGATATATTGCTCAAGCCGGCTGGTCGTAACGTTCGTGGAAATGACATAGTCGCGCGCCGCTTGGCTGGCAGCGCCCTCACCGAACAGGTTCAGCGGCACGCAGGCCGCATCGACGGTCGGCGTGCCGCCAGGTGCTGCCTGGAAGGTCGGCGTCGGATTGCAGACGATCTGCCCGGCGGCATTGCGCGTTACGTTCACAGCGTTGATGAAATTCTGCGCATTGAGGTCCTGACCGGTGTCGGTGATGTCGACCCGGCCGTAGTTTCCGCTGACCTCGTAGTTGAACTTGCGGCTTCCGATGCCGAAGTCGCCCTTCACGCCGAACACGCCGCGGTACAGGTTGTTGGTCGAAAAACCGGTTGGATCGGACAGGTCAAGTGAGGCGCGCGACACGCTGAACCGGTTGACACCTAGAGCGCGGAGCTGGGTTGCGGCCTGCTGCGTCAGGAACGGATTGTCGACGCTGAAAGATGTAGCACCGCTCAAGCCTCCGAACAGGCTCGAGTTGAAGGTCGGCTGCTGGACAAGCTCATCGCCGCGCGAGTGGAAATACGTGCCTTCCGCAAAGAACTTAAGCGCGTCGGATACGTCGAATGCGGCGAAGCCGTTGAAAATGTCGCGCTTCAGCTCGCTGGTCAGCTGGACGAAATCGTTAAAGCGAAACCCGTCGCCGCCGCTTGCCTCCTGTACGCTGAGGAAGCGAACTCCGCGGTTGAACGGAACGAGATTGCCGCTTGGATCGAACTGGAAATTCTGCACGGCCGCACCGACCGCCCCCGTCCCGTTGGCGTTCGCGAACGCCGACGTGATAAGCCCGCCGCGAGTCAGCAGTGGGATGGTGCGATCCACCACCTGCACCGTGCCGGGAAAGCCGTCGGTCGCGGAATCGTTGAAGCCGATTCCGCCATTGAGGCGCCCGTCATTGGTGAAGCTGGTGCCGGCCGGCCGGCCAAGCGTCGCCGCTTGAGCCGTCGTGGGGTTGCCCGCGCCGCCAATATTATCGCGGATGAAGCCGCGCGCGTTGCCGAGGATGCCCTTCTGTTCGTCACGCGTATAGGCCAGCGTGATATTGCCGCGCCCACCCGCGAAATCAAAGCCACCAGCGATCGCGGCATTGTATCGGAAGCCGTCGCCTTCCTGGGTGACGTTGCTCGTTACCTGTGCCCGAATACCCTTGAGACGCGTATCGAGTACATAGTTGATCGTGGCCGCGATCGCGTCCGAGCCATAGACCGGCGCGCCGCCGATCGAGACGACGTCGACATTGCTGATAAGCAGCGTCGGAATGACGTTGACGTCAACCTGCGTCCCCTGGCTACCCTGATTGAAGATGCTGCTGACGTTGGAGGACACATACCGGCGTCCGTTGACAAGCGTGAGCGTCCGGTTCGATCCGAGACCGAAGGTGTTGATAAAGTTCACGCCCTGCCCAAACGATCCCTGCGCACCCGCTGGCGTGATACTGCCCCTGATACCCGGAATTTCGTTCAGCGCATCGGCGACGTTCGTGATGCCGCGATCCTGCAGATAGCGCTGGTTTACGGCAATCGTCGGCTCCAGGTTCTGAATGTTGGGAAGCCGGATGCGCGAACCAGTCACGACGATATCGTTGCTGGCGGCCTCGTCGACGGTGACCGGCGAACCATCCGCGTTAACGCCAGTGGGGCTACCCACCTGCGTTCCGGAGTTTTGCTCCAGCGCCGGATCGGCCTGCGTACCCCCGACCGGCACGGCTTGCGCAAGCGCCGCCGTTGGCATTATTGCGGCCACGATCGCGGTGATCGACGTACGATAGAACAAAGCCTTTTGCATTAACGCCCCCTGAATATGACACCTATGTCATATTCAGAAATAATGAGACGTTACAGCTGTTTATAAGCTTGGCGCACGAAACCTGCATGATGTGCTTTTGTGGCAACAGCCATACCGGTGCAGGCATGCCGCAAAAGCTTGAGACCCTCACTGCACGACCGTCTCAACCTTCTAGAACGACTTGCGGATCAGAAACTCGCCTCCAACGATGACCCTGACGATCTCGTATGTGTCGTTGATCGTCGATAGCTTCCCGTGTCGCATCTGTCGTGCCGGGCGGCGCGAAGGTTCGCTACCTGAAAGAGTAGCAGCGCGTCCGCTTTCCACCAATTCCGGCCGTTCCGCTCACGCCCAGTTGCGGACAATCAAGCGCGCGGCAGCAAAGTCCAATACCAGTCATTTGTTCAGGCAACCTGACCTTGCGAGGGGCGCGCGCAATCTGCCCTGCTCGTACAGTTCAGGTCACGGTCTCCCTACGAGGCCGCGACGGCCCACCTCGGCGCTTTACGCGAGATCATCCAGTCCCCGATCGCAGGGCGGATGAAGAAGGCGATTATATCAATGATCGCGTGGGCGATCATGACCCGCATCAACGATCCATGATGAAGGTAGTAAACCGTCAACAGCGCGCCCGCAGCCGTGGTGGCGAGCATCCCCTTTAAGCCATAGTGCGCGTGCGCCAGGCCGAAGCCCAACGCTGACACCACCAGCGAGACCGCAAGCGAGCCCGTGACCTGTAGGAGCAGCAGCGGAAGCGCCAGCCGGAAGAACAGCTCTTCACTGAAACCGGCATTAAGGCTTAGCAACAGCGTGAGAATGGCTTCGCGACGGTTGCGGGGGATCAGCGCTTGGTCCGGGCCCGCTCGCGGCGAGAGGCTTTTCTTAAGCCTCCACCACTGGATCGCGAGAGATAGCCCGATACCGACGAAGAGGCCGATCCCAATCTGCAGCGATCGATCGCTCGAGACCTCTTCATCGGACTGTAGCAACCGGTTCGCCGGTGTGAAGGCCGAAGGAAATCCTTCGAAGGGCCACAGCGCGTGCGCTAGCCAAAGGCTGACGACGCTTGCACCCACGAAAACCAGGAAGCTTTCGACCAGCCATCGGCGGTAGAGGTTCTGCCGCTCCGTCGTGTCGGATTGCGTCTGGAACCGTGCATACGCGGTAATATCCCGCCGCACCCACCACGTTCCCCCGACGAGCATGACCGCGATCCAAGCTGATGAGAGCACCATATTCGTTTCTTCCCTGTCAGTTTCCTTGTTGGAAAGTGATCATTGCTTTCCGTTCAGTTAAGTCGTAAGTTGCTGGTATGGAAAGTGATCGACAGTTCGCGGGAGAATGGTGCATGAACGAGATGGAGGCGGCGCAGTCGCTGGAAATGATGCGGACGACGCGCGGGGCATTGGCCGCGCGGGCGAAATGGTCCTTAGCGCGCCACGCGGCGGTTGGACTGCTGTTGGGCGGGCTGATCGCTGGCTATGCGCTGCCGGGTCCATGGCCGATGGTCTTGGCTGGCGCATGCATGGCCGCCACGGCGATGGTCGTCGCCCGCGATCGGCGACGGGACGGATTCTTCGTCAGCGGGTATCGGTCCGGGCGCACGTGGTGGGTGACGTTCGCGATGCTGCTGGTCGGGTTGGCTGCGCTGGTGGGCGCGATCGTCCTAAAGCAGCGCTATGGCATTACTTGGGCGCCGGTCGCGATTGGAGGCGGCATGGCGGTGTTCGCTACGATAATGAGCATCGTGTGGGAGCGGATGTACCGGCAAGAGTTGGATGGAGCGCGGCATGGGTGCTGAACGGCTGGATTCGCTAATCCACCCTCCGGCGCGGCTACAACTAATGGCGTTGCTGGCCGACGTGAGCGAGATGGAATTCGGGACTGCGCGCGACATCCTGGGGGTCAGTGATTCGGTGCTGTCCAAGCACCTCGCGCAATTAAGCGATGGTGGATACATCGAGTTGCGGAAGGCTACGGTCAACACCCGGCAAAGGACTTGGATCGTCGGCACCGCGGCGGGGCGAAAGGCCTTCAAGGGGCATGTCGCGGCGTTGCAGGCACTTGCGTCAGGACGGGTGCCTTCGACTGCGTGTCAGCAAGCGTAACGTATGAGACCGGGTTGCGCAGACGGTGTAGGAACGGCTTGATCGACAGGCTTACACGAGAAAGTCTCGTTTCCGCGTTCCACGAATTCCAGACATTCCGCTTCCGCCCGATTGTGTTGAAAAAGTCGGCCTTGCAGTGGTGTCGGCGG
>NZ_JACYVM010000034.1:0-6807 GCF_014842355.1 Sphingomonas sp. CFBP 13706
GGCCAATGACAGCGGAACTTACGCAGCTCCCGGCTCACGGCTTTCCACACGGTCTGCATAGCTTTTGCGACACTAGAATGTCTGCTCTGAGCAGGAAGGGGACAGGCTAGAGGATTCGGAATCGTAGGCTAAGGTCCCCGAGCGTCCCGATTGGGGTGCGTTTTTAGGAAAACTCCTGCTTTTTCGAAACTCGTCAGGACAAGAAGATAGCGGCAGTTTCCCTCCATCATCTCGCCGACTTTTGCCGCGAGTGCCCCCATGGAGAAGGGCTTAGTGAGCAGCTCCATACGGGCTTCGAGATGGCCGTTTCCGAATGCGGCGTTCTCTGCGTACTAGAAGCCGAACAGCGTGGCGCAACGATCGCGGAACGCGGATCGCGGCATGGCGAAGTTGCCAGTAGGGGAGGGAAACAGCCCAACCTCGTCCCACAGATCGCTTAACGTGTCGGCATCGTCGCGAGCGAAGGCATCGACGTAGCAGCCGAAAAGTCCGTGATTTCGTCATAAAAAGCATGTCAGTTCTGGCAGGTAGCTGGGATGATTGGCGGCGCTCGATCAGGCGGCAAGCGGCTGGACCAAGCGAACGTTCGCCTCCGCGAGCTGCACATTCATTATATCATTGAAGGCCATCGTGGAATTGGCCTCGGCGAGCATCCCAATCTTCATTCAGAACTCGGCTTGGGCGTTAATCGGCCGGCACATGACGGCGCTGGCGCGGCGAGCTTCCTCGTGCAGCTCGTCGTCAATCTTCACCAAACTCGTCAGCCGATCCGCACACAACGGATGTCTGAAGTTGGGAAGCGCGTAACGATGACTGAATGCCGTCTTCTGGGTCTTCTAGCGGGTGACCACGTTCGGCTTCATCGTGGCAAGCTTGGCGAGGAATGTATTTTGGGTTGAGAACGCTACGCCCTCGCGACGCATGGCGGCCTGTAGATTTTCAACCAGCGCATTCATGTCCTTCGCCTGGATCCCGAGGTTCTTGTGCGCGGTCGCCATGTCGCGACCGGTATAGCTACAGCCGCCGTTCAACAGGACGCAGAACTGTTCCTTCAGCGTGCGGCGGAGGCGGATCATGTCCTGCCCCTTGAAGATGTCTCCGATCCGCGGATCGCCCTGGCTCGTCTTCACCAGATCGTCGACGATCCGGTCGATGCCAGCCACCCCGTGAAACGCCTCAAGCATGGCAACGCCCTTGAACGGACCACCGTCGACATTGGCGTCGCTCATCGCATAGGGCGCGACTGGGTCCTCGCCCGGTGGCGTGGGTGCGGTCTGGAGGAGGACGAGCAGGGCAAGCAAGATCATCGAAAACGTTCCCTAGAAGGCCGTCTGGAGCGACAGGAAGCCGCCGCGTTGGCGCTCGGCCGTCGCGATCGATCCGAGATCGACAAGGGCCGCGGTCGCAGTCAGGTTTTTACTGATCGCATAAGCGGCATAGACGGTCTTCCAGTCATTTTCCGTGGCGAACCCGAGATTGTCGGGTTTCGACCGGTATTCGCCGCCGACGACGAGCTGGCGCGAAATTTGATACCCGAGCGTGCTCTCGATCTGGACGCGGCGATTTGCACCGCGATCGCCACCGAACCCGAGCAGGCCGTTCTGGTTGGCCTTGGTGTAGCGGATCGTGGTGCCGAGCAGGATGCTCTGCCGCAGCAGGAGCTTGGTGGCAGCGACGTAGAGGTCGGTTCCGCTGGTGTGGCGCCCGCCAACCGCGGCGACGATCTGCGGATCGGAACTGCGCTTGTACTGCATGCCGATCGCGATCTGGGGCAGGTAGGGGCTGCCATAGACGGCATCGCCGGCGACGCGCAGCTTGGCACCGAACACGTCCTGGTTGAGCGTGTAGCCGCGGCCGATACCGAGCGTTGCACCGACGTCGCGTGTGTCGAGATTCTGTCGGGCGTAGCTCAGTTCCAACCGGTCGTGGACGCCGATGGCTGCGCCGTGGCTTTCCCAGCGATAGTCCGGCAGCAGGATGACCGAGACATGCGCGGACCCGCCGATCCCGTCGACGGTTTCGTTGCCGGCGATCAGAGCCCAGGTGGAGATGCCGCCACCCGAACTGCCTTCGATCGTGGTGACGCCGTTGGTCAGCATCAGCTTGCCGCCGGCGCGACCTTCGCGTGCCGCGGCGGGGGTCGTCGTCATGACGGCGGTCGCCACCGCGACCTTCGCGATACATCCGGCAACAGTCGAAAGCGGAATACGAATCATCCGGCATCTCTTGGAGACCATTGGTTAATACTCGGTCTCCCTCGCCAGGCCATCGCCGCGTCGCCCGGTCAAAAAGGCATGACAAGCCGATGACGTTTACCGGTTTGCAATTCTCCGACTGTTAGAAGCCGATGCATGCACGTATCCGTCCTCCGCCTGAGTTTGCTGTTCGCGGCGTCTGCGCTGCCTGTCGCTGCGCATGCCGCCCCGGTGGTGATCGATGTCCGTGGTTTCGACGGCAAGCCGCTGCCGGGCGCGGTGGTCACGATCGAGACGCCCAAGGCGCCGGGGGTGACGGTGCGGGGGCCATACATGATCGAGCAGCGGGACATCGCGTTTCAACCGCATGTGCTGATCGTCCCCGTCGGCGCGACGGTCGGCTTCCCCAACCGCGATCGGGTGCGTCACCACGTCTATTCGTTTTCGAAGGCCAGGAAGTTCGACCTGAAACTCTACGGGCAGGAGGAGTCGCGGACCGTCCTGTTCGACCGTCCGGGCGTGGTCCCGCTCGGCTGCAACATTCATGACTCGATGAGCGGGTTCGTGTTCGTGACCGCCACCCCGTTTGCCGAACTGACCGACCAGGCTGGGCATGTCAGCATTACCGGCGTGCCCCCAGGCACAGCGACGGTCCGCGTCTGGCACCCCTCGATCCGGGCGCCCGGCAGCACTGCGTCCCAGCCGATCGATGTTGCCGCCACCGGCTTTGCCACGACCTTCGTGCTGCACCGTTGATGCCTTTGCGCCCGCCGCGGTTCCGCCATCTCCGGACCAAGCTGTCGGTGCTGTACGCGAGCCTGTTTGCGGTAACGTTGCTGCTGCTCGCGGTCGTCGCGCAAGCGATGATCTGGACGCACGCGCGAGATTCCGTGCGTCAGGAACTGATCACCAGCGGCAGCGTCTACGACCGGATCTGGTTGCTTAGGTCACAATCGCTGATCGCGTCGGCCGACCTTTTGTCGCGAGATTTCGGGTTCCGCGCGGCAGTCGCCAGCGGAGATCGGCCGACGATTGCGTCCGCGCTCGCCAATATCAGTCACCGAGCAGAGGTTACCGCTGCATTCGTGGTCGATCAGGATCGGCAGGTAACTGGTCCCTCAGGCGCCTTGGCGGCGACGGTCGGTCGTTTCCCGTTCGCGGTTCCGGACGGCCGGCGCGACGCGGTCGTGGTTGTGGCGGGACAGGTTTACCGACTGATCCTGTCACCGGTGATGGCACCGACGCAGGTCGGCTGGGTCGTCTTCGCCGTGCGTCTCGACGGTACCGAAATGCACGCGCTCGAACGGCTGTCCGCGATCCCGCTGATCGCGACGATCATGCGCAGCGATGGTGCAAAGCGTTGGCATGCGGCGGACAGGTCGGTCGAACCGGATGCCGCCGTTGACGATCTGATCGAAGCGTCGCGGTCATCCCGGACACTTGGCACACTCAATCTGTTGAACGGCCACGCGTTCGCGATCGCCAAGCCGCTGGCTGGCCTGACGGATCGGCCGCAGGCGGCAATCCTGATCCGCTATCCTCTCAACGCCGCACTGAAGCCGTATCTGCCGTTACAGGCGGGCATCGCGCTCGCCGGACTGGCCGGGCTGATCCTCGTCGTGCTCGGCAGTCGCCGGCTCGCGCTTGGGATCGCGGGACCGATCGCCACGTTGGACGCAGCGGCGCGGGCGCTGGAGGAGGGTAGTCACGCCCACATCGTTGTGAAGGGCCGCGACGAGATTAGCAGGCTCGCTGCCAGCTTTAACCGGATGTCGGTCGGTATCTTGGAGCGCGAGAATCGTATCACACATCTCGCACTCCACGACGTCCTAACCGGCCTGCCGAACCGGACGTATTTTCGCGAGTCGCTCGACCAGGCGATCCTTCAGGTGGGGCGGACCGGTGGAGCGATCGCGGTGCTGTGTCTCGATCTTGATCGCTTCAAGGGCGTGAACGACACGCTCGGCCATCCGGTCGGCGATGCGTTGCTGAAAGCGATCGGCGCTATGTTGAGCGAAAGCGCGCCCGACGGACTGGTGTCGCGGCTTGGGGGCGACGAATATGCGATAATCTTGTCAGGCCAGTTCGATGCGGATCGCCCGCGTGCTCTTGCTCAGAGCATTCTCGACATGATGCGCCAGCCGGTCGTAGCAGATGGCCACCGGATCGCGACAGCGGTCAGCATCGGCATCGCGATTGGCCCGGCCGACGGCAAAGACGCCGACGAACTGCTCAAAAATGCCGATCTTGCTCTGTATCTCGCAAAGGAAGACGGTCGCGGTGTGTTCCGGTTCTTCGAACCTGCGCTCGACGCCGCGGCGCGCTGGCGACGGCAGGTCGAACTCGACCTGCGCGAGGCAATCCAGGCGGGCCAGTTCGTCCTCAACTACCAGCCGGTGTTTGACCTGAAGGCGGACCGGATCGGCGGGTTTGAAGCGCTTGTGCGCTGGCACCACCCAGAGCGCGGCGTCGTTCCGCCGGTCGAGTTCATCCCGATCGCCGAGGATACCGGGCTCATCATCGCGATCGGCGAATGGGTGATGCAGGAGGCGTGTCGTCAGGCGATGCACTGGCCCGAACATGTCCGCGTCGCGGTCAACGTGTCGCCGCTGCAGTTTCGTAATACCGGGTTCCAGTCGATCGTTCTCCAAGCGCTTGCGCATAGTGGCCTGGCACCCAGCCGGCTCGAGATCGAGATTACAGAATCAGTCTTCCTCGACGGTGAGGGGCCGGTGATCGCGTTGCTGCACAAACTCCGCACGATGGGCATCCGCGTCGCGCTTGACGATTTCGGCACCGGCTATTCCTCGCTCAGCTACCTTCGCAGTTTCCCGTTCGACAAGATCAAGATCGACCGCTCGTTCATTACCAGCATCGCTAGCGATCCGAGCGCCGCGGCGATCGTCCGCGCGATCGTAGACCTGGCGACCGCGCTGCACATGGAAACGACCGCCGAGGGCGTCGAGGATACCGGGCAGCTCAACATGCTCCGCGGCGAGGGCTGCGGTAATATCCAGGGCTATCTGTTCAGCCGCCCTGTCGAGAGTTGCCGTATCGCAGGGCTGCTCGAGAATGGAATCAACCAAGCAGCCTAGCGGAGGAGCAAGCATCGTCTCCGAGCGGCTCTCGACGCCTGATGATGGTCGATTAAATTACCTCTAGCTTCGGCAACCAACACCTATTGAATTGTTTTTGCTACCTTTGCTGTACATTCGTTCTTAACCGTTCAAACCGCTGCTTCAGGTCGGCGAAGTCGACCTTTTAGCGAGATGAACGAACGACCGGATTGGAAAGAAGGGAAGGCCGCCTTAATGTCCGCAATTGGGTCGATCCCGCCTGTAGTGTGCGAGCCTGGAAGTGCTACAGGCCATTAAGCGCTGCTGGTCGTCGAACGACGGAACTGAACAGCACATCGATACCGTCTGAGCTGTTACGCCGATGGAGCTGCTAACGCCTTCGCTGAGCTGGCAAGTTCGCGTTCGACTTCGCGAGCCATCATGACAAGAAGGGATTGATCAAACTCCCCCGACAGCGGCTTGCCGTCCGCGACGCATATCGCACCAAGCGCCAGTCCCGCGGGATCAGTAATAGGTGTGCCAGCGTAGAAACGGACGAACGGATCATGTCGAACGCTATCGAACTCTTCGAAGCGCGGATCGCTGCGCGCATCGGGGATGACCAGCGTCTGCCCGCCCTGCCGGATCGTGACGGCGCAGAACGCCGTGCTTCGCGACGTTTCCGTTACACCCAGTCCACGTTGTGCCAACAGAGTTTGCATGCGTTTGTCGATGATTGAAATCGCCGCATACTGCGTTCGGTAGTAATCTCGAACGACGTCCACAATGCGCTCAAGCTCCTCGCTTCCGCGCATTGCTAACGCTCCGCTTTGGTCGACGGCGAGTTGCCGCTTCTTCTCGGTTGAAAATATATCAAACCATGACCCGACGTGTCCCCGGTACACATCTATCTCCGCACTTATATTCTGCATCAATATAGCATGAATTAATGTAGCAGGTGCAAGAGAATTAGTGAAAACTGCAGAAATATGATAATATTCCATAGGTTATGACGGCACAAAACTGATGTCGAAATTGTTCGATTAAACTCTAACTTCGACCATATTGGATGTTAAACATCTTGTTAACTGGCATACGTTGAAAAGGCCCCGAGCAGAAGGGCCGTTTGATGATGATCTGTAACGTAGCACACAAGTTTTTGGGTATCATCGTCGTCGTGGTTGCGGCTTCTGCCTTGGCGACTTCGGCACATGCCCAGACTGCCAGCGGCACGATCGGCGTGTCCCTGAACATCCTCGCGGCCTGTGCCGTGAATGGCGGCAACAGCGCCGCGACCATGGGGCGGATCGGGACGATCGCCTTTGCCGATCAGTCGGGCGTCTTCGGCAACGCCGATGCGACGATGGTCGCGCAAGGCAGCACGAATGCGGTCACGGTGTTGTGCACGCCGGGCCTTGCGCCGAAAGTCACGGTCGGGGCGGGCGCGAATGACGCGGGCAATGTCCGCCAGCTGGCCTATCTGGGGCAGACCGTCGCGTATCGGCTGTATACGGACGCGTCGCGGCAGGACGAAATCACCATCGGCAGGCAGATCA
>NZ_JACYVM010000035.1:0-6486 GCF_014842355.1 Sphingomonas sp. CFBP 13706
AGAGCCTGACAGGTTCATCGTCGATCCGATCCACCAGATGCCGGGACTAAACACCTAGCTATTTCGCACAGGGCCTCTTTCCTCCAAAAATACCGAAGAGTTGACGAAACGAGCGTCAGCGAAGGGAAAATGAGCTGTGACCACATAAAAGAAAGCCCGGCACAAAGGCCGGGCATCCCAGAGATTGTATGGAGCGACGTCGCCAAACGTCGAACCGGGTCTATTGCTGTCCCCTCCATATAGCTCTGAACGAACGTAAGTTCAAGGATGCGCGTTTTGCGCCACGCTACCCCTTTGCCCGGACGATCATGCGCGTCGACGAACGATGACGCACCGCCCCGGCGCGATGGCGCCGGGGTTCCCCCTGCTGCGGAAAGGATAAGATCATCAATTTCGAGCCCCCCTTCCCCACACCACGCTCGGCGATCAGCACGGCCGTGTGGAGCGCCCGGGGTCTTAGATCGCCTCGCTCATGGCAGCGGTCGTCGTGATGGCGGCATTCTTTCCGATGAGATCGAGTGCTTCAATGCCCGCGACTTGCCGCAGAATTTGATGAGACCGGCTGACGGTCGCTATCTGGACATCGACGGTTGTCCGGGAAGAGTGACTGGTGCGTGTGGGAGGCAAGACCGTCGCGTGGGTCGGCGCCTCCCCTGCCCTACCAACGTCGGAAAGGCTCTGTCGTCGACTCTGTCCATCGTGACGACCGGGCGGAGTCAGCGTCAAGGATGCGCGGTTCCCTCAATTTTGACGTGGCCCTCGCTTCGCTTCGACCACGACAAAATCGGCACCCCCACGCCCCGCTTGCGCGGCCGCTGCGCGGTCCTGTGACCCTGACCCCGCCCGATCGTCAGCCGGCATCCGTCTCAACGAACAGACGGAGGTTTACCTGCACGTCCAAACCGCACGCACCCAGGCATGGCTCGCTGAACTTGCAAGCATCCAAGCGGAGATCGCAGCACACGGGATGCCCGAGCAGGCACCCCTCCCCGCAGTAAAGCGAACTCGCAAGCTCAAGCCACTCTGGGAGAAATGAGCATCGTCCGGGCGGCCTCAGCCGCCCGATTAGGATTGGGTCTTCGTCTTGAGCGTCGTTGTATCCGGTGTGGTGCAGGTCGTGTCGAACGAGATCGGGCCGTGGGTACTTCACGATCAATTTCGCCATTTTGCGCTTTGGTGAACGCCGATCGCGTTTGTCGCGTTCGGCGTCTCAATCTCTTATCGATTTGTGGCGTGGCACTGTGGATTCATCAATTGCTTTGGCGATACGGGAACTGAGGGGAACCGCTCCTTCGTCTGGTAGCCGTGTGGTAGCAATGAGCTAGCGATACTGTAGCGACTTGATCGCGGATTGCGTTAGGGTAGCAACTAGACAGCTATGACGTAGCATGTTCATACACGGTTGGTGCCTGCCTCTCGCGGCTTGCCAACCGCGTCTTGACGGTATCGCAAAGGCGCGTGTCGCTAGTTGGTAGCATGCAGCAACCGACTACCAATTGGATCGCGAGCACGTCGCTTCCCTGCCGCAACATCATCGCATCAAACCTGCAACAGGGTCGCGACAAGCCTGCTACTAACTCGCGGGCTAATTGCGAGTAAATCGCAATTATAACGCAGGTTGCTCGCTGCTAGATTGTGTCAAAGTCGCTAGACACTACTTGGTAGGTTGCGATATAGCCGCTTCATGAACGCTGGCTGCTACATGGTAGCAACCTGGCCGCAACGGGAGAGCAGTATGCCAGTCATCAGTTTCGTGTCGCCGAAAGGCGGGGTGGGCAAGACCACGGCGACATTGTTGCTCGCCGGAGAGTTGGCGGAGGCGGGGGGTACCGTACGCCTGATCGATGCTGACCCTAACCTTCCGCTGGTCGACTGGGGCCAGTTACCGGGACGACCGGATGCGATAACTGTCGTCGCGTGCCGCGACGAAAACGCGATCATCGATGAAATCGAGCGGGGCGCGTCGGAGGCGCGCTTCACACTCGTTGACCTCGAAGGCGCGGCAACCGCGACCGTCACGTTCGCAATCGCTCAAAGCGATCTGGTGATCATTCCTTGCAAGGGGTCGCATCTGGATGCCACCCAGGCTGCCCGCGCTATTAAGCTCGTCAAGCAGACGGCGAGAGGCACCAAGACAAAGATCGACTATGCTATCCTGTTCAGCCAAATCCCGCCAGCGCTGCGCTCGAACAATCAGAAGGACATCGCGGAGCAGTTCAACGATGCTGATATTCCGGTCCTTCCCGTCATGATCTACAATCGCGAGGCCTATCGCGCGATGTTCGCCGCTGGTGGCACGCTTCGCACCATCAACGACAAAGGTGTCGGTAACATGAAGGCGGCGCTCGAGAACGCCGAAGCCTATGCGGCAGCAGTGATCGCTAGGCTCCGTAAGGCGCGTACCGTGAAGGAGGCAGCATGACCCGGTCCAGGCTCGATCTCTCGGAGTTCGATGATACGCCAGCGAACAAGGATCCAGCAAAGCTACGCGAGATAAGCGACGGGGCGGGCTTTCCGTCGCGTCCGGCTGTCCCAGCTGTAGCTGCCCCGCCTGTAGCGGCGCCCGTGCCTAGAGAGCGTCCCCAAGCCGGGACATTCCAACGGCCGCCACGCGTAACCGGCAATCGCAATATCGCGATCAACGTGAGGGTAGATCCCGAGACCGCTGCGAGACTCTATGCTCTTCGTGACGCGGATCCGGCACTCAAGCGCGTGCTCGCCGACGTCGTAGCAGATGCGGCGCTCTTGCTTTACGAGAAGGAGATTGGCGGGGCTGCTCCATAGGTAGGGCAGGGGCCTTGCATGGCCGTTAGCGCGGCGACGCAACGCAATCCTGGTTGACCGCCCGCGCGCCGCAGACCCCCGTTAAAGGCGGCCCCACGATCGATGGATAGGGCGTGATACCCCGCTTGGCACGACCGAGACGGCGCCCGAAACACCATACGAGCCGCGCCCGTGTGCCGCGGCGCACGGGCGAGCCCCGGCCGCCAACACGTCGCAAGCTATGGCCGGTCTGCAGGGGAGGGGGGGCAGCCTGATCTGGCGCCGTCAATCTGCTTTCGGGTATCCTGCTCGGCCGCGCTGAAGCGAGCGCCGGCCGTCAGCCTCCGTCGGCGCAACACCCAGACAGGCCGTGGCTGCCAAGATTGGGGAACCGCTGCGTTCGATCCCAGCCAATGCCCTTACCGCATAGAATGGCGGATCGAAGGTCATCCCTTGCCCACGCTAGGTTCGATCAAATCCCATCGGTTTCCGTAGAGGTCTTCGAAGACCGCCACCGTGCCATATGGTTCATGGCGAGGCGCTTCGACAAAACGGATGCCCCGCTGAGTGTAAGCGAGGTGGTCACGGGCAAAGTCGTCTGTTTCGAGAAACAGGAACACGCAACCGCCGCTTTGATCGCCGATCGCCTCACGTTGCCGGTCGCCAACCGCTCGCGCTAGTAACAGTCCGTTCGCCGCACCATGCGGCGCGACCACCACCCACCGCTTGCCATCAGTCAGCACGGTATCTTCACGCAGTTCGAAGCCAAGCTTCTGAACGACGAAGGAGAGCGCGGTGTCATATTCGTCGACAAGGAGAGCGGTCAGGTTCAAGCGTTGAGGCATCCGACGAGGCTGCCCTAATCTGGATGCTAGGCCAACGCCGGCTTCTCGTCTGGATGGTGGATCGGGAAGCCTAGCCTAGCGACGCAAGCTGGCGTGCCACCGCTTTGCCGCCGTGTTTCGAGATAGCCGTCGCGATTGCCCGGGCATCCGCTTTGTCGATCGCTGCAATTTTAACCCGCTCAAGCGCTGCGGTTAGAACCGGACGACCAGCGTCTCGAGCTGTCTGCTCCGCCGCCTTTGCCTGTTCGTCCAGATGGGCAAGTTCCGCTTTTAGAGCTTCCCGCCGAGCCTCGATTGTTGCGAGATCGACGGCGTTCTTGTTCGGGCCATTCTTCGAGTCCGGTTCCAATAGAGAACAACTTAGCAAGTTGCGGGCAATCCAGGAAATAGCAGTTAGCCGTGCCTAATCGTGCAAACGCCTTGCACCGCACTACAAGACCGAAAGCTACTTGTCGCAACCGCACAGTCAATCACTTTTCACCTCCGCGTTTGGAGTGATTTAACTCCAAAGATTTTGTTTTTTCATGAGGATAGGCAATTACTAGGGATGGCAGGATATGCCTCACGGCACCAATGTTTAACATTGGCTTGTGGGGCGCCGCTGCACGGGGCTTTTGGGATGAATGTAGGTCTGCGGTTGAAGGACGAGTTGGTCGCCGAGATTGACTGCGTTGCTGCAGCGAACGGGCAGAACCGCAGCAGCTGGATGGCAAGCGTGCTGGCCAACGCCGTGCTGGCCCCGGGGAACGATGACATCCCGGTGCTGCCATTTCAGGGCAGGGGGCATCCTGACGACCTCGTTCGCGTCACCGTCCGGCTCGACCGGAGCGAGGTCGAAGGCATCGACACCGTAGCGGCGCCGATGAAGATGACGCGAAACGAATGGATCAAACGCACGCTTCGCTGGCAGCTTTGGGACAAGGCGGGCGTGCTGAGGCTGGCTCCGGCCACCCAGGCTGAGATCGTCAAATTGCGCAAGCAGGTGCTTCTGATCGGCCGAAACATCAACCAGGCGGTCCATGCGATGAACGCAGCGAACCAGCCCGAAAGCTCGCTCGATATTGCCCGCATCGCCAGTCCTTTTATCGAAAAATGTGAAGAGCTGAACGCGCTGCTGTTTACGACCCGGCTGGCCCTCTCGGCCGCGATCGGGGCAGAGGTCGGGTACTGGACCGAAACCTACCGAGGTTCAGCAGCGTGAGCTTCCGCTTCTCTTCCGGGACGATGGACTCCATGGCGGGCGTCTTCGCGCCACCGAAGAAGTACCGCCTCGGGACTGGAGGCGGCAGCGCAAAGGGCCCGAGTACCGGGGGCACGATGCTCGGCCTTGCCGTCGCATCGATGTTCCCGAAGACCGCATCATCTTTGGCCACGTCGCGTGCCAGTGCGCAGGCGAAGCACGCTTTCGGAGGCGGATCGCAGGCCCGGATAAACGGCCGTGCAGTGATGACTGCGGATCGCACATCACGTCGAGTTCCAGAGGTTATGGTGCGGATCACGGGGCGCCAGCATGGCGGCGGACACGTCCTTGCCAACTTCGCCTACATCAGTCGGCTGGGGCACGGTCCGGGCGAGGAACTCGGGCTTGAAACCAGCGAGGGCGTCGTGCTGCGCGACGGACGGGACATGCAGATTCTCGCGAAGGATTGGTACAACTTCGAGATGGACGGGGACGCCAGACGCAAGGGTGCGACGTCCATATCGATGATCCTTTCGATGCCGTCTGGGACCGATCCGGAGCGTCTCAAAGCGGCTGCTCTGGATTTCGCAGCCGAGGAGTTTGCGAACCGGTCGTGGGTTGCCGGTCTTCACGTCGATCGCGATCATCCCCACGTTCACCTCACGATCGCACGTCGCGATTTCGATGGGCGCCGCTTCCATCCGGACCGTGATGATCTGTTTCGATGGCGGCAGCGCTTCGCCGAGAAGCTCCGCGAACGCGGCATCGAGGCCAACGCCACGCCGACCAGAGCGCGCGGTATCGACCCCGCGCATGAACACATCGCGGTACGGAAGATGCGCGACAAAGGGCAGGTTCCGCAGATCGATACGGGCCGCGCCTAGCGCGCCCGGCGCCTTCGCGACCAGGGTATTTCCGACCCGGTCGAGGCCGTTCTTGCAAGTCGGCAGGCCATCGTTCGCGCGACCTATATGCGATCCGTCGCGGAGCTGTCGGCTTCGCTTTCCCTTGCCGATCAGGTAGTCGCACAGAGCCTCGAACGGTTCGTCGCAGCATTGCCGCCGCCCGAGCCCAACTCGGCCCGGGCGATGCGTGCCGGTTCACCGTCCCGCAGGCGCGACGCGATCGTTGATGCTCGGACGGGCCCCGC
Source organism: Sphingomonas sp. CFBP 13706 (assembly GCF_014842355.1). Classification (NCBI taxonomy): domain Bacteria; kingdom Pseudomonadati; phylum Pseudomonadota; class Alphaproteobacteria; order Sphingomonadales; family Sphingomonadaceae; genus Sphingomonas; species Sphingomonas sp. CFBP 13706. Next base: position 5,939 of record NZ_JACYVM010000035.1, read on the forward strand.
TGTCGCGGATCCCGGGCCCGATCCGATCACCATAGCACTGGAACGTTCTCGCGCTATGCGTGGCAAGCTGGAGGCCAAGCAAGCACTCCGGAAGAGTCCCGAGCGGACCGAAGACACGCCGCATGAACGCCGACCCTCGGGGGTATCCGAGCGCCTTCGCTCGTTTATGGACGAGGCCGAACGGCAGGCCACGGCACCGACGCCAAGCAAGCCGGAGGAGGTCCTTCGCGAGATATTGGATCGTGATTGCGCAACTCTGGACCGCGCGCGTTCGCCGGATAGGGGTGGGCCAGAACGATGAGCACGGACCAGGTAAGCGGTGCTCTGGCAGGCGTTCTGGACGCGTTGACGCTCGTGCAGGAGCAGCTCGATGCGCTGACCGAAAGCGGCCAGCGCACCGAGGCGACACACAGAGAGATCATCCATAGGCTCGACACGATCGATGCGGGCCAGGCCGCCGTGACGGATCAAACGCCGATCCTCGAGATGATCCTAGGTGTTTAGTCCCGGCATCTGGTGGATCGGATCGACGATGAACCTGTCAGGCT
>NZ_JACYVM010000036.1:0-6229 GCF_014842355.1 Sphingomonas sp. CFBP 13706
CGGTTCTGCCGCTTCACCCGGCTGATGGCAGCAACGGGCGTGGTCGATCACGCCCGTTGCTGCCATCAGCGATCGAGAAATGCGAAACGATGCGCCATCCCCCGTTTGGAAGCGTGTTGCTACGACCATGCTGCCCGGCCATGAGGTGGCATGACCGCTGTTCCGCTCGGCCCGCTCGTCCCCGAAGCCACCTGTCTTCTGCCGGGGTTTCAATGCCACAACGGCGTAGCCGTCACGCTCGAACCGCTCTCCGCGCGGCACGTCGATGATCTTTGGGAGGCAGGTCAGGCGGCAGACGTATCGTGGGCCTATCTGAAGTACGGGCCCTTCCCAACAAAGGACGACATGGCCGCGCATATCACGCGGATCAGCGGCCTTGAACGGCAACCCTTCTTCGCCGTTGTTCCAGCATCTAGCTGCAAAGCTGAAGGATGGGTGTCGTTCTGCAACATCGCGCCCGCCGACGCTGCAATCGAAATAGGGAGCGTTTGGTTTTCGCCCGGGCTGCAACGCACCCGCGCCGCCACGGAGGCCATTTTCCTGTTGATGCAGCACGCTTTCACACTCGGCTACTTTCGTGTCGTATGGCGGTGCAACGACCTGAATGCGGCATCCAAGCGTGCTGCGCGTCGGTTCGGCTTCACCTACGAAGGAACGTGGCGCGGTGACTGGATCGTAAAGGGTCGCCGGCGCGATACGGCCTGGTTCTCTATTCTGGAGCCAGAATGGCCGGCACGACGCACACTGTTCGAGATATGGCTTAGTGAAAGCAATTTCGACACGGATGGCGTCGCGTTCAAACCATTGTCGCCAGACACCTGAGGGAGGGCGCTTTCTCATTGGGATCGAAAAATGGGAAAGCGGCGGGTGTCTCCGCAAGTGCCCCTTCTTGCATCAGGGGGTCGGCACGGGACAGCGATATGCGACCTTGTAGCTCTGCCCCCAGCAGTGGAGGAAGCCATCGAGAACGCGAATGTTCATCGGCCAGCGAACCGCTCTTGGTTTGCCGTCCGGGCCGACCGGGTCCTTTAGCTCGGCCGGACGGGGCAGAGCTGCGAGTTTCGCACGAGCAGCTTCCAGCTTCCGGCGATCTCCTCGAAGGAACGCGATGCTTCCGTCCACGTAGAAGTTCCATCCCCACTTCGCATCGTCTGCTGCGGGATGCCTTCCCGTTTGGAAAAGCCTGATAGCGTCAGCATACTGGCCAACGTCGGCCCGTAGCTGGCCCTCATGCCATGAGAGGAGGGTATCGGCAGGTCCCATGCTTCCATGCGCCTCCCGCCAGACCCGGATCAGATCAGCAGCTTCCTTGGCACAGCCTTTTGCTTCGAGCGTCCGCCATCCCCCATTCATATCCTGATCGAACGCGGGAAGATCGAGCGCCAACATGGCGGATCGATCATATTGGCACTGGCTCGCGCCATCGGCGGGAGCCAGTGCGGCAAGAGCAAGCGCTGCTACGATCATCGCATATCCTTGTTTATTACAGGCCCGCTTAGGGACGCCCAACATGTTGCTGGACGGTCGACCTCATTTACACATCAAATGAATGAGATGCCGAGGCTTGTCGTACGTGATTGACGTGCAACCGCGAAGTACGTCGGCACCAACATAGACGATGTATGCTGCCCGAGATGGCTTGCGCTTCCCGTTGACGACAATGTCGTCGGTTATCTCAGACGGATCAGGTTCCTCGTCTCGTATGGAGTTGGCGCTTCCGAAATCAGCGGTGCGTACCAACAGCCGATCAATGCTGACCGGCCCTAAATCCAGCGTTCGGCTCAATCGCATCACGCGAGCCGGACGTTCGACGCCGTGCGAGATCATAACTCGCTGCGGCGTACCACTAAGGGCTCCGTCAAGTTCCTCACTAATGGCGCCTCCGGCAGCAGCGCTGGCAACGGTGGTGGCAAACTGAGGCGCGAACGCAAACTTGATCGACTTACCCCCGATCATCTTGGACGTTGCAGCGACCCACCAAGTGTCGGGCAGCAGAGGAATTGAGCTTGTACGTTCCGCCCCATTCGCCTCCCGCAAACGATATCGCACTACAGGTGCCGGCAGCGCATAGGGTCCCGCCAGCCCGTCCGCAAAATCATACGCATCTGCCTGCGACCATTTTGTGGCCACTCTGCTTGTATGGGAGCCAACGGTCAGATCGGCGTTCTGCGTGTAGCCTTTGACCAGAATCGGACCGACCTTGTTATCCGGATTCCGAGATACAGATATCAACTGGAAGCGCCGCGCGGCCTTGGCTCGTTCTTGCTCTGCATTGGGACCAAACAGGCCCAAGGCGACGGAGCGTCTCAGCGACAGCACTGACGGCATTCCAGAGCCGGAAAAGGTGTCTACGGTTTGGCCGTTTACCGAAATCTGCAACTTCCCATTTGGCGGTACGTCGATGACATGCCCCGCCTCGCTTGCCATGACGGTAGGCGCAAGCGTGCCTACCGCGATCGGGGCAAAAACCGCCCATTTTCTTCTCATAGTAAGCGATGCGCCTCTACTTTTTAGCGATGGGTCCTGTGGCCACGGGCTCGGAGCTCTTCATCGATGAATTCTATGGCCGCTTTTAGGCGGCCATCCGCTAGGTCACGAATAGGAACGGCGATCGAGACAGCCGGAGCATTCCGAGAGGGATCGAATATCGGGAAAGCAAGGTGCCGTCGAAATGCCTAGTTGACCGCATGTGTGGTGGCGCAGCAACACACGAAGATCGCGCAGCGCGTCAGGAGGATCGATGACGACCAAATCGTTCTTTGCAACTCGATCGGGTTCCCGATCAAGGCTAAGCGCCGTTGGAAAGGCAATCAGCTATCTAGCCCTGGCATTTGTCGGCGCGCTTCTCGTCTCGGCTGTGGCGAAGGGCCTTCTCGGCGCATCCCTTCTTCAACTCGCGCAAGGCGGCACGGCGACAGGTACGGCGAGGGCAGTGTTATTGCTGCTTGGGTTGGTTATTGCACCGACCGCGCTGGTTCTCCGAATCTTCAAAGAGCCGTTCCAACTCTCGGCATGGGCATTCGGCAGCGCAATGAGGCTCACAGTTTGTGGGCTTGCGACCGGCCTCATACTACTCGCGGTTATGGCAGGTTTGATGTGGCTGTTGGGTGCTGTCACGTTCGGCATCGCCACCCCGACCATATCATCGGCGATTTCGGGCTTGTTGATGTCCGCGATATTGTGGCTGGCTCAAGCAGCAGGTGAGGAAGGTCTGCATCGCGGCTACGCCTTCGTGCAGATTTGCCGTGCGATCTCGTTTTGGCCGACCGCCGTCTTGAGCAGCGCATGGTTCATGTACGGGCACATCGGAAACGAAGGCGAGACGGTGCTCGGCATCATCGCCGCAGGACTGCTCGGCCTGGCACTATCGTACAGCCTGCTAAAGACGGGTTCCCTCTGGTTCGCGCTCGGCTTTCACGCCTCGTGGAATTTCAGCCAGAGCTTCGTCTTCGGGTTTCACAACAGCGGGGGCAAACCCCTAGCCAGCCTGCTGTCCGCCACCCTCGACGGCTCGCCATTGCTGACGGGGGGCACCACCGGACCGGAAGCCAGTTTGCTCGTTCTTCCGGTTTTGATCGTCCTGTTCGCAATCATTCAGCGGGTCGCCGTCCCGACCTGCGAACGTTCGGACAGCCCGACATTCTCGACTCCGACAACCCGCTGACACTGCCTTCACGGTTGGAGGCTGCTGCGGGGCCGACCCGGTCTTCATAAAACGAACGGCCAGCGAGACGAAGCAGGCGTTCTCGAAATTGATCGGGAAATGGGAATGGTGATGCTACTGGGCGAGCGAAGCTGCTAGATTGCTGCCCAAGGGCCGGCATAGTTCGATGCGATGATGGCTACGCGACTTGAACGTGTTGGGACCGACACGCCGAAGCTCTCTATAGCCCAGTGACCGCCAGAACCTGTCCGCCGCCTCGTTCGCCTCAAGGACGGCAAGCCTTAGTTCCTGTGCTCCGCGAGCCGCTGCCCACTGCTCGATCGTGTTATAAATGGATCGGCCGATGCCTTGCCCTCTTGCGGCTGGATCAACGATCATGAATCCGAGATACCAGACGCCATCGCTTGGGTAGTCACGCAAGATGGCGCCCACGGCTATCAGGCCGTTTTCACCCCGCCAGCCCATAACGGTCTGATCGGCCGAACTCGTTTCATCGGGAACACCGCGGAACAAATCAATCGCGTTCGCCAGCGTCGTCGGCTCCCCGTCCTGCAACATGAAGTAGTCGGTGCACCGGGCATATAGGTCAGCAACGTCACCGGCATTATGCTCTGTGAGGACCGACGGCGGTTCACTGGTTGCGATCATCATCCACGCCTAGCTTGCCGGCTCCGCCGAAAACGACCTTTCCCACAGCGATCGAGACGGGGAAGGTTTTCCTATTAGGATCGAATATCGTGAACTGCCGGATCGGGAGAAAACCACCGCGGCGTTCATTCGATTACGAGTGCATTCTAGCCATCAAGTACATCAGCAACAGCAAGACGGCGATCGTGATGACCATGAGCATCGCGATTGGGAAGAGCAACCCGGCGCTGTTGTCGTGCCGCCAAGCGAGCATGAGAAACGTTGCTACCACGCCTATCGTAAGCCCACGCGGACCGAAGCCAAAGCTCCCGATAACGACCATCAGAACAGCCAAGCCAACTGAAACCCCAACGCGCGAAGCTGTCTTTGAGGGTCCCATCGGTCTTACGATGTCACCGACGATCGTGAGGCGCAACATAAGCATGCTCGCCGATGCCGATCCCCTTTAGTTGTCACGGCCGGAGCGATCCCGCAAGGGATCGGGATTTGGGAAGCACGCACCGCTCCTGCCCGCCGGCACCGATCGCGGGTTCGTCATTGCAGACAGTACCGCCTTCGTTAATATGATGCTCCGTAAATCCCTCACTTGCTGCGATGGCCCGTAAAAACGGATCACGTAGGGTTCGTATTCAAGGTGATGCCTGTGCTCGTACTATTTGCCGCCCTCGCCCTTGCACGCACTCAGGCGCCGGTTGAGGCTAAAGGTTGTACAACAACACCATTTGGTGTGACTTGCCGTAAGCAAGCGTCGCAAAAACCAACGAAGCATTGCAATACAACTCCGTTCGGTGTAGTTTGCTATTTGTCACCTTCGGATAAGCTAACGGGTCCCGCCAGCCTGACTACCGCAGGTAAAAAGGCAAAGAATTAAATGCCCGCAAGCTCGTGGGGGTTGCGACGTGCAGGTTTTCTTCTAAGCAAAGCCGCCTGAGCGTTCGCGCTAGGCATTCCACTTGCAGCGCCAGTGCTGGCCTTGGCCCAATTTTCTCCGATGGTACAGGCGCAGCAGCATTTGCGTGCCGTTGATACGATGACAGCGCAGTTTACGCAGGTCGATCACAATGGCCGTTCACTGGCTGGCGAACTTACGCTCAAGCGGCCGGGAAAAGTCCGCTTCCAGTATCAAAGCGGCGTACCTTTGCTTGTCGTTGGAGACGGTAACTCGCTCATAATGATCGACTACAAGGTTCGTCAGGTATTGCGCGTACCTGTCAGCAGTTCGCCGCTTTCAGCGCTGCCTGACCCAAGCAAGGATCTATCTCGGGTCGCTCGGTTGTCGCCGTTGACCAACCGCGACAAGGTGGTGCTTGAGGTCCGCGATCCCAAGCATCCTGAAAGTGGGACATTCACGTTTTCGTTTTCACGATCCCAAACATCGCCGGCTGGGCTGATGCTGGAAGGTTGGACCGTTTTAGATACCCAAGGCAATCGCACGACAGTCCACCTAACGGGCCAACGTCTAAACGGTGTGGTGAGCGATAAGGCGTTCACTTGGAATGATCCGCGTCCGAGAAGCCGCTGACACGACGTTCTCGAAAAGGAACTTTCAGCGAGACAGCCGGGTAGGTTTGGCCGATTGCCTACGTCACGGCCGACCGGCTTTCCCGAAACCTGTTCCCGAATGAATTGTCCCGAAATTGTCCGTTGGACATGGAGAAACGGGACGCCCGCAAACGAGGGTTTGCGTGACGATCGCTGGTCCTGTTCGATCGTGGGCGATCCATGTCACGCAACCCGTCACGCGATCTATGTGCCGCAAAGGCTGCTTAGCGTACGATTCCGAACATGCTCTCGCCGGTCCGCTCAATAAGCTGCCGACCTTGCACATTCTTGCCGGGGCCGTTTTCGGGAATCGTTGGTTAGGTGTTTGATCCCACGGTTTGATGGTGCGATCCTTTCGTTGGAATGGAAGGAAGC
>NZ_JACYVM010000037.1:0-5121 GCF_014842355.1 Sphingomonas sp. CFBP 13706
CGCGAGGTCGATGTCGACCGGGCCTGATGCCGGAATCGGAGCCGCGACTGGAGTCGAGGCATTCTCCGGCCCTCGGCTCAGTGCCACACGACCACGGGCAATCGCCGCGCTGGCCGCGTCGGCCATACGGCCGACCGAGCCGTCGCGGTCCACCAGCTTGCTGATCGTGGGCGACAGCTTTCGGAATGCGGCGATGATCGGCTCCAGCTCGGCGATCACAGCGGTCAGCAGGGTCGACTGCGTGGCGATCTGGCGATCCTTCACCTCGGCACGAACCCGCGAGAGGTTGAAGGTCTTCCGCTCGGTAGCGAGAGCGCGGACGGCGTCCGCATGAGCCGCCTCACGGTCCCTGACCGCCGCTGCGGCCAGCCGATCGGCCTCGGCCTTGCTCTCGCTCGCGATGCGGGCCGCGTCGGCCTTGGCAGTCTCCTCGGCATCCGCGAGGATCTGCGCGGCCTCGACACGAGCCGCGTCGAGCATGGCTGAGGCCGATGCCGACTTCTCGACGATCGCGACGCCCTCGGCCGTGGCCCAGGTCGCGAACTCGGCCCGGTCATCTGCGAGCTTGGCCTGATCCTTCGCCAGCTCGATCCTCTGCCCCGCGATCTCGGGCGACACCTGATCGTTGCCGACGGTCGTCTTCTCCACGCCGCGAGCAGCCTCGAACCCGCGCGCCGTCAGCCAAGCTGCCAGCTCGATCTGCAGCGCAGATCCCTGCGCCTGCATCGAGCCCTTCGCGCTGTCGGCACGATCCTCGATGCCGTGCTTCGCGGCGAGGGCCTTCGTGTGTTTGGTCAAGCTCATGGCGGGCTTGCTCGTCCGCTTCGTGACCTTCTCGTACCGAGGGGCCATGAACACATCGACGTTGTTGAGAGACCGCTCGTCACGGTCCATCCGGGCCGAGAACACGGCCTGTCCGCCGAACGTGTCCTGAGCGAACTGGACGACCAGCGCCAGCGCAGCCTCGGCCTGCTCCACGGTCTCGACCGGCACCGAATCCGGCAGCTTCACGAGCATATGCAGCGCCTTCGCCTTGGCCTCCGGGACGAAGGCGCCGGCAACGTGATCAGCCAGCCGATCGGGAAGCGCGAGCGGATCGCCGTCAACGCCCTCGGGCACCCACGTCAGGGACGGTTCGTCGCGAACCTTGCGGCTCTTCGCGGCATCATCGAGACGACGGCCATGCGTCTCCGCCGTCTTCAGGAGGGGCATGTTGAGCGCGTTGATGTGGGCCATGACCAGGTTCGACATGCCCGAGATTCTACGCGCTCAGGTATGACAAAAACAGGGGGCGAACATGCCATTCGGATTTTTCGTCAGAAAAAGACGACCCGCTAGTCTTTTTCTGTCACACCCCAAGAGGGGTATGACAGAAAAAGCGGGCCGGGGGGATCCCCGGAGTCCCCTCGCGCCTTTGGCGCGGCCTCATCCTGGCTATGCCGGACGAGACTGAAGAAGCACCCCTCCGGGCATCATGCTGACCGCACAGCGGCATCACGATGACAGATCGCCGGAGACTGAAAACCAAGCGGCCCGGGCAGATCAGGATCTGCCGGGGCCGGGTTTGGCTATCGGTACGCGGCTGGAGTTGAACCAGCACCTCGCCAGGCGTATGACCGGGTTGCACCCACGACCATACCTTAGAAATCCCAGCGCGCTCTTCCCTGAGCTACGCGTCCAAACTCTCCTTTCCCTTGAGTTGCAGGGAAAGATTCAAGTCCCGCGCAAGCTGCGCGGCGAGAGGGTCGAAGCGGAAGACCCGCCGCCCATCATCGAGAAATTCGCGGGTGATCAACCCTTGGCTCAGCATCTTCTGGGTCGAGCGCTGCACCGTGCGCTTCGTCACGCCCATCCGCTTCGCGATCGTCGTCGAGCGCGGATAGACGCCGTCCGCCGGACTCCACCAGTGCGCGAGCAGGTTGGTCAGGACCAACATGTCCGTAGCGGTCAGCTTCAGCTTCGTCTGGAGACGCAACAGCGCCATCGGGAGAGCGACGAAGCCCGACCCATCGGTCACAGCTCCCTGCCACTTCTCCTTCACCGTCACGGAAACCAGACCATCCTCAACCAAAGGCGGAGGAAGTGTGGGTTCCGGGGCCGTCTGATGGGCTTCCGTATCCATGCCGGCTCTAAAGCACACTTCTATCATCAATGTCGAGGGGTCTTTTCAATGGGTGACATCCATGACGCTTTTTCTGCTGGAGAATGGGCGCATGATCCCTCGAGTCCCTCTCCGGGACTCGTACAAAAAGGGAACCGATGTGTGAAAACAGGGAACTGTGTTAACACGCTACCATGCGCTGGATGCACTTAGTTCTTTATACCCCCGGTACGGACAAAGCCTGATGGTTGGCAGAGCAAACCGGTCCATCGGTCAAAAGGCAGCGCAGACGAACTACTACGCACCGCGTCAGGCCGAAGCGATCGGTCTACCGTTCACGCACATGGTCACGATCAATTTCGCATCGACCAACATCGACCCTCGTCTCGCAATCGAAGCATTTGCTCGTCTGCGCACCAATCACTTCGCAAAATGGGCTCGACGCCCACGCAAAGGGTGCGGGCCTGCGTTCGCGCCGACGTGGTCGTACGCCTTCGAGAACTCGCGAGGAGGTGTCCCCTTCACGACGATGGATCCTGGCGACCCTCACAACCTGCACGTTCACTGGTGCCTCCACATCCCCCCCACCCGTGTCCATGATTTCACCCTGAAGATCTGGGAATGGGTCGAGACAATAACGGGCGGCATCACAGGCGCAGCCGAGGCAATCGACATCCAAAGTGATCGAAACAACCACGGCTACCTGATCAAGGCGGCGTCAGAGGGGATCGTCGAAATCTACGGCCGAGGGGTGAAGGCGCGTGATGAAGGCGTCGTGATCGGCCTTCGTGCAGACAGTAGCCGCAACATCGGTCCGACTCGCCGACGCGAGAGAGATCGCGCCGAAGGCATCAAACGCCAGATGCCTGTTCGGCGACCAAAGCAGCACGTCGGAGCTGCTCTAGGATCCTGACCCATCGCGCCGCCAAGGCCAGAAGCTACGCTTCGGTGCGGGTGCATCGGTCGATGCTGGTAGTGGCACGGGCATGGTCTCGGGCGCCGCCAACGCCAACCGCTGAGCCTGTTCGCGCCATGCATCCCGGTCGGTCCTGACCTCGTCCAGCTGTTCCCGTAGCAACTGGACCTCGCGTCGATGGGCATCGTCTAGAAGGAGGTGTTCACGATGGGTATCGGATCGTTCACTCTCAACGGTTGCCGAGGGTTTCGGAGGGAACACCCGGAACAGTTCAGCCGGATCAATCTCGTATCCGGCCGTCGACTTCGCGACATAGCTGAGACGCCCTGACTTAAGGGCCTTGCTCAGGGTGGCCTTGCTGACGCCGGTCTCCTTGGCCGCTTGCCCCATCGTCAGTGTCGCCATCGTTCACCCCGTTCACGATCGTTCAGGGTGTAGTGTTAACACGTGTTCAGGGGTAACCCTAGGCGCCCGTCAGACGGTCACTTCCCCGCCGGTCCTGTAACCGGCCAGGTCCAGCATCAGGTTGATCACGGCGCCGGGCTCTGCTGCTTGCAGAAGCCGGCAAACATGGCCGTGACGTGCTCGCCCTTGAGCGGCTTTCCGCGCGCTCGCGCCCAGGCGACGAACTCGCGTTGGACTTCATCGATGTTGCGCGCGGGTGCCTTCAGGTTGGCCTTCGCGATCATCTCCCACGGCGTGTACCGGATCGTGCCGTGAGCCGGGAACTCCGCGACGACGGGTGCGGCGTCGGCGATCTGTTCCACCACGCCTTCCCGTCGTGCCTTCCGGCCGACGCGAGCCGATTCCAGTTCCCGGGACACAGCAGCACGTCCGGCGGGATCGAGTTCGCGCCAACGTAGAAGGACGCCCGTGATCTTGCGCCCGGTCTTCACCACGTCGTAGCTGACCTCGAGACCACTCAACTGGTTGACCTCGGCGATCGCCGGATCCAGCGCGCGTTGGCGAAAATGGACCCAAGCGACGAGCTTGTCGGGTTCAACGCCTAGCCGACGTCGGAGATCGTCGAGGTCGAAACGCTCCTGTTTCTTGAACTTGAGCCCGCCGCGCAACGAGACCAACTCGTACAACCGCAGGCTGTAACGTCCTTCAAAGGCGAGGATGGCCTTTCGAGAAAGCGCCGCCCAGTGGTTAGAGGTCGATAGAAGCACACGCATCACGGGCGAGAACTCCCACGACATCATCGCCGGATCGTCGTCGCCGTAGGTGTCCAGATCGCGCTCAAGATCGGCTAGCATGGGACCGACCTTCACGACCTTGCGCCCATGCTCGTTGGTGTAGCGCAGCTCCACGGCGGTCCTGGCAAGCTCGTGGGCCGTCTCGATGAACTCGCCTGTCGAGAGATGGAAGGCGTCGTTCAGATCAGCGATCGGCACCGAATGCCGAGTGTTCTGACAGGCGTCTGCGCCCGCTGCATGCACCAATAGGTGAAGCACCTTCGCCGCTCGGAGGCTCAGGGTCGCATTGTCGATGCGCAGATCTAGGATCTCGCCCGCCACCACCACCTGATCGGGGTGTCCCTGCCTATCGGCCATTGCCTGCATCGTACTCGCCATAGGCACAATATAAAGCACACATTTAAAGCACACAAGGTGTGATTAGTTTGTGTTATCACGCCCGTGATTTGTGTGCTTTGGCCCGCAATACGTGTGTTTTCGCCCGCAATACGTGTGCGTAACCGCCGTAATAGCCCGTGGAATCAGCCTTCCAGAGAGGACGAACCTTTGAACTCTTTGAACAAGAAGGAGAGCGACCGAAAAGAGCGGTCGCCTGCCACCGCATCACCGAACGACCAGCGTGTTGATTCCGTAGTGTGGACCGCCGCTTCGCTATTCTGATGTGAGCGTAGCGATCCCCAAGAAACGGGGTGTCTGCTGCATCGTTGTAGAGGCTCGGCGAGGGCTTGCGGGGGCGGAGGCGTCCATACCGCTACCGGTGCGCCTGTGGGTTTCCCAGAAGCCCGGAACGGGCTCCTGAGCCGTCCTAGCCCCTGCCCTTGGTCTTGTCGTTCGCCGCCTGGAGGGTCGCGAGGTCGATGTCGACCGGGCCTGATGCCGGAATCGGAGCCGCGACTGGAGTCGAG
>NZ_JACYVM010000038.1:0-4520 GCF_014842355.1 Sphingomonas sp. CFBP 13706
TTGAATCAGACCGCCGACACTACTGCAAGCCCGACTTTTTCAACACAATCGCCCAATTTCGGCCATTCCGCTTACGCCAAAACACAGACGCGCAGGCCGCAGCCTTGATGGTAGCTTACATGGCTATAGGTAAGAAATGCGCCGACCGATGCTGATCAAGGGCGGACCCGCTCACATCTGCTGCGATCATCAGGGTTCTCATCTATCGATCCTGAATAGAAGATCGACGGCAGGGCTGAAACAGAGCACCACGGTAAGAACCACCACGAACGTCAGAAGAAAGTTGGTCGTAAATGCACCAGCCGAAGGGTAAACCAGCCTCCTCAGAATTCCGCAGACCAGCCATATGGGTGCGGCGAATAATGAAGCGATCAATAGCACCCGCCCTAGACTGGCCAGAATATGCGTTTCAGCACAACCGATTGAGGGATCGCACGTACCCAACACACTGCCCAGCAGTACAATACTGCCGATGCCAGATGCAAGAAGCCCGACCGTAAGACAGCCAAACGGCCAAGCCTTTCGTATGTCGGAAAGAGTGGATCTTCGCTCATGCTGCGACCCTAGTAACAATCGGAAGCCCTTTAAAGTAGCCGCTTCTGGATCTGCTACGCTGGTACAGGACGCGGACCGTCCGCTCTCCACCAATTCCGGCCATTTCGCTGCCGTCCATGGCCTGACCATAGGTGTCATCGGCAGTCGCAGCAGAGCCAAAGATTGCCGGACTGCACCCCGCCAACCTCGAAGATCATTTGGCTCATGCTCGCACGAAGGTGCGCATATTGGGTGCAAATGTCTTCAATAATGTGTCGTTCTTACCCTGCTTCCCTCACGGCCAAAATGGCACAATCACTTACATATTGGCACCACTTGCATCGCTATTTATTCATGCGGAGACTTGGTTGATTGCTTCAGTCGCATGTAGCCGCGGTTGTTTTTGTAAAAAGGCGACCCCAAATGGCGGTGACACACGTGGAGTGAATGATGTCTGACGAAACTATTCAGCTAGACGCCGTCGAGCTTGCAACCGAGCTGACGATTGCATGGTTGTCGAATCCAAACACGCGAACATCAGCAGATGACGTTCCAGCGTTTCTCGCCCAGATGCACTCCAGCGTTCAATCTTTAATCGGCGGTGCCAACGAGGCGAACGCCCCTGTCGCTGATGCCGAGCAATATACCCCCGCAGTGTCGGCCCGTAAGTCGCTGGCCAACCCGGACTTCATCGTCAGCATGATCGATGGCAAGCCATACAAGACACTTCGCCGACACCTCACGACGCACGGCCTGACGCCAGAAGAATATCGCGAGCGGTACAATCTGAAGGCTGATTATCCGATGGTTGCAACGACCTATTCGGAAGCGCGCCGTGCGATGGCCCATAGGATTGGCTTGGGTAGCAGCCGCAGCGGCGATGGCACGGCATCGAAGGCCCCAGCAAAATCCAAAAAGCCAAAAGTTGAAACGGCCGAGTAAGTAAAAGCTGGCTTCCATTGGGGGCCAGCCTTTGGGCGGCAGGGGAAGGGCTGCTTCTGCCGCTCGTCTGTCCGGTCCGGCTTCTCACGGTGGCGAGAAGCCGGTGTAGGTTACACCTCGATGCCCTCTGACAAGGTCAAAGCGTCTTCGACATCGACGCCAAGGTAGCGCACGGTATTCTCAATCTTGGCGTGGCCGAGTAGGATCTGCACCGCGCGAAGATTGCCCGACGCCTTGTAAATGATGGAAGCCTTGGTCCGCCGGAGCGAGTGCGTCCCATACTCTTCGCGGCGCAGCCCTATGCCGTTCACCCATTCGGCTACCAGCCGGGCGTACTGGCGGGTACTGAGCGGGCGGGCATGATCGGTTCGGCTAGGAAAGACATAGTCGGCAAGCGAACCACCTCGCCTCTCCAGCCATGCCAGCAAGCTTGCTCGGGCGTCCGCCATCAACTCGAACTGCACCGGCCTACCTGTTTTCGCCTGAACGACGATCGCACGGGTTCGGACATGGCCACCAAGGACGATATCGCCGATCCTCATCCGCACCACATCGCAACCACGCAGCTTGCTGTCGATCGCCAGGTCAAACAACGCTCGATCCCGTAGTCGCTGGTGCTGATCGAGGAAGAAGCGAATGGCCCAGACCTGTCGCGGCTTGAGCGCACGCTTGGCACCCACCTTGCGCCCGCCGTTCCAGGGGGAGCGTTTGCCTGCGATTGGATCGAACTCTGACGTACCCATAGCTTTCTCTCCGTGGCCATCATGGCCAAGGAGAGAACGGGCACGGGGTGGCATGGCTTTTCCGGAGGGGCATTTACTCTGGATTGCTAGGTGCATTCAGTTTGAACTGTGGCCTGATTTTCACGATGTAACATGGAGCTCGACAATGTTTGCAGCTGCACTCCTATTAATCTCTTCTCTACAACTCAAACCCGCAGCCAGAGTCGAATTGGCAGGCCGCAGTTGCAGCAGCGGCGCACAATGTCAGTCCGGGCTCTGCGAGTTGCCAAGAGGCAAGCGGCTTACTTCGAAACGAGTTCGTGGCGTGTGCGCCGTCACCGCGCAACCACGCGATCAGATGTGCGGTAAGCTAATCGTCGAAAAGGGTAAAATCGTGTTTCCTCCCTGCCATTAGGATACAACGACGGCAGCTTTACCGTCACCTTTGCTCCAAAGCGGACCTTCCGCAATCCACAAATCCCCGCCATTCGCTTCCGCTCATAATCGGTCATCTCGGTTGCGCGTTGGCTTGCCCGCAATCTACCGATTGTTCAGCTGCTAGTGCGCTTAAGAGACGGAGAGCATGCGGATCTGACCCTCGCGCTGCCATCCCTTTGATGTACGAATATAGCGAGCCTCTAATTCTCCACCGCAGAGGCCAGTGCACGAATAGGCGAAACGAACGACGGCGCTTTTAACGTCGCTACTTATCTGTGGAACTCCGACAGAATAGATGAAGGCTTCTCGGATGTGTTGGCCGGGAATAGGCGCGTGCACCGCTGCTCGCGATCGCGCATCGTCGTCTGCAATGGGATAGCCTTTGGGGATTTCACCTTTAAGCCTAGGGCAAGTCATCAGCAGGTCAGGGCGACTTGGGTCGGGAGCGACGTAGTAGGAATCAAATCCTTTGTTGCGGTTGATGCTTGGCAGATCGCGCAGGGCGATGCTTCCAATTTCACAGACGACTGTTAGCTCTGCCGAGCTTGGAGAGGCGGCTGTCATCATGAGGCCGACCACTAAAGCAATCATCTGCTATCTCCCGGCTACATCGTTGAGGCAAATTGACGGCGGCAATCGTAGCCCGTCAACGTCTGCCTTGATCGAACCTCACCTAAAAGCAGTCGGGCCGCAATCCACCAAGTCGCGACGTTCGCACTGCCGATCGGCATCAATCCGAAGCGTACAGGCTGCATTCGGCCCAAAAGCGGACATAGTGGTCGATGGCTGGACGTCTGCGCAGCAAAATTGCTATTCTCCAGGAGGGGGAGACAATCCATGCGCCGCAATCAGTTGTACACTATGTCGTCCGCGCTCTGCTTAGTGGCCTGCGGCGGGGGCGGGGGGAGCGAGGGTTCCATTCAGGTTGTTCCCGCGCCGGCACCCTCCACAACTCCCGCACCGATGCCAACCGCAACTCCAACTCCGGCTCCAACTTTTACCTACGGCAGTTTTGACCTGTCGCAGAATCGGGTGTTCGCTGGACAGGTAGCGACAGTAACTACCGTGGAGCGCTATACTTCAGATACCGCGCCCTTTTACTCGGTCGAATCACAGCAAGCATCGTTGCAAAAATCTCGCAGTGCGCTGGAATTATCATATGACGCCAGCAAGTTGCTTGTGATCCGCTTTGCCGGAGAAACGGCAGTTTTCAATCCGGCTGAAGTAAGCTTCACCAATGCTGATGGCGTTAAGTGGCAGCGAACGCGGACGGTCACAGCTCGGGGCGACGCGGCGACGTTCGCGCGGTTCCCGAATATGGAATACGTCTACATCGCTGAGCAGCAAGTCGACGAGGACGCACGTGAGCCAAATGCCGCTGCCGCATCTCGTGATACAATGCGCTATTTCCTGATCGGGGAGCGTACACGAGACGGCGACATTCCTCTGTTAGGAACAACAAATTACGCCGTGGACCTCAATACAACGCGTGTTGGGCGTAATCGCGGTGGTGGTTTTAGTGTTTTTGGTGACGTCGCCTTGGCCATTGATCACGCTAACGGATCGGTCACCGCGCGATTGAGTGCCCAGCAAGGCAGTTATACCACGGGTACAACGCCGGAGACGGCAACCCTGGTCTTCAGTGGCACAATATCCGCGAACGGGATTAGCGGCGCGATCACTAGCCCCGATAGCAGCTATACGGGCGTCTTTACCGGCAATCTTTTCGGGCCCCGTGGGATTGAGGCCGGGATGGTTTTTACCCTTACCCGTCCCGATGGCGTCCGTGCGGCGGGCAGGCTTTTCGGCCGTCGCAGGTAGCCGCACCTTGGCCGCTGTCGCCCGATTGTGTTGAAAAAGTCGGGCTTGCAGTAGTGTCGGCGG
>NZ_JACYVM010000039.1:0-3856 GCF_014842355.1 Sphingomonas sp. CFBP 13706
ACGCGCAGGGGCAGTTCGTCCCCGCTGGATCGTGGCTGCCGATCATCTTCAACCCCAGTTTCCCTTACCGGCTCACGCACACGGTCATCGCCGCCTTCCTGACGACGGCGCTGGTCGTCGCCGGGGTCGGCGGCTGGCACCTGTTGCGCGACCGCGCGAACCTCGGCGCCCGCAAGATGCTGGCGATGGGCCTGGGCATGGTCGCGGTGATGGCGCCGCTGCAGATCCTCGCCGGCGACGAGCACGGGTTGAACACGCTCGAGCATCAGCCCGCGAAGGTGCTGGCGATGGAGGGCCATTACGACGCTCATCCCGACGGGGCGCCGCTCATCCTGTTCGGGCTGCCGAGCGACCGCGACGAACGGGTCCGCTACGCCGTGGAGATACCGAGGCTCAGCTCGCTGATCCTGCGCCACGATCCGAACGCCCCGCTGCCGGGCTTGAAGGATTTCGCGCGCGATCGACGCCCCCCGGCAGCGATCCTGTTCTGGTCGTTCCGGATCATGGTCGGGCTTGGACTGGCGATGCTCATGCTCGGCGTATGGGGTCTGTGGGCGCGGTGGCGACGCCGGTTGTACGACACGCCCTGGCTGCACCGTGCGGCCGTGGCGATGGGCCCGGCGGGCTTCGTGGCCGTGCTGGCGGGCTGGATCACGACCGAGGTCGGGCGACAGCCATGGGTGATCTACGGCCACATGCTGACGGCGGACGCTCGCTCCCCGATTGCGGCGCCGGCCGTGGCGGCCTCGCTCGCAGCCTTCGTCGTCGTGTACTTCGCGGTCTTCGGCATGGGCGTCCTCTACGTCCTTCGCCTGATCGCCAAACCACCCGAGGCGCATGAGGCCGAACCGCGCCGCACGCCCCGCCATGCCGGCGGCATCACGCCAGCATCTGCCTTCGAGCCGACCAGCAAGGAGAAGGACGCATGACCGGCCTTACGTACAGCCTGGACCTTACGGTCGTATGGGCGGTCATCATCGCTTTCGGCATATTCGCCTATGTCGTCATGGACGGGTTCGATCTCGGCATCGGCATCCTGTTCCCCGGCTTCGAGGTCGGGGCAGAGCGTGACGCGGCGATGAATTCGATCGCGCCGGTGTGGGACGGGAACGAGACGTGGCTGGTGCTTGGTGGTGGCGGGCTCTTCGCGGCCTTCCCCCTTGCCTATGCGATCATCCTACCCGCCACGTATCCCCTGGTGATCGCGATGCTATTGGGCCTGGTGTTTCGCGGGGTGGCGTTCGAGTTCCGCTGGCGCGATCCGGTGCACAGACGTTGGTGGGACATGGCCTTCACGTTGGGTTCTCTCGTCGCAGCGATCGCCCAGGGCATGATGCTAGGCGCGATCCTGCAGGGCATCCGGGTCGTGGGCCGTGCCTTTGCCGGGGGATGGCTGGACTGGCTCACTCCGTTCACCGTCCTGACCGGTATCTCGGTAGCCGTCGGCTATGCGTTGCTCGGCGCGACCTGGCTGATCGGCAAGACGGACGGTCCCGCACAGGCTCATGCACGGCGGATGGCCAGGATGCTGAGCATCGCTACGGTCGTGGCCATGACCGCGGTTAGCGCAGCGACGCCGTTCCTCAGCTACGACTATTGGCGACGCTGGTTCGCGATGCCGGGCGTCCTGCTGACAGCGCAGGTGCCGTTGCTGGTCGTCGTGATCACCGGAGTCCTTTTCTGGTCGATCGCCCGCGGGCGACACAAGCTGCCCTTCCTCGCGTCGCTGGCGCTGTTCCTGTTGGGATACGTCGGACTGGGCATCAGCGTCTTTCCCTACGTCGTGCCGCGTGCCGTCACGATCTGGGCAGCTGCGGCTCCGGCGCAGAGCCAGTTGTTCATGCTGGTCGGGACCGTCGTCATCATCCCGATCATCATCGCCTATACCGGTTGGGCCTATTGGGTGTTCCGAGGCAAGGTCGGCGAGGGGTATCATTGATGGCCGCGCCCGGATCCCGGCTCGTCCGACGGCTATGCTGGCTGGCGGTGATCTGGACCGCGAGCGTTCTGGCGCTCGCAGCGGTCGCCTTCGCCATTCGTACGGTGCTGCTCTAGTTGTCCCCTGTTCGTCGGCAGGCGAGCCGGCAGGGCGGCTCACCGGATGCGGCTGATTTCCGACGTCTGTCGGGTTGCGCCGACTGTCCGTTATGGGCGTAAGCGGAAGGGAGGGTATGGAGGGGACAGCGCAATGGCGGCATCTCGGTTCCGCACCACGGCAAATCAGCTCGAAACGAGCACCCCAAGATGTGAGCTGCTGCCGGTTCCGTGGACACCGAGATAAGGTGTTTTTGGAACCGAAGAATGGAGATGCAACGACGGAAGTTCAGCCGCGAGTTCAAGCTCGAGGCGGTGAAGCTGGTGCGGGAACGCAGGGTATCGGTATCGCAGGCGGCGCGCGATCTGGACCTGCACGAGAACGTGCTGCGCAAGTGGGTGCGCGAACAGGCGGCTGACCCGGGATCGGCGTTTCCCGGACACGGCGTGCTGAAGCCCGAGCAGCAGGAGATTGAGCGGCTGCGCCGCGAGTTGGCTAGAATGAAGGCCGAGCGCGACATCCGAAAAAAAGCGGCAGCCTACTTCGCCAGGGACTCGATATGAGGTTCGAGTTCATCGCGAAGCACCGAGGGATCTGGCCGGTGTCGTAGATCTGCGAAGCGCTCGGTGTTTCGCGCAGCGGCTTTCACCTGGCTAGTTCGGGCGCCCAGCAAGCGCGCCCGTAGCGATAAGGAGTTCGGCGCCAGCGTCCGCGCAAGCTTCATCTCCAGCTATCGCACCTACGGCGCGCGGCGCGTCTGGCACGACCTTCTGGCCGAAGGCCTTTCATGTGGTCTGCATCGCATCGAACGGCTGATGCGTGTTCATGGCCTGAGGGCCCGTCCGCGACGACGTGGCTTGCCCAAGGACGACGGCCTGCGGTCGGTCATTGCCGAGGCACCCAACCAGAGGTGGATCGCCGACTTCACCTACATCTGGACGGCCGAAGGGTGGCTTTACGTCGCTGTCGTTATCGACCTGTTCTCGCGCCGCGTGGTCGGATGGTCGATGAGCGACACCATGACCGCTCAGCTCGTGACCGATGCGCTGATGATGGCGATCTGGCGACGCGGAAAGCCTAACGCCCTGCTGCATTACTCGGACCAGGGCAGCCAATACACGAGCGAGCAGTTCCAGCGGTTGATGGCCGACAATGGCGTCACCTGCTCGATGAGCCGGTCAAGCAACGTCTGGGACAACGCGGCAATGGAGAGCTTCTTCTCGTCGATGAAGACCGAACGGATCGGCCGGAAGACATATCGAACGCGCAATCACGCGAAGGCGGACGTGTTCGATTATATCGAGCGCTTCTACAACCCGACACGCCGGCACTCGACGCTGGGCTATCTCAGCCCCATGGACTTCGAGCGGCAAGAGCATGTAGCCTAACTTCGTGTCCATGAGACCGGCAGCAGCTCATACATGCTTATTTTAATATAAGCCGCCTTCTTCTCGCTCTTCCGCGCCTTCCTTCTGCGCTTCCTCAAGAATGCTTGGCTTTTTTTCGTCAGCGATTGACTTATCCTCTAAGGTAATTTCCGGCCCTTTGTTGTCCTCCGGAAGTTCATTGACGTCGGTTTCAAAACCAGGGTCTTCTGATTTCGGTGTGGTCATCATGCTTGCTCTCCTTCACCACACCGAACGATCCAAGAAACCGCTCGGTTGCGAACCGGCGGTCGATACCCGACACCCGCCCGCAAGCCCTCGCGTTACCGCTCCTGACGAATTCGATGATGGCGTAGCGTCGGAGGACCGATAGTCGAATGGACCCAGAAGTGGACATTCGCGAGCCATTCGCGGCCGCCCAACTTCGTTGGGGTGG
>NZ_JACYVM010000040.1:0-3699 GCF_014842355.1 Sphingomonas sp. CFBP 13706
GGCACCGGTCCCGATCGGGACGCCAAGATGCAGGCGGTAGTAGCGGACACGCCTCTCAAGCGGTTCGGGATGCCCGATGAAGTCGCGGCTATTGCGGTAATGCTGGCCTCCGATGAAGCGACCTACGTCACAGGGACGGAGATGAGCATCGACGGTGGGCTACTGGCCGGTTCTGCCGCTTCACCCGGCTGATGGCAGCAACGGGCGTGGTCGATCACGCCCGTTCGCCTTCCCACCAGCGATGGCATTCTGGGAAAGTGACATGTCTGCGGCTTGCCATGGCCGACAAAGTTGACCGGTGCGGACGTAGTCGTCACCGTCGGAAGCATGAGAGCCCTGCTGTCCCTGGCGCTTGCCTTCGTCATCGCCCTGGTAGGCACCGTCATCGCCAAGGCGCTCGACCCGACCGTTTTCGGCTCCTGTTTCGAAGGATCGTGCGGCTATGCTGCGATGCTCGTCGCGCTTCTAGGTACGCTGGTCCTCGCGCCAGTCCTATGGATCGGTTTGCGTCGCGCAGGGCCGCTAAGCCAGTTGCTGCTCGGCTTCGTGCTGTTCGCGCTGATCGGCCATTTCATTATGCCTTTCGAGCTATGGCTCGCTGGTGTGGCGGCGTTCGTATATGCGATCTTCCGGCTTATTCGGCGCGCAGGCCTAGGGCCGCCCGACCCGCGGCATATTCCTCGCCGCCGTAAACGGAATAGGAACGGGGCCCAATGAGATGGCGCGGACGTCTTGGGATCGATCCTATCTCCAGAATTGAGGCTGGCACGAGCTGCGTCGCAAAAAGGGTCCCATTTGCAACGCTGAAACTGCACATTGCCAGACATCGATGGAATGGCGCAGGTTAGTAATAGTCAGACGGCTTGCCGTCATGTGAGGGGTGCCCGTGAAAATCTTATATGGATGCTTGATTTTAGGCCTCACAGCGTCCGCAGCGTTAGCTGATACGCTTCCCGCAGCTAAAACGCCGGAGGTCGTAAAGGGCGTCCTATCTTGCCTGATGGCGGTTGATAGTCATCAGGTGAATGTCGAAATTCTGAAGAAAGATGGATGGGGCGCAGTGTCAGCTTCCGAGGCTGGAAAGTCGGTAGGGTTGCCGATACCGTTATTATCCAAGGGAAATATTATAATTCTTCATAAGTCGGGCGCAGAAACTCCAATCTGCGCTGTTATGGCGAAAGTACCTAATGTATCCGCCGTTGGTGATATTGCAAATGCGATTGATATCGCGCTAAAAGCAGACCGGAAAATAAAGGATGGTAAGGCCATACCTGCTTATTGGTTCCCCGCAGAACACATTGTTGAACTTGCAACAACAGGCAGCGTCGACGCACCAGGTGTTCGGATCGTCGTGGGATATCGTAAATAATTTACACTCGATAGTTTATTGTTAATGACCGGCGCCCGCCAAAATCTACCATCACCTTCGTTCCTGATGCAAAACCAAAAGTTTTGCATCAGGCCTGACAATAGCGCGGCGGGCTCAAGAAGGCTGGAGGCAATCCGCCTTCGTTCAGTTTATCCTAACCCTTCAAGCGCATGTTTTGAGCATGATACGACTTCTCACGATCGTTACCGCGTCTGTAGCCCTCGCGAGCTGCGGCAGCGCGTCTGCACAGTGCGCTACTCGCGATGCGCAAGGCCTCGTTGCCTCGATGAAGCGGGCCGAGCAGTTCAGGTCGATACTGACCATGGCAGTTGGGCGAACTCAGACTGCCGCTATGGTCAAGGCCCGGGACGGGGCTTCGGGTGACCAGAAGCTTGCGCAGGCAATCGACGCGGCCGTTAAGCGTCATAGCGCAGAGTGGGAGAAGAACTTGGTCAGTAGCTGGCAATCGCTCAGCGCCACCGAGATTGGCCAAGCATGCACCGCTATGCAGAAAAATGATCAAAGATCATTCATGCCCTTTGCTGAACGCGTCGGACCCAAAGTGCAGTCACGAAACGAACCCCTGCTACGCAGCGCTGCCGCAGAGGTACTCAGAACCGTGTGGTAAATCCGACATGATGCAAATTCACAAGATCTGCATCAGGCTCGGAGCCGCGGAAATCGTAGGATCGCTTGATGCAGAAATCTGATGCGTGTCGGCCCTGAATGTCCGGGTTTGGTGGAAAGCGGACGGACGGCTTTCGCGGCTGCGCTCCGGGAAACCCACCACCGAACGAGCCCGCCAATGCATCAACTTTTTGCATCGGTGAGCGCCTACGTTTCCTGCCATTCCTTGGCTGATGCGAAATCTTTGATCGTTTACGCGGGGGGGGGGGGGTAGGCTTAGGATCGTTAGCGGCACCCGTATATCGACGGGTTAGGGCCAGACTAGTCTTATCCAAGCTACTTTTTGACTAAGCTTGCCTTCACCGATCAGCGTTAAAAAATAGGCTTGAGAATGAAGGTCGGACAGATTTGAAATAGCTCCTAACCGGACGGGCAATGTTGCAAGGATAAGGAACCGTTTGCCGTCGAAGGCGACGACCCGCGACCGCTCTGCCAAGCCTTTGGCGTTCCATACCCCAATCCAAGTGTAGCTGTCCCTATGTACGTTGTCATCGGCTGCGACGAAACTGTATCCAACGATATCGGGGGTCACGGCAGGCCGCGCCGGGACAAAACCATCCACATAACCGCTCCTCCCGATGCCAGCGTTGGAAATGCCTGCAATACCGCTCTTCCCTTGGATGCTGGTCCATGAAAACCAGCATCCCGATGTACGCGAGTGCACTGGGCCAGGAGAGAGGTCAAAGTCGGTGAAGCGTGGGTCATCCGAGCGCAGCATCACCGCCGAGCTATAGCGAAGCTGATCCACGCGTGCCTCACCGGGATGTGGCCAGCCGGGATGTGCTCGATAGCTGCCCCCCAGCATCTCGACTGTTAGGGGAGCAGCGTTGATCGCAACAGATTCCCCAAGGTGACCCGAGCACACCGGCTTTGGCATGATCGCGGCGGTGGAATCGGAGGGTTGTGCGGTCGCAGAGGCCCCGATCAGCCCGGCAACGATTATCAGTATAGCGCGAACAAGCATCGCAGTAGCCTAACACGCGTAGGCTCGTGCGCTAGAGGGTGTCACTTGCTCACTTACCATTGCTGTTTGAATGGAGAATTTTTCATGGTTTTTAGCATCAGGAATGTCCGGACTGAGAGGAGCTTGGACATGAAGCCTACGACACTAACTGCGAATTACGCCTTTGATTTCAACGTGTGGCTTGCTTCCCATTGAGGGCGAAGGAGCCGCATCACATGTGCGCTTCCCGTCTATAACGACTGTCACCGCGCCCTGCATTTTGAGCGCAACCGAAACGTTGCGAAGGGCCTGAAACGCAACCTGCAAGCCGTCACGATCGGCTCCCGGTTGAAAACATAGTACAAAGGCAGATAAATTCGGGCCGGCCCAAGACGCTGTAGAATTGGCAATCACCCCCGGATCATCGAGTTCGCCTTTCCGGCTTATTCTAGCTAAAAACGGACCGGATACAGGGTCGTATTCAGCCGGGGGCACAGGCGGCACCGATCTTTGGTCAAAATTTGGAAGTCGGGCGTCCGAGGTCACGCTTGATAGGAACAACCAAGCCGTGGCGATCGCGGCAACGCATCGTTGAGTTCGTACCATACGAGAGATGATAGATTAGATCGGAATGTCCGCAAATGGGCGATTGTGTTGAAGAAGTCGGCCTCGGCGCCGGCTGGCACCGGCTTAAAATCAA
>NZ_JACYVM010000041.1:0-3597 GCF_014842355.1 Sphingomonas sp. CFBP 13706
GTCGCCGCCCGCCTCGATCATCAGCGCGTCGCTGGCGTGGTAATGCAGCGCGAGCGTGCCGCCATATTGCCATTCCTGGGTCAACCGGCGTTGTTGCGCGACGTTCGCCGAGAAGCGGACGTAGCGGTCGTCGCGCAAAGCGTTGGCATAGCCCTTGGCACTGAGCGCGAGATCGCCGGTGAGGTCGGAATCGAGGTGCACGCTGTACTGTCCGAGCCGACGCTTGCCGCCATCGGTTTCCGAAACCGCGTAGGAGCGTCGTCGGTTCGTATAGGCATCGGCATCGGTCAGGTAGCCTGGCTCCTCGGCGGTCGCGTTCGAATGGCGGACGATCGCGCCGAGCCGCGTCGATCCGAAGTCGTAGAACCATTTGGCCGCGAGATTGAGCCGGTCGAGATCGGCATGGTCGCGAAACGCATCGGTGCGTCGGTAGCTGACCAGGTAGTTCTGGCTAAACTGGCCGCGTTCCAGACCCGCGGAGACCTGACCGTCGATCGTCCCGAACGCGCCCGCGATGGCCCGCGCGTCGAGGTAGCTACCACCGATCCGCGTCAGGATGTTCGCGTTGCCCGCGATATTATGCAGGCCCCAGCGCGGATCGGAGGTGCCGCGGACCAGTTCGATCCCGGCGATGTCGAGCGGCGAGACCATGTCGATCCCGGTCATGCCGCCTGCATTGTCGTTGGTCGGGACGCCGTCGATCAGCAGCTTGACCGCGTTGATCTCGCCTTCGCCATTGAAGCCGCGGATCGAGAAGCGGCCCGAGGTGGTGCCCTGGTTAAAGTCGGTCAGCACGACACCCGGCAGCCGCGCGAACAGCTCCCAGGTGTTGTCGACCGACTGGCGCTGGACGATGTTGCCGCCGAGTACGTCGACCGACGTCAGCACATTCTCGGTCGAGCGCGCCATGCTGGGCGCGGTCACGACGATATCGCCGATGGTGAAGCGCGTATCGCCCTCTACCGGCCCCGTCGCGGCCGTCCTTGCGGTATCCGTCTGTGCGGTGGCGGGATAGGCGAGCGCCAGACCCAACATCAGGCCTGGCACAGTGAGCATTATCGTCTTCACTTCAGTCTTCCCCTTAATTCGTTACTTCGTCGATCTGCGGATTCAGCCGTTGGCGGCGAGGGCCTCGGCCTGTTTCCTGAATCCGGCGATCAGT
This sequence comes from Sphingomonas sp. CFBP 13706, assembly GCF_014842355.1. Lineage (NCBI taxonomy): Bacteria > Pseudomonadati > Pseudomonadota > Alphaproteobacteria > Sphingomonadales > Sphingomonadaceae > Sphingomonas > Sphingomonas sp. CFBP 13706. The sequence continues at coordinate 1,163 of NZ_JACYVM010000041.1, forward strand.
TCGATCATCGGCGCCTTCACCTCGGGACGCGCGGTCTTGAGCGTGCCGGCGTTGAAGAGTGGCTGCGGATCATATTCGCTCATCAGCTGGGTGCATTCGGCGTAGGTCCGGTCGCGCAGTTCGGCGATCATCGTCGGCCCGAAATCGAGCCCCGACGTCACTCCCGCGCCGGTGATGCGGTTGCGGTCGCGCACGACACGCGCGTCGGTCGGGATCGCGCCGAAACCCGCCAGCGCGTTGCGGCACGACCAGTGCGAGGTGGCCTTGTACCCCTTCAGCAATCCGGCCTTGCCGAGGATCAGCGAGCCCGAGCAGACGCTGGTGACGTATCTCGCGCGGGCACCGCGATCGGCCATGAATGCAATGGTCGCGGGATCCCGAGCCGCAGAGATCGTCCCGTCGGTGCCGCCCGGCGCGAACAGCACCGTCAAGTCCCGCGAACGGGTGTCGAAGGTGGCGTGCGGCGTGATTGTCACGCCCGCGTCGCTGGTCACCGGTTCGAGCGTTTTCGCGACCAGCATGATCTTGGCGCCCATCATCGATGCGAACATCGACTGTGGCCCGATCAGGTCCATGACGGTCATGCCGGGGTACATGAGCATCGCGATCTGTTCGTCGCCTATCCAGTGGATGCCGTCGCCGCTGTTGCCGGGCATCGCGTGGTTCATGGGCGGCGCCATCGGCGCAGGTTTAAGCCTGGCGGACGCCGTCTGTGCGCCGGCCGCACCCGCCGCCAGCGGAGAGAGCAGCGTCATCAGCGCAGCGGTACGGCGATCGATGTTGGTCATCGATATATCCTTTCAGAGACGCGTCTTGAGCGTGACGAACGCCGAGCGCGGCTGCGTCGGCATCACGACCGGGAAGGCGAAATACTGATAGGTGTCGAAGCTGCGCGCGCCGCCCAGGTTGACGGCTGACACCTGCACAGTGAACCGCCCGATGTCATAGGATGCCTGCGCGTCGATCGCCGCATAGCCCGGCACGGACACGCTGTTGGGCAGCGTGATCTCGCGCGCGGTGAAGGCGGTGACGCCCGCACCCAGCGACAGGCCCTTCGCCGCACCGCCCAGGACGCGATACCGTGCGGCGATACGCCCGCTGTGCCGCGGCACGCGCGGCAACCGGTCGTCGATCAGCGATGTGTTGGTGTCACGGGTGACCGCAGCATCGGTATAGGCGTAGTTCGCGATCATCGAGAACGCCGGGCGCGGTTCCCAGATCAGGTCGGCCTCGATCCCGCGCGATCGCTGCTGCCCGGTCTGCACCGCGAAAAACGGAAAGGCCGGATCGGGATCGGGCGTCGCGACGTTGTTGCGCGTCTGTTCGTACACCGCCAGCGTGCCCGACAGGCCGATGCCGGTCGCCGCAAGCTTGATGCCACCTTCGACGTTGCGCGACGTTTCCGGCCGCGGCGTAAAGCGGCTCATGAGGCCGAACGCGCCACGAAAGGCTGTGGCATAACCGGCATAGAGCGCTACCCCCGGCACGACGTCGACCGTCGCACCGATCCGCGGCGACAGCCGATGATACGTTTCGTCTGTCGCCTGCTGGTCCTCGCGGAACTTGAACCGCGTGTAGCGAAGCGATCCGGTGAGGTGCAGCCAGCCATAATCGGCCTGATCCTGCGCGTAGATGGCCCGCGTCTCGTATCGGTCCGTCTGCAGGAGACTGGGAGGCAGGATTTCGCCGAACGACACGTCGTAGGTCGGATCGGCGAGGTCGATCGATCCGCGCGTCATGCCCGTGAAGGCCATGTCCGAATAGAAATCGGTATGGTCGTAGCTCGCCCCGACGAGGAACGTGTGCGTCCCGCCCACCATCTCCGTCTTGGCGACCAGGTTCGCATCGAACGTCGCCTCCTCGAAATGGCTGAGCATGTTGAGCGCGAGCAGCGGATAGGTCGTCGGGGTGGCGGGGTCGGCCGGGTACATGTCCGGATAGATGAAGGTCCCGAACTGCGGCACGCGGCTTTCGTAATAGCGGCCTGTGACGGTCAACCGCACGTCGTCGCCGAAGTCGTGCCGCAAGGTGCCGGTGACCATCTGGTTCGTGGTACTGGACCGCGGCTGACCGTTCGGCGCGCCGGGAAAGGCATTGCGATCCACTTCGCCTGCCAAGGTCTGCGCGGCGGGAAGCCCCGAATATTCCAGTTGCTCACGGCGACCATATTGCCCCTGCACCATCAGGTCGGTCCGGGTGCCGAGCTGGAAAGCGATGCTCGGCTGGACGAAGATCCGCTCGCCCTCGATCCGGTCGACCCAGTGGTCGTTGCTCTGATATTCGCCGGCGATACGCGCGGAAATGCCCGTTGTGATCGGCACGTCGAGTTCGCCGTAAGGATTGAAAGTCGCGAAGCTTCCGGCCCGGATCGCGGCATAGCCCTGAAGCTTGGTTCCTGGGCGCTCGCTTTCGATATTGATGAGGCCGCCAAGCGG
>NZ_JACYVM010000042.1:0-3569 GCF_014842355.1 Sphingomonas sp. CFBP 13706
CGTACGCGTCCGGCCTGACCCGTGTTGCGGGAAACGGCACGAGCGGTGATGTCCGCTGCTGCTGGGGTCTACTTCTGGAGTCCAGAAGGAGATCAGGAGATGGCTCGGATGGAGATCATCACCCGGACGGAACGCCGTCGCATCTACAACGAAGATGAGAAGGCGGTGGTCGTAGCCGCCAGCTTCGAGCCGGGTGTCACCGTGCGCGAGGTCGCACGGCGGTTCGGCATTGCCGCCAGTCTGGTCTACAATTGGCGCTCGGCGCACCGAAAGGCGGCCAGCTTGGCTCAGCCGATGCAGTTCATCTCGTATAGCGCAGTGCCGGTGTTGGCGGCTGAGACGCCGCTGCCGGAATTGTCGCCGATAGTGCCGCAGGGAGGAGCGACCGTTGCTGCCGAGCAGGTCGCCGTTTCAGCAGAGGAGATGATAGGTCCCGCTTCCAGCACCAGGCCGGGTACCATCGACATCACGCTGCCGTCAGGGGTCCACCTGGCAGTGGACAGCTTCGTCAACGAGAAGGCGCTGGCGCGGGTGCTACGCGCCCTGGAGCACGGCGCATGATCTCGCTGGCGCCGGGCACACGGATCTACCTCGCCAGCCAGCCGGTCAGCATGCGGCTGGGCTTCGACGGGCTGGCGGCCCTGGTGCGGCCGCTGTTCTCGGTCGAGCCTTATGCCGGCCACGTCTTCCTGTTCCGCAGCAGGAGCGGCAGCTACCTGAAAGCGTTGCATTGGGACGGTACGGGACTGTGCCTGTTCGCCAAACGGTTGGAGCGGCATCGCTTCGTCTGGCCACCACTTATCGATGGCGGCGTGGTGCTGTCGCCAGCACAGCTGGCAGTGCTCATTGAAGCGATGGACTGGCGTCGTACGATTGCCCCGCCAGCCCCACGAATACCAGTGCAAATGTAAGTGAAAACGGCTGAAAACCGTGCATTTTCCTTGGGAGCAGGAGGTGCATCTGGTATAAGATTGCATGTCGCCGACCGAGACCGACATTGCCGATAATCCTGACGCGCTGAAGGCATTCATCGCCGATATGCAGGCGAAACTGGAAGCCTCCGAGAGCGCGCGTCTTGCATCGGAACAGGCGCTCGCGGCCGAGCAGGAGGCGCATGATGCCACCCGCAGACAGGTTGAAGCGGCGCAGAATGCCATCAAGCTGACCACGCTGGAGATCGAGAGGCTCAAGGTGCAGCTGGCACGGCTGCGCCGGATGAAGTTCGGCCAATCCTCCGAACGACTGACAATGCTCGCCGACCAGCTCGAGCTGACGCTCGAGGACATGGAGGCAGCCGCAGCGCACGCGCACTGTGTCGTTGGCGATGTCACATTACCGGAGTCCGCGGAAGCAAGCCGGCGTAAACCCAAGCGCGAGCCGCTGCCGGCGCACTTGCCGCGCGATGAGATCGTCCATCCCGCCCCGCAAGCGGACGGCTGCACTGCATGTGGCGGTAAGATGTCGGCGCTCGGCGAAGATGTGACCGAGGTGTTGGAGTATCTGCCGGGTCGCTTCCGCGTCGTCCGCCATGTCCGACCCAAGCTGGCCTGCGACCGCTGCGACGCCATCTCACAAGCACCGGCACCCTCATTGCCGGTGCCGCGGGGACGCGCCGGTCCCGGACTGCTCGCGCACGTCGCTGTGTCCAAATTCGCCGACCACCTGCCGCTCTACCGGCAGGCACGCATCTTCGCCCGCGAGGGCGTCGACATCAGCCGCTCGACGCTGGCCGACTGGCTCGGACAGGTCAGCTGGCTGCTCGAGCCGCTGGTCGAGCGCATCGCTGCCCACGTCATGGCGTCGGTCAAGATCCACGCCGACGACACGCCCGTACCCGTGCTGGCACCAGGTAGCGGCAAGACGAAGACCGGACGACTGTGGATTTACCTGCGCGATAACCGACGATGGAGCCCGAGTGATCGCCCTGCGGCGCTGTACCGCTACAGCCCCGACCGCAAGGGTGAGCGACCTTGTGACCATCTCAGAACGTTCAGCGGGTTTTTGCAGGCCGACGCCTACGCCGGGTTTCAGCGGCTCTATGAGCCTGGCCGCACCCCCGGTCAGATCACGCCGGTTGCCTGTTGGGCACATGCGCGGCGCAAGCTGCATGAGGTGTTCGAGGCTGACCGGACCTCGATTGCCCGTGAGGGGCTCGAGATCATCCGCGAGCTGTACGAGATCGAGCGCCGCATGACGCCGGGGCCAACACCGCATCCGGATCGGTGCCGGACACGCAAATGGTCGCGCCTACGGGTGCTGGACTTCTTCGCCTGGGCCGATGGCGTGCTTGCCGAAGTTTCGGCACGCACGCCGCTGGCAGCGGCGCTGCGCTATGCGGTGAAGCTGAAGCCTGCCTTACTCGCCTACACCACCGATGGTCGCCTCGAGATCGATAACAACCCGGCCGAAAACGCGCTGCGCGCCGTTGCGCTGGGCAGACGAAACTGGACCTTTGCCGGCGCCGACTGTGGCGGCGAGCGCGCTGCCGCCATGTACACGCTGCTGGAGACCTGCCGGCTAAACGCGGTGAACCCGCATGAGTGGCTTGCCGACGTGCTCGACCGCATTGGCCAAGGTCATCCTGTCAGCCGCCTTGACGAGCTGCTGCCTTGGACGTGGGCGACTTCGCAGGGCGGCAACCAGCCGCCGTGAACGGCAATATGTGGTGAAAGCCGGCCTGTCCGCTATCGGGCGCAGATGGCCGTAATCAACCATTCGTCTAGTTGTTGGCGAGGGATATCAGCGCTCCGCTAAATGCGTCTTATCTAGACCAGGTATTTCGTTGGCCAACAGAAGGCTGTTGAGTTCATCGGAAATGGTAAAACTAAAATAGATGTCAGCGCTCCACCAAGCATGCCAGCCTGCCGTGTGTTCACGATGGATCGCTACGTCTCCCCTTCGCCCATCCGGAGACGGCGGCTCGATCTCCCCTGCGGGATTTCGCCTTAACGTTGTGCGTTCATCGTCAATTTGATTAGTTGCGACGTGCCCCAGAACCGCAATGTAATAATTTTTTGGTGTGGGCGCACCGCTCTTCAAAAACGTCGGCACATGAACAAACTGATGGATGCCAGGCTCAACCTGCTCAATTATCGCTTTGATAGCATCGGACACCGCCCAGCCGCCAATCGTAAGAAAATCGGGCGGCGACTTGGTGGATGAAAGTACGTATGCTTCCCTTGGGAATAAGTCTAAGGGGACTTTCAGACCCTGCTGAATAACTGACCCGCCGAAAGGCGTCCTGCCCTTCGGATCTTCAAACCTATACCTGAGCCGTGCCTGATGTATCTCCTGACCGTCCGGAACGGTCTTGGTTCCAACTATCCATCGCGCGAGCGGTTTAGGGTGAATGATCCAAGCCATTAAAAGGTGAAACCCATTTGTTTTGTGCGGCCCAGCTATGATGGAGCAGCAGCTAAGAACTCCTTAGCGCATCATGCCCGAAAGATAGGTGAAACGCGCTGAACGAACGGCAGATTTCGGGCAAGTGCCGGGCCTCCCCGACGTCGATGATTGGGCGGCTGCGGAAGGGCTGCTTTCGATCGCAGCGGCCCAGCCCGGACGCTTAC
>NZ_JACYVM010000043.1:0-3049 GCF_014842355.1 Sphingomonas sp. CFBP 13706
CCGCCGACACCACTGCAAGGCCGACTTTTTCAACACAATCCACCAGAACTAGACGTTCCAATTCCGTCCATGGCCTGCTCATGAACGTCATCGACCGCGCTGAAGCCGTCCCAGTCAAAACCGCCAGAACTCCATTGTCTGCCGCCGTTGTCCGTTCAGCGAGGCATCCAGCCCCGTTCGGTTAGTGGGCTCTCTCGAAGCCGGGCTAAGTACCGCGACCGGGTTCAACAATGACAGATTGTTAATCATGACGCGGTACCTCCGGCGTTGTGATTTGCCCGTGGAGTTTCCGATGCGCGCTGTAATTATTGCTCTTTCCTTACCGCTCGCCGCTTGTGGCGGGGCCGGCGGAAACGTCAGTTCCATAGGATCTTCCGCACCAGGTGGGGCTGTGATCTCGTTGACGCCAACCCCCACACCTACGCAAACGCCAAATAGCACGCAGACCAATCTTTTCGACGTTTCTACGGCAACAAAGTTTGACGCCGTCGGTGCCGTGCATTCGCTTGCAGTCAACGCGGATGGCTCGTCGCTTTACCAAGGCAACGCAAGTACCGTTGAAGCCCCCTCGGGAACGATCAGCTATGACCCCCGTGACGGGGTTTTCGTAATGACGATCGCAGATAGCAAAGCAAATGTTTCTAGAAACATCACGTTCCAAGACCCGGGGCACCGGACTACAGCGGATGCCAATAATGTAGAACGCCAAGTACCACTATTGGCCGGCTTCAATTATCTTCATGTTCTTGATGGCACCGTTCCGCTGACCTTTTTCTACAAACGCCCAAATAGCAGCGGATCATTTGTCTCGCTCGCGGGGTTTGAGCGAAGCCAGGCAAGTGAGGAGGGCTCGTCTCTGGCCGAACAAGGGGTGCTGGTTTTTGGAACGCGTTCTACGACCACGCAAACGCCGACGAAGGGGGCTGCACATTTCGACGGCCAGTTCCTGGCGACCATGATCGCTCAGCAAGGCAATTCAGCTCGGGTGCAGCAGTGGCTGGAAGGAATAAGTGCGGTAGAAGTGGACTTTGCGAAACGTACTCTTTCGCTGAGTCTTTCTGGCAAAGTCGGCCCTGCATTCGTTCAGAATAAGCCTGTGGCGGATTCTGCGCTAAGTGTGCCCTCCGGCTCAAGCTTCGCTGCGGCTGGCTCGGCCGGTTGGACATCAGCCTCGACAGCTTTTAGCGGCAAGTTTGCTTCAGCCGCCTTCTCTAGCAACGGCACGGCTACTCCGATCGATTTCACGTCTGTCAGTGCGGGTACGGCAACCGCAGGTGCGAGCTCGATCGACGGTACGTTTTATGGTCCGGATGCGAAGAACGTCGGCGGCAACTTCCGGATTGTAGGCGGGATACCAAATCAGCGGATTGATATTCTCGGCGGTTTTATAGGCGTGAAAAAGTAGTGAGCTTTGACGAGGATTCCTCGACATGCGCTTCGCGCTAATCGCCGGCACGGCGACATTTGCCTGTGCATCGCCGGCGTCTGCCGCTCCGGAAGGCAACTGTTCCGCCGGTACTTGTCGTATTGAGCTAACGCCGCCGCAGTTACTGGCCGCGGCGGAACGTCTGATTTCTGAGAAGCATTATGCGGAAGCTTTACCTCTTGTAGAAGCATTGCGTCTTGCACCTGGGTTCAAGTTACAAACAGAATTTCTGGGAGGGTTGATAGCCTCCCGGACCGGCGACTACGCCGGTGCAGTGAATCAATTCATGGCAATTTTGGCCAACGATCCCGCCCAGACCAGAGTCCGCCTTGAATTGGCGCAGGCGTTGATAGCTTTAAAAAAGACGGCAAGCGCCGATCGCCAGCTACGAATTGCTCAGCAGGATACGGAACTGCCTCAGCAGATCGCCAGGACGATACGCACGGTACGCGACACGATACGGAGCGGAAGGACTTGGCGTCTTGACCTGAATATCGGCATCGCACCTGATACTAACATAAACAACGCAACATCAGCTCAATCCGTAACGGTCTTGCTCGGTGACAGCGCTTATCAAGCGGATCTGAACGACGAAGCGAAAGCTCACTCGGGCGTCGGGCTGACTGCCCAGCTTTCCACCGGGTTGCGTCTTCCCATCTCGAAAACAGTATCTGCGCTTGCGGAGTTCGACGCGAATGGGTCGAACTACAGTGGCAGTCAGTTTGATGATTACAACGTGCAGACCTCGGCCGGGGGCGAATATCGCGTCACTCCAACCAGCAGCGTTTCACTTGAAGGTGTCTATGCACGCCGTTGGTTCGGCGGGAAGGCGGCGACCGCTCAGATTGGCGCGCGGACCGGGGGGCAAATGGTCCTCGGCAAACGCGATCGCTTTGGCTACCAAGTTGATGTTCGCCATGTTCGAGCTTATTTCGACCGCGGCTACAATGGCTGGCAAGGCGGTTTATATGGAACGATCGAGCACGCTATAGCGCGAACGCTGGTTGTTTCTGCTGGGCCGTTTTTTCGACGTGAATGGTTGCGAGAAGACGCCTTTTCCAACATCGAGGTTGGCGGCAATTTGGGTGTTGGCGGCGAACTGCGCCACGGCTTCAATATAGGCGGCAGCTTAGGGATGTCCCGAGCAGTTTTTGATGCCCCACTGCTGATATTCGATGTCAAGTCGCGGCGTGACACCCGTTTAGTCATACGGACAACGCTGGGCAACCGTAAGATACGAGTTATGGGATTTTCTCCACAGTTAAACTGGACGTATAATCGCGTTAGCTCGTCTATCGGATTATACGCGATAAAGCGCAGTCGTTTCGAACTAACGGCAGCTAGATACTTCTAGTAACGTAAAACTGAACGGCCCGACCGGAAACCGAATCGAGCGATGCTGGCAGGTTGCGATTTTTTCGGTTGCGGAGACCACAATGATTATATGGCAGGACTAAGACTGCTCGGTCCAAGCATGACAGAGGCGGGCCGCGCTAGCGCGTGTCGCCAATCGTATGTTTGACGACAGGGCGCGACACCCAACTAAAAAGCGGCCGGACCGCTGTCGCCCACTTGTCGACCTTCTTTGGTTCTGTGACGATGCCTGAAAGCTGCCGTTCGTTT
>NZ_JACYVM010000044.1:0-2935 GCF_014842355.1 Sphingomonas sp. CFBP 13706
CACCCAGTGATGTCGTTGGTGGTGTGGACTCTCAAGCGTGAGGTAAGGGCAATTCGTGGATGCCTTGGCATGTACAGGCGATGAAGGACGTGGCACGCTGCGATAAGCGCGGGTGAGCTGTGAGCAAGCTTTGACCCCGCGATTTCCGAATGGGGAAACCCACCTATCCCGATTAATCCGAACTGTGTGGCAACGCGCAGCTTGGGTTAATTAGGTTAGGTATCACTTAGCTGAATAAAATAGGCTTCGTGAAGCGAACCCGGCGAACTGAAACATCTCAGTAGCTGGAGGAAAAGACATCAACCGAGATTCCGTTAGTAGTGGCGAGCGAACGCGGACCAGGCCAGTGCCTGAATTTCAACTAGTAGAAGTCTCTGGAAAGTGACGCCATAGCGGGTGACAGCCCCGTATACGAAAGTGAGAATTCAGGACTCGAGTAGGGCGGAACACGTGAAATTCTGTCTGAACATGGGGGGACCACCCTCCAAGCCTAAATACTCGTACATGACCGATAGCGAACTAGTACCGTGAGGGAAAGGTGAAAAGCACCCCGATGAGGGGAGTGAAACAGTACCTGAAACGGATTGCCTACAAGCAGTTGGAGGGCTTTTATGGCCTGACAGCGTACCTCTTGCATAATGGGTCTGTGACTTAATGTATCAAGCAAGCTTAAGCCGATAGGTGTAGGCGCAGCGAAAGCGAGTCTGAATAGGGCGCCAGAGTTTGATGTATTAGACCCGAAACCCGGCGATCTAGGCATGACCAGGATGAAGGTGCAGTAACATGCACTGGAGGTCCGAACCGATTAACGTTGAAAAGTTACCGGATGAGTTGTGTTTAGGGGTGAAAGGCCAATCAAGCCGGGAAATAGCTGGTTCTCCGCGAAAACTATTGAGGTAGTGCCTCGCACGAACACCTTAGGGGGTAGAGCACTGGATGGGCTAGGGGGTCGCGAGATCTACCAAACCTAACCAAACTCCGAATACCTAAGAGTGATATGCGGGAGACAGACGGCGGGTGCTAAGGTCCGTCGTCAAAAGGGAAACAGCCCTGACCTACAGCTAAGGCCCCCAAATCGTATCTAAGTGGGAAAGCATGTGGGACTTCCAAAACAACCAGGAGGTTGGCTTAGAAGCAGCCATCCTTTAAAGAAAGCGTAACAGCTCACTGGTCTAAACAAGAGGTCCTGCGGCGAAGATGTAACGGGGCTCAAGATACGTGCCGAAGCTTAGGGTGTGCCACTTATGTGGTACGCGGTAGCGGAGCGTTCCGTAAGCCTGTGAAGCGATCTGGTAATGGGTCGTGGAGGTATCGGAAGTGCGAATGCAGACATGAGTAGCGATAAAGAGGGTGAGATGCCCTCTCGCCGAAAGACCAAGGGTTCCTGCGCAAGGCTAATCCGCGCAGGGTGAGCCGGCCCCTAAGACGAGCCCGAAGGGGGTAGTCGATGGGAACCACGTTAATATTCGTGGGCCTGGTGGTGTGTGACGGATCATGTGTGTTGTCATCCCTTATCGGATTGGGATGGCTTCGAAATGGTTCCAGGAAATAGCCCCACCGTATAGACCGTACCCGAAACCGACACAGGTGGTCAGGTAGAGTATACCAAGGCGCTTGAGAGAAGTGTCCTGAAGGAACTCGGCAAATTGCCTCCGTACCTTCGGAAGAAGGAGGCCCTCACTATGCGCAAGCACTTTGAGGGGGCACAGGCCAGGGGGTAGCGACTGTTTAGCAAAAACACAGGGCTCTGCTAAGTCGGCTTCAAGACGACGTATAGGGCCTGACGCCTGCCCGGTGCCTGAAGGTTAAGTGGAGGGGTGCAAGCTCTGAAATGAAGCCCAGGTAAACGGCGGCCGTAACTATAACGGTCCTAAGGTAGCGAAATTCCTTGTCGGGTAAGTTCCGACCTGCACGAATGGCGTAACGACTTCCCCACTGTCTCCAGGACATGCTCAGCGAAATTGAATTCTCCGTGAAGATGCGGAGTACCCGCGGTTAGACGGAAAGACCCCGTGCACCTTTACTGCAGCTTCAGAGTGGCATTAGGAAGAAACTGTGTAGCATAGGTGGGAGGCTTTGAAGCATCGGCGCCAGCTGATGTGGAGCCATAGGTGAAATACCACCCTGTTTGTTTCTGATGTCTAACCTCGTTCCGTAAGCCGGAACAGGGACCCTCTGTGGCGGGTAGTTTGACTGGGGCGGTCGCCTCCTAAAGAGTAACGGAGGCGCGCAATGGTGGGCTCAGGACGGTCGGAAACCGTCTGTTAGAGTGCAATGGCATAAGCCCGCCTGACTGCGAGACTGACAAGTCGAGCAGAGACGAAAGTCGGTCATAGTGATCCGGTGGTCCCTCGTGGAAGGGCCATCGCTCAACGGATAAAAGGTACGCCGGGGATAACAGGCTGATAACCCCCAAGAGCTCATATCGACGGGGTTGTTTGGCACCTCGATGTCGGCTCATCACATCCTGGGGCTGGAGCAGGTCCCAAGGGTTTGGCTGTTCGCCAATTAAAGTGGTACGTGAGCTGGGTTCAGAACGTCGCGAGACAGTTTGGTCCCTATCTGCCGTGGGCGTCGAAATTTGAGAGGAGTTGACCCTAGTACGAGAGGACCGGGTTGAACATACCTCTGGTGTACCAGTCGTTCTGCCAAGAGCGCAGCTGGGTAGCTATGTATGGACGGGATAACCGCTGAAAGCATCTAAGCGGGAAGCCTCCCTCGAGATAAGATTTCATAGAGCCGTCGGAGACCACGACGTTGATAGATCGGATGTAGAAGTGCGGTAACGCATGGAGCTAACCGATACTAATTGCTCTATTCGCGCTTGAGAGTCTCACACCATCAATGACAACACTGGGCAACCAGCGTCAGAGATGGGTGCGGATGATTAAGACGACGCCAGATTGCCAATCCCCTCGCCGTCGAGGGATTGGTC
>NZ_JACYVM010000045.1:0-2566 GCF_014842355.1 Sphingomonas sp. CFBP 13706
CCGCCGGATTGCAGATCGACTGCACCCCGGGAATGAGCGTCACCCTCACCGCGGACAATGGCAGTCAGCCGTCCAACGGGGTGCGCCAGCTCGTACACGCAACCCGGCCTGCCGATCGCATGCCCTATCAGCTGTTCGCGAACGGCAGTCAGACGCCCTGGACGTCGCAGGCGATCGCGCTGGCATTCCCGCTCGGGACGTCGCGACTCTCCGTTCCCGTCCAGGCCCGTGCCGTCGTTCAGCGCAGCGTGGCAGCGGGGCGATATTCCGATGTGGTTCGCATCACCGTCACCTGGTGATGCAGCAAGGACAAGTCATGAAGATCCTGCGTATCTTGACCGCCATCGTCTCGCCGCTCCTGCTGCTGCCGGGCACCAGCCGAGCCGCGGCGGTCATCATCTGGCCGGTCGATCCGAAAATCGCCGCCACCGAGCGCGCGACCGCGCTGTGGATCGAGAACAAGGGTAACGAACCGATCACGATGCAGGTCCGGACTTTGCGCTGGTCGCAGGGTCCGCAGGGCGATCTGTACGACGACCAAGACGAGATCGTTGCCAGCCCGCCGATCGCGGTCATCCCGGCGGGGGAACGGCAGATGATCCGTGTGCTGCGGCGCGAGCGGCCTGCTGTCGCGGCGAACGACCAGACCGGCCCGGGGGAGCGCAGCTACCGCCTGTTGATCGACGAAATCCCCACCGCGAACGCGCCGAATGCGAGCCGGCTGCCGGCGGCCGAGCTTGCGGTACAGATGCGCTATTCGGTTCCGCTCTTCACCTATGCGGGGTCCGTCACCGCGGCCAGGCCCGAACTGACCGCGACGGTGGAACGGAGCGGCAGCGGTCGGACGCTGGCGATCCGCAATACCGGCATGCTGCATGCGCGCCTCGTCGATATCCGGACGGCGGACGACAAGAAGACCAGTCTTGCTTCGGGGCTCGCGGGCTATGTCCTGGCGGGGCAGACCATGCGCTGGCCGGTGCCGGAGGGTGTCCCGGGCACCAGTCCGCTGATGGCAAACGTCAATGGCGCCGATCAGCGCATTGCCGCGCGTTGATCCGTCCGACACGCCATGATCCGCGGTTCGCTCCTGCTGACGACCATGCTGGTCTGCCTGCCACAAATGGCACGCGCGGGTGACCCGGTGCAGCAGCTGTTCGTCGAGCTGGTCGTGAATGGCCGTGCCACCGGTGACCTCGNGGGTGACCCGGTGCAGCAGCTGTTCGTCGAGCTGGTCGTGAATGGTCGTGCCACCGGTGACCTCGTACCGCTGCGGATCGTCGGGACACGCATGCTCGTGCCGGCCGAGGCGCTCAGCCGAAATGGCGTCACGCTCGACGGGGAGGGCGGCGGGACGGAGCGCGACGTCGCGTCGCTGCCGCACACCCGCGCCCGCTATGACGCCGCGCTCCAGACGCTCCATCTCGACACCGCGCCCGACTATCTGCCGACCACCCGGATCGCCGCGGGTGGAAGACCCCGCGCCGCCACGCTCGCCAGCTGGGGCGCGATGGTCAACTACCAGTTTTACGCGCAGCGCGCCGACGGCGGCTCCCTTGCCTCCTTATGGTCCGAACAGCGGGTCTTCGGGCCGGTCGCGACGCTGTCTAATTTCGGCGTGATNGAATTTCTACCGACCACCCGGATCGCCGCGGGTGACAGACCCCGCGCCGCCACGCTCGCCAGCTGGGGCGCGATGGTCAACTACCAGGTCTACGCGCAGCGCGCCGACGGCGGCTCCCTTGCCTCCTTATGGTCCGAACAGCGGGTGTTCGGGCCGGTCGCGACGCTCTCCAATTCCGGCGTGATGCGGGTCGGGTCCGGCATCGGCGGCTATCTGCGCTACGATACGCATGCGAGATTCATCAACGAGGATCGCGCGTTGACCGTCACGGCGGGTGACCTGATCACGCGGTCCTTGCCCTGGAGCACGTCCGTCCGGCTGGGTGGCCTGCAGTTCACGCGCGATTTCAATACGCGGCCGGACCTGTTGACGATGCCGCTGCCGAGCTTTGCGGGCAAGGCGGCCGTGCCCTCTGCGGTGGACCTGTTCGTCGACGGCTATCGGCAGCAGGGTGCAGACGTCGCGCCCGGTCGGTTCGTGCTGCAAGATGTCCCGGTGATCAACGGCGCTGGCGAGGCCGTGATCGTCACGACGGACGCCGTGGGCCGGCAGATCGCGACCACGGTCCCCTTCTACGTCTCGTCGACACTGCTACGCGCCGGGCTCACCGATTTCGCAGCCGAAGCCGGCGCCATCCGCCAAGGCTATGGCATCCGCAACTTCGATTACGGCACGCTCGCCGCCAATGGCTCGATCCGACGCGGCATGACGTCGTTCCTGACGCTCGAGGCGCATGCCGAGGCGACTGCCCGGCTTCGGCAGATCGGGGGCGGGCTCGTGGTGGCGCCGTGGCGATTTGGCACCATAGCGCTGTCGGTCAGTGCGTCGCGCTTGGGGCAGGCCGTGGGCCATCGCTGGTCGCTCGGCTACAGCTATACCGCGCGTCACTTCAGCGTTGCCGCGCAATATGACGATCGCAGCAGGGGCTTTCGCGAGCTCGCCAGC
>NZ_JACYVM010000046.1:0-2268 GCF_014842355.1 Sphingomonas sp. CFBP 13706
AGTACCGCGTACCTTTTTAGCGCCTCGCCATGTTTTTTCGCACAGCCACGCGGGGCGCGTTCGCTTGATCGAATTAGCACTTGCGGCCGTTAACGCCTCCTTTACCATAAGATTGTATCAAGGATCGTATTTGGAAAACTCGTCGATCGCTCGTGCATTGATGATTACTATCAATGAGGTGCATCATGAATACCTCCCACCGATCGAACTTTCCTGTGGCACACTCTGCGGCCTACACGATGGTTAGTCGGTACGGGGTAGATGCTGCCTTTGTCGCCCAACGGGAAGTCGATGCCAAGATTGAGCGTGGAGACCTTCAGGGGGCACTCGAAGTTGATCAAGTACGTCGTGAACTTCTGGATCTCATCATAGATATAGAGCCTCCTGCGCATTACTGACCTACAGAAGCATAGACTCGTGGAATTATCCAGCTCTATTTGCTCGCCAAGTGTTTGATCGAACATCTGGTCGCTGGCGACGGCGGGGCGGATCAGCGAGGCATGGCAGGCGGACTACAACACGGTGCGTGTCAACAGCAGTCCTGCCGGGATGGCACTCGCCAACTTTACGACCCGCCCCCGCCACGGGCATATGGAGAACGCGCGAAGTTAGTTGCGGCCCGGCAACATCCGCAGCGTCAAAGAGCAAGCGGACCGTAGTGCCGAAGAAGCGGCAAAGTTGGGCTTATTCAGTAAGGGCCAAAGTGCCGGCGAGACGCCCGCCGAATGCAGCGAATTCCAAGCTTCTGGACATTGATTCTCAGTCGATTGCACACTCGGATTCCAACTAGGTGAGGGTGAGGCGGAGGTTCTAACCGGCGGTCCATTTCGTAGGCCAATCGCCTGGAACGTCGCTTCTAGCGTAAAGATGAGGGTGGGCTGCCCCTACTCTCACCACGGTCCGCTTATGCGGACGGCTAAGGGGACTTTGATACATCACCACTCGAGCAGAGAGTCAAAAAAACCTGCCAGTCGCGGTTAATGCGCCTTTCACCGTATGGAATTACAATTACGAAATAGAGTTCCTGCATAAGTCTCCTTGTCGAAAGACGAACACTTTCAACTCGGGGGGTTCACATGCGCTACTGGCCTATCGGTAAGCCCATCAGGGCTTAATAGTGTCAACAGCCGAAGTAGCTATAATCTTTTACTGGCGCATTTTGCAGGGGATAGCGCAATGCGTCGCTGAAACAGTTGTGAGGCTTACATAGGCTACTGACTTATACCTTTGTTTTTAACGTAACAAATCCAATACGCGATATTGGAATAACGCAAAGCTCGATAACGGCTAAGCTCGAAAATGCCCGGCTTTGCAAGACGGGCATTTTTTTGCCATCAAGACCTGGTCATGTCCTTTACGGGCATCTCAAAGGTGAAAGCCCGAGGAACAAGCCCAAGTACTTTCACGGCCTTTTGCATGGCTTCGTTATGCGTCGATATCGTGAAGTGGATTTCGGTAAACCACCCGTTTAGGTGAACCTTCCGAAACCGCGAAAGTACGGCAGCAAAGGCTGCAGGAGCGGTAGGCGAACCCCAGGCAAACGTGATTGTGAGCGTTCGATCATCATGGTCCTCGCCCCAATTGATACCGCCAACGCACGTTCCGCTTTCATCAAAAGCCAGAATTGCGGGATGGTCCCATTTGCATGGTGGATATCGCAGCCAACCATTGCGCTGATGGTCGACACCCGCGGCGTAAGCAGCCCTCAGGCCTTCCTTGCTATGTGCGAGTTTGGTAACATGCTCCAAGCGTAAACTCATGTCATAGTTCTCCGCCCGCGCTTGAACATCATGACTGTAAAATGGCGCACACCGGTGGTCATTACCAGTCCCAGTTCCAGTCCCAGTCCCAGTCCCAGTCCCAGCCGCGTACGTGGCTCTGCGTGGCTGTAATCGATGGATGCCGATACCAGGACGTGTGCTCGGTACCTGACGGCGTCCATTCAGGCGCGTTCGCGATCTCGGGGTTTGGGCTGTTGGGCGCAGTATGGGCCATCCCGCTTGCCCAATTATCGATCGACGGCGCCCACCGCGCCACATGGGTTCTTCTACAGACCCATTGCGCCGGATGTTAAACAAAAACAGCCGCCAACCTTGAGAGGTTGACGGCTGCCTTCACACAGATGGCCACTGGGACCAGCTGTGAAATATGCTTAGGCGAATGCAATCTTCGTCTGGCGACGGCGAACGCGCATCGATGCGCCGATCCCGCCGATACCGAACAGCATGATTGCCCAGGTACCAGCCTCGGGAACTGCTGCCGTCGGCT
>NZ_JACYVM010000047.1:0-2240 GCF_014842355.1 Sphingomonas sp. CFBP 13706
AGCCGACGGCAGCAGTTCCCGAGGCTGGTACCTGGGCAATCATGCTGTTCGGTATCGGTGGCATCGGCGCATCGATGCGCGTTCGTCGTCGCCAGGCGAAAATCGCATTCGCCTAAGCACATTTCACAGCTGGTCCCAGTGGCCATCTGTGTGAAGGCAGCCGTCAACCTCGCGAGGTTGGCGGCTGTTTTTGTTTAACCGCCGGCGCAATGGGTTTGCCGAAGAATCCATGTGGCGCGGTGGGCGCCGTCGATCGATAATTGGGCAAGCGGGATGGCCCATACTGCGCCCAACAGCCCAAACCCCGAGATCGCGAACGCGCCTGAATGGACGCCGTCAGGTACCGAGCACACGTCCTGGTATCGGCATCCATCGATCTACAGCCACGCAGAGCCACGTACGCGGCTAGGACTGGTAATGACCACCGGTGTGCGCCATTTTGGCGTCATGATGTTCAAGCGTGGGCGGAGAACTATAACATGAGTCTACGCTTGGAGCATGTTACCAAACTCGCACATAGCAAGGAAGGCCTGAGGGCTGCTTACGCCGCGGGTGTCGACCATCAGCGCAATGGTTGGCTGCGATATCCACCATGCAAATGGGACCATCCCGCAATTCTGGCTTTTGATGAAAGCGGAACGTGCGTTGGCGGTATCAATTGGGGCGAGGACCATGATGATCGAACGCTCACAATCACGTTTGCCTGGGGTTCGCCTACCGCTCCTGCAGCCTTTGCTGCCGTACTTTCGCGGTTTCGGAAGGTTCACCTAAACGGGTGGTTTACCGAAATCCACTTCACGATATCGACGCATAACGAAGCAATGCGAAAGGCCGTAAAAGTGCTTGGGCTTGTTCCTCGGGCCTTTACTTTTGAGATGCCGGTAAAGAACATGACCAGGTCTTGATGGCGAAAAAATGCCCGGCTTGGAAAGCCGGGCATTTTCGCGCTTAGCCGTTATCGAGCTTTGCGTTATTCCAATATCGCGTATTGGATATGTTAGGTTAAAGACAAAGGTATTAATCAGCAGCCTTTGCAAGCCTTGCCACTGTTTCAGTGACGCATTGCGCTATCCCCTGCGAAATGCGGCAGTAAAAGATGATAGCTGCTCAGGCTGGTGACACTATTAAGCCCTAATGGGCTTACCGATAGGCCAGTAGCGCATATGAACCCCCCGAGTTGAAAGTGTTTGTCTTTTGACAAGGGGACTTATGCAGGATTTCTATTTCGTAAGTGTAATTCCATACGGTGAAAGGCGCATTAACCGCAACTGGCAGGTCTTTTTGACTCTCTGCTCGAGTGGTGATGTATCAAAGTCCCCGTAGCCGTCCGCATAAGCGGACCGTGGTGAGAGTAGGGGCAGACCATCCTCATCTTTACGCTAGAAGCGACGTTCCAGGCGATTGGCCATACGATATGGACCGCCAGTCAGAGCCTCCGCCTCACCCTCACCTAGTTGCGACCCGAGTATGCAATCGACTGAGGATCAATGTCGAGAAGCTTGGAATTCGCTGCATTCGGCGGGCGCCTCGCCGGCACTTCGGCCCTTACTGAGTAAGCCCGACTTTGCTGCTTCTTCGGCACCACGCTCCACTTGCTCTTTGACACTGCGGATGCTGCCGGGCCGCAGATAACTTGGCGCGTTGTCCATATGCCCGTGGCGGGGGCGGGTCGTAAAGTCAGCGGTTGCCGTGCACCCAAGACTGCTGTTGGCACGCACGGTGTTGTAGTCCACCTGCCATGCCTCGCTGATCCGTCCCGCCGTCGCCAGCGAGCAGGTGTTCGCTCAAACACTCGGCGCGCAGGAAAACTTGGACAATTTCACAAATTTATTCTTCGGTAGGTCAGTAATGCGCGGGAGGCTCTATATCTATGATGAGATCCAGAAGTTCACGACGTACTTGATCAAACTCAAGTGCCCCCTGGAGGTCTCCACGCTGAATCTTGGCATCGACTTCGCGCTGGGCGACGAACGCAGCATCTACCCCGTACCGACTAACCATCGTGTAGGCCGCAGAGTGTGCCACAGGGAAGTTCGATCGGTGGGAGGCATTCATGATGCACCTCATTGATAGTCGTCATCAATGCACGAGCGCTCGACGAATCTTCCTAAGACGCTCCTACATAAAACCTTATGGTAAAGAAGGTGTTAATGGCCGCACGTGCTAATTCGATCAAGCGAAGGCGCCCCGCGTGGCTGTGCGAAAAAACATGGCGAGGCGCTAAAAAGGTACGCGGTACT
>NZ_JACYVM010000048.1:0-2216 GCF_014842355.1 Sphingomonas sp. CFBP 13706
CTGGGGTTGAAGATGATCGGCAGCCACGATCCAGCGGGGACGAACTGCCCCTGCGCGTTGATCGCGAAGCCGGTCGGAGTGTGCATCCAGCTGTTGACGCTCAGGATCCAGGTCGCCGAGATCAAAGTGCCGAGCGCCACCATGCAGGTGGCGAAGAAATGCAGTCCGCGCCCGACCTTCGTGATGCCGAACAGCATGACGCCGAGGAAGCCCGCTTCCAGGAAGAAGGCTGTGAGCACCTCGTAGGCCATCAACGGACCGATCACGGGGCCGGCTCGGTCGGAGAACACCGACCAGTTGGTGCCGAACTGGTAGGACATGACGATGCCGGAGACGACGCCCATGCCGAACACGATCGCGAAGATCTTCAGCCAGTAGCGGTAGAGGTTGGCGTACACGCCGCGCCCGGTCCTGAGCCAAAGGCCCTCGAGCGTCATCAGGAAACTGGCGAGCCCGATCGAGAACGCGGGAAACAGGAAGTGGAAGGATACCGTGAAGGCGAACTGTATCCGTGCGAGAAGAAGCGCATAATCTGTCATGAGAGGCCTGTTCGTCGTGCCGGACCTGGCCGGGCACGGAGCGATGCCGAGCGACCAGGGCCCGGCACCAAGTTCATCCTGCCGTGCTCGTAGCCGGCTGCGGATCGGCCGCGCGCACTTGCTCGTCGGCCGCGCGTTCCAGCATGAGGAGCATCGCGGTGACCGCGACCAGCAGGACGACGAAGATGTCGAGCTTTCGGCGGAAACGCCGTTCACCGGGCGTCAGCATTTCGGTGCTCTGCCGATCAGGTAAGGGTGGCTCTGACGCCGCGCGCGCGACGTCCTCGCCCGGACGGACGATGATTTTGACATGGATGATCCTGTTCCGCCTGCGATCGACGCGGGCATCTCTGACGAAGCGGGGCGCCGCGCATTGGCTCAGCTGGATGAGATCGAGCGAGCGGACGTTGAGACGCGTGAATGGCTGGTCAGAGGGGGAAGGGGGGGCCTCGAGCCCAAGGTCGCAGTCCGTACCGCGGCGTTTCGACCGGTGCCGATCCGGGGCGTAGGCCGCTGCCCATCGTGAAGGCCAGAGCGACGATCAGCAGGTCGAGCGGTACGGCAGCAAGCGCCGCCATTGTCAGGCCGGCATAGGCGCACGGTGCGTCATGCTTTGCGGGGGCGTCGTGGCTCGCATCGTCCGGCTGCTGCGTCAATCCGGGTATTTCCAGTACCATCGGCTCGGTCATGATGCCCGAGCAAATCGATACGACCATCTTGCCGTGCGACATCGTCGGCATGTATCCGCTCGGTACGACGAGGCGTAATGCAAGCGATACCGCAAGGATCAAGACTATCGCCAGCGAATGGTTTTCAACAAGATGGCGAATGGCCGGCATGAGAATGCGCTAGGTCACGCTATCGTCTTAGTCGATGTGACATTATGTCTCATGCGCGCTGCAGGGCTGGTGCTTAAGTCCATTCCGATATCCCCATGACATTGGGAACCCGCGATTATTTTGGCTTCTTGGCCAACGAATGTTCACGGGCGGAATTGCGCATGGAACGGCGGCAGGTTCTGATCGCCCGATCGCCACGGGGAGCTCATCCTGTCCAAGTGACAGTTGCTCATGACTGGGCTAGCTCGCGTCTGGTGTTCGCACTTCGCCGCCATGTTCTGGCTCATCGCCACCTTGCTACGCTGATCTGCGTCGCGGCGCTGGCGCTGAAGCTGCTGATCCCGTCGGGCTACATGATCTCCGCCGAGCACGGTCGGATCGCCATCACGATCTGCTCGGGGTTCGCCCCGCAGACCATTAGCCCTGACACGAGCAGGGACATGGACCTGACCATGCCGGAAATGCACGGCGACATGGCCGATCAAGGCAAGTCCGACGAGCATGGCAGGACGGAGATGCCGTGTGCGTTCTCCAGCCTTTCGGCGCACGCGCTCGCGGCGGTCGATCCCGTCCTGCTGATCGCGGCCATCGCCTTCGTCATGGCGGTTGGCTCGCGAGCGGTCGGATCGCCGCGCCTTGCACTTACGCCGCATCTCCGGCCGCCCTCGCAAGGCCCGCCCGTCTTCCGTTGACCTGTTGAATCGCACCTGCCTCCCATCGGGGGCGGGTCGCTGTCGTTCATGGTGCGCTGCCAAAGGCTCGCGCGCCAGTCAAAGGCATTTTCGATGTTTCGACCGAAGTCTCTTCTTGGGACGACGATGGCTGTCGCCGTCGCCGC
>NZ_JACYVM010000049.1:0-1865 GCF_014842355.1 Sphingomonas sp. CFBP 13706
CCGCCGACACTACTGCAAGCCCGACTTTTTCAACACAATCGCCCAATTCAGGGCCTTTGCTCACGTCGGCCGAGCTCCTAAAAGCGGTCGTTAGATAAAAAGGCGAGAGCGATGCTTGGCAAGATAGTTGGCGTTACTTTGATTATGGCCGCGTCGCTTCCGAGCAGCGCACAGGTCCTACCTGCTCCGTCATTACCGGGCCAAGGTAGGCTAAGCGAGGAACTCGTTCGGTCAATCGAAACAAAAGACACAGCCGCTTATGCGGCGCTTTTATCTGACGACGTGCATGTATTTCAGGACGGCAAGGAGGTAGCTCACAGCAAGACAGACTGGATCAACACATTTGGGAAAAAGCTGTCCGCTGACGGTGTTGCCTTCAAAATGTCTCCCGGCTTTTCGTCTACGGGACGGCTCCTTTTTATCGAGTACTTTAATTCAGCTGGGAGCTGGGGCGGCAACGTTCCAGCGCATTGCTGTTGGTCCTATGACGCGGTTGCCTATGATCTCGCTGGCGGAAAGGTTACTGCAATACGGCGTCTTCGCGGAGGCGAGACCAAGCTAGATGAGCGCGGCTCGCCCGCAAAATAACGTCCGCTAATTCATGCTGCGCTCCTGTAAGCGGCCGGACGGCTAACCACCAAACCCGGACATTCGTGCTTACCGCGCGGCGAGGCACCGACGACAAATAGCGCGATCAGAACGCCGCCAGAAAGCGTGAGCGTTTACACCCATGCTACCGCGGCGGCCGACGGTTGACGCCAATCTTGCTGTAGATGCTGGCGACATGGTTGCGCATGGTGTTCCCAGAAAGTGCCAGGCGTTGCGCGATAGCCTTGTCATCCAGCCCCTCGCTGATCAACGCCAACACCTCACGCTCCCGCGGCGTCAGCCTTCACCTCTTTCCTAAGCCCGCTGTGCGGGTTCTTCAGGTGGCAAGCTTGTCCATGATCGAACGGCTGAACCAGCTCGCATCCGTCATCACCGCTTAGATCGCGGCAACAAGCTCTAGTTCGCTGCTGCGGCGGGCTGATATGTCCTAGCTTGCGTGCTTTGCTCATTCCAGTATCAGGCGTCCGCTCAACAACGTGATATTCAAAGCTGCGGCTGCGGCCACCCAATTTCGGCCATTCGCCGCCCGCCCAAAAGGGCGTAAAAATCAGACGTTCGTTCATATGCCAACAGGCCGGGTCGAATTGTAGTGCCCGTACAATCAGAATGTCACCACCACACTGACGGTATCCTGATAGCTTCCGGCCGCCGGAGTGACCTGCGCCTGATTGATCCTGGCGACATAGGGATAGGTCCTGACCGGCGTCAGGCTGCCTGTTCCGGGACTCGCGCCGGTAAGCGGGTTGGCTTCGTTCCAGACGGTGACGCCATCCGCATGATAGATCTGATACTGCAACGTCGCGCCCGCGCCACTCGTCATCTGCCGCCACGCCGCACCGGTACCAGCACCGCCGGGTGTGAAGCCGATCCGGTAGACGGCGTCACGAGTGCAATCGATCTGGACGGCCGAGGTCACCGGGCCGAACTGCGTGACGAGCGCCGCACTGCCGAAGGACAGGTCGGGCGCGGTGATCTTGCAGTCGTTGCCGACCACCAGCGTCACCTGAAGCGTTACGACGACCTTGCCACTGTCATAGCCCGTACAGACGACACCGAGCACGTTCACCCCGTTGCAGACGCTATAGTCCCATTGCACCGTCAGTGTGTCGCTATACGTGCCGGCAGGGATATTGGGAGACGCGGTCAATCGCGCGAACAACGGCGTGGTGAAACTGCTTCCACCGCCCTGCAGCGCCAGCAGGCTGCCGCTCATATAGTTGACGGTCGACCCTTGCGTGAACGGCGTGGTGCCGCTG
>NZ_JACYVM010000050.1:0-1659 GCF_014842355.1 Sphingomonas sp. CFBP 13706
CCGCCGACACTACTGCAAGCCCGACTTTTTCAACACAATCAGGCGTTAGCGGTCATTCGACGCAATCGGCTCCGGAACGTCTCGAATTGGTGGAATTCGGACGTTTCCTGTAGATCTGCGATATGGTCACTAGCTTCATGAGATTACCTCTAATCCTGCGCCTCACCGGTGGCTGGATCCTTGCGTGGATTACCAATGCGCTTCTCGCACCTGTGGCGGCGAACTTTCTCGAGATGCTTGGCCTCTTGATATCAGTAATGGTTGGCTGCGTGCTGCTGTTAGCGGCGGTCGGCATTGTGTTCGAAGGTGTGGTTCGATCCTGGCAAATGCGAAGTGGTAAGGCGCTGGTTGCGCAAGCAGTCGTTCCGGCGATCGTTATCGCCCTAGGCGTTCTCTTTCTTACCCATCCGGCGGCGGAGCTTTCGTGGCAAAGTCTGCATGGCGCGAGAGATGTCCCAATCTGGACATGGCCCTACCGACCTTAAGGTACGCTTAGGGGCGTGAGCGGGCGTCAAACGCCAAGCCATTCAAGGCCACCAGGAAGTTCGTCAGCAGAAAAATCGATTTGGAGGACGCGCCGATGCGCCGGACGGCTCGCGGCTTCGGAAGCGTGGAGGATTGGCGTTGCATAGAGCCATAAGTCGCCAGCATCAGCCGTACAGACCCGTGTGCCGCATTTGCTAACCACTTGCTCGATGACATCGACAGGAACACGCCCTTCGGCATGCGAACCGGGCGCAATTAGAAGCGGGGCATTGGTCGCGGGAACATCGTCAAGGTGGGCTCGCAGAGTGACCATGCGCGTGAGTAAATCAAAGGGCGGCGCGACGTGCTGCATGCCGCCCTTGATGGTCCAAGGGCCAAAGCCATCCATATCAATCCGCCGCTGCACGCAAATGGTACGGTCTTGATGCCAAGCCAGTGACCAGTTCGTCTCGGCAGTTTTGTCGAAGAAGATTGCTCTCACCGGGCGGCATCTTTGACCCAGCACATTCGCTGCGATCGAGCCGATTGCTCCACCGCAGGCGAGAAACGGACGGAGGGCTTCAATGCCGCGGATGCGAATACCGGCTTGCTCCGACGGCAGGTGTGCAAGCGCCGCTCGTAAATCGGCCAAGCTGCCGGCTAAAGCGCCCGCAAATAGCTCCGCGCCGTGATCAGAGAACGTAAGGCGGGACTGATCGTGCATCATCACGGCGTCAGCTAAGCCTAAGCGGTGGGCCTTCGCAATGTCTGCTGTTGGGCGGAAGCGGAATGGCCGGAATTGGTGGAAAGCGGACGGGCTGCTACTCTTTTAGGTAACGAACCTTCGCGCCGCCCGGCACGACAGATGCGACACGGGAAGCTAGGTTCTCTCCCTCGGCATTCAGTCGGGCGATGGCGCTCG
The DNA here is from genome assembly GCF_014842355.1 of Sphingomonas sp. CFBP 13706. Classification (NCBI taxonomy): domain Bacteria; kingdom Pseudomonadati; phylum Pseudomonadota; class Alphaproteobacteria; order Sphingomonadales; family Sphingomonadaceae; genus Sphingomonas; species Sphingomonas sp. CFBP 13706. Next base: position 1,388 of record NZ_JACYVM010000050.1, read on the forward strand.
AAGTCTCGGTATCTGCACGCACCGCCTCGCCCATTCTCTCGTTCCACGAGAGCAAATCTGATAGGAGCTCAGGGGGAAGGCTCACGGGCATATCAGGACCGCGTAGTTCATTCTCGGCCCCCAGAGGGCGATCACCGGCGGGGTCGCAGCTCAACACCAAATACATCATGTCGCACTCTTATCGCTTGATAAGCCGTTTGGCCACGTCCGCTTGTGGGCGATTGTGTTGAAAAAGTCGGGCTTGCAGTAGTGTCGGCGGTCTGATTCAATCT
>NZ_JACYVM010000051.1:0-1577 GCF_014842355.1 Sphingomonas sp. CFBP 13706
ATCCCGATGCCGACGCAGATGGCACCCGCCTGAGGCGCCGCGCGCGTCTAGCTCTGTTGCAAACTACGGGCCTGCCCGCGGCCGATCCCAGCTTTTTCAACACAATCGGGCGTTAGCGGAATGGCCGCTTTGCCAAAAAGATCCTGATCGAGAAGCGTGGCTGTGATTTAAGGCGTCTCGCCGGCATATGTGCCGACCCAAACGGGCGGCTCCTGTTCCAGCCGCCCATCGACTTTCACCTTTCGCGCCCGTGCCCATCGATACGCCCACATGGGCCCGAACTTCGACGCGGCGACAGGCGTGGAATAGGCTGGATCGCTTTGCGCATCACTAAGCGATACGAACCTGTAACCGCCTGAACGGAACAAGCCGAGCAGCGGTTGTATCGTTGCCGCATTAAGCCTGTTGGCGTGCAGGAGCATTATCGCGGGCACCTCGCGTCTGAAAACCCTTCGGCACAATTCGGCGTAATAGTCGATTTGGATCCGGCTATGATCCAGATAGGCGCGCTCAACCCTGCGCATCATGGCTCGGTCCCGCTTGGCAAAGGCGCGCTCATAGGCATTGTTGAACAGGTAATCGGAGGTGTCGATGGTCGATGCGGCAAGCCTGTATCCGTGATCGGCAAGGAGCTTTTCGATCGCGGCTCGCTTGGGCTCGGTGTCGCCGATATGGTTGTAGGGAAAACGGAAGAACGGGATCGTCCGACCGGCCGAAGACGCCATCGGCCGGATGGTGGCTTCGCCCTTCAAGACCTCCCACTCGACACTTCCAGCGTCGAAGTCGTTGCTGTCAAAATGGCTGTAACCGTGGTTGCCGAGTGCAAGCAGCCCCTTGTTCCACTTGGCAAGCAATAGCGGCCCGGCAGGCCCAAGCGCCTCTACCTTATCTTCGTTTACGAAGCCGGTTGCCGGGACATGGGCGCGTTGCAACGCTTGGACGATGCGACGCTGCGCGTCGATCGCGGCCTTCGTCGACGGGTTCGATCCGGCGCTTACGTAGGGAAGGTCGTCAAAGGTGATCGCAACGATGCGATCAGCCACGCGGGGCGGGGTGCCTTCAGCCGACGCGACGACCGGAGATACGATGAGTCCGGCGAGGGCAAGAAGGGACGCTAGGACTGGACGTGACTGACGGCGTGCGGGATTTACCTCCATGCCGAGGCATATAGCCGATGACCGTTCTGAATGAAAAGTTTCCCGAAATACCATCGATCCCGAGAAGGTTGATCCCCTTTCGCCTGCCGTTCCCAGTCAGAAAGGCTCAAACCCCGATCGAAGCTAACGCAGCACGGGCTCTACATCGACCAATTTGACGTCGCGCATTTGGTTTAAGTACGCTTCGTAATAGGGTTTGTGCGACGCGCCGACGATCGCGACCAATCTTGTTCCCGGCGCGCGACCGAGAACTTCGCGGATATTGGCTACCATTCGGAGATTTCGTGTTTCCCAATATCCGACATAGCTTGCGCCAAGTGGGGAGCGTCCGCAACTGGGCGAAATCGGAATGGCCAGAAATGGTGGTCAACGGACAGGCCGCTTTTGGGTACGAATGTGGCGATAGCTGCCGTTAACAGA
>NZ_JACYVM010000052.1:0-1473 GCF_014842355.1 Sphingomonas sp. CFBP 13706
CCTCAGCCAGATGCGCCAGTCCGTCGGCATCGTTGGCATCGGTCTTGTTCGCTGCCATGTCGAGAGCAGCTTTGGCATGGCGTGCGTCGATACAGATCGCTGGCACCCCTTCGGCCGCCAGCGCGTGAAAGAACCAGACCGAGAGCGGGCCAGTCTCGAATACTACCCGCTTGGGTGCCGGCGCATGCTTGCGGATCAATGCCGCCAGAAGCTGTGGATCCGAGGGACACTTACCACGCCAAACACGCTTGCCGTCACGCCGAATGGATACGGCAGTCTCTTTCAAGGAAACGTCTAGCCCGATATACTCGTCCATGGCTGTTCTCCATCAGATGCTTGGGCCCGGCTTCGGATCGTGAGCCCGTACTTCCATCTTATCGGGGAACAGCCACTAGCTTCCATCGTGAACGCTAGGGCTTCGCTCCCGCGATTACCCCATGTTCATCTCAACGTTTGTCCGCAGCTTGGAGCCTAAGTTTTTGATCCCACAGCTTGATGACGCGATCCTTTCTTTGGAACGGTGGATCCATGACCCAGAGGATGGCGTGCGAGGCATCCGATGTCTTTCGTGCCGCGGCGCCCGTGTCCTTCCCGTTGAACACCACGACGGACTGCCGCCCGACCCATCCGATAACCGTGGTGGAGTTTCACGGCACGGCGGACGAGATCGTCAGCTATTACGGCGTCGGCCTCTTCGGCTTCCAGGGCGCTCGCAAGAGTCTCGCTACCTGGGCGGCGCTCGACGGATGCAGTGGCGAACCCGTACGCACCCAGTTGAAGGGCCTCAGCCGGGACGAGACCTTCACGGAATGCCGGGGTGGTACGCGCGTCGGACTGGTATCGATCGCGTACGCATTCCACGAAGTCTACGGCAACGCCGACGTCGATATCGCAGACTACATCTGGAGCCATGTGTTCAACGACGTTCCGTGACGGTTGGCCGCAGCCGCAGAGGCGGCTGCGCCCAAACTGCGCGAGCAGCGTACGGTAAGTGCGGCGCTGCTCGGGCAGTTGGAGGAGAGCGGCGAAGGGCAAATCTCGCTCACCGATCTTGACGCGCGTCTATTGGTCGAACATTCGAAGGTGACGGTCGGTTACAACGCGCAGGTAGCGGTCGATGCCACGCACAGACTAACCGTCGAACAGCACGTCACCAACGCCTGCAACGACATGGGCTTGCTGGCACCGCCGCCAGTGCGAAAAGGGGTGCTTGAAGTCGAGCGGATCGATGCGGTCGCCGACTTGGGCTACCGCAAGGTCGTAGACGTCCGGGCGTGCGAGGCGACCGGCATCACATCGTACATCCCCCGCCCGCACCGCGGCAGCGTAATCGCGCTTCGGATCGCATCGTCACAACCACCTCGGCCGGGGCTGAGCCAGCACTGTCCACCGCATGGGCTAATGGCGGAAACCCTCGTGTCACTAGGGCACAATGCCCAAGTGACACAGCTTCCTGATCACGATAGCTCTCCG
>NZ_JACYVM010000053.1:0-1440 GCF_014842355.1 Sphingomonas sp. CFBP 13706
CTTCAGCGTTGCCGCGCAATATGACGATCGCAGCAGGGGCTTTCGCGAGCTCGCCAGCTTCGACCTTGCAAATCCCGCGACACGGCGGCGAACCTATCGCGCGATCGCCAACGTCAATCTGGCGCGGCTGGGCACAGTGGGGGCTGCGTATATTTCGGGGCGAAGCTTGGGATCGGTCGACGAACTCACGCTACGTTCGCGCCTGCTGTCCTTGTCCTATGGTCGTCCGGTCGGATCGCGCGCGAACCTGTTCGTGACCGCGGATCGCGATTTCGAACGGGGCGCGACCAGCGCCCAGCTGCGCCTGTTCATCCCGTTCGGACGCAATGCGGCCAGTGGCGGGATCAGCCGTTCGGCCGGGCGCAATCTCTATCAGGTCGGTTATACCCGGGCGACGCCGACCGATGGCGGCCTTGGAATCGATGCCGGGATAGCAGCGGCAAGCCGGGGGCCTGCATCGGGGCAGGTGACCGGGACATGGCGCGCGCCCTTCATCGAAGTGCAGGCCGGGGGCGCGATGGCCCAGGCGCGCAGCTCGGCCTGGATCGGCGCATCGGGTTCGATCGTGGCGATGGACGGCGGCCTGTTCGTCGCCAATCAGGCGAGCGATGCCTTCGCGGTCGTCGAGACTGGCGTGGCGGGCGTTGGCGTCAGCTATGAAAACCAGCCGGTCGGCGTGACGAACCGCAAGGGCCATCTCTTCGTGCCCAATGTCGTGCCCTATCTTCCCGTCCGCTTCGCGATCGATACGCTGTCGCTGTCGGAGAACCATGTCGCATCCGCGGTGGAGCAGCGGGTTGCCGTGCGACAGGGCAGTGGTGCCGTCGTGCGTCTGAACGTCCGCATGACGCGCAACATCCTCGCCGTGCTCGTCGACAGCACCGGGGCGACACTCAAGCCGGGCGGTCGCGTCCAGCGTGAGGGGCATCCCGACGTCGCCATCGGCTGGGACGGCATCGCGTATCTGGAGGATGTCGGCGAACAGGTGTCGCTCTCCGCGCTGACGTCGGACGGGACGGTGTGCCAGGCGACGTTCGGCGTCTCCGCAGACGTCGCGGCGCTGTCACGGGTTGGACCGGTCTCGTGCCGGTGATGGTGTCGCTGCGGCTGTTCTTCGCACTGGTGGTCCTGAGCATCGTCACGGGCCCTGCATTCGCCGCCTGCACGACATCGTCCGGGGCACTCACCTTCTCGCCGGTGTCGTCGTACGACGTGCGAGGGGGCACGGTGCCGCAGGTTGCCGGATCCGCCGGGCTTTCCTGCACGGGGTCCGTGCTGACCCTGATCGGCGGCAATTCGGCGCGCGCGACCATCACCAGCCTCAACCAGTTTCGCCTGGTCAAAGGCGCCGACGCGATCGCCTATCAGGTGTCGGCCGATGCCAGCGGCACCACGCCGTTCACGCAAGGGTCGACCGTCAACTATATGAGCGGCAGCCTG
>NZ_JACYVM010000054.1:0-1315 GCF_014842355.1 Sphingomonas sp. CFBP 13706
AAGATTGAATCAGACCGCCGACACCACTGCAAGGCCGACTTTTTCAACACAATCGGGCAGAAGCGGAATGGCAAGCATTGGTGGGAAGCAGGCGGTCCGCTTTTAAGAAAGGGCAGCGCGAAAGCCGACTCGCTCGCTCATTCCACGTCGCTATATTCCTCGATCGGCGTCACGCTGTTGAACCGGTAGCAATAAATTGGTTCGCCGCCGACGCCGCCCTTTAGCACGAGCTGAACACAATTCTTGTTCGGGAATGCGATGCTCCGGGCATACCAAAGCGAGTTCACAGTGCGCGGGGTCTCGTGTGTTTTTGCGGACCATCGCCTTACCGCATCTTGTGACTGCTTAGCTGACCCGTTTCAATCAACCTGCCTCCGTTCAAAAGCTATCGCTTGTCTCCCGCCGATGTCGTATCCGAGTGCGAACATACCCGCGGAGACCAGTCCAGCTATTATCAGTTTGGAAGCGCTGTTCATCCGCAGAAATAAGCAGCTTTCGTGTCAGCTTCCAAGCTCAGCCAAAATAGACCCTGACGTCCGGAACCGGACGTGAGCGGAACGGCCGAGATTGGTGGAAAGCGGACGTCCATACGAAGGCGCTCACGACCGTAGCCGGAGCGTCATTCACTTCACCTGAAGATGCGTCAGGGGATCAGGCGAAGCTGACGTTGATCCGCTGGCGACGGCGCATGGTTGCGCCAATCAAACCGAAGCCACTGATGAACATCGCCCACGTGGCAGGTTCGGGGACGGCACCCTCGGCAACCGTCAGTGTCGCGGCGGCTCCTCTAGAGGCGCTGTAGGTGTTTGCGGTTCCGAACGCGCCATCGGCGAAGTAGCGATAGGTCATGCTCGTGCCGAAGTTTGTCGCGGAAAAAACGGTGATCTGGTCGCAAGCGGCTCCACCTCCGTCTGAACAACCTCCGTCAAACCTGATTCTTTGTATGGAAGCGGTCGCGTTGGTCAGACCTGAGGCTTGAACAAAGATGGGATCGCTCACGTAACTCGATGTTTCGTATGTAAAATTGAGTGCACCACCCGCAAATGGCTCGACTGTGGAAAACGTGTAAATCACGCTCGCGTCTGCCGCTCCAGCCGCCAGCAACGCCACCAAAGCCGCACCAAACATTCTTATCATATGCTTACCCCACCCTGACTCGGGCGAAAGCCGCGCGAGTGGACAGGCGTTAACAGGCGGTAAACGGATGGTAAATGACGTCGATGAAGCGCGTCTCGCGGCAACAACACCCCGCCAGCCGAACGTCTGCTAATGGGCGATTGTGTTGAAAAAGTCGGCCTTGCAGTGGTGTCGGCGG
>NZ_JACYVM010000055.1:0-1103 GCF_014842355.1 Sphingomonas sp. CFBP 13706
GGCGTCCAGTCGACCTGCAGGCTGGTGCGGTTGTCCAGGTAGCGGATGACGCCGTCGCGTGTGTTGTAGTTGCGTTCCCGGATGCGGTCGTCGAGCCGACCGTCGATCAGCGGCGTACCGAAATAGCGCATCGGCTTTTGGTCGCCATAATCGTCCCGTGCGGTGACGACGAGCGTGTCGGTCGGCGCCCAGCGCAGCGTGCCCGACACGGCATGGCTGCGCGACTGGCCGCGATCGACATAGCCGTCGGACCGGCGATAGCTGCCGTCGATGCGGTAAGAGAGGCGCTCGGTGATCGGCCCCCCTGCGCCCGCCGCGAGATGGAAGCTGTCCTGCGACCCATAGCCGATCTCGCCCTCCACGTGCGTCCGCTGCGTATCGGGTTTGCGCATCAGGACATTCACCGCGCCGCCCAGTGCGCCCTGGCCGTAGAGCACGGAGGCCGGGCCGCTCAGGATGTCGATCCGCTCGACCATCCACGGATCGGTCGGAAAGGTGATCGTGCCGGCCGCCGGGAACAGTCTTATGCCATCGATGAGCTGGAGCACGGAGCCCTGACCGCTGAAGCCCCGCGCGGCGAGCGCGGTGCCACCGTTGCCGGGGTTGCCGGCGTTGCTGATGCCCGGCGCACGGCTTGTCGCGTCGATCACCGAGAGGTCGCCACGTGCGCGGATCGTGGTGCCATCGATGACCGAGATCGTCGCGGGGGTCTCAAGCGGCGTGAGGCCCAGGCGGCTGCCGGTCGCGTTTGGCGTGGTGAGCGTGTCGCGGGCATGCTGGCCGACAACTAGGATGTCTTCATTGTCGGAGGCAGGCAAAGACTGCGCATTGAGCGGCGCTGCGAAGACAGGCGACAGAATAGCCCCCGCGAGCGCGAGGCGAGACAATAGGAACGGCATTACGGTAATCCCCCGGGCGTCTGGCGAACCCGGCAGGGACCTCCCGCGAACGGCCGACATCCGCGCCAGCCGGACGCGATTGCGACCGGCACGCATGCCCGTGCGGTCCCCACCGCACACGTCGTCGCTCGACGGAGTACCGTGCCGCGGCCACCCCCTGGGCCAGGCAAGAGCGACCAGACGCCGGCAGGTCTCCTGGCTCAC
>NZ_JACYVM010000056.1:0-1079 GCF_014842355.1 Sphingomonas sp. CFBP 13706
GATTTTAAGCCGGTGCCAGCCGGCGCCGAGGCCGACTTCTTCAACACAATCGGGCGACTGTGGAACGGCAGCTTTCCAAAAAGGGAACGGTTGGCGAGAAGGGATCGACGTTCTCGGAATCGATCGTTGAATGGGAACTCCTACGTCAGACAAAAAGTCGGAGACCGTGAGCGGATAGTCAACGTGTTGTCATCTTCAATCGCTAACTCGGCTTTCTTGACGACGCTCACCAAGGTCGAAACGGATGCACCCCTGTCTTCTATCAATCTGTCTTGCAACGGCAGTAGTTGCTGGGCCGCAACCCTCAGGCTGGACTAGCTTTGGGGTGGCAGATAACACCCCCTACCTGTCCTTCTATGAAGGCAATCGTCCGCGCCTAACACTCGGCTGTAGTGGCACTCGTACAATTGTGCAATTGCGTGGTTTTACGGCCGCTCAGGCGTGGCCTCAGCCAACTTTGAACCTATCATTTGGGAAGGTCGCGCGTTCCTCTCGCCCTGATCTGGCTCTGGTTGGCAACGAGACTGCTTATTCCTTTGACTTTCCAACGAGTCAAAAGATCCTAACCAGCTTAGAGGCAGGAGAAATAATAACCGCGTCGTACCAACGGCAAGTCAGATTCTACCCCGCCATCCCCGAACTGCTTCGCAAACGGTTTGTAATGAATTGCGCAGGGCTCTTGCCACAGGGGTGGGCAGGCTAAGGCCATTCCGATGGTGCGCTGCGCCTTGGACCTAACGTCCGAATGATAGCAATGGCTTCCTGGCAATCGCGCTTCCCAAAAAGGATCGAAATATTGAATTGCAGCCGATTGATCGTTGACGTAACATCGTCACGTTCTCGGGAGTCTTTCGAAATGATCCAGCGTCACCGCTAAAGCGGCAAAGCATACGCCAGCGGAGTAATCCGCCGACTGGACTCTGTTTTCGAGAACATCATGCAAAGACTGAATAACAAGACGTGCGTCGTCACCGGTGCTGCGCGTGGTATCGGCCGCGCAATCGCAGCACGCTTCCATAACGAAGGTGCGGTCGTCATCGTCACCGACATCGATGAAGCAACGGGAGCGGCAACAGCGG
>NZ_JACYVM010000057.1:0-1011 GCF_014842355.1 Sphingomonas sp. CFBP 13706
GGCTCAATTGGCGCCATCTGGGGAACGTCGATTTGCCAAGTTCGGTTCGCGGGCCGGCGTTTTGGCAAGATGACATGTGGGTAGTGGAGGTGACAGGTTATAAACCGATCATCTCCTTACAAATATATCGGAGGTATCCCCCGCCATTTTAGTCTCGGACTTTCTTCGGCGCGTGGTCTCCTTTCGATGTCGGCGCCTCTGTTAACGGCAGCTATCGCCACATTCGTACCCAAAAGCGGCCTGTCCGTTGACCACCAGTAGCGGACATTCACATAAAGTGACTATGTTGCCAAAGCGAGGTTGAAGGGGGTGACATGGCAGGCAAGCGAGATGACATGGGGCGGCTCATTGACCCCGCCGAGGCGCAGGAGGAGGCCCTGCGAGGGTTGTGGGACCTGCTCGACGAGATCGAACTTGCTGGCTTTCCGTCCGAGCTTCACCAAGAGCTCTTTGCTGTTCGCAACAAAATGGTCGCTGACTTCAAGTCGCGCTTCCCCGGTCAAGGTGAGGGGCGGGCCATTTGGTAACTTCCGCTTTCCACCAATTCCAACCATTTTGTTTCCGCCCAGAAGCGGCCGCTCGGCTAAGCCAGCGCCCACGCAATAGCTCCCACGACGGCTGCTACCAGCGCAAAGCACCCCCACCACGGGACGGCAACGCCGTCGAAATAGTCACCAGTGGCGAGATAGGTTCGAACAGCGTCGCGCTGCGTCTCACCATAGCTTGCATCGCGAGCGCGGATGTCGCTGTCAGAGAGGAAATGCGTCACGATCTCAGGAATGTCATCGCTGGATGCATCGAGATCGCGATCCAGCTCGTCACAGAGACGGTCTACGACAGGCCAATCCACTATAGGTGCTTCTTCGGCAGCGAGTATCCTTGTTAGGCGGGCCTGTATGTCGCTGGTTGCCATAGCGTTGGCATAGCGTCGTTGGCGCTAGTGGACGACTGCTTTCGCCCGATTGTGTTGAAGAAGTCGGCCTCGGCGCCGGCTGGCACCGGCTTAAAATC
>NZ_JACYVM010000058.1:0-1001 GCF_014842355.1 Sphingomonas sp. CFBP 13706
AGCTCGTCAGGCTCATAACCTGAAGGTCACAGGTTCAAATCCTGTCCCCGCAACCAACTTGATTTGCAACGCCTCCTCGGTCACATCCGCGGAGGCTTTTTGTGTTTCTGGACACACGCATAGCTCGAGCATTGACGCAAACTTGCCGCGAAGATGGATCGCAAGTACGCCGTTTTCCGGTTTCAACACCACGGTGTCGATCAGCGAACGGATGCGCTCGAACGCCTGGGCCTTCAGCGCATCATCCGGGAACACTGCGGTAAGCTGTTCGACCCTCTCGCGATAAAGGTATCGGCATAGACGATGTCGATACCGCTTGCCGCCACCGCTGCCACCAGCGCCTTCACGGTCGCGGTCGCGACTGCCTTGCGCACGGCATTATGCGGGCTCCGCGAGATCGCGTACCGGCAGGCGTGCAGGCTCCAGCGCGAGATCTTGCAGCGGAGAGGGCGGCTCGGACGACATCCCCCAACTGGTAACCGCCGTCAACACGTCTCCAACCTCCCCACAGGATTACGATCCATGCCGCTTGATCTTCCTCTGTTCCCTCGATCAAACACGTCGCAATCCGTTAACCAACGGCCTTCGGTGCCACCGACGTAGCCGCGTTCTTCGCGTAGCTGTGGTGCCAGAATATGCATCGGCGAGAACGACCCAAACCCGGACATTCGCGCATCCTCCCCCGCTACCCGACCTTGCACAATCGCTCATCTCCCCGATCACCACGTCCTCATGAGTATGGTGACTGGGAAGGAAACGACGACATCCGGCATTCTCGTTTAGCGCAGACGCAAATGATCTGCTGCCGTCATCCGACAAATCCTGCCTCCCATCGCTACATCTGATCGCATCCAAACGCCCCGTGGTCACAACTACGTGCACGGCGTTTGACCGCCGGCCGGAGCAGCCAAGCATGGTCGACTTCAAGAACTCCTAGCGATTGCAGATTAGAGGCGCGCCACTAAGCAAAGCGATCGCCCAGAAAACCCGGATGGTTCGTC
>NZ_JACYVM010000059.1:0-952 GCF_014842355.1 Sphingomonas sp. CFBP 13706
CAGACTGTGTGGAAACCTCGTCTGAGGATTCCCGTAGATCTCGGCCCATGGTATGTTTCTGCCATGGCGCATCTGGCTGGAACGGACCGCTCGCAGCTCCTGCTGCTGCCCGAAGCGGTGGATGATTATGTCGGACCGGATAATCCGGTCCGGTTCATCGAGGCGTTCGTCGACGGGCTCGACCTTGGCACGGCCGGGTTCGTCCGCGTGCGGCCGAAGGCGACGGGGCGGCCAGGCTATGACCCGGCCGATCTGCTCAAGCTCTACATCTACGGCTACCTCAACCGGGTTCGTTCAAGCCGGCGCCTGGAAGCCGAGACCCACCGCAACATCGAGGTGATCTGGCTGCTGCGGCACCTCAAGCCGGACTTCAAGACGGTTGCCGATTTCCGCCGCGACAACCGTGCCGCCTTCAAGACGGTGTTCCGCGAGTTCGTGGTGCTGTGCCGCCAACTCGACCTGTTCGGGCGCGAGCTCGTGGCGGTGGACGGTACGCGCATCAAGGCGGTCAATAACAAGAACCGCAACTTTACTCGCACCTCGCTCACCAGGTTCATCCAGGAAGCCGACGAGAAGCTCGCCGGGTACATGAAGCGGCTCGATGAGGGAGACGCCGACGATGACTACACGCCGGGCGGCGGTTCCGGTCGGGGTAACGGCAAGCTGGCCGAGAAGATCGCAGCCATCCAGGGCAAGCGTGACCGGCAGAAGGCGCTGCTGGGCGAGATGGAGCGCACCGGCGCCGAGCAGATCTCGCTCACCGATCCGGATGCCCGCGCGATGGCGCGCATGACCAAGGTGGGCGTCGGCTACAACATCCAGCTCGCCGTTGACGTGAAGCACAAGCTGATCGCCGAGCAGGCGGTGAGCAACCAGGTTCTCGACCTGGGCCTGCTCGCCGAGACCGCGACAGCGGCAATGGAGGCGCTCGGCGTCGACCGCATCGAGGCGG
>NZ_JACYVM010000060.1:0-913 GCF_014842355.1 Sphingomonas sp. CFBP 13706
GGGACATGTGGGCGGCGGCTTGCGGTTTCTGGGGTCCTCAAGGCTCTGGATAATCGTTTAAAGCTAAGTCGTTCTCATATGTCCTTCACGTATCCATACGTAATGGACGGTCTGTGTGGTTTTCGAACTGCGCGGGTCGTCTGAAGAATTTTGTGTAGAGCGGCTCCTTGAGATGAGCTGTCGTGTCGTGGAATTCCACTGCGACGTGATGGTGACATAAACTTGAGAGTTTGATCATGGCTCAGAATGAACGCTGGCGGCATGCCTAACACATGCAAGTCGAACGAAGCCTTCGGGTTTAGTGGCGCACGGGTGCGTAACGCGTGGGAATCTGCCCCTTGGTTCGGAATAACAGTTGGAAACGACTGCTAATACCGGATGATGACGTAAGTCCAAAGATTTATCGCCGAGGGATGAGCCCGCGTAGGATTAGGTAGTTGGTGTGGTAAAGGCGCACCAAGCCGACGATCCTTAGCTGGTCTGAGAGGATGATCAGCCACACTGGGACTGAGACACGGCCCAGACTCCTACGGGAGGCAGCAGTGGGGAATATTGGACAATGGGCGAAAGCCTGATCCAGCAATGCCGCGTGAGTGATGAAGGCCTTAGGGTTGTAAAGCTCTTTTACCCGGGATGATAATGACAGTACCGGGAGAATAAGCTCCGGCTAACTCCGTGCCAGCAGCCGCGGTAATACGGAGGGAGCTAGCGTTATTCGGAATTACTGGGCGTAAAGCGCACGTAGGCGGCTTTGTAAGTAAGAGGTGAAAGCCCAGAGCTCAACTCTGGAATTGCCTTTTAGACTGCATCGCTTGAATCATGGAGAGGTCAGTGGAATTCCGAGTGTAGAGGTGAAATTCGTAGATATTCGGAAGAACACCAGTGGCGAAGGCGGCTGACTGGACATGTATTG
>NZ_JACYVM010000061.1:0-904 GCF_014842355.1 Sphingomonas sp. CFBP 13706
CCGCCGGATTGCAGATCGACTGCACCCCGGGAATGAGCGTCACCCTCACCGCGGACAACGGCACTCAGCCGGCCAACGGTGTGCGCCAGCTCGTCCACGCAACCCGGCCTGCCGATCGCTTGCCCTATCAGCTGTTCGCGAACGGCAGTCAGACGCCCTGGACGTCGCAGGCGATCGCGCTGGCATTTCCGATCGGGACGTCACGACTGTCCGTTCCCGTCCAGGCCCGCGCCGTCGTCCAGCGCGGCGTGGCAGCGGGGCGATATTCCGATGTGGTTCGCATCACCGTCACCTGGTGATGCAGCAAGGACAAGTCATGAAGATCCTGCGTATGTTGACCGCCATCGTCTCGCCGCTCCTCCTGCTGCCAGGCACAAGTCGCGCCGCGGCGGTCATCATCTGGCCGGTCGATCCGAAAATCGCCACCACCGAGCGCGCCACCGCGCTGTGGATCGAGAACAAGGGCAACGAGCCGATCACGATGCAGGTCCGGACTTTGCGCTGGTCGCAGGGGCCGCAGGGCGATCTGTACGACGATCAGGACGAGGTCGTTGCCAGCCCGCCGATCGCAGTCATCCCGGCGGGGGAACGGCAGATGATCCGTGTGTTGCGGCGCGAGCGGCCTGCTGTCGCGGCGAACGACCAGACCGGCCCGGGGGAGCGCAGCTACCGCCTGTTGATCGACGAAATCCCCACCGCGAATGCGCCGAATGCGAGCCGGCTGCCGGCGGCCGAGCTTGCGGTGCAGATGCGCTATTCGGTTCCGCTCTTCACCTATGCGGGGTCGGTCAACGCGGCCAGGCCCGAGCTGACCGCGACGGTGGAACGGAGCGGGGGCGGTCGGATGCTGGCGATCCGCAATACCGGCATGCTGCATGCGCGCCTCGTCGATATCCGGACGGCG
>NZ_JACYVM010000063.1:0-873 GCF_014842355.1 Sphingomonas sp. CFBP 13706
CTGACGTCCAGATTTTGGCGATGTATTCGTAAGGCGTGAGGCCACTGAGCGTCTTGAGCCGACGGGCGAAATTATAGGCTGCCATGAAGTCTGCGAGGTGCACCCGCAACTGCTCGTGGCTCTCGTAATGGAAGCGTTTGACCGTCGCCTCCTTGATGGTGCGGTTCATCCGCTCGACCTGACCGTTCGTCCACGGGTGGTTCGGCTTGGTCAACCGGTGCTCGATGTCGTTTGCTTCGCAGATCATGTCGAAGCGCATCTGACGCGACCAGGCGGTGTTACGGTTGCGCGGCTGCTCGGCAAACTGGATGCCGTTGTCTGTCAGGATCGTGTGGATCCGGTACGGCACCGCTTTCAGCAGGTGTTCAAGGAACTCCCACGCCGTTCGCCTGTCCGCCTTGTCGACGAGCTGGGTGACCGCGAACTTACTCGTGCGGTCGATGCCGACGAACAGGTAAAGCTTGCCTTCGGCAGTCTGAACCTCGGCGATATCCATGTGAAAGAAGCCGATCGGGTAGCGCTTGAAGCGCTGTCGCTTCGGCTTGTCCCCCTCAATGTCCGGCAGACGGGATATGCCGTGCCGTTGCAGGCAGCGGTGCAGCGCTGACCGTGTCAGATGCGGGATCGACGGCTGCAACGCGTATAGGCAATCGTCGAGAGGCAGTAATGTGTGACGCCGGAATGCGACGACCGCTGCCTCCTCGGCTTGGGTCAAGGTCGTGGAGTGAGGGGCCTTCGGCCCGGTCTTCAGATCCTCAACCGTTGCCCGCTTGCGCCATTTTGCCACCGTCTTCGGGTTGATCCCCAGCTCTCGGCTCAGCGTCGAGAGCGAAGCTTCCGATCGCTGTATTGCTGCTCTGACGGCGTGCGTGG
>NZ_JACYVM010000064.1:0-864 GCF_014842355.1 Sphingomonas sp. CFBP 13706
CCAGACGCGAGACCAGAAATTCAGCCTAACCGTGTACGGCGGGTATCTGCAGGCGGTGATCGAACCGACCGACTGGCTGAAGATCACGCCCGCATGGCGGCTTGACCGGGTCGAGGGGGATTTCAACAACCGGCTCGCGGGCACGACCGCGCCGATCAACGATTACGGCACGATCAGCCAGCCCAAGCTGAGCGTCGCGATCGTGCCCGTGCACGGCGTCACGGTGTACGGCAATTACGGCCGGACCTTCCAGATCGGTGCCGGCTCAGGTGCGTATCTGGTGGCGCCCCGCGTCGTCGATGTCGCGGCGTCGATCAACGAAGGGTTCGAGGGCGGCGTGAAACTGACGCGCGGTCGCTGGCTGGAAGCGCGCGTCGCGCTGTGGCAGCAGACCGCGAGTGGCGAACTGAAGCGTCGTCTGAACGATCCATCGGGCGATTTCGACAATCTCGGCAAGACGCGTCGGCGGGGCGTCGATTTCCAAATTGACGTGAAGCCGGTGCGCAGCGTTGCGCTCTGGGGCAGTTATTCGCACCAGACCGCACGGATCGTGACGCCCGATCCGGCGACGCCGTCGCAGGCGGGCAACGCGATCGACCATGTACCGCAGAACGTCTTCTCGGGCGGGCTGGACCTAACCCCGGATCCGAAGCTGCGCGTATCGTTCTGGGGTAACGGACAGTCAAGCTATGAGTTGAACCCGGCGAACACGCAGGGGCGCTATGGCGACTATGTCGTGCTGAACGCGGAACTCGCCTACAAGGTGACACCGCAGCTCGAACTGTCGGCGCAACTGAAGAACCTCGCGAACGATCATTACGAATATGTCTGGTACGACGGCACGCAGCGGCTTCACGCGCCGGC
>NZ_JACYVM010000065.1:0-860 GCF_014842355.1 Sphingomonas sp. CFBP 13706
CGACGAATGTGGGACGGCGTTTCTCAAAGTGCCTTTGAACCGGTTTGGGCCTGCTGTCTTGTAACTTGGGCCAAGCTAGAGCGGCTTAAGTTTTCGGTGTCAGGATCGACCGAGACCAAACGTGCCGGCTCTCGATGCCCCGCACCTAACGCTTCAGGTCGTAGACATTGGTCAGGTTCGAGACACTTTCGGCTTTTGAAACAAAACTAGGGCTAGTCGCAGGCGATAATCCTGCCATCTTTCGCACATGATAATTCTGTACAGCGTACTTGCGGTCGTCTGGGGCCTCCCAATTGCTATCATACTGGCAACCTCAGTCGGCTATGGCGTTTCCCCTCGCTTCGCTCAATTTATGCGAACACATCTAGGGTTCTGACAACGGCATCACGTGCCGCGAGTCAGGTTATCGATAATGCACGACGACATCGGCTGTCTGTTTTTGCGTCGACTTGAAAGCAGCCGTTCTGACCTTACCGCGGAAACGCTCATTCCGCCTGCCGGAGTTGTAGAGCAGACCGTACAGACACACGGACCGGCGTTTGGGGCGGGCAGGTCTGCGCAGGCAGCAGCGTGGCAATTTTTGCTCGAGTGAAAAACGGCCTGTATCACCGCGGGATTGCAATTCTGAAATGCACTTGCGACGTAAACGGCTCTCTGCGAGGCAGGCCTCAGAGCCCGCTGACCCAAGACAGTGAGAGCTCGGCATCCCGCTCGCGACATTAATCGTGTCAAACGAGCGGGCGGGGTGCTTTACAAATATTCAACTATCAAGCGTGTAGCCAAAAACGAGGCTATGGCCTTCAGTACCGCGTACCTTTTTAGCGCCTCGCCATGTTTTTTCGCACAGCCACGCGGGGCGC
>NZ_JACYVM010000066.1:0-774 GCF_014842355.1 Sphingomonas sp. CFBP 13706
CCGATACCGAACAGCATGATTGCCCAGGTACCAGCCTCGGGAACTGCTGCCGTCGGCTCGAAGGTCGCGGTGCCGGCATAGGAGCCGTTGCCACGCGACGTGCCGTTCACGACGATCTGGTTCGGCACACCCGAAGCGATCGCGACGTCGTTGAGCTCGAAGAATTCGGCGTTGCCGACAATGGTCTTCGTGGCTGCGAACCCATTGATGAACACCGACAGGATGTCGAGATCGGTCGAGCTCGTCAGGCGCGTGGTGTTCGTGCTCAGCGTGCCGCTAGCCAGACCAGTCTGATCGATGATGAAGTTGAAGGTATCCTGGAATGTGCCGGCCGCGATGCCCGAACGGCCGAAATCTGCCGAAACGGTACCATCGTTGATATCGCCGCGAACGGTGAATTCCGGATCGTTCGGGGTGAAGTCAACTGCATGAGCCGCTGGGGCCATCGCGAAGGCGGATGCGAATGCCATGGTCGAAAAGAATAGACGCTTCATGTTGGTTTCCTCGAGATTGTCCTTAACGAAAGGATAACGGGGGCCATGGCGACACGCAAACCGCTCTATCGCAAAATCCGGCTATGACCTTGATAATGTCGACTTTCTGGAAAATCGTGCCTTTTCCGTCACAGACGACGCTACGGAGACCGCTCCCCGTAGGCTTTGGGCAAAACTTTCCCTGCAAAAAGACTGGCTCAAGACGACCCCTGCGGGAATCGAACCCGTGCTTCAGGCGTGGAGCCGTAATTCGCTTCATTTTCAATAATGCTTGCCTGAA
>NZ_JACYVM010000067.1:0-735 GCF_014842355.1 Sphingomonas sp. CFBP 13706
TGAAGCCGTTCTACAGCGAGATGGGACGGCCATCGATCGACCCCGAGCTGATGATCCGCATGCTCATCATCGGCTACTGCATGGGGATCCGTTCCGAGCGCCGGTTGTGCGACGAGGTGCATCTGAACCTGGCCTATCGCTGGTTCTGCCGGCTCGGGCTGGAGGGCGACGTGCCCGACCACTCTACCTTCTCGAAGAACCGCCATGGCCGCTTTCGCGACAGCGACCTGCTGCGCCGACTGTTCGAAACGACGGTCGAACGCTGCATGGCCGAGGGGCTGGTCGGTGGCGAGGGCTTCGCCGTCGATGCGAGCCTGATCCGGGCCGATGCCAATCGTCAGACTGGCGGCCCGGGAAGCGACGGCCTGCCGCCCGACGCCGACACGCGTGCCGTTCGCGAGTATCTTGCCGTCCTCGACGATGCCGCATTCGGGGCGGCCACGCCGGTGGTGCCGAAGTTTCTGGCACCGGCGGATCCGGCGTCGCGCTGGACCTGCGCGCATGGCGGGCAAGCCTATTACGCCTACTCGACCAACTACCTCATCGATCTCGACCATGCCGTCATCATGGACGTGGAGCCGAGCACTGCGATCCGGCAGGCCGAGGTGACCGCCTGCAAACGGATGATCGAGCGCGTGCAGGACCGCTTCGGCGTCTGGCCCGAACGGCTGGCGGCGGACACCGGTTATGGCTCGGCCGAGATGCTGGCGTGGCTCGTCCACGAGCGCGACATCC
>NZ_JACYVM010000068.1:0-731 GCF_014842355.1 Sphingomonas sp. CFBP 13706
CCGCATCGAGGCGGTCGCCGACCGCGGCTACTTCAAGATTGAGGACATCGAGGCCTGCGAGAAGGCCGGCATCACCGCCTATGTCCCCAAGCCGATCCGCGGCCCTGCCGTGCGCGATGGCTTCTTCAGCAAGGAGGTGTTCCGCTACGAGCCTGACCGGGACGTGTTCGTCTGTCCGGCTGGGGCGGTGCTCTCGCCGCGTCACTTCGGCAAGTCGCGTGACAATGTGAAGGTCGACTACACCAACCGCGCTGCCTGCAAGGCCTGCGAGCTGAAGTCTCGCTGCACCCGGACCTTCCGCCGCGTCTCGCGCCTGGAGAACGAGGCGGTGCTTGACCGCATGGCGGCGCGGCTGGCACTTCGGCCCGGCGTGCTCGACGAACGGCGAAACAGCGTCGAGCACCCGTTCGGCACCATCAAACAGTGGATGGGCCAGGGCGCGTTCCTGATGCGCCGGCTGGAGAACGTTCGCGGCGAGTTCGGCCTGACCGCGCTTGCCTACAACATCAGGCGAGCCATCACCCTGGTCGGCGTACCGGGCCTGATCGCTGCGGTAAGGGCATAATCGACGCCTTTCCGAGCCTGAGCGTTACCTCGGATGTCACATGAGCCGCCTATGGGCGCTTCAAGGCCGCCGGAGAGCGGCATCGAGCTGATCTCGCCAGAAATTACACCGGCCAATGACAGCGGAACTTACGCAGCTCCCGGCTCACGGCTTTCCACACGGTCTG
>NZ_JACYVM010000069.1:0-692 GCF_014842355.1 Sphingomonas sp. CFBP 13706
CCTTGATTTTAAGCCGGTGCCAGCCGGCGCCGAGGCCGACTTCTTCAACACAATCGCCTAATCGCGGACATTTCGACGACCCGGGGGTGACCGCGTCCTAACGGCCGGTTAGGTAAGAAGGCTAGTGGCGATCGGAAGTCGATCAGCTGCAAGGAGAGCCCGCATGCTTTTTCACACCATGGTCGGATCGAACGATATTGAACGGTCGAAGCGCTTCTACGACACGGTGCTCGCCACTTTGGGGGCAGGCGAAGGGACGCGGAACATTGCCGACAGCGGCCATACACGGCTGATCTATAATAATGGCAACGGAACCAATTTCATCGTCAGCCAGCCGATTAACGACGAACCGGCAAGCGTCGCCAACGGCAGCACCGTCGCCTTTTCGTGCAACTCGCTTGAACAAGTGAAGCAGCTTCATGATACCGCGGTCGCCAACGGTGGCACCTCGATCGAAGCCCCGCCCGGCCCGCGTAATACCGCATCGCTGGGGACAGTCGAACTTGCCTATTTTCGCGACCCAGACGGCAACAAACTATGCGGAATTCATTTCCCTGCCTGATCTGTCCGGCACGGGTCCGCTTTTGACCCTAGCGGACCCGGATTTTGCGATCGCGCGAATGTCCGCTTTCCACCGATTGTGTTGAAAAAGTCGGCCTTGCAGTGGTGTCGGCGGTCTGATTCAATCTTCG
>NZ_JACYVM010000070.1:0-675 GCF_014842355.1 Sphingomonas sp. CFBP 13706
GGATGTCGCGCTCGTGGACGAGCCACGCCAGCATCTCGGCCGAGCCATAACCGGTGTCGGCCGCCAGCCGTTCGGGCCAGACGCCGAAGCGGTCCTGCACGCGCTCGATCATCCGCTTGCACGCGGTCACCTCGGCCTGCCGGATCGCGGTGCTCGCCTCCACGTCCATGATGACGGCATGATCGAGATCGATGAGGTAGTTGGTCGAGTAGGCGTAATAGGCCTGCCCCCCGTGCGCACAGGTCCAGCGCGACGCAGGATCCGCCGGCGCCAGGTACTTCGGCACGACCGGCGTGGCGGCCCCGAATGCGGCATCGTCGAGGACGGCAAGATACTCGCGGACGGCACGATTGTCGGCGTCGGGCGGCAGGCCCTCGCTACCCGGGCCACCAGTCTGACGATTGGCATCGGCCCGGATGAGACTCGCATCCACGGCGAAGCCTTCGCCACCGACCAGACCCTCGGCCATGCAGCGTTCGACCGTCGTTTCGAACAGCTTGCGCAGCAGGTCGCTGTCGCGGAAGCGTCCATGGCGGTTTTTCGAGAAGGTCGAATGGTCGGGCACATCCCCCTCGAGCCCCAGCCGGCAGAACCAACGATAGGCCAGGTTCAGATGCACCTCATCGCAGAGCCGACGCTCGGAACGGATCCCCATGCAGTAGCCGATAATGAGCA
>NZ_JACYVM010000071.1:0-642 GCF_014842355.1 Sphingomonas sp. CFBP 13706
CGATTGTGTTGAAGAAGTCGGCCTCGGCGCCGGCTGGCACCGGCTTAAAATCAAGGCAAGCCTACCTGCCTCCTCAGGCGGGTGCCATCTGCGCCGGCATCGGAACGAGCTTGGCCATCTTGCGGAGGTTCTGGGCGGTGGCGGCGAGTAGGAACTCGTCCTTGGCGCCGTTTGGACCCCGCAGGCGCAAGCGGTCCAGCTTCAGGATGCGTTTGAGGTGCGCGAACAGCATTTCTACTTTCTTGCGCTGTCGACGAGACGTCACATAGGCGTCCGTAGTGGCGATATCGCGGGCCAGATCGCGGGCGCCCTCATGGACGGAGCGCAGAATCTTCCGGTGCGGCCCATTCGGGCAACACCGCGGCCGCAGGTCGCAGGCGTCGCATGCGGCCTTGCGAGTGCGGTATCTGTAAAGTCCATCGACTGGCGGCTGCTCCTTTGCGGCGCGGCCCTCATGCCAGTAACGCCGCAGCTCTTCTCCCGCCGGGCAGGTGTAGACATCGCGCTCGATGTCATAGCTGAAGTCGGCGCGCTCGAACGTGCCGTCACGGCGGACCGACTTATCGAACACAGGGATGTGAGGCTGGATGTCGCGCTCGTGGACGAGCCACGCCAGCATCTCGGCCGAGCCATAACCGGTGT
>NZ_JACYVM010000072.1:0-585 GCF_014842355.1 Sphingomonas sp. CFBP 13706
GACCTGTTGACGATGCCGCTGCCGAGCTTTGCGGGCAAGGCGGCCGTGCCGTCGGCGGGGGACCTGTTCGTCGACGGCTATCGGCAGCAGGGTGCAGACGTCGCGCCCGGTCGGGTCGTGCTGCAGGATGTCCCGGTGATCAACGGCGCGGGCGAGGCCGTGATCGTCACGACGGATGCCGTGGGCCGGCAGATCGCGACCACGATCCCCTTCTACGTCTCGTCGACGCTGCTACGCGCCGGGCTCACCGATTTCGCAGCCGAAGCCGGCGCCATCCGTCAAGGCTATGGCATCCGCAACTTCGATTACGGCACGCTCGCCGTCAATGGCTCGATCCGACGCGGGATGACGTCGTTCCTGACGCTCGAGGCGCATGCCGAGGCGACCGCCCGGCTTCGGCAGATCGGGGGCGGGCTCGTCGTGGCGCCGTGGCGATTTGGCACCGTTGCGCTGTCGGTCAGTGCGTCGCGTTCGGGTCAGGCCGCGGGCCATCGCTGGTCGCTCGGATACAGCTATACCGCGCGTCGCTTCAGCGTTGCCGCGCAATATGACGATCGCAGCAGGGGCTTTCGCGAGCTCGCCAGC
>NZ_JACYVM010000073.1:0-554 GCF_014842355.1 Sphingomonas sp. CFBP 13706
CCACGAGCGCGACATCCACCCGCACATCCCCGTGTTCGACAAGTCTGCCCGCCGCGACGGCACCTTCGCGCGGGCAGATTTCCGCTATGACCTGGGCGACGACAGCTATGTCTGCCCTGCCGGCAACCGCCTGCGCCCCCGCAACCGCGACTTCACGCAGGCCCGCGGCGATGTCGGCCAGGACGGCTTCATCCGCTATCGCGCCCGCCAGCAGGACTGCGCCGGCTGCGACCTGCGGCAACGCTGTACGCCCAACATGCCGGCCCGCAAGGTCACGCGCTCCATCCACGAAGGCGCTCGCGATCTGGCCCGCGATATTGCCGCCACCGACGCCTATGTGACCTCCCGCCGCCAGCGGAAGAAGGTCGAGATGCTGTTTGCGCACCTCAAACGCATCCTGAAGCTGGATCGATTGCGCCTGCGAGGTCCCAACGGCGCAAAAGACGAGTTCCTCCTCGCCGCTACCGCCCAGAACCTCCGCAAGATGGCCAAGTTGATCCCGATGCCGACGCAGATGGCACCCGCCTGAGGCGCCGCGCGCGTCTAGCTCTGTT
>NZ_JACYVM010000074.1:0-550 GCF_014842355.1 Sphingomonas sp. CFBP 13706
AAACGAACGGCAGCTTTCAGGCATCGTCACAGAACCAAAGAAGGTCGACAAGTGGGCGTTAGCGGACAGGCAGCTTTCGCGCATCCGCTTCGCCCATCGCGAACGTCGCATTGTGGTGGACAGCGGACATTGGAAGTTCACTTCGAGCAGGGCCGCTCTTCCCAATGACCGTTCGGAAGGCGGACCCATTCAGCATCGTGTCCGTCAAGGCTGATGACCGTGCCCGCGCCCTTGTCGATCAATTCAACCAGTTCCTCGGAGAACCATAAGGCTTCATCGACTTCCTCGAGTTGCACGTTGATCGCGTAGTCGTCCACCGTCGAGCCAATGACGGATACCCCAGTCAGCGAAGGGGTGGTCGAACCGCAGACTTGGCCTTTCCGGCCCGCCAATCCCAGCCGCTCTGTATCGGCAGAGAAACTAATACGAACGCGATCTGCAAAATCTATCATGGAGGCAACTATAGCGCCATGCTGAATGACCGCAATTGGGCGATTGTGTTGAAAAAGCTGGGATCGGCCGCGGGCAGGCCCGTAGTTTGAAACAGAGC
>NZ_JACYVM010000075.1:0-546 GCF_014842355.1 Sphingomonas sp. CFBP 13706
GGGAAGAGCTTCTTCCATTCCAAAGAACATTAGCCGCCGTCCTCATGTCCCTTCATCACTAGGTTAGTCCACGAGACGAAATAGCGTCAGCTATTTTGCACGTGGGCAAGCTCGGCCAGCGCTGCACAGCGCGCCCCAGGGTCCCATCAAAGTAATACTTTGATGGGTGCCCTCAGAAGGCGCAGCTTTGCTGCGACTGACGGGCACGCGGCGTTCGGGCCGGTAGCTCAGGTGGTTAGAGCGCACGCCTGATAAGCGTGAGGTCGTAAGTTCAACTCTTACTCGGCCCACCAACGCACTGGCGTCTCACATTCTCGATATTCGTATGTACCATCTGGTGCGTCGAACATGGGGCCTTAGCTCAGCTGGGAGAGCGGTTGCTTTGCAAGCATCAGGTCATCGGTTCGATCCCGATAGGCTCCACCATCGTTTGAGACGCTTACGCGAACGCTATTTTGCATAACCTAGAGATGAAGAGAAACGGTTCCCCGTGCGAGAGCACGGTGATTGGGTCGAGACGACCCGTATTTGACATTGTGAATGGGT
>NZ_JACYVM010000076.1:0-541 GCF_014842355.1 Sphingomonas sp. CFBP 13706
GAAGGTGCGGTCGTCATCGTCACCGACATCGATGAAGCAACGGGAGCGGCAACAGCGGCTGAAATCGGGTGTCGGTTCGAACCGCTTGATGTGCGCGAGGAAGCTGACTGGTTGCGGTTGGCTGGTATCGTTCCCGTAGCCGACGTGGTCGTCAACAATGCTGGCGTGACGGGGTTCGAAGCGGGCATGACACCGCACGACCCGGAACACGCCAGCTTAGCGGACTGGCGCGACGTACACCGGGTCAACCTCGACGGGACGTTCCTCGGCTGTCGCTACGCGATCGGCGCGATGAAGGCTGCGGGGGCCGGTTCGATTATCAACATATCCTCCCGCTCGGGACTAGTCGGCATCCCCGCCGCTGCGGCGTATGCCTCGTCCAAGGCGGCGATCCGCAACCACAGCAAGACGGTCGCGCTCTACTGCGCACAACAGGGCTGGAAGATTCGCTGCAACTCGGTCCACCCGGCCGCCATCCTCACGCCGATCTGGGAGCCAATGCTCGGCACCGGTCCCGATCGGGACGCCAAGATGCAGGCGG
>NZ_JACYVM010000077.1:0-491 GCF_014842355.1 Sphingomonas sp. CFBP 13706
GATTTTAAGCCGGTGCCAGCCGGCGCCGAGGCCGACTTCTTCAACACAATCGGGCGAATGCAGACTGGCCGCTTCGGATTAATGCCGATCAGCAGTGCGAACGTCGCGACCTGGTGGAGAGCAGTCATTTAGCCGTCTTTAGCCATCGCCTTGACGTACAGCGCCTGTGGCCCTTTCGCGCATTCCAACCGCACATGCCGATGAGCGAACCCGACAACGACGATCAGCATGGCAGCCAGAAGGCGAATTGCATTGCCAGTCGTCGGATTGACGGAAACAGCATAGGCGTGAATTAACGTCATGAATCCCACGAAACCGAAGGTGAATAGCTCAAAGCGGATGGAGGGCTGGCGTCGAGCATAGAGCCTGTAAGCGAGCCGCCAGAAAATGGTCGTCATCTCCTGACGCTAGCAGGACACGCAATGTCCGCAATTGGGCGATTGTGTTGAAGAAGTCGGCCTCGGCGCCGGCTGGCACCGGCTTAAAATCAA
>NZ_JACYVM010000078.1:0-479 GCF_014842355.1 Sphingomonas sp. CFBP 13706
CGCCACCAGCCCCCTGCTCGCGGCCACCACGCCCATATACCGCTCGCCAGCAGCACCAGCATGACGATCCCGGCAATCCCCATCGCGATCCCGCCGGGCTCCTCTAGCAACAGGCGGTAGTGGAGATCGTAGATCCAGGTGACCAGCGTATCACCCCAGAAGCCGGTGCGGATCGTCGTCAAACGCACCGGATCGACCCAGGCAAGCAGCGGCGCAAAGGCGCGTCCGGTCGTCTCCTTCGGTGTGTAGTACCGGACGGGGATCGCGCCGCCCTCCCCCGACACCTCGATCCGCCACGCGCCGGTGCGCGCCGGATGCTCGCGGTGGAGCGTATCGACCACCGCCTGCCACGACGCAGGGCGTGCTTCCGAGGGCACCGCGCGCAGTACTGGGCTGAGCACAGCGTCGATTTCTGGGTAGAACACCAGCAGGCTGCCGGTCAGCCCGGCAAACGCGAACAGTACGCCGATCGTCAGCCC
>NZ_JACYVM010000079.1:0-470 GCF_014842355.1 Sphingomonas sp. CFBP 13706
GGCTTCCCCGAAACGCCCCTATCTTATGTCCTTTTCCACGAAGCAGGTACGGCTGCTGGCGGCAGGTTTTGTACCGCACGCCGGATCGTTGTTCATTTCGACACGCTCCACGGGCAGATACCGCAGAACGCGGCCGAGCAAGCAGCGAATGCGCCTCGGCGCCGCTTTGCTGTAAACGCAGCGCCGCTTGCCACCGTTCTAGATCACATGGCGACGGATGCCGAGTGCGCTCGCGTGGAAAACTTTGCTCAATTGCCACCGGGTGAACCACAGCTCGGTCGCGGGATTGTCGAGGCCGTTCTCGATCTCTCAGTCGAGGCAGCAACGACGGGCCGTGCTTCGGTTCCGGTCACTTGCTTAGACGACACCACTCCTAAGGGTAACCGGTGCGATGGAGTCCGCGTGCTGGCCGGGCTCAATTGGCGCCATCTGGGGAACGTCGATTTGCCAAGTTCGGTTCGCGGGCCGGC
>NZ_JACYVM010000080.1:0-441 GCF_014842355.1 Sphingomonas sp. CFBP 13706
GGGAAGAGCTTCTTCCATTCCAAAGAACATTAGCCGCCGTCCTCATGTCCCTTCATCAACTGGATCCACATTCGAGAGAATGTGGAAGCCTGAGCTGGCACCTCCCGCCTAGCGGTCCCCTGGACCAGCTTGGGTATGAGATGGGGCCGGTAGCTCAGGTGGTTAGAGCGCACGCCTGATAAGCGTGAGGTCGTAAGTTCAACTCTTACTCGGCCCACCATCTCGCAGCTTAATGGGGCCTTAGCTCAGCTGGGAGAGCGGTTGCTTTGCAAGCATCAGGTCATCGGTTCGATCCCGATAGGCTCCACCAAGTCGCAGCAGACGAGACGAATTAGCAGCCGCTAATTCGCACGTCAGCAAGACCGGCCAGCGCAACAAAGCGCGCCACAAGGCGCAGCTTGGCTGCGACTGACGGCGCGCGGGCTTGAGGCAACACGCCAA
>NZ_JACYVM010000081.1:0-429 GCF_014842355.1 Sphingomonas sp. CFBP 13706
GAGCCGACGCCGCCGCCGTAGAGCGTGGCGCTCGGGCCTTTCAGCACGTCGATCCTGCGAATGCCGACCAGGCTTGCGGGATCGTTGGCCGCCGAAAACGCGCCGAACATCGGCAGGCCATCCTGATAGATCTCCGCCATGAAGCCGCGCACGATCGGCCCTACGGTCAAGCCCTCCTCGGGGCGGTTGCCGACGACACCCGAAACATTCGCCAAAGCCTCGCCGAGCTGGCGACGATCCTGTTCGCTCAGCAGCGCGCCGGTCAGCACCTGCACCGACTGCGGCACATGGATCAAAGGCGTGGTGGTGCGCGTCGCGGACGCCGTCTCGGGAACGGCATATCCGTCGCGGATACCCGTGACGACGATCGTATCGCCAGTCCAGCTTGGCCCGGCATTGGTCGGTATGGGGTCAATCGGCGCAGTCCGA
>NZ_JACYVM010000082.1:0-372 GCF_014842355.1 Sphingomonas sp. CFBP 13706
ACTGAACGGAAAGCAATGATCACTTTCCAACAAGGAAACTGACAGGGAAGAAACGAATATGGTGCTCTCATCAGCTTGGATCGCGGTCATGCTCGTCGGGGGAACGTGGTGGGTGCGGCGGGATATTACCGCGTATGCACGGTTCCAGACGCAATCCGACACGACGGAGCGGCAGAACCTCTACCGCCGATGGCTGGTCGAAAGCTTCCTGGTTTTCGTGGGTGCAAGCGTCGTCAGCCTTTGGCTAGCGCACGCGCTGTGGCCCTTCGAAGGATTTCCTTCGGCCTTCACACCGGCGAACCGGTTGCTACAGTCCGATGAAGAGGTCTCGAGCGATCGATCGCTGCAGATTGGGATCGGCCTCTTCGTCGG
>NZ_JACYVM010000083.1:0-370 GCF_014842355.1 Sphingomonas sp. CFBP 13706
TATCGGCTGTATACGGACGCGTCGCGGCAGGACGAAATCACCATCGGCAGGCAGATCAGCCTCGGCACCGCGGCCACCTCGGCGTTGACGCTGCCGATCTATGCCCGTGCGTCGAGCAATGGCCTGGCGCTGCCGGCGGGCACCTATACCGATACGGTACAGGTGACGCTCAGCTGGTAGCGGCGGTGCGCGCCGTCCGGGCTTTCCTCGCGGTGTCGGCGATTGCAGGCTGTGCGTCGGGGAGCATGGCCGAGACCAGCCGCACCTTCAGGGTCGGCGCGGTCATCGCCAATGGTTGCGCGATCAGCGCCGACACCGGGGGCAGTTGGGGATCGATCGACCTCGGGTCGGTGAACGGGGTCGATGGGGG
>NZ_JACYVM010000084.1:0-355 GCF_014842355.1 Sphingomonas sp. CFBP 13706
AGCCTTAATGCCGGTTTCAGTGAAGAGCTGTTCTTCCGGCTGGCGCTTCCGCTGCTGCTCCTACAGGTCACGGGCTCGCTTGCGGTCTCGCTGGTGGTGTCAGCGTTGGGCTTCGGCCTGGCGCACGCGCACTATGGCTTAAAGGGGATGCTCGCCACCACGGCTGCGGGCGCGCTGTTGACGGTTTACTACCTTCATCATGGATCGTTGATGCGGGTCATGATCGCCCACGCGATCATTGATATAATCGCCTTCTTCATCCGCCCTGCGATCGGGGACTGGATGATCTCGCGTAAAGCGCCGATGTGGGCCGTCGCGGCCTCGTAAGGAGACGGTCACCTGAACTGTACGAGCA
>NZ_JACYVM010000085.1:0-354 GCF_014842355.1 Sphingomonas sp. CFBP 13706
CCCATGCCGCGCTCCATCCAACTCTTGCCGGTACATCCGCTCCCACACGATGCTCATTATCGTAGCGAACACCGCCATGCCGCCTCCAATCGCGACCGGCGCCCAAGTAATGCCATAGCGCTGCTTTAGGACGATCGCGCCCACCAGCGCAGCCAACCCGACCAGCAGCATCGCGAACGTCACCCACCACGTGCGCCCGGACCGATACCCGCTGACGAAGAATCCGTCCCGTCGCCGATCGCGGGCGACGACCATCGCCGTGGCGGCCATGCATGCGCCAGCCAAGACCATCGGCCATGGACCCGGCAGCGCATAGCCAGCGATCAGCCCGCCCAACAGCAGTCCAACCGCCGC
>NZ_JACYVM010000086.1:0-334 GCF_014842355.1 Sphingomonas sp. CFBP 13706
GCTTCGTTATGCGTCGATATCGTGAAGTGGATTTCGGTAAACCACCCGTTTAGGTGAACCTTCCGAAACCGCGAAAGTACGGCAGCAAAGGCTGCAGGAGCGGTAGGCGAACCCCAGGCAAACGTGATTGTGAGCGTTCGATCATCATGGTCCTCGCCCCAATTGATACCGCCAACGCACGTTCCGCTTTCATCAAAAGCCAGAATTGCGGGATGGTCCCATTTGCATGGTGGATATCGCAGCCAACCATTGCGCTGATGGTCGACACCCGCGGCGTAAGCAGCCCTCAGGCCTTCCTTGCTATGTGCGAGTTTGGTAACATGCTCCAAGCGTA
>NZ_JACYVM010000087.1:0-329 GCF_014842355.1 Sphingomonas sp. CFBP 13706
CGCCCACTTGTCGACCTTCTTTGGTTCTGTGACGATGCCTGAAAGCTGCCGTTCGTTTGGTTGATAGGCAGCTTAGGTTGATAGGCAGCCGAAAAGGTGAGGTCGACCATGTGGTTACGTTCGGCGGTTTTTGTTGCTGGTCTCTGTTGCTCGGTTCCGACGATCGCCCAGGGCAATCCGGTTACGATCGGGCCACAAGATGTAATCCTCACCCGACAGCGGGCAGAGCAGATGTCGCCACGAGATCTGGAGGCAATTGTTCTGCGGGACTTTCCGCACGGTGATATTCGCAAGGTCGAGGTGGGGCGGTCGATGAAGGGCTTCCCCGA
>NZ_JACYVM010000088.1:0-326 GCF_014842355.1 Sphingomonas sp. CFBP 13706
CCTCGTTAAGGGATTTAAATTGTTCTCATTCCAATTACGAGACCCGAAAGAGCCCCGTATCAGTATTTATTGTCACTACCTCCCCGTATCGGGATTGGGTAATTTGCGCGCCTGCTGCCTTCCTTGGATGTGGTAGCCGTTTCTCAGGCTCCCTCTCCGGAATCGAACCCTAATTCCCCGTTACCCGTTGCCACCATGGTAGGCCACTATCCTACCATCGAAAGTTGATAGGGCAGAAATTTGAATGAACCATCGCCGGCGCAAGGCCATGCGATTCGTTAAGTTATTATGATTCACCAAGGAGCCCCGAAGGGCGTTGGTTTTTT
>NZ_JACYVM010000089.1:0-316 GCF_014842355.1 Sphingomonas sp. CFBP 13706
TTGGTTGCGGGGACAGGATTTGAACCTGTGACCTTCAGGTTATGAGCCTGACGAGCTACCGGGCTGCTCCACCCCGCGACGGTCCGGTTAGGGACGTAAGGGTAGATGAGATTGTGAATGGGTTTTGATATCGTGTGATGCATGTCGCACGGGCTTCAATGCCTGGCGACGACCTACTCTTCCATCGCTTGAGCGATAGTACCATTGGCGCAGGCGGGTTTCACGGCCGAGTTCGGAATGGGATCGGGTGGGACACCGACGCTATAGCCACCAGGCAATGGAGCCGGTGCGACATGCGTCACTGTGATATCTGGGT
>NZ_JACYVM010000090.1:0-271 GCF_014842355.1 Sphingomonas sp. CFBP 13706
TAAAATCGATGCCGTGAGGTGCTCGATTTTGGAGACGAGGATTGCTTAGGCAGTTCGTGAAGCGCTTCGGCGTGTATCGATCTGGGCGAGCGGTTCGAAGCTCCAGATATCGACATCATCATACTATATAATCTGGCTGAGATTATAATCATCCGCACCTGACAAAGACCACGACGCACTGCTCTGCCGAGTTGGTGACGTTCCTCTGGAACGCACCCAGTGATGTCGTTGGTGGTGTGGACTCTCAAGCGTGAGGTAAGGGCAATTCGTG
>NZ_JACYVM010000091.1:0-266 GCF_014842355.1 Sphingomonas sp. CFBP 13706
TAAAATCGATGCCGTGAGGTGCTCGATTTTGGAGACGAGGATTGCTTAGGCAGTTCGTTAAGCGCTTCGGCGTGTAGCGGATTGAACGAGCGGTTCGAGGCTCCAGATATCGACATCATCATAATATATAATCTGGCTGAGATTATAATCATCCGCACCTGACAAAGACCGCGACGCACTGCTCTGCCGAGTTGGTGATCCGAAAGGACACCCAGTGATGTCGTTGGTGGTGTGGACTCTCAAGCGTGAGGTAAGGGCAATTCGTG
>NZ_JACYVM010000092.1:0-266 GCF_014842355.1 Sphingomonas sp. CFBP 13706
ATGACCGCCAACGGCAAGAGCATCGGCGACAATTGCCGCACCGCGACGATCGAGGACGAGCGCGTCATCCGCCCGTTCGCGACGCCGCTGCTGGAGGATGCCGGCTTCATCGTGCTCCGCGGCAATTTGTTCGACAGCGCGATCATGAAGACGAGCGTCATCTCGCCGGAATTCCGCGAACGCTATCTCAGCAATCCGGACGATCCCGAGGCGTTCGAAGGCCCCGCGGTCGTGTTCGACGGCCCCGAGGACTATCATCACCGGAT
>NZ_JACYVM010000093.1:0-257 GCF_014842355.1 Sphingomonas sp. CFBP 13706
CGCGACCGCCAGGAGGTCGCGTACAAGACCGGCAAGCGCATCGTCGACATGGTCGCCGAGGATCTGAAGCCCAGCGACATCCTAACCAGGGAGGCGTTCCACAACGCGATCGTCGTCAATTCGGCGATCGGCGGATCGACCAACGCGCCGATCCACCTCGCCGCGATCGCGCGCCATATCGGCGTCGACCTGCCGATCGACGACTGGCAGACGCACGGTCACAAGGTCCCGCTGATGGTCAACCTTCAGCCCGCCGG
>NZ_JACYVM010000094.1:0-251 GCF_014842355.1 Sphingomonas sp. CFBP 13706
CCCATCGTCTGGGCGATGCGCTGGTATTTCTCCGCACCTTCGAGGATGGCGCCGGTTTCCATCTGGCCGACGGTGGCGCGCTGGATTTCCTGCCACGGCGTCTGCGAGCGCGGGAAGGCATAGCCGCCCGCCGCAGTCAGCGTGCGGCGCCGCTCGGCCAGTTCCTCATCGGAGATCAGGACATCGGCGCTGCCCTTGCCGAGATCGATGCGAACACGGTCGCCGGTGCGGATCAGCGCGAGGCCGCCCAT